>NZ_CP095412.1:1310118-1965177 GCF_023016265.1 Blastococcus sp. PRF04-17 | reverse complement strand
CCTGGGCGAGCAGCGCTTCGTAGATGGCCCGGGGGCTGTCGGAGAAGTGGCCGCGGAAGGCGCTGTAGACGATGTTCACCGCGCGGCTCCCGTCAGGACGTCGGAGGTGGGCAGCAGGAGGTCGGCCACCTCCTGCCACGAGGAGACGACGGCCAGGACGCCGGCCGCCTCCAGCGCGGCGGCCCGCTCGGCCCGCTCGGCGGGCGGCACGAACAGCAGGTTGCCGATCGTGGGGCACCCGGCGGCCACGGCCGACCGGACGCCGACGACGGAGTCCTCGACGGCCAGGCCGGCCTCGGGGGCGATGCCCAGCTCGGCGCAGGCGTGCAGGTACACGGCCGGGTCGGGCTTGCTCGTCGGCGTGGGCAGCGAGTCCTCGGCGCTGAACCGGCGGTCGGCCGGGATGAGGTCGTCGAGCTCGGTGGCGGTGAAGCAGCCGGCGAGCCGCACCAAGGCGCTGGAGCTGACCGCGGCCAGCGGCAGGTGCTCGGCGAGCAGCGTCAGCGCGGCCGAGGTCGCGGGGTGCGGGCGGAGGGTGCGGGCGAGGTGCTCCGACACCGCCCGCCTCTCTTCCTGGACCCACGGCTCGACGTCGACGTCCTCGACGCCCTCGGCGGCGGCCAGGTGCAGCGCGGTGGTGCGGAAGTTCATGCCGGTGGCGGCCAGCCGCAGCTCCTCGGCGGTGAACCGGCGGGTGCTGCCGATCGAGGCGAGGAAGGCGTTGGTGACCTCCACCGACGCGTCGAAGGCCGGCTCCTCGGAGGGGAAGAGGTTGCCGTCGGCGTCGCAGAGCAGCACCTGCACCCGCTCGAGCAGCGGGCTCGGGTCGGCGTTCACTCGGGTCTGCTCCTCTCGCGTGTTCTGGGGGTGGGTTGCGGCTCCTGTCACGACCGCAGTGTTCCCGAACCGGTCACGGCGCCGGTCATCGCGGCCCGGACGCCGTCCCGCTCGATGCGCTCCAGCGCCTGCTCGAGCTCGGCGACGAAGGCCGGATGCTCGGCCAGGTCGCCGAAGATCGTCCGGTCGGCCAGCAGCGGTCGGGGATCGGTGCCCCCGGCCGCGGCCCGCGCCTGCAGCTCGTCGGCGCGGGGGTCGTCGATCGGGATCAGCCGCCCGTACTCGTCCGTGCGGCGCAGGTAGCGGAACCAGCCGGCCACCGCGAGGGTGAGCAGCCCGTGCGGCCGGTCCTCGGCCACGGCCTGCCGCAGAGTGGGCAGCAGGTGGTGCGGCATCTTGGTCGACCCGCGGCGGGCGAGCCGGGAGAGCGTGTCGGCGATCGCCGGGTTGGCGAACCGCTGGAGCAGCGTGCGCTTGTACTCCGCGAGGTCGATGCCGTCGGGCGGCGGCAGGAGCGGCGTCACCTCGTCGTCCATCATGCGGGCGACGTAGGTCGCGAACAGCGGGTCGGCCATGACCTGGTCGATGCTGGTGAAGCCGGCCAGCGAGCCGAGGTAGCCCAGTGCGCAGTGGCTGGCGTTGAGCAGCCGGGTCTTCATGAGCTCGTAGCGCGCGACGTCGGGCACGAAGCGGACGCCGACCTGGTCCAGTGGCGGGCGCCCGTTGCAGAAGTCGTCCTCGATGACCCACTGGGAGAACGGCTCGGTGATCACCGGCCAGTTGTCCTGCACGCCGTAGCGCTGCGCTACGGCCTCGCGCTCCTCGGGCGTGGTGTGCGGCGTGATCCGGTCGACCATGCTGCTCGGGAAGGCGACCCGGTCGGTGATCCAGCGGGCCAGCACCTCGTCGCGGAGCCGGGCGTAGCCGACCAGGGCCGACCGGGCGCAGTCGCCGTTGCGGTGCATGTTGTCGCAGGAGACGACGGTGAACGGCGGCAGGCCGGCCCGGCGGCGGCGGTCGAGGCCCTCGACGATGAAGCCGAAGACGGTGCGCGGCTGGTCCGGGTGCTCGAGGTCCCAGCGGATGTCGACGTCGGCCGGGTCGAACTCGCCGGTCTGCGGGCAGAGCCGGTAGCCGCTGCCGGTGATGGTGAGCGACACCATGCGGGTGCGCGGATCGGTGAGGACGTCGAGCACCGTCGCCGGGTCGTCCGGGGCGAAGTGGTAGTCGATCATGACGCCGACGACCCGGGCCCGCTCGCCGTCCGGGCTGCGCTCGACCACCGTGTAGAGGTGGTCCTGCGGCGCGAGGGCGTCCTTCATGTTCCGGCTGTGCAGGCCGACGCCGACCACGCCCCAGCCGGTGCTGATGCCGCGCTCGGCGACCTCGTCGAAGTAGAGCAGCTGGTGGGACCGGTGGAACCCGCCCACGCTGAAGTGGACGACGGCCGGAGTGAGGAGCGAGCGGTCGTAGGTCGGGACGAGGACCTGGTTGCCGTGCTGGGCGAGCGTCTCGTCGGAGAGCGGGCGGATGGTGTCGGCGACCGCCGCGACGTTGGGCAGGTCGGGGGTGCGCGGCAGTCCTGCGGACAGGGGAGGGGCGAGTAGGTGTGGAGCTGGGTCAACTGCATCCCTCCGTCTCTCGGTCGTGGGCACGGCTCATCGCGGCCGTCCCAGTCACGGGCCGACGGTGGATCAGCAGTACACGGGTCCAGCGGCTCCCCGCGCAATGGGTCCGGCGTCCAACCGCGCGCGCGACATCGAATCTTCAACTGTCGCAGCGGGCGCGATTTCTTCACGCCGGGAGAACCATCCTGCCCGCTGCGCCCCCTGCTCAAACGGGCCGCCACCCGCTCGGGTGTACGCCGCGCCGGGCATCGTGAGCAGGACCACTGGCGGGCAGAGCGCGCGAGCGGGAATGACATCCGTGTCAGTAACAGCTGTGACTCGTGAGCAGTGTGGGACAGGTCGCGCGGCGTGTCCCGGCAGACGCGCCGGACGCCCGGTCACGAACGCGTCACGGAATGTTTGTATGACGGACAGCCGAACCACGTCGGATCGGCCGTCTTCCCCTCGAGGCGACAGGCAGGTGCATGGACGCAGGTTCCGCCCCGGAGGCCGTCACCGACCTCCTGGACGCCGTCCGTCCGGCCCGCCGTCGAGGCGCGGTAACGCGTTCCGGTCGCCCGGCCCGCCCTCCCCGCGGTTCCGCGCCGCGCCGTCCCGCCCTCCTGCTGGCCGCGCTGCTGACCGGCGGCGTCGCGGCGGCCGGCCTGAGCCTCACCGGAGCCCCGGCGGCCTCGGCCGAGGCGACGTCGGTGCTCCACGCGCAGCAGGCGCTGCGCGGCGAGGACGAGAACCTCGAGGTCAAGCCGCAGGCGTCGGTCACCGTCGCCGAGGCGCAGGCCCGGCTGCAGGAGGTGGCCGCCTCGCGTGCCGCCTCGCGTGCCGCCCGCGCCGAGGCGGAGGCCGCTGCGATCGAGGCCGCCCGCCCCAAGTTCGTGCTGCCGGTGGCCGGAGCGCGGCTCACCAGTGGCTTCGGGCCGCGCTGGGGCACCTTCCACCACGGCATCGACCTCGCCGCTCCCATGCGCACACCCGAGTACGCCGCCGGTGACGGCGTGGTGCTGCGCGCCGGCGCCGCCAGCGGCTTCGGCCTGGCCGTCTACATCCTCCACGAGAACGGCGACGTCACGGTCTACGGCCACATGGACGAGATCCTCGTCGAGCCCGGGCAGTACGTGGACGCCGGTGACACGATCGCGCTGCTGGGCAACCGCGGCCAGTCGACCGGCCCGCACCTGCACTTCGAGGTGCACCGCGGCGGTGAGGACGGCGAGCGGATCAACCCGGTCACCTGGCTGCGCGAGCGCGGCGTCCACCTCTGATCCGGACGTGCTTCGATCCGGTTCGTGAGCCGGGCGGTGGAGGAGACCAACCTCCGCATGCTGCGTGCTCGCGACGTCATGGACCGCCGGTACGCCGAGCCGCTCGACGTGCCGACGCTGGCGCGGATCGCCTACGTCTCGGAGGCGCACTTCATCCGCACCTTCCGGGCGACGTTCGGCGAGACGCCCAATCGTTACCTCCAGCGGCGCAGGGTCGAGCGGGCGATGTTCCTGCTGCGGTCGACCGACCGGTCGGTGACCGACATCTGCATGGACGTCGGGTTCACGTCGCTCGGCACCTTCAGCCGGGTCTTCCGGGACGTCGTGGGCGAGCCGCCGAGCGACTACCGCCGGCGGGGGCCGCTGCCCGACGTGCCCTCCTGCTTCGCGATGGCCTGGCTGAGGCCGAGCAGTTTCGGAGAAGCGCGTGGGAAGTGAGCGTCCCTAGCGTTGCGGCCATGCTGAACAACATCGGGATCACGCAGATCTACGTCCTCGACCAGGACCAGGCGCTCGACTTCTACGTGGGCAAGCTGGGCCTGGAGGTGCACACCGACGCCGACCTCGGCTTCATGCGGTGGCTCACCGTCAACGTCCCCGGCGCCCCCGACCGGGAGATCCTGCTCGAGCGGCCGGGCCCGCCGGCCTTGAGTGAAGAGACGGCGGCCGAGGTGCGCGCGCTGCTCACCAAGGGCGCGTCGGGCGGCACGCTGTTCTTCCGAACGGACGACGCCTACAAGACCCACGTCGAGCTCAAGGCCAGGGGAGTCGACCTGCCCGAGGAGCCGGTCGACCGCGGCTACGGGATCGACTTCGGCCTACGCGACCCGTTCGGCAACAACATCCGCATCGGCCAGATGAAGCAGAGATGAGGAGCCCGCACCTGGGTGGCGGCACCCTCGCCGGGTGTCGCCACCCCTGCGCGGTCGCGAGCGGCCCGGCCTGTACAGTTGCTCCCGGCTCGGACGCACCAGACCGGGCCGGCAAGGGGCTGTGGCGCAGCTGGTAGCGCACCACACTGGCAGTGTGGGGGTCAGGGGTTCGAGTCCCCTCAGCTCCACCCATCTGAGCAGGGCTTTCTTCTACTTGCCCTTCGACCGCTTCGCGCCTGGTTGCAGTTGTGGTTGCAGTTTGTCTGCCCTTACTTGAGAGCAGTAGGGCACCCATCCGGTCCGCAGCCTCCCTCGCGAGGGCCGGCATGACGTGGCTGTAGATGTCCATGGTCGTGCGCATCTGGCTGTGGCCCAGCAGCTCCATGACTACCCGCGGGTGCACGTTCTCGCTGAGCAGCAGGGTGGCGGCGGTGTGCCGTCCGTCGTGCAGGCGGACGTGCCGGACGCCGGCCTGCTGCAGCAGCCGGGTCCAGTCGTCGTAGTCGGTCTTCTTGTCGATCGGCCGGCCGTTGGGCTGGGGGAAGACCAGGTCCTCGTCGTGCCACTCAGAGCCGGCCAGCATCCGCTGGCCGAGCTGGGCGGCCCTGTGCTCGTGCAGGGCGGCGACGAGCGGTAGCGGGAGGGCCAGGGTGCGCTGGCTGCGCTTGCTCTTGGGCTCCTCGTAGATCAGGCCACCGCCGCGGACGCGGTGGATGCTGCGCCGGACCGTCAGGGTGCTGTTGAGCAGGTCGATGTCCTTCCACTGCAGCGCGAGCGCCTCGGACTGGCGCAGGCCGAGAGCGAGAGCGACGGTCCAGCGGGCCGAGTTGCGGACGGAGACGGCGGCTTCCAGGACGGCGCGGGCCTCGCCGAGGTCGAGGGCGGTGGCGATGTCGCTGGGTCTTTGCGCGGGTGGGTCGACCAGGCCGGCGACGTTGCGCGGGACGTGGCCGCGCTGGACGGCGACGGTGAGGGCCCGGGACAGGATGCGGTGGTGCCGGAGCACGGATGCGGGGGAGTAGCCGTCGTCGAGCAGGGCGGTGTAGAGCTGGTCGAGGTGCTCTGGACGCAGCCGGTCGAGGCGGTGCCGGCCGATGCCGGGAATGAGGTGCCTGCGGACGGCGGACTCGTAGCTCTCCAAGGTTCGCTGTCGCACCCGGCGCGGGGCGATTGTGGTCAGCCAGTGCTCGAGCCACCAGGCGACGGTCGGGGTCGACGTCTCGCCGACCGTCCCGGAGTCGCGCTTGCGCTCGAGGTCTCGAACCTTCGCGACCACGACGCCACGACTCTTGCTGCTGACGTGCCGGCGGTCGAGCTTGCCGTCGAGCGTGAACCCGACGGAGACGTAACCGTGCCAGCGTCCGTCGGCGCCCTTGTAGATCGTCGACTCGCCGTTCGACGCGCGTCCCGCCATCCGCTACCCCTCGGCGCTCTGCAGGAGGCTCAGTCTGAGGGACCGCTCAGCCGATGCGTAGGCGCGCTGTGGATTCACGCGGCATCCGGAGGAGGCTGTGGACCGGCCTGGGGACTTTCAAGCCGGTTCACGTATCGCTCGAGTTCGGCGCGGGTGAGTCGGCAGCTGCGGCCGATGTGTACGGGACGGAGATCCCCGCTCTTGATGAGCGCGTACACCGTCGTGCGACCGACGCGGAGGATCTTCGCGGCATCTTCGGGCGTGAGGAGGAGCCGATCGGAGGCCATGACCTCCCGGAGCGGCTGCGGATTACCCATGTCGACATCTCCCGGATCAGTCGCGCATTGCTGCGAAGGCTGCCGCACGACGGTGGGGGCGTGGCCTGCCGAACGTCCCCAGTCCGTCTCCAGCCGAGGATTGCGGTCGTTGACGCGGGAGACTGGAGACTCGAGCGACCGCCTCCTGCCAACTGGAGACGTCCTGGAGTCTCAGGTTCAGCGCACGTCGAGGGCGCCCGTGAGGTGTGCACGTCTCCGGTAGGCCTCCAGTACGGGCTCCAAGGCCCGCGCCAGGGCGGGCAGGTCGCGGTCGTAGACCCGCCCATCGTTCAGCTGGCCGACAAGCTCACCGAGCAGCCTGGGCCAGTCGCGGCGGGTGGGCACGAGAGGAACCTGGACCTCGACGCGCCGCTCGACGAGCTCGACCGCGGACAGGCCCGAGGCCGCGGCCCTGGTCTGCTCCCAGGCGCGGTGCCGGCAGGTGGCCGAGCACCACTTCGGGATCGGCCCCCTGCTCGCCGGAGTGATCGGCCCACCGCACCATCCGCAGGCGGTCGCCGCGGTCCTCCGTTCGGGACCCTGCAAGTCCGCTGCCGCCGGGCCCGAGCGGGCCTCTGGGTTGGTTGCCTGGACTTGCTGACGCCGTTGCCGCTCCCGCTCCCGCCGTCGCGCGCGGTATTCGGGGCTGCCGCTGGTTCCCATGCCGTCAAGGCTCCGGACGAGTCTCCAGAGACCCGTGACCACGCGCTGCGGACCGCGAGTGCATTAGACGCGTCCTCTTGATCTTCTTGGCTCTCCCGTGAACTTGGCGTCGGCGGGAGCTGCCGCAGCGGGGTTGCCGCCAGCTGGCGAAGGGTGTCCCTCAAGGCGGCTTCAAGGGCCCTCCGGCGTCCAGTCCGTGGCGGGCATCACGACAGAGCCCCCCACCCCGCCCCGACGGCATCGGGTGGGGGCTCTTCGTCGGTTTGTCGGCACCGCATGCCAATATCGCACACATGTTCGAAGATGACACGCCGAGGCGTCCGGCTACTAGGGAGTCTCAGTACAGTTTGGGCATGGCAGTGTCAGCTCACGACGTTGCCCGAGCGCTCCGCGCCCGTCTTCCCGGCATCGGAACACTGAAGCTCCAGAAGCTCCTCTACTACTGCCAGGGCCACCACCTGGCAGCAACCGAGGAGCCCCTATTCACCGAGACGGTCAAGGCCTGGGACAATGGCCCCGTCGTCGCCGAGTTCTACGGCGCAGAGAGGTACGGCGCGCCAGCTCCCGAGCCACGAGAGTTGTCCGAGGCGCAACTCAACACGATCGGCTACGTCGTCAGTCGGTACGGCGCGCTCACATCGCGCGACCTGATCAACATGACGCACAACGAGCGGCCGTACAAGCTGGCCGATCTCGACCGCGAACCCGGCACCAGCGCCCGGATCGAGATCGAGTGGATGCGGGAGTACTTCTCCAGCGAAGGCGCCGCCGCAGAGGACGAGCTGGACATCGACCCTGACCGTCTGCAGGAGATGCTGACCAAGGCAGAGGAGCGCCGCGGCCAGCCCGGACAGCCCGATTCGATCGACCGCATCCTCGAGCGCATCCGCCAGCTGAGTGCCTGAAGACACACCACGCCGCTGGCGGCTCATCGACTTTGAACCTCGGTTCGAAGAGTTCATGGACGTCGAGGGGCTGCGCGGCTACGGCGACATCGAGCTGATCGTCTGGATTTGGATCCATGCCAGAGCGCGCAACCCCTACGCTGGCGTCCGTCGCGAGCCGGGCTTCGAGAACCTGTGGTGGGGCAAGATTCCCGAGTCGGCGGACAACCTGGGTCGTGTCGTGACCTGCTCGTACTTCATCAACGAAGTCGACAGCACCATCCAGTGCGCCACCTTCGGCTGGCACACGGGCCCTTTCATCTGACACCAGCCCACCCACGCCCCAGAGCGTCGGGGGGCTCGTCGGTTCTGTCGGTACTTCGGCCTACCTTTCCGGGCGTAGGGGGACCACAGGACCAGCGACGAAGGGAAACGTGACAGCTATGGCCCGGATCGAATTGGACGAAGACGGAGTCAGCAGCGTAGGCAACCTGTTCCAGCGCATCGAGGAAGTGGCTCGGACCCACTCAGGTCGACCCCAGCCGGAAGTCCTGGCCGAGCTCGAGAAGATCTACGCCGACCTCGACTACGGCCCCACCGATGGCCTCGACTTGGCCGAGTTGGCACAGGAGATCGCGAACGGCGGGTCGTAGGGCTCCGAACGACAAAGAGCCCCCGCGCGCCCCGAAACTCCGCGGAAGCTCCTCGACGTCACACGACGTCCGCAAGTGGGCCGGTCAAGTTCGTTGGACGACCCGTGCGAACGGGTAGGGGGCGGCGCATTGCGTATCCGTCACAACGAGTCTCGTCACCGCAGATGCATGAGGTGTGTCGGCTTGTGATCTTGGTGTTCTCCGGTGACGCGGCGTCGGTACGAGCAGGTGCCGAGATTCCGCCAACTGCCGAAGGGTGTTCCTCAAGGCGGCTGGCAAAGACGCACATGGGCTCAACCGAAACCGGGACAGGAAGAGCGATGCGGCTACGGTCGCGCGCTGTCGGCCAGCCGAGCCCTGGCGCCTACACGCCTGAGGGCTGGACACCTGGACAGCTGCTGAGCTGTAGATCGGTGTCTCGCAACGCAAGCGGGGATCCATCTGATCCCGAGCTGTGGGATCGGCTTGGCAGACTCAGAGCGTGACGGAGGAGCAGACCTGGCGGCCGCTGGGTGTCGACACCGACGAGGAGATTGCCGAGTACGACGCGCTGCACGACGGTGTACCCGGGTGGATGGCCAACGCGATGTGGGCGTGGGTGCGCCAGGGGATCACCGTCCGTCGCAGTTACCGGGACGGAAGCGGCTCAGTCGCCATGCTCGACAGCGCCCTGGCCGAGCGCATGTGTCAGACACTGCGGATCCCGCTTCCGACGCTCAGGGCCGTCGAGGTCAGCCTGGATATGGGAAACCGGCACCTGACGGCCGCGATGGCGGCCCTGCAGGAGCACCCGCATCCTCTACAGATCGTCGACTACCTGCTGGCGCACGGCGGCCACGCCAAGGCGGAGGAGCTCGCCGAGGTGCTGCGTCACAGCCGCAGTGCCTGGGAAGTCGGTGAGCGGGCGGGGCGACCGGGGCTTACCCGCCGGGTCCCGGCCGGCGTCCAGGTCGCCGCAGATTCGGTGATGCAGCGAGCCGGTCGCGCGGGAACGAGGCTGGCGAAGGCTTGGGAGGCGCTCTACGGCATTGAGTCCAACCCAAGCGCGGCGTACCGGCTGGCGATCCTGGCGGTGGAAGACGCTGGAGTAGCGGTCGTGTCACCGAAGAACGAGAAGGCCACGCTCGGGACGGTCTTGCGAGACATTGAGCAGCAGGGGGACTGGCGCCTGCCCATGGCCCGAGAGCACGAGGGGGCTCCGTCGCGAGAGGTACTCGTCGGGATGATGCGCTTGCTCTGGCACGGCCAGCACGACCGACACGGCGGGCAGCCTTCTTCGCCGGGAGATGTGTCCTTCGAGGAAGCCAGCGTCGCTGTCTCCTTGGCCATAACGCTCGTGCAGTGGTTCGCGACTGGACTGCTCTCCCGAGACCGCTAAGGACGCCCCGCACACCAGGTACTCCTGCGTGCCGAAGGAAGAAGCCCCGGAGGGCCTGGTGAAAGAAGCCAGCACTCATGTAGCCCCTCAGGCCTCCTCGAGACCCGCGTCCGTACCGCGCCGCGGCTCCTCATGCGTCGTCCGCATACTCACGGAGGACCTCCAGAACTTCAAAGCCGAGGGAGGTGATTCGGCAAACCGTTACGCCGCCGAAGCCAGACGTGGACTCGACCAAACCGCGGGCAACAAGGGCAGCGAGACAGAGGATCGTCGTTCGCGAGGACAGAGCCGATCGACGATGGAGCAATTCAGGCGTCCAAATCAAGGCCGTCCCTGAGAACTCGGGCGGCTCTGTAGTCAACAGTTGCAGCGTGCGCGCGTGATCCCCGGTCAGGTCGGCGATGGCGGTGAGGATCAGCTCGCACTCCTCCACGCGTCGGGCTCCCGTGTCGCCCGGCCGAATGCAGCTCCCATGGCCTTGAGGGTGCGGTCGTGTCCATTCATCCCGGCCGCGTAAAGAAGGCGCGTAACCAACGGGATCAGGCGAGGGTCCTCAGTGATCTTCTCGCGGAGGTCTTCGAGCGTCAGGCCGGACGTGCTCACCGCTGCGCGGAGGGCGGTGGAGCGGTGGCGGGTCCACTCCTCGCGCACCTTTCGGAAGAAGGGCTGGGCCACGAGCCCGGCTCCCGGGATACCAGCACCGACAATTTCCAAGACGAAGTCGGTGACCTCGCCGCCGAACTGGTCGGGCAGGTTGGCTCCGTCCGTCGAGTCCGCCATGGCGGTGAAGATAGCCGCGACGTTGGCCGCCCTCTGCGCCCCAGATCGGATCGGCAGATGCCTGAAGTTGTCCCTTGGGGCCCGCTCGCGGCAGCTTGCCTATCCATCACAACGAGTCCCGACACCGCAGATGCAAGACGTGTGTGGCACGGTGATCTTGATGTCTCCGGTGGGTCTGGTGCCGGTCGAAAGCGGGGGAGTCCCGCGGTCAACGGCTGCTTCAGCCGGCTTCGAGCCTCACGGGGTACCAATACGAACCTGAGGCTCCCCGACGGCGCGCGTGTGGCGCTCGGGTCGCTCACGCGGCGTTGGAGTCGACGTCGACTTACTCGGGAGTCGGCCGGCGGGTGTCCTCGTCCGTGGGCTTGACCCGAGCGCGCCGACGGCGCTGGGCAGGCATAGGACGGTTCCGGACGGTCCGGACTGACTGGCTGCGTTAGTCGGATGCCAGGTCCTGCATCAGCTGCGGAACGAACTCCTCGAACTTGGCTTTGTCACTAAAGGGCAGGAGTAGGGGACTTGGCCGACCCCGGTACCGAAGCATCAGTTGGCCACCGAACGGCCACGTGGTCAGGTTCTCGGTGCCGGTCTGCCACTCCGGGTTGCTGTTCCATGCCACCGTGCCCGGGCCCCCGCCCTCGGTGATCTCGACTGACTCAAGTGCGCGTCGCGCGAGCACGACAACCGTGACGTTGCCCGCCTGGTGGCTCGCGCTCGGCGGGGCCATGACGTTCAGGCCGTTGCCCTGAAGAACCGCTACAAGGTCCTCCGTGAAGAGGACCAGCCACAGGTCGGCGTTTCGGCCCTGCGCCTCGAAGCGCGCGTCGACGAACACAACTTCCTGAGGGAAGAGCAGGGCGGACAGTCGGGCCAGCACGTGCCGAGGGGTGTGAATACCCGTCATGTCCTCGATCGGTTCGAAGAGCTGCTTCTCGGCCCAGTCCTGCTGCGCGGTCACGTGGCGTCCTCTCTTCCCTGAAGCGCGAGCTCCACCCAAGCAGGGTGCCGCGGTGGGGGCGGCATGGTCTGCGCGACCCCATCCAGCCTGACGTACTCCTGCTGGCTCGGCAGGTATCCGGATCGTGCAGCATCAGGTGAGCCAGGTCTTCGAGGTCCATCGCCATGCGGCCTTGGTCTGTCGTTACCTGGGGTTACGGTCGGCCCGATCGCGGCTGGCGCCAGGGGGCAGCCAGCCAGGTGGTGTCAGTAGCGATGAGGCGCGGGGGGTACACGTGAGGCTGCAGCAGTTCCAGGTCCGCAAGTTCCGCAACATCGTGGACAGCGGCCCCATCCAAGTCGAGGACGACGTCACCTGCCTGGTGGGCATGGATGAGGCTGGCAAGAGCGCCATCCTCACGGCTCTCGCACGACTCCACCCGGCCCATCCGTCGACTTTCAGCGTCAGCGAGGACTACCCGCGGTGGCTCAAGACCGCCGACCAGCGGGCGAAGGTCATTGAGCAGGTCACACCAATCACAGCCACGTTCCTGCTGGAGCCCGAGGACAAGAAGAAGATCGGCGCCGTCTTCGGAGACGGTGTCCTGTCGTCGGACGAGGTCATCCTCTCCCGCCGGTATGGCGATGCCACGCTCTGGTGGAACATCCACTTCGACCACCTGGCGGCCGTCCGCAACGTGCTTCAGGCGTGCGGCGTCCCAGCCTCTCTCGCTCCCCGACTGTCAGGACAGCCGACCCTGACCGCGCTGGAGGAGACCGCCAGAAGCCTCAAGAACTCGCTCACAGATGAAGACGAGGACGCAACGGAAGCCGCCCTCGACACCCTGCTCGGCGAACTGGAAGCCATGAAGATCCCGAATGGGCCGATCAAGCGGGTCATCAGCCTGCTGCGTGCTCCGACGTTCTTCTACTTCAGCGACTACAGCGTCTTGGAGGGACGCATCGACCTCGACCGGCTCGCCGAGTCCGAAGAGGAGCGAGCAGGGTCGTCGAGCGACCAGACGGCTCGCTCACTCCTCGCTCTGGCCAATACCACACCGGAATCGCTAAGCGGAGATGACTACGAAGAGCGCAAATCTGAAATGGAGGCCGTGAGCAACGACCTGACGGAACAAGTCTTCAACTACTGGAGGCAGAACCCGAACCTTCGGGTTACCTTCGACCTCGACCGGAAGATCCAGAACGACCCTCAGGGCAGACCTCGGGTCGTCAAGAACATGCTCGACGTCCGCGTCCAGGACACCCGGCACCACTTTACCAACAACTTCTCCCAGCGCTCCTCCGGCTTCCGCTGGTTCTTCTCGTTCCTTGCGGCCTTCACCGAGTTCGAGATGAAGAACGAGGACTACATCGTCCTCCTTGACGAACCAGCCCTCACTCTTCATGGACGCGCCCAGCACGACTTCCTGCGCTTCGTGAACGAGCGCCTCGCTCCCGCCGCCCAGGTGCTCTACACGACCCACAGCCCCTTCATGGTGGAGAGCGAGCACCTCGACCGAGTCCGCATCGTCGAAGACCAGGGACCAAAGAAGGGGGCAGTCGTCACCCAGGAAGCTCTCAGCGTCCGCGAGGACAGCCTCTTCCCGCTCCAGGCAGCGCTCGGCTATGACATCGCCCAGCACCTGTTCATCGGGGAAGCCAACCTCCTCGTCGAGGGTCCGAGCGACCTGCTCTACCTCGACCTCATCGGCCGTCGCGCTGCGGATGACGGTGGCGCCGCGCTGCATAAGGACTGGCGCATCCTGACCGCGGGCGGCGCGGGCAACATCCCCGCCTTCGTCAGCCTCCTCGGAAGCAATGTCGACGTCACCGTCCTCATCGACTCCGGCACCGAGGGAACGGGTCGCCTAGAGCGCGCCATCAAGGCCGGACGCCTGAACAGGGACCGTCTCGTCTCGGTGCAGGAGGTCACCAAGCGCGCGAACAGCGACGTCGAGGATCTGTTCACCGAGGTCGACTATCTGCGCCTATACAACGCCGCATTCGGCACCAGCCACAAGCCGGAGGACCTGCCGCCCGGCGACCGCATCGTCGAGCGCTTGGCTCGGCTGGAGAAGAAGAAGTTCGACCACTACAAGCCCGCCGACCGGCTGCTGCGCGACAGCACCCTGATCGACGCCCTCGAACAGGACACCCTCGACAACTTCAGCCGCTTGATCAAGCGCATCAACCAGACCCGAACGAAGTGAGCGGCAGGCGATGACACAACGCGACTGGGAATAGCGGTTCCCTGGAGATGTCCGTATGCAGCGCCGAGGCAAAGACTCTTCACCCGGAAGTTCTCGCAAGGGGGACGTGTAGTAAGCGAGGGCGAGCATGTGCATGGCTGAAATCCTCAACCTTGTTGCGAATGGTGACACTTTGCTTGGAATAGTCAGGGCGCTCAGCTTGTCGCGCTTCGGCCCGCTGACGACTGGAGTGCCTTCCCTAAGATCGCAGAAACCTGACTCGGCTGCGGATCCAGGCAACATGCCACACGGCAGCCGTCGCGGTAAAATAGTTTCATGAACGAAAAGCCCTACGACCTTGCGGTGTCCTTCGCCGGTGAGCATCGAAACTATGTGGCGCGCACGGTCGAGGCATGCAAGTCGCTAGGGCTGAACGTCTTTTATGACAAAGATAAGAACAACGACTGGTGGGGTGGCAACTTTATCCGCCAGCAGCGAGCAGTCTACAGCTCGCAGACGCGGTTCTTCGTGCCCTTCATCTCGACGGAGTACCTGGCTAAGCCGATCCCAATGGACGAGTTCTCGGCCGCCATGATGACGGCCGTCAAGCAAGGCGACGACTATGTCTTGCCCGTACTCATGGACAACGTCCGGGTTCCGGCCGACCTGCTGCATCCACACACCAACTACCTACGTGCCAGTGACTACACGCCTGAAGAGCTCGCCCGGCAGCTGCAGCAGAAGGTGGGTCGGTCTCGTGAGGCCGGCACACCGCCTGCCGAGCTGGGCCCGGTGGTCGAACACGCTCTTCAGCTACGCCTGCCCAGGGTGGCGCGTTCCGATTGGAGCAAGTACGAGGAGCTTGACCGGCTCTTTGACTACCTGACCACGCAGTTCACGGACGGCGCCAAGAAGCTTCGAGAGCGGGGATTCATCTGCACGGTTAAGCCCCTTGGCGACCGTTTGATGATTCGGGTCGAGCGCAACGGCGAGACCGTCTACGGTCTCGACTTCACCAAGGGGGTGGCCTCGGCTGGGGTGACCACCGCCTGACCTGGAGCATCGACCAGCCCAGTTATTCAGCGAACAGCTACAACGGTTGGGCCACGCCCATCTGGGACCGTCAGCGGGACACGGCGGCGATCCAAGTAACCGACATGGCCTTGGGCGAAAGGCGCGACGACGAGAGTGTTAGCCCCCAAGGCTTCTTCCTGTATTTCTGGGACCAGATGATTGATCAGATCGAACGGAGGGCAAGATGATCCGCGCCCTTGGAGGTGTCGCGGTCGGTGTAAACCTCCTGGGGAGCGCCCGGCGATGACAGATGAGGAGGAGATTGCCGGAGTTGAACCAGCCGCCGACCCGGAAGAAGCACTTGCCGCGTACGAGCAGCTAACCTTTGCGATTGCAGCTCGTGGGGAACAAGACCCTGTCGCAGCCCTTGAAATGATTGGTGGCCTGAGTCTCGACTTCCGGGAAGCGACGTTCGACTCTCCTAACACGCCACTGGTGCTGCTCAACATGACCAGTGTGCTCATCAATCTCGCCAGCGATCTCACTGACGAAGAAGCGCTAGGCTACGCCGTCGAACTGCTCGACAATCTGATCGAGGCCGCTCCAGCGTCGAGTACCTGGATTAGTCATGCTCGCTACAATCGCGCAAACGCGCGGGAAAACCTGCTGGCCGCACGCATGAAGCGTGCGTGGGAGGAAGCTGCCGAGGAACAGCGTCAAGCTGAGTATTACAAAGCGCGAGCGCTCGTGCGCTCGGATCTGCGCGCGTCGCGGCGGGACTTCCTGGCCGCCGCCCAGGACAGCAACTCCGTGCACCGAACCCAGGCGCGCACGAACCTCGGCAACATGCTGTCAACTTCGGGTCGTTGGCTTGAGGCCTTCGAGCAATATGCCGAAGCGGTTGCTATCGACCCGACAAATGGAAACGCCGCCGGAAACGCTGCAGCTAGCTTGCATCGAGCACTGTCGTCCAGCCTCGGCCCAGCCGCCACCTGGCAGCCGTCTACTCGAAGTACCGGGCCATCGCGCAAGCTAATCGAGACAGGACGGTGGAACTGGCCGGCGAGGGCGCGGCCGAACTGTGGGATGCCCTCCCGGAGATCGAATCGCACGGTCACCTGGCACATGCCGTGTCGGATGACCCATACGTCCAATGGGTGGCTCGAGAGCGGCTCGCGCTCACGCCCGTGATGGACGGGCTTGGTAGTGACAACCCGCGCTTCGATGACGTCTCAATCGAGGCAGTGTTCACTAAGCCCGGCGAGGAAGGAATGCCGCAGGTGTTCGCTGCGGCCAACGTCCTCAAGAGCGATTACCTGGCGGCTCGGCGGACCGCCTATCAGGGCCTCGCAATGCTCGAGCAGGGCGCTGATGGCTGGGCGCTCCATCCAGCAGAAACGGGAACCTACGCCAACACGCTTGACTATGCAGTCTATGGAGAGCCCATCTCCTTCCTGACGTTGGGTGCCCGGGCTGCACTGGACGTGCTCGACAAGATCGCCGTAGCGACTAACGAGTACCTCGGGACTGGAGACAGCCCAGGTGGTGTGAACTTTCGAAAGTACTGGTTCGGCAAAGCGACAAAGAATGCCCCCTGGCCCGGCCTGCATCCCAAGCTCATCGAACAGGGTGCTGATATCTCGCGGATCTTGGCGCTGGCTGAACTGGGAGACGACCTCGAGGATGGGGGCTTGTACGAGGAAGCGCAGGCAATGCGCAATCGGAGTACGCACCGCCTAGTTCGTGGCAAACTCTTCGACGCTGAGGGAATCACCAATACTGCCCTAACTACACTTGACATTGACAATCTAAAGCTTGCCACTGTTGAGTCGCTAAGGGTTGCGCGCGCTGGAGTCTTGTACTTTCACGCGCTGGTGAGTGTTAGGGAGCGCGGCAGGGGCAGTAAAAACGAGGGCTTTATGCTTCCCGTCTTCGATCTAGAATAGTGTCATATTCCCTAGTGGTCGCGCTCCCTCATTGACCGGGAACCGGCAGGCGCGTGGTCCCTTCGCGCTCGGTCGCAACTAATGAGCGTGGTTAAGGACCCGCGGGCGTAGTTGCAGTTGTGGTTGCAGTTGGCGGTGTTCGCACCCGTGCGTCGATGTCCGCGGTCGCTCAAACGGGCACGTCAAACGGCTTACGGAACGTCGGCGGACCGCCGCGAACGCGATCATGACGGCCTGGCAGTGTGGGAGTCAGTGGTTGGAGTTCCCGCAGCGCCACCCTTCAGACCGGTTGCAGTGGTGTGTGCGTGTGCCTGTCCTACCCGCCGCAGCAGGGGCTTCCATCCGGTGCCCAGGGTCAGGGGCAGCATGCCGTAGCTGCGGATGGCGGCATGGGTGCTGCTCAAGACACCGCCCAGGGTGTCGCCCGCCCTCACGCGGAGCATGACCTCGTCGGAATCCGCGGACGCGGTCTCAGCTGCCCGACCGCGTCGCGGTGGTGAGCAGGCGTCGGATGTGGTCGGGAACGGGCGTGGGCTTGCCGCTGTCCCGGTCGACGTAGACATGCACCCAGTGCCCGAGGGCGACGACCTGACCGGTTGCATGGTCGTCGGCACCGCTCGATGCCGCACGGAGCAAGCCGAGCTCGTAGGTGACACTGCTGCGACCGAGTCGCGTGACGGCGATGCCGACGGCCAGCGGATCAGGAAAGCGTGCCTCCGCCAGAAAGCGGCATCCCGACTCCGCCACGACCCCGATCGCCGGCATCGTCATGGGGTCCACACCGGCGTCTCGGGCCAGCCAGCCATTGATGGCCGAGTCGAACAACTGGTAGTAGACCGCGTTGTTCAGGTGCCCGAACATGTCGTTGTCGGACCACCGGGTCGAAACCGGCCACACCACGGGGAAGTGGGCTGCCGTGACGGCCTCACCGTTCCGGCTCAACGTCGACTCCGCAGTCGTTCGGACAACGAAGGGGTCGCCGGTCCTTCGTGCGACCTTCCGAGATGCGACACGGCTCCCTCTCAGCGTCACGGGCGACCCTCGACGACATCCTCGGTCACGAACCTTGTCACCACCTGACCGGGCTGTGTCCCTCCACCCCCCGTGCTCGCCCGGCTCTCACGCAAGCTGATCAAGGATTGCTTGCGCGGCACGTGCACCTGACGCGGCGGCGTCGGCGAGGGACGGCATGCCGATGAGGTGGTCGCCTGCGAAGTGGACAACACCTGCGCCCCCGGAGGGACGCGCCTCCTCCTCCGTCACTTCATGGGGTCGGCCCCCTTCTGCGGACCAGCACAGCAACGCGCCGCCTGGATCCGGGACCGCCGTCCGAGGAGGGACCTTCGGCGGTCCTTCCGGCCCGTCGGTTCGGACACTGGACAGGAGCAGCAACAGCCCCTACCGTCGGCCTCAACAAAGTATGCATATCTTTAGCCGACTTTGTTCCGGGCGGAGGTAGGGGTCATGGCTGACGCGTTCGTGGTGGGGGCCGTGCGGTCCCCGGTCAGGAAGCGGAACGGCGGGTTGTCGGGGGTGCACCCGGCCGATCTGGGGGCGCATGTGCTGCGGGCGCTGGTCGAGCGGGCCGGGGTGGACCCCGGCGAGGTCGACGACGTGCTGTGGGGCTGCGTCGGGCAGATGGGGCCGCAGGCGTCCAACATCGGGCGCACCACGGTGCTCTCGGCCGGCTTCCCGGAGTCGGTGCCGGCGGTGACGATCGACCGGCAGTGCGGCTCGTCGCAGCAGGCGCTGCACTTCGCCGCGCAGGCGGTGCTGGCCGGCGTGAGCGACCTGGTCGTGGCCGGTGGGGTCGAGGTGATGAGCCAGGTGCCGATCGGCTCGCCGACGACGGTCGGGCTCGAGCACGGCATGGCCCACCCGCGCGGCGGGCAGGGGTGGGCGGACCGGTACGGGGATCAGGAGATCTCGCAGTTCCGCGGCGCGGAGCTGATCGCGCAGCGGTGGGACATCTCCCGCGAGGAGATGGAGGCCTACGCGCTGCGGAGCCACGCCCGGGCGCTGGCCGCGATCGACGGCGGGCTGTTCGCCGAGGAGATCGCCCCGGTCGGTGACCTGGTGCACGACGAGGGTCCGCGCCGGGGGACGACGCCGGAGAAGCTGGCGTCGCTGAACACCCTGCGCGAGGGCGGGCGGCTCACCGCCGCGCTCGCCAGTCAGGTGTCCGACGGCGCCGCGGCGCTGCTGGTCGCCTCCGGGGCGGCGGTGCGCCGGCTGAACCTCACGCCGATCGCGCGGGTGCACACCATGGTGGTCACCGGCTCGGATCCGGTGCTCATGCTCACCGGGCCGATCCCGGCGACCGAGCTGCTGCTCAAGCGCTCGGGGGTGGCGCTGGCCGACATCGGCGCGTTCGAGGTCAACGAGGCCTTCGCCAGCGTGCCGCTGGCCTGGCTCAAGGACACCGGCGCCGACCCCGAGCGCACCAACCCGCAGGGCGGGGCGATCGCGCTGGGGCACCCGCTGGGCGGCACCGGCGCCCGGCTGGCGACGACGCTGCTGCACCGGATGCGCCGCGAGGGCCTGCGCTACGGCCTGCAGACCATGTGCGAGGGCGGCGGCATGGCCAACGCCACGCTCTTCGAACTCGCATGAACGCCAGCACCGCCCGTCACGAGCTCGCTGCAGGAACAGCCGTTCCTGATCCCGGCCGGTTCTCGCAGGAGGGAGACCACCATGTCGCTCACCGCTGCTGACCCCTCGGTCCGCGACGAGGAGATCACCGCGTTCTTCGCTGCCGATCCGGCGACGATCGCCTGGCCGTATCCGATGTATCAGCGGTGGCGGCAGGGGTCGGGGGTGGTGCGCTGGCACGGTGGGCCGGCGACGCTGATCACCCGGTATGCCGACGTCAAGGACGTGATGGCCGGGAAGTACCCGATCCGGCAGAACGCCTACCGGTTCGGTGAGCTGGCCGAGGGCACGATCAGCCGGCTGCCGGTCGAGCAGCACGAGGTGTTCTTCAAGGTGCTGGACTTCGAGAGCCATTTCCTGTCCCGCAAGGAGGGTCAGGAGCACCAGCGGCTGCGGCGGATCGCGGCGCGGGCGTTCACCGCGCGGCGGATGGAGTTGCTGCGGGAGTCGGTGCAGGCCCATGTCGATGACCTGATCGCCGAGATGGTCGCCCAGCCGCAGCCGGACATCAAGAAGCACCTGGCCAACAAGCTGCCGGTGCGGGTGATCGTGGACCTGATCGGGGTGCCGCAGTCCGACCGCGAGCTGATCTGGGAGTGGTCGGAGGCGGTGGGGCGGCTGTTCTCCCTGGATGAGAAGTCGCTGCGCGAGGCCGACGAGGCCATCGACGCCTTCCGCGAGTACGTCGGGCAGACCGTGGAGCGGGTGCGGCGGACCGGGGAGGGCCCGGAGCTGGCCAAGCTGATGCTCGACTCCCGGGAGGAGGAGGTGATGACCGAGGACGAGCTGGTCGCGATGTACCTGCTCATCCTCTTCGGCGGCAGCGAGACCACCACCAACCTGCTGGGCAACGGCTTCCTCGCCCTGCAGACCCACCGCGACCAGTGGGACCTGCTGCGCGAGCACCCCGACCTGGTGGCCGGGGCGATGGACGAGCTGATGCGGTATGACTCCCCGCACCACTACCTGCCCCGGGTCGTGGCCGAGGACTTCGAGCTGCACGGCACCCGGTTCACCGCCGGGCAGACCGCGATCATCGTGATGGGCGCGGCCAACCGGGACGAGGCCAAGTTCGACGACCCCGACCGGCTCGACGTCACCCGCGCCAACAAGCGCGAGCACCTGTCGCTGGCCTTCGGGGCGCACCACTGCCTGGGTGCGGCACTCGCCCGCCTGGAAGGCGACGTCGTGTTCTCCACCCTGCTGCGCCGCTTCCCCGACGCCCGCCTCCTCGACGACCAGCCCGCCTACGCCGGCAGCGCCATGCTGCGGGCCATCCAGTCCCTGCCCACCGACCTCGGCACCCCGGCCCGATGAACCCCGCCAGAAAACCTGGAGAGTCATGAAGTTCGGCATCCTGCTCACGTCGGTGTACGACGCCAGTGTCGACGCCCGGGTGCAGCGCCGGCAGCACGAGGAGCTGGTGCGCACCGCCGAGGAGCTCGGCTTCGAGCTGATGGTGTGCGGGCAGCACTTCCTGGGCTCGGAGCTGCGCTACTTCCAGCCGGTGCCGTGGCTGACCCACATGGCCCAGGTGGCGCCGTCGATGCAGGTCGCGACCGGGATCATCCTGCTGTCGATGGTCAATCCGGTCGACATCGCCGAGCAGATGGCCACCCTCGACGTGCTCACCGACGGCCGGGCGACCTTCGGGGTGGGGCTGGGCTACAGCGGGCACGAGTTCGACGCGTTCGGGGTGGAGCCGGGCACCCGGGTGGCCCGGTTCGAGGAGTCCCTGGAGCTGGTGAAGGCGCTGTGGAGCGGGGAGAAGGTCGACTTCGCCGGCCGCTTCCACAGCGTGCACGGCGCCCAGCCCTCGGTGCGCCCGCTGCAGGCCGGCGGGCTGCCGGTGTGGATCGGCGGGCAGGCCGCCGGCGCGGTGAAGCGGGCCGCGCGGATGGGCGATGCCTGGTACGCCCCGCCCTTCCCCTCCCACGCCGAGCTCGCGCAGCTGCGGAAGCTGTTCCTCGACACCCGCGACGAGCACGGGCTGGCCACCGGCGGGGACTTCCCGCTGCGCCGTGAGCTGCTCATCGCCCCGTCCCGGGAGGCGGGCATGGAGGCGGCACTGGACCGCTACCGCGCCCGCTACGAGACGTACAAGAAGTGGGGCCTGTCGGGGGAGAACACCCCGGTCGGTGACGGGTCGGAGCTGCGGGCGAACATCGAGGAGCAGTTCATCCTCGGGACCGCGCAGGACTGCGCCGCCGAGCTGGCCCGGCTGCGCGACGAGCTCGGCATGACCCACTTCGTGTTCAAGCCCCACTGGCCCGGCCTGCCGCACCGCGAGGCCATGGCCCAGCTGGAGGAATTCGGTACCCAGGTGCTCCCGGGGCTCCGTCATGCCTGAGCTGGGTCATGGCGTCAGAGCCCCTCGATCGGCAGAACTCATGCACAGAGCAAATACGCTGGAAAGCATGTCTACCCCTGCAGATGCACGCCCCACCGGTCCGCGCCCGCGCACGATCAGACGCGGCGCCAAGGTGGCGGAAGCTCTGGCATTGGAAATCGTCAACAGAATTGTCTCGGAGAACCTCCGGCCCGGCACTCTGCTTCCTCCCGAAGCGCAGATGGTCGAGGAGTACGGCGTCGGCCGCAGTTCGCTGCGCGAGGCGCTGCATGTTCTCGAAGTGCATGGCGTCATCACAATGAAGCACGGCCGAAATGGCGGCCCGATGGTCATCGAAGTGGGAACTCGCGACTACGGGCGGATGTCCACGCTGTTCTTCCACCTGCGAGGCATCACGTTCGCGGAGCTGATCGACGCCCGACTGGTCCTGGAGCCGGTCATGGCACGTCTCGCGGCACAGCGGCGGGCGACGGAACTCATCGGCACCCTCCCGGATCCCACGTCCACGGAGGTGGCGGACGACGCCGCGTACCTCGAGGCGTCGGCGCCGTTCCACCGGGCTGTCGCCTCCATGTCCGGAAATCCGCTGCTCGATCTCTACAGCGTCTCCCTCGAGGACATCTTCCTCGAGCACGTGGGCGAGGCGCTCTCTCCGCCGGAGAAGCGTGAACACGTTCTCGAGGTCCACCGGGCCATCGCCGACGCCATTGCTTCCGGCGACGCCGATGTCGCCGAGCGGACCATGCGTGACCACATGCAGGAGTACGCGAACTGGGTGCGTGACAGACATCCGGAATTGATGCCGCGGGTGATCAATTGGTGGCAGGTCGGTTGATCGCGGTCTCGCTCCGATTCAGAACCGTATTCGCAGTAACTATCTAATTCCTGTTCCGCTCCGTGCGGCAGAAGGAGGCGACATGATCCAGGCTACGGCCGTTCCCGGTGAGGTCCTGGCTGCTGAGCTGGGCGCACTGGTCCGCGACTGGGGGCTGCGCGAGGTGCGCCCGCGGGTGCGGCAGCTGGAGGAGCAGGGGGACTTCCCCCGCGAGCTGTACGCGCAGATGGGCGAGATGGGGCTGTTCGGGTGCGTGTTCCCGGAGCGGCTGGGCGGCAACGGGGCCGGCTTCCGGGCGCTGGCCAAGGTGGCGGAGAACCTCGCGTGGGTCTATCCGCCGTTGTCGGCGCCGATGAACCTGCAGGCGGCCACGGTGCCCCTGACGATCGCCAACTGGGGCGGCCCCGAGCTGGTCGAGCGCTACGTGCCGGGTCTGGTGACGGCGGAGCTGCTCGGCTGCAACGCGATGACCGAGCCCGACGGAGGGTCGGACTTCCTGGGGGCGATGCGCACCCGGGCGGTCCGTGACGGCGACGACTACGTGATCAACGGCGCCAAGATGTGGATCACCAACGCCAACGTCGCCGACGTCGCGGTCGTCTACGCCAAGACCGACCCGGCCGCCGGGCACAAGGGCGTGACGGCGTTCCTGGTGGAGACCTCGACGCCGGGGTTCCAGACGACCCGGGTGCCGTGCCGCGTGCTCGGGAAGCTCATGCCGACGAACTCGGTGACCCTCACCGACGTCCGGGTGCCGGCCAGCCACGTCCTCGGCGCCGAGGGACAGGGGTTCGCCGTCGCGATGAACGCGATGGACTACGGCCGGCTGTCGGTGGCCGCGCGGTCGGTGGGTCTGGCGCAGGCGTGCCTGGACGCGGCGCTGGAGTACGCCGACCAGCGGGTTGCCTTCGGTCAGAAGATCGGCGAGTTCCAGATGGTGAAGAAGCAGCTGGCCGACATGACCGTCGAGGTGGCCGCAGCCCGCGCGCTGGTCGACGCGGCGGCCGCCGGTTACGACAGCGGCACGGTGGCGACCCGGGAGAGCTCGATCGCCAAGTACTACGCCGGCGAGGTGTGCAACCGGGCCGCGCAGGCCTGCGCGGAGATCTTCGGCGGCGCGGCGTTCAGCGACGAGCTGCCGGTCAGCATCTACCTGAACTACGCCAAGTTGTGGCAGACGGGGGAGGGCTCGGCGAACATCCAGGCCGTCCTGATCGCCGACGACGCGCTGGGCTGGAAGGACATGGACCGCCACCGCACGCCGCTGCCCGTAATGGTCTGAGCCGCAGCGGCCGCACGCGCACGGACGAACCTCCTTCTCGGCACGACCACGATCCTGGAGAGAGCATGAGTGGAAAGACGGTCCGGCTCGGCGCCGGGATGGCGTTCTGGGGTGACCGGGTGCAGCCGGCGGCGGAGATGATCGAGCGGGCGGACATCGATTACCTGTGTTGTGACCATCTGGCCGAGTTGACGATGTCGATCCTGGCCAAGCAGCGGGCCAAGAACCCGGAGGCCGGCTACACCCGTGACCTCATCGACCTGCTGCGCGGCGCGTTGCCGGTGGCGGTCCGCAAGGGCGTGAAGATCATCAGCAACGCGGGTGGGGCGAATCCGCGGGCGGCCGGGGAGCGGGTGCTGGAGCTGTGCAAGGAGCTGGGCCTGTCCGGTGTGCGGGTGGCGGTGGTGACCGGGGATGACATCGAGGGCGACATCGACCGGCTGATGGACGACGGCGTCAGCTTCACGAATCTGGACACCGGCGCGGAGCTGGTGACGGTGCGGGAGCGGCTGACCCACGCCGCGGTCTACACCGGCAGCGAGGGGATCGTGGAGGCGCTGCGGCTGGGCGCCGACGTCGTCATCTGCGGCCGGGTGACCGACATCGCCCTGTACCTGGGGCCGTTGATCCACGAGTTCGGCTGGGCTTCCGACGACTGGCAACGGCTGGGCATGGCGACGGTGGTGGCGCACGCGATCGAGTGCGGCGGGCAGGCGACCGGCGGGCTGTACGCGGCGGACTGGCAGGGCGTGGATGGGCTGGAGGACCTGGGTTATCCGATCGCCGAGGTGCGCGAGGACGGCACCGCGGTGCTGACCAAGACCCCGGGCACCGGTGGGCGGGTGGACATCGGCACGGTCAGCGAGCAGCTGGTCTACGAGATCCTGGACCCGGGCAATTATCTGACCGCCGACGTGACCGCCGACTTCACCCAGGTGCGGTTGGAGGAGGTGGGGCCGGACCGGGTGCTGATCACCGGCGGCACGGGCAAGCCCCGCCCGGACACGCTGAAGGTGAACATGGGCTACCGGGCGGGGTTCGTGGGGGAGATCGTGTTCACCTACAGCTGGCCCGACGCCCCGGCCAAGGCCCGGCGGGGCATCGAGTTCCTGAAGAACCGGCTGGCCGCGGCGGACTTCCGGTGCAGCGCGGAGATCGTGGAGTACCTGGGGCACACGTCGATGTTTCAGGGCCGGGTGCCTCCGCCGACGGATCCGGAGCTGCCCGAGGTCGTGGTGCGCTACGCCGCCCGCTGCCCGGACGCCGAGCAGGCGCGCAAGGTGTTCACCGAGAGCGTGCCGCTGTACAACAACGGCCCGGCCGGTGTCGCGGGGGTGGGCACGCGGCCGCCGCTGAAGGAGCTGTACGCGATCTGGTCGTGCCTGATCCCCCGGGAGCACGTGTCCCAGTCCGTCGAGCTGCTGGAGGTCTGAAGCGATGCGCGTGGTCGATCTCGCCCACGGGCGGTCGGGGGACAAGGGCGACATCTGCAACGTGGGGCTGGTCGCCTACGACGACGCCGGCTACCAGATCCTGCTGCGGGAGGTGACCGAGCAGCGGGTGGCCGAGCACTACGGCGACCTGGTGACGGGCACCGTGACCCGGTATGAGCTGCCCGGCATCCGGTCGCTGAACTTCGTGCTCACCGGCGCCCTGGACGGCGGCGGCACGATGAGCCTGCGCAGCGATCACCTGGGCAAGGTGATGTACGCCTGGCTGCTGCGCATGGAGATCGGGGACGGAGCGATCGCGGATGACTGATCCGGTCGTCAGCTCGCGGCGGGGGCCGCTGGCGGTGCTCACCCTGAACCGGCCCGAGGAGCGCAACCCGCTGGACCGGGACATGTCGGCCGCGCTGCTGGCGGCCATGGCCGCCGCGATGGCCGACGACGAGGTGCGGGCGGTGGCGATCGCGGCGAACGGTCCGGCGTTCTGCGCCGGCGGCGACCTGCGGCAGATGAAACAGCTGCGGCAGATGCCCGCCGAGCAGGCCTACGCCTGGCCCGAGGACATCGTCGCCCTGCACAAGGCCGCCCTCGACGCCCCGAAGCCGATGATCGCGCTGGTCGACGGCCCGGCCTACGCCGGCGGCATGGGCCTGGCCGGCATGTGCGACATTCTCCTGGCCACCGACCGGGCGCGGTTCGCGATGCCCGAGATCCGCACCGGCCTGTTCCCGATGATCATCGTGGCCCACCTGGCCCGGGCGGTGCCCCGCAAGCTGCTGCTCGACCTGATGCTCACCGGCCGGCCGCTCGACGCCGCCGAGGCGCACCGCGCCGGGTTCGTCAACCGGGTCTGCGACGGCACCGACGGGCTGTGGGCCGCCGCCGAGGAGTACGCCGGCTGGTTCGCCCACACCAGCCCGCTCGCGGCGCGGCTGGGCCGCCGCGCGTTCACGCTGCTCGCCGATCTGCCGGCGAACCAGGCCCTGGACGCCGCCCAGTTCCTCAACCTGACCTTCTTCCTCGGCAGCGACCTCGCCGAGGGAGCGACCGCGTTCCTGGAGAAGCGGCCCCCCGCCTGGGTCCACCGGTGACCGACGACGACGGTGGCTGGGACGGCTGGGACGCCGTTGCCGACGTCGTCGTGGTCGGCTCGGGCGTCGCGCCTTCGCCGCGGCGATCGCCGCCGCGCGGCGGGGATCGGAGGTGCTGCTGCTCGAGCGCGCGAACCGCCTGGGCGGCACCACGGCCAAGTCCAGCGCCACCATGTGGATCCCGAACAACCCGCTGATGCGGGCAGCGGGGCTCCGCGACGACCGGGCCGCGGCCCTTCGCTACATGGCCAGGGTGGCCTACCCGGCGGAGTACCACCCGGCGTCCTCCACCCTGGGGCTGTCGCCCCTGCGCTACCAGCTGCTCGAAGCGCTGTACGACCACGGCTCGGAGGCCTTCGCGGAACTCGACGAGGCCGGCGCCATCCCGTACGACCCCGACTGCATGCCGGGCTTCCCCGACTACCACTCCGACTTCGCGGAGGACGAGGCGCCGGTCGGGCGGTCGATCCGGATGTGGCTCCCCGCGGACTACCGCTTCGGGGTCGACGCGACCGGTGGCCAGCGCCTCGTCGAGGCGATGCAGGCGACCGCCGAGAAGCTCGGGGTCAGCATCCGGACGAACACCCGGGTCGTGCAGGTCGTGCGGGACGACGAGGACGTCGTCGTCGGCGTCGAGGCGCGCGTCCGCACCACCACGGACGTCTTCGGTGCCCGACAGGGGGTCGTGTTCGCCACCGGCGGCTTCCTCCACGACCCGGAGATGGCCGCGGCGTTCCTGCGCGGCCCGGTGTTCGGCGGCGCGGCCGCCGAGGAGGCGACCGGTGACTTCGTCAGGATCGCCTCGGGGCTCGGCGCCCGGCTCGGCAACATGGGACACGCGTGGTGGGACGAGGTCGTGCTCGAGGCCGCGCTCCGCACACGGTCGACGCTCAGGGACGCGGTCTACCTCTTCGGCGACAGCATGATGGTCGTCAACCGGCACGGCAGACGCGTCATGAACGAGAAGATGCCCTACAACGAGCGGGGGCAGGTCCACTTCCACTGGGACGCCGACTCGCGCCGGTACACCAACCTCCTGCTCTTCCTCGTGTTCGACGAGGCGACCGCGCGGGACACGCGGCCGAGCCGGCACCGGTACCCCCTTCCGCTCGGGGAGGACAGAGAGGTCGACGTGATCTCCGGCGACACGTGGGCCCAGCTGACCGACCGGCTGCGCGACCGGCTGGCGGACCTGGCGCCGCACACCGGGGGATTCACCCTCGCGGGCGACTTCGAGGAGGGCCTGCGCGCGCAGGTCACCCGGTTCGGGGAGCTGGCGGCGACCGGCGTGGACCTGGACCACGGCCGGGGGAGACGCGCATCGAGAAGGAGTGGGCCACCCGACCCCGGTACGCGGGTCAGCCGAACCCGACGATGCACGCCTTCGCCGAGCAGGGCCCGTACCACTGCCTGATCCTCGGGGGCGGGGCGCTCGACACCAAGGGCGGTCCGGTCGTCGACCCCCGCGGTCGCGTCCTCGGGTACGACGGCGAGGCCATCCCGGGCGTCTACGGCGCCGGCAACTGCATCTCGGCGCCGACCGGGCAGGGGTACCACGGCCCGGGTGGAACGGTCGGTCCGGCGCTGACCTTCGGCTGGCTGGCGGGCGTGGCCGTCGCCGCCCGGGCACGGCGCATGCCCTCCTTCACCACGACCGGCTGACGGCGAGCGGCGCGGGACCGAACTCCCTCTCCCGGGGGACTCAAGCCCCGCCGTCGATCTGCCGATGGGCGGGAGAGGGGAAGACACATCTCGGGGGAAGGGGACGACGTGAAGCTGGCGTGCAGGACGGCGACGCCCGCCTCGGACCTCGAGGTGATGGCCGAAGTGGTCAACCTGCTCGACCGGCGGGCTGCGATGAAGCACCCGCCGTTGACCCTGGTCGTCTCCGACCCGGTGGCGCTCGGGATCGCGGGGATCTTCGCCAGCCGCACCCCCGGTGGCAAGGTCCTCGACCGCTTCTACCGCAAGGGTGTCGTCGACAGCGACGAGCTGATCGAGGCCGCCCAGATCGAGCAGGCGCACACCTCGCCGGAGGGGCACGCGGCCCTGTACTGCCTCATCGGCTGGGTGCGCGCGCGCGTGCACGCCGCCCGGACCGCGGAGCCCGTCGCCGGCGCGTAGCCGCGCGTCAGTCGTGCGGGCCTGCCGGGTCGATCCCGACCAGCGGCAGCAGGCGCCGGAGGCAGCCGCCCGGGCGCTCGACGACGAGGACACGGCCGGCGCGCTGTGCCCGCTGCTGCGCACGGACCAGCGCCCGGAGTCCCTCCGCGTCGCAGAAGCGGACCGCCGAGACGTCCACCGACCACCGGGGTGACGCGGTGTGGACCAGGACCCCGATCGCCTCGTCGAGGCGGTGGGCGGCCTCCCGGTCCAGCTCGCCGTGCAGGCTGACGCGGGCCTTCGCGACGTCGATCGACAGCAGGAACGGCGGCGGCCCGGGTTCGGCCGGCCAGCGGGTGAGGTCGAGATGTGCGGTCATGGGCTGATCCCGGAAACCGGTCCGGCCCGCGAGGGTCCGGACGTCGCTCGCGCGCGCGAGCGGGCGGTGTCGGGCCGGACCTTCGACCCGTCGTCGACCCTAGACGCTCCGGGGGTGTCGCAACAGGTGTCGCACTGCCCTCCGCGACGCGGCCGCGCCTCGTCCAGAACTGCCGAGGGGTCGCGGCGGAAGATTTTCCGGCGACGGCAGATACCTGTGCGGAGACGGAATCGGCAGGTCAGGGCGCGACTGTGACCGTCGACGACAGCGCCAGTCACACGCGTCCCAGAAAACTCAGAGGACTCAGCTCAACTCTCACAGGGGACCCGCCGTAACCCCCTGCAGCAAGGCCCCGGTTGCACGGAAGCAGCCGGGCGAACAACCCCCTCAAGGAGGAACACCGTGGGTCTGCGCGTCAACAACAACATCGCGGCGATGAACGCCTACCGCAATCTGTCCGTCACCGACGGCCAGATGAGCAAGAGCCTGGAGAAGCTCTCCTCCGGGTTCCGCATCAACCGGGCCGCCGACGACGCGGCCGGGCTGGCGATCTCGGAGGGTCTGCGGTCGCAGATCGGTGGCCTGAAGGTCGCCGTTCGCAACACCCAGGACGGCATCTCGGTCGTGCAGACCGCTGAGGGTGCGCTCACCGAGACGCACAGCATCCTGCAGCGCATGCGCGACCTGTCGGTCCAGGCCAGCAACGCCGGCGGCGTCAACGACGACGCCAAGAACGCCATCCAGTCGGAGCTGGGCCAGCTCAAGTCCGAGCTGAACCGGATCAACGCCACGACGACGTTCAACGGCAAGAAGCTCCTGGACGGCAGCTTCCAGTCCCTCTTCCAGGTCGGCGCCAACGCCGGGGAGACCATCACGGTCAGCATCGGCTCGCCCGGCATCGGCATGGACGCCGCCGGCCTGGGTGTCTCCGGGGTCAACGTGACCGGTGTGGGTGCGTTCACCAACGGCGCCGCCGCGGCCGGCCGGGTCACCACGACCAACGCCGGTGCGGCCGCGGCCGGCTCGCTGCTGTTCACCGAGCTCGCCGCCGGCGATGACTACCTCGACGCCACCGGCGCCGTGGCCGTCGCCTCGTTCGAGAAGCTCGACGGCACCATCAACTTCGGTGGCAAGAGCTTCGACCTCAGCTCGGTGGACTACAGCACCGCCACCACCGGTGCCCAGGCCCGCACCCTGCTGAACAACGCCGCCCAGGCCGCCCTGGGCCTGACCACCGGCCCGTTCGCCGCCGGTACGGCCACCACCATCACCTTCAGCGTCACCGAGGCCGTCGCCGGCTTCACCGGCGCCAACGGTTACGCGCTGGGCACCTCCGCCCAGCAGATCGCCTCGGCGACCCCGACCTTCACCGCCGCCAGCGGTGCCACCGCGGCGATCACCGCCCTCGACGCCGCGATCAAGAAGGTGTCGACCCAGCGGGCCGATCTGGGTGCCATCCAGAACCGGTTCGACCACACCATCAACAACCTCAACGTCGCGGTGGAGAACCTGACCGCCTCGGAGAGCCGCATCCGCGACGCCGACATGGCCCAGGAGATGGTCCAGTTCACCCGGAACCAGATCCTGTCCCAGGCCGGCACCGCCATGCTCGCGCAGGCCAACCAGGCCTCGCAGGGCGTCCTGTCGCTGCTCCGCTGACCTCGGTCGGCTAGGCGGCGGGGACCCGTAGTTCCTCCAGCACGACCCCGGACGAGGGGGAGGCCTTCCGGCCTCCCCCTCCTTCGTGTTTCCGGCGTGACGATGAGAGTTCTCTCATCGACTTCTCACCTGGGGCGAACCTCCGGGCGCGACCGTGGCTGGATGCGGCTGCGACCACTCCTGCTCGCGATGGCCGTCGGGGTGACCCTCGTCGTCGTCCTCGCCGGCTGGGCCGCGCTCCGGCCGGCGGCCGTCCAGCGGGAGCCGTTGCCGTCGCCGATCCGGATCACCACCCCCTCGGCTCCGGAGCCGCCGCCGACCGCTCCGGGCCCGACCGACGCAACCCCGTCCGCGCCCGCCACCGTCCCGGCGTCACCGACCGACGTCGTGCTCCCTCCGCCCGTCCCGGACGACGACGGGGACGACGACGAGGACGACGACGTTGATGGGGGCGATGACGACGACTGAGGTGACACCGAACCGGCCTCGGCGCTGGACCCCCGTGCCGCGCGCACCCGGATCATCGGCTGGGTCCTGCTCCTCGTGCTGGTCGCACTGGCCGTCGTCACGTTCGTCACCTGGCGACTCCTCGTCCGCGAGACCGACGAGCGCATGGACCTGACGCTCGAGGCAGAGGTGTTCGAGTTCCGCCAGATCGTCGAGTCCGGCATTGACCCCCGGACCGGGGAGCCGTTCGACACGGTGGCCGCCGTGCTCGAGACCGTCATCACGTACAACCTCGCCCGACCCAACGAGAAGTTCCTCGGGTACGTCGACGGCGAGTACCGCTACCAGAGCCGGATCGAGGCGCCGGTCCTGCTCAGCGAGGACCGCGACTTCACCCGTCTCGTCGGCTCGGTCACCGAGCCGGCGTCCGGCAGGTACGAGAGCGGCGCGGGGGAGGTGCGCTACCTCGCCGTCCCCGTGACGCTCGACGGTGATCCGCGCAGCGCCGTGGCCGTGGTCGCCTACTTCGCCGACCAGGAACGGGAGGCGGCCCACCACACCGCCCGCATCATGCTCGGGGTCGGCGCGCTGACCGTGCTCCTCGCGGCGGCCGGTGCCTGGGTGGTCGCCGGACGGATCCTCCGACCGGTGCGCGACGTCGCCGCCACGGCGAAGGGCATCACCGAGCGCGAGCTCTCCGGGCGCATCCCCGAGGACGGTCGCGGCGCGGACGAGCTCTCCGACCTGGTCGTGTCGGTCAACGCGATGCTCGACCGGCTGGAGAACGGCGTCGCGGCCCAGCGCCGCTTCCTCGACGACGCCGGGCACGAGCTGCGGACGCCGATCACGATCGTGCGGGGACACCTGGAGGTCCTCGACCCGTCCGATCCCAGGGACGTCCGCGAGACGGTGGCGCTCGTGGACGACGAACTGGACCGGATGAACCGGATCGTCTCGGACCTGCTGCTGCTCGCCCGCGCCGAACAGCCGCAGTTCGTCCGCCCCCAGCCGGTCGACGCCGAGGCGCTCACCAGCGAGATCTTCGACAAGGTCCGCCGGCTCGGGGACCGCTCCTGGGTCCTCGAGACCAGCGCCCGCGTCGACGCGCTGCTCGACCCGCAGCGGGTCACCCAGGCGCTCGTGGCCCTGGCCGACAACGCCGTCCGCTACACCGGGCCCGGTGACCGCATCTCCGTCGGCAGCCAGCTCGCCGGCGGGGAGCTGCGGTTCTGGATCTCCGACACGGGGCCGGGCATCCCCGCCGACGAGCGCCAGCGGGTCTTCGAGCGTTTCGCCCGCGGCACGGCCGGCGCCCGGCGCTCGGACGGCGCAGGGCTGGGGCTGTCCATCGTCCAGGCCATCGCGACGGCCCACGGCGGATCGGCGGTGCTGGACAGCGTGCCGGGCCGCGGGACCACGGTCAGCCTCGTCGTCCCCGCGCGCCTGGCACCCCCGGACGTCGCGGGGACCGACGACGACAGCGCCACCCCGGAACTGCCCACCGACGACCCGATGCCGAGCACCCCCTCTGGAGGCCGGTCATGAGCCGCGTGCTGATCGCCGAGGACGAACCCCGCATCGCCTCGTTCATCGAGAAGGGCCTGCGCGCCCACGGCTTCGCCACGGCGGTGGCCGGTGACGGCCGGAGCGCACGCGCCGCCGCGCGCAGCGGCGACTTCGACCTGATGGTGCTGGACATCGGCCTGCCCGGCATCGACGGTTTCGAGGTGCTGCGCTCCCTGCGTGCCGAGCGCTGCACCATCCCGGTGATCGTGCTGACCGCCCGCGACAGCGTCCAGGACACCGTGGCTGGTCTCGAGGGCGGCGCCGACGACTACATGCCCAAGCCGTTCCGCTTCGAGGAACTGCTCGCCCGCGTGCGGCTGCGCCTGGCGGGCAATCGGCAGGGCGAGGTCACGGTCCTCACCAGCGGCGGGCTCACGCTGGACCTGCGGACCCGACGGGCGTCCGCCGACGGTCGCACCGTCGATCTCTCCGCGCGCGAGTTCGCCCTCGCCGAGACGTTCCTGCGTCACCCCGGCCAGGTGCTGGCCCGGGAGCAGCTGCTCAGCCACGTGTGGGGCTACGACTTCGACCCCGGCTCGAACGTCGTCGACGTCTACGTCCGCTACCTGCGCAAGAAGCTCGGCGCCTCCCGCATCGAGACCGTCCGGGGCATGGGCTACCGGCTGGCCGAGGTCTGACGAGCAGCGAAACGCCCCTGACGCCCCTGACGCCGGTGGCGTCAGGGGCGTGCCGGCCGCGACGGTCAGTCGGCGGTGTCGGTGCTGGCGATGTCCGGGCTGGCGGTGTCCGGGCTGGCGATGTCCGGGCCGGCGATGTCCGGGCTGGCGGTGTCCGGGCTCGCAGTGTCCGGCGTGTCCCAGGCGCTCTCCGCCGGGGAGTCGGCCGACTCGGGGGATGCGTCGTCCGGCCCGGCGACGAAGCCGGCATCGGGGGTGTCGGTGGCGCTCTCGTTCGGTGAGTCCGCGGACTCCGGCGAGGCGTCCGCCGGGCCGACCTCCGCGGGGGCGGCGCCGTCGGCGGCCGCGACGGCCACTCCGGTCGCCGGTACGGATGCCGGGCCGTCGTCGCCGGCGGCGGCCAGGCCGACGCCGGTGGCGCCCAGGCCGGTCAGGGCGGCGCCGAAGGTCACGATCTTCCAGGTGGCGGGACGGCGGGTCATGGGGACTTCCTCTCGTCGGTCGTCGTCCGGGAACACGACCGAGGTTGCCCGTCACCGGTGAGCCGTCGAGGAGAGCCGGGTGAGGGGTCTCTCATGTCAGCGGGCCCACTGCTCGGCCAGCGTCAGCCGCTCGGCGGTGCGTTCGGGCCAGCCGGCCTGCTGCACGCGGAACGGGCCCGTGGCCAGACCGAGGAGCACGGCCGACACGCGTGGACGCAGGTGCGACGCGGGCCATCGGCGCAGCGCCTCCTCCTCGAGCCGGCCGGCGTAACGCCTGGCGCGGGACGGATCGGGGAGCACCTGCTCGAGCACCGCGACATGCGCGAGCAGGGTCGCCCAGTCGTCGATCCGGTGGCCGCGGCCGGCGGTGTCGACGTCCAGCACGCCGACGACCCGTCCGCCGTCCAGGAGGAGCTGCGACTCGTAGAAGTCGCCGTGGACGGCGACCGCCTCGTAGGCCGCGGGGTCGCTGCCGGCGAGGCGCGCGGTGAGGTCGTCGAGCCGGGGACGCAGGGATCCGAGGACCGTCCCCAGGACCCGGGCATGGTCGTCGGCGCGCGCGAGGCCGTCCCCGGGCATCGAGCGGCCGGCGGGGGCCAGATCGGCGACCGCGGCCGGCAGCGCGTCGAGCACCCGGTCCAGCTCGGCGGCCTCGGGCAGCGGTCCGGCCGTGCCGGACAGCAGCGTGCGCATGGGCGCTCCGTGCAGCCCCGGCAGCACGACCACGCCGTCGGGCGTCGCGGCGAGCACCGGTGGCACCGGGACCGCCCCGACGAGGAGGGCGTGCCGGGCGACCAGCCGTTCGGTCGCGGCCGGGCGCACCACCTTGAGGAACAGCGTGCCCTCCGGCGTGACCGCCTCGATCACTGCGCGCCGGCCGGGACGGTACGAGCGCAGCCGAAGCCGGGGAGGCCCGGAGCCGAGGCCGAGCTCGGTCAGTCGTCGGGCGACCCCGTCCGCCGACGCCGCCCAGGCGAGGCCGGGCAGCGCCGGATCCAGCGGCCACCGCCACAGCGCGACGGTCACCGGCCCGGCGCCGGTGTCACCCTCCACCACGGCGGCACCCGGTGGGATGCGCGTGCCCGTCGTCGCGGAGAGCGCCTCCCGGGTCCTGCGCCCGTTCCGCCAGCTGACGTCGGCCGAGTACTGGACCGTCGCCGCCCCGTCCGGTTGCACGGTCACCCCGGTGGCACGCAGCGCCGTCAGGAAACCGTCCAGCGGGGCGAGGACCGTCGACCACAGGTCGGAGCCGGCCGCGCCGAGCAGGAGCTGGAGGGACGGCGGCCACTCGGGTGGGGGGCGCGGCCAGGGCGGCGAGCGACGAACAGGTCACCCCTCGACGATCGGCCGGGCCGCTCAGGCGCAGATGAGAACTCGATGAGGGCCTTCTCATCGACCCGTGTCCCTCATCCGGGTCTCATGCAGCCGAACTACGGTCCGCCGACGTGCGCAACACCTCGGCCCACGCCGTCTCCTCCCGTCCGGTGGGGCTGCGGCTGGGAGCGGTGGACGCGGGCGCCGCGGTCCTCGCCTGCGTCGCGGTTCTCCTGGTCGGCCTGAGCCTGCTGACGCGGTACCTGGCCTACCGCCGCGAGGCTGCGTCGCCCGGCATCGAGGCGCCGGAGTGGATGACGCTCTTCGACGTCAACTCCGAGGCCAATGTGCCGACCTGGTTCAGCGTCGCGCTGCTGGCGGCGGCGGGCGCCGCGGCCGTCGGCCCGGGGCTGCTCAGCCGCAGTGCCGCGCCCGGGCGCAGCCGCTTCTTCCTGGGCCTGGCCGTCGTCCTGCTCCTGCTGTCGCTGGACGAGATGGCCGGCATCCACGAGCGGCTCGGTGCCCTGGGCGCGGTGGTGGCCGGTGGCTCGGGTCTGCACTTCGTCTGGGTGGTGCCCGGCGCGGCCGCGGCCGTCCTGCTGCTGGCCGGCCTCGTCCTGGGGGGCCGGTCGCTGCCGTCGCTGATCCGCCGTCGGCTGTCGTTCGCCGCTGCGGTCTACCTGACCGGGGCCCTGGTGGTCGAGGCGGTCAGCGGGCAGGTGCTGGCCGCCCACGGCGATCGGGCCGGCTATCTGGTGGTCACCGCGGTGGAGGAACTGCTCGAGATGCTCGGGGTGGTGCTCGTCCTCCGGGCGGTCTGCGGCAGCATGCACGCGTGCCATGCCAGCGGCGGCTGGACGCTGCAGCCCCTCTGACATCCTCGGACGCGCCGCCCGGCGGTACGGTCCGCGTGTCCGACGGCAGAGGGGACGCGGCGCGGATGGGACCGGAGCCCGCTGAGCTGACCGCGCTCGAGCAGGCGATCGCCGCGCTCGAGGGCCAGCGGGGCATCCTGGGCGACGCCGTCGTGAACACCGCCCTGGCGCCGCTGGTCGACAAGCGCGACCGGCTGATCGCCGCGTCGGTCGGCGAGCAGCGCAAGCTGGTGACGGTCCTGTTCACCGACCTGGTCGACTCCACCCCGCTGGCGCGGCGGTTGGACGCCGAGGACCTGCAGCAGGTGATGAGCCGGTACTTCGCCACCGTGCGGACCGCCGTCGAGGCCGAGGGCGGGGTGGTCGAGAAGTTCATCGGTGACGCAGTCATGGCCGTGTTCGGGCTCTACCGGGCCCAGGAGGACGACGCGGTCCGAGCGGTCCGCGCCGCGCGTGCCGTGGTGACCGCCGTCGAGCGGCTCAGCGATGAGGTGGAGGCGTCGCACGGAGTTGCCCTGGCCGTCCGGGTCGGCATCGACACCGGCGAGATGGTGGTCACCGGGATGGCCGAGCAGAACTCCCGGGAGTTCCTGGTCGTCGGGGAGACCGCCAACCGTGCCGCCCGCCTGCAGGCGGCCGCTCCGCCGGGCAGCGTCCTGCTGTCGGAGGAGACCCTGCGCCACGTGCGGGGCGTGTTCGGGCTCCGCCGCGTCTCCGGGCTCCGGCTGAAGGGGATCGAGGGCACCGTCGACGCCTACCTGGTGGTGTCGGTCGACCGGGAGGGCTACTGGCCGGAGACCCGGGGGGTGGAGGGTGTCATCACCCGCACCGTCGGGCGCGACGCCGAGTTCCGGCAGCTCCGGGACGCGTTCGCCGGGGTGGTGGCCGAGGGCGGCCGGCGGGTCGTCACGGTGCTCGGTGAGGCAGGCGTCGGGAAGTCCCGGCTGGTGCACGACATGGAGACCTGGCTGGCGAAGCTGCCGACCGGCGTCTGGGTGCTGCGCGGTCGCGCGTCCCCGGCCACCCAGGGGGTCGCGAACGGACTCCTGCGCAGCGTCTTCGCCGAGCGGCTCGGCATCCGTGCCACCGACGACCCGGACCGGGTCCGGCGCCGGTGGGTCGAGGGCTGGGCCGAGCTCTTCGCCGGTGAGGACTGCCCACCGGGTGCGCCGGAGGTGGTGGCCACCTGGCTCGGGTTCGCCGTCGGCGACGCCGGCCTGGAAGCGGTCGGCAGCCCCGACCCCGAGGCGCTCCGGCGACGCGGGAGCGCGCTGGTGCTCCAGCTGCTGGATCGGCTGAGCGAGCGGGCACCCGTCGTCGTCCTCCTGGAGGACCTGCACTGGGCCGACTCCGCGAGCCTGGAGTCCCTGGCCGCCCTGGCGAGGGCCCCGGGGGCGGTCCGCTGCTCGTCCTCGCCACGGCGCGGCCGATCCTCCTGGAGCAGCGACCCGACTGGGGGAGCGACGCACCGGTGCACGGACGTCTCCGCCTCGAGCCGTTGCGGGACGACGACGTGCGGGTCCTCGTCGCGGAGATCCTGCAGCGGGCCGACGTCGTCCCCCCGGCTCTGGTGGATCGCATCGTGGCCACCGCGGACGGCAACCCCTACTACGTCGAGGAGCTCGTGAAGTGGCTGGTCGAGGAGCGGGTCCTCGACATCTCCGCGGACGGCTGGGTCATCTCCGACCGGGCGGTGGACACCCTCCGCATCCCGACCACCCTGCGCGGGCTGCTGCAGGCCCGGCTCGACTCGCTGGAGGTCCCCGAGCGCGGCGTCGTGGGCGGTGCCGCCGTCGTCGGCCGGGTCTTCTGGGACGAGGCGGTCGCCCGGCTGGCCCCCATGGTCCCCGACCAGGACCGGGTGCTGGAGCGGCTGACCAGCCGCGAGGTCGTCTTCCCCCGCCCGCACTCCAGCTTCTCCGGCTGCCGCGAGTTCTCCTTCCGGCACGCCCTCATGCGCGACGTGGCCTACGAGGGCGTGCTCCGCTCGGTCCGCCGGGCGCACCACGCGCTGGCCGCTCAGTGGCTGGAGGAGGTGGTCGAGCGCAGCCAGCGACCCGACGAGCACGCGGCCGCCGTGGCGCACCACCACGAGGAGGCCGGCAACGCCGACATCGCCGCCCGCTGGTACTTCCGGGCCGGCCGGCACGCGGCCCGGACGTTCGCGGGCGACGACGCCCTGCGGTTGTTCGCGCGAGCGTCGGCTCTCGTGCCGCCCCAGGAGCGAACTCTGTGGATCGACGTCCAGCTCGCGCGGGAGGCCGTGCTCGACCGGCTGGCGCGCCGTGCGGAACAGCGAGCGGTGCTGGACGAGCTCGGTGCCGCCACCGACCTCGACCGCGAGCGGCGGGCGATGCTTGCGCTGGCCGAAGGGCGCTGGCTGTTCTACCGGGGTGACTACCCCGCCGTCGCACCGGTCGCCGAGGAGGCGGAGCGGCTGGCGCGCGAGGCCGGCCGCGGTGACCTGGAGTCCGATGCGCAGATGCAGGGCGGGCGGAGCCGGGCCTACCTCAACGAGCATGCCGGCGCCCGTGAACTGCTGAATCGCTCGCTGGCGACCGCCCGGACGATCGGTGACCACCGGCGCGCAGGCGAGGCACTCCGCTTGCTCGGCATCGTGGCGACCAACCAGGGGAAGAGCGACGAGGCCCTGGCGCTCCTGGACGCCGCCCGAGCCGAGCACCGGCTCATCGAGGACCCCGAGGGCGAGGCGCTGGTCAACGGTCAGGTGGGGGCGATGCTGACGCATGTGGGGCGCCTGGAGGAGGCGCGGACCGTCTCCGAAGCGGCTCTCAGGTACTGGCAGGCGACGGGGCACCGCTACCGCGAGGGCGTGATGCTCACCAACCTGGCGCGTCTGGCCATGGACCAGGGCCGGCTGGACGACGCGCTGGAGGGGGCCTGCGGGCGCTGCGTCTGACCGAGGAGATCGACGACGCCGAGGGGGTGGTGGCCGTGCTGCAGAACCTCGGGGACTGCTACCGCCTGCTGGGCGATCACCGGAGGGCGCGGGAGTGCCTCGAGCGAGGCCTCGGGGAGAGTCGTGAACGGGCCCTGCCCTACTTCGTCACCCATCTGCTGGCGTCGCTCGCCGCCGTGGACCTGGCAGAGGGCTCGGTGCAGGACGCGCTGGCGCACGCCGCCGCCGCGCAGGAGGCCGCCGCGAACGACGACTCACCGCCGGCCGCGGCCCGGGCGGATCTCGTCGCCGGGATGGCGCTCCAGGCCGCCGGCGACGCGTCTGCCCGTGAGGTGCTCCGGAAGGCGGCACGACGGCATGCCGAGCTCGGACTGGAGGCCGACCGGCTGGAGTGCCTCTCGGTGCTGGCCCTCGCGTTGCACGACGCGGGCGACTTGGAGGAGGCGCTGCGGGTCGTCGAAGAGGTGCTCGCCGGTTCCCGTGACTCGGTCGTGCCCGGTGTCGTGGAGCCCGGCCGCACCCTCGCGGACGCCCATCAGGTGCTCGCCGCCGCCGGCGACGCCCGGGCAGCCGAGGTGGCCGGCCGGGCGGCCGACTTCCTCCGCGACCGGGCCGCGCGGATCGCCGACGAGGAACTGCGCGCGCGCTACCTCGCGGCGCCGGTCAGCGTCCGCCTGGCCGCGGTCGCCTCCTCGGTCGTGCCCTAGGCACGGCCCGAGGAGTCCCCCGGCACCCGCATCCGGCGGTACCTTGCGGCCGGGACGAGAGGGGACCCCGCCGATGGGCCGCGAGCTGGACCCGGTGCCGCCACCGGTCGACACCGTCGGGAACGCGCCGACGATCGGGTCCGTCTGGGCCGAGGTCACCGGGGGGCCGTTGCGCGATCCGACCCTGGAGTGGCCGGCCGACGTCTTCGCCGTGGTCGGGACGGTCCTCGGCCGCACGCACGCCTACCGCTTCGCGGTGTCCCCGCCGCCGGGCCGGCAGTGGCCCCCGCTGGGCAGCGGCTGGAACGGCGCCGTCTGCGCCGCCGGGGAGCGGTGGGCCGCCTGGGCCGAGGACCCCGAGGGGCCGCCCCCGGGCTGGTCGCCGACGCCTGGGCGGTGCTCCGGGAACGGGCGGAGGCGCCGCTGGACGACATCGCGGACGGCACGGACTGGCCGCTGTGCCAGGCGCTGCTGACCCTGCTGGCCGCCAGCGACGAGACCTGCGCGGGCGTCGCCGCCGCGCTGGACCCGGTACGGACGGCGGGTTACCGGTACCGGGCGCGGGCCGACGAGCTGCTCGCGCGCACCGGATCGCTGTCCCGGTTCCCCGCGCACCGCCTCCGCGTGCTGCCCAAGGTGCGGACGCCGCCCGGTGGGATCTCCTTCCGCTCGCTGTCGCGCTACCTCTGCCTGCGCGGTCCGGAGGTCGAGGTCGCCTGGCACAAGGTGCCGGCGCGCAGGTCGGGGCTCGGGCAGCAGCAGGCCAACGTGCTGCTCCTGCCGTGGCCGCTGCGCATCCGGCAGCGGGACTTCCGGCCCGTGCCCGGTTCCGTGCGGCGCGCGGAGAACGAGCCGTTCGGCATCTTCGAGTTCGCGCCGGCCGAGCCGTTCGACCTGGACCTGGTGGAACGCACGCTGCGCAGCGCCCTGGACGAGGTGGACGGCGTCGACGCCGTGGTGTTCCCCGAGAGCTCGGTGCCCGCGGGCGACCTGGACCAGCTGGAGGCGCTGCTCGGGCGCTACGGCGTCACCCTGCTGCTCGCCGGCGTGCGGGAGACGACCGCCACGGCCGACCGGTTGCCCGCCAACTGGGTGCACCTCGGCGTGCACATCGGCACCTGCTGGTCGCACTACCGGCAGAACAAGCACCACCGGTGGTTCCTCGACGAGAGCCAGATCAACCAGTACCACCTGGCCGGTGCGCTGCACCCGTCGGTGCGCTGGTGGGAGGCGATGGAGGTGCCCCGCCGGTCGCTGCAGTTCCTGGAGCTGAGCGAGGGGCTGACGCTGGTCACCGTCGTCTGCGAGGACCTGGCGCGTCTCGACGAGGTCGCCGAGCTGCTCCGCGACGTCGGACCGACCCTGGTGATCACCATCCTGCTCGACGGGCCGCAGCTGGGCACCCGCTGGACCGCCCGGTACGCGAGCGTGCTGGCCGACGACCCCGGGTCGGCGGTGCTGACCCTGTCGGCGCTCGGCATGGTGCAGCGCAGCCGGCCGACGGGCACGCCGCCGTCGACGGTGGTGGCCATGTGGAAGGACCCGGCGCGCGGCCTGCGGGAGATCTCCATGGACCCGGGCAGCCACGGGGTGCTGATGAGCGTGGCCGCGACCCGCGCGCGGCGGCGCGTGGCCGACGGTCGGACCCCGGTCGACAACGCGCCGGGCCTGGTGGTCGCCGGCGTCCACCCCGTGACGGCGGCGCGCGAGGTCGTCCCGCACGCCGGCGCCGAGCGGACCGCGGCCGGCTCGGCGCTGCCGGCGACCGACCTCACCATCGTCACCGCGTGGGCCGACTCGCTGGCCGAGGCGATGGAGCACTCGCCCGAACTGGTCGACCAGCTGGTCGAGGACGCCGCCCCCGGAGCGCCGTGGCGCCGGGAACTGGGCGTCGCCGATCCGTCGCCGTCCCTCGCGCGGGCGCTGTCCGCCGTCAGCGAGGCGGTGCGGGCGACCGCCGGTGGCGACGGCCCGCGCGACACCGCCGTCCTCGCCCTGCTGCAGAACGGCTCGGTCGACGGCGACTCGACGGTCGCCCTGGCCCGGGCGGTCCTGCGCGCGGCGCTGGAGGCCCGTCGGGACACCCGGGCGGTGACCTCGCACCCGGGCTGACCAGGGCGCGGCGGCCGGGGAGCTGTTGCGGGGGTCGCCGACGGCGGTACGGTCCGCACCTGCCTGGCCCGGTCCGCACCGCCGACACGCTGGGGGAGATCGATGAGCCGACCGGTTCTGCTCGCCGTGGACGACGACGGGCCGGTGCTGGCCGCCGTCGAACGCGACCTGCGCGACCGCTACGCCGAGCGCTACCAGGTCGTCGCGGCGTCCTCCGGTGACCAGGCGCTCGACGTGCTCCGGCGGCTCCGGCTGCGCGACGAGAACGTGGCGCTGCTCCTGGTCGACCAGCGGATGCCGGGGATGACCGGCACCGAGTTCCTCGCCGCGTCGCGCGAGCTCTACCCCGACGCCCGCCGCGTGCTGCTCACCGCCTACGCCGACACCGACGCGGCGATCCGGGCGATCAACGACGCCGAGGTCCAGCACTACCTGCTCAAGCCCTGGGACCCGCCGGAGGAGCGGCTCTACCCGGTGCTCGACGACCTGCTGGAGACCTGGCGGCGCCCGGCGCCGTCGGCCAACCTGCGCGTGATCGGCGACCGCTGGTCGGCGAGCACCCACGAGCTGCGCGAGTTCCTGGCCCGCAACCTGGTCCCGTACCGCTGGCTGGAGCTGGAGTCCGACCCCCAGGCCCGGCTGCTGCTGGACGCGGCCCGGACCGACGCCGGCGCCCTGCCCGTCATGGTCACCGACGACGGCGAGGTGCTCGTCCGGCCCGACCTGCACACCGTCGCCGAGCGCATCGGACTGCAGGTGCGGGCCGAGCGGTCCGCCTACGACCTCGTGGTGGCCGGCGCGGGTCCCGCCGGCCTGGCCGCGGGCGTCTACGGCGCCTCGGAGGGGCTGTCGACGCTGGTGCTCGAGTGCAACGCACCGGGCGGTCAGGCCGGCACGACCAGCCGCATCGAGAACTACCTGGGCTTCCCCGTCGGGCTCAGCGGCGCGGACCTCACGCTGCGGGCCCGCGAGCAGGCCATCCGGTTCGGCGCGGAGATCCTGGTCCCCGCCGAGGTGGCGGGCCTGCGCCGGGAGGACCCGTACACCGTCGTCCGCCTGACCGACGGCACCGAGGTGAGCGCATCCACCCTGCTGATCGCCTCCGGGGTGAACTACCGGACCCTCGACGTGCCCGGCGCCGCCGAGCTGACCGGGGTCGGCGTGTACTACGGCGCCGGCCGGGCCGAGGGCGTCGACCACGCCGGCGGGCGGGTGTTCGTGGTCGGGGGCGGCAACTCGGCCGGGCAGGCCGCCCTGTTCCTCTCGCAGTTCGCCGCGGACGTGACCCTGCTGGTCCGTTCCGGGGACCTGGTCAGCACGATGTCGAAGTACCTCATCGACCGGATCGAGGCAGCCGAGACGATCACCGTCGAGTACCGGACCGAGGTCGCCGGAGCCATGGGCTCCCGCCGCCTGGAGCGGCTCCGGCTGCGGACCGGCACCGACGAGCGGGAGGTCCCCGCCGACGCACTCTTCGTGTTCGTGGGGCAGGCACCGCGGACCAGCTGGCTGGACGGCGTCGTGCGCCGGGACGACCGCGGCTTCGTGCTGACCGGGAACGACCTGGGGCTGCCGCCACCCGACTGGCCGCTGGCCGTTCCGCCGCTGCCCCTGGAGACCTCCGTGCCAGGGGTGTTCGCCGCCGGCGACGTCCGGCACGGCTCGGTCAAGCGGATCGCCTCGGCCGTGGGGGAGGGCGCGATGGCGGTGCGGTTCGCCCACGAGCGGCTCGCCGGCCGGTGACCACGACCCCGGAGCCGGAGGTCAGCGGCGCCCTCCGCCGCTCCCGGCTCTTCGCGGAGCTGCCGGACGACGACGTGGCCGACCTCGCCGCCACCAGCCGCTCGGTGTCGCTGGCGCCCGGCGAGGAGCTCCTGACCGAGGGCTCGCCCCCGGACGCCATGTACGTCGTGACCGAGGGGGAGCTGGAGGTCACCCGCGACTCCGGCGGTACGCCGCTGCTGCTCAACGTGTGCGGCCCGGGCGACCTCATCGGCGAGCTGGGCATCGTGCACGGCCGACCCCGGTCGGCGACGGTCCGGGCACGCGGTCCCGCGCGGGTGCAGCGCATCGCTGCCGACGCGCTGGACCGGCTGCTGAGCCATCCCCGGTCCGCCCGTGCGCTGCTGGTCGCCACCACGCGCCGGCTCGACCGCGAGGAGGGCCTGGTCCGCCAGCACGAGCGCATGGCCGCCCTCGGCGCGCTGGCCGCCGGGCTGCTGCACGAGGTCAACAACCCGGCGTCCGCCGTCCAGCGCGGAGCTGCCCGGCTCCGGGCGCTGCTGGGTGGGGAAGGGCAGGCCGGGCCGCTGCACACGCTCCTCGGGGACCGAGACGCACCCGAGGACCCACTGGCCCGGATGGACGCCGAGGACGCCATCGCCCGCGTGCTCGCGGACGTGCCGGGGGCCGCGCGCGCGGCCGCCGAGCTGGCCCGGCACGGCGTGGACCCGGCGGAGCTCGGTCGTGCCCTGCAGGGGCTCCCGGCCGACCGTCGCGGTGCGGCGGTGCGGGAGCTCGCCCGGGCCGGGGAGATCCGGGCGATCCTCGACGAGGTCTCGGCCGGGGCGGAGTACCTGTCGCGCATCGTGTCCGGCGTCCGCCCCCTGGCCTACGCCGCCGACCAGTCCCTCACGCAGGTCGACGTCCACGCCGGCCTCGAGCAGGCGCTCGTGCTCCTGCGGCACAAGGTGCCGGCCGGCGTGCGGATCGAGCGCGACCTCGACCCCGACCCGCAGACGGTCGAGGGGTGGGCCGCCGACCTCGCCACCGTCTGGACCAACCTGCTCGACAACGCGCTGGCGGCGGTCGGGGACGAGGGCGTGGTCACCGTGCGGACGCGCGGGACCGAGGACTCCGTCGTCGTGGACGTCGAGAACACCGGGCCGACCGTGCCGCCGGAGGTGCTCGACCGGGTCTTCGACGCGTTCTTCACCACCAAGCCCGTCGGCCAGGGCACCGGCCTCGGGCTGGCGACCGCGCTCGCGGTGGTCACGCAGCGGCACAAGGGAAGGCTGGCCCTCACCTCCGCCGACGGCGTCACGCGCGCCCGCGTCGAGCTGCCGCGACGCCGGTGAGGCCCCGCACGCGGTACGCCCGCAGCGGCGACCTCGCGATCGCCTACCAGGTCGTGGGGTCCGGCCCGCTCGAGGTCGTGATGACCCCGGGATTCGTCTCCCACCTCGACTGGGCGTGGGAGCAACCCGATCTCCGCCGGTTCCTCGAGAGGGTGGCCTCGTTCAGCCGGTTGCTCATCTTCGACAAGCGGGGCACGGGCCTGTCCGACCCGGTGGCCGGGCCCGCGACCCTCGAGGAGCGGGTCGACGACCTGCGCGCGGTGATGGACGCCGCCGGGTTCGAGCGCCCGGCGCTGCTCGGGATCTCCGAGGGTGGCGCGATGACGATGCTCTTCGCCGCCCAGCACCCCGAGCGGACACGGGCAGTCGTGCTCTACGGCGCCGCACCGCGCCTGACCCGCGCGGAGGGCTATCCGTACGGCGCCGACGAGGCAGCCATGATGCATCTGTTCGACGGCCTGGTGGAGTCCTGGGGCGAGGGGCGCGCGCTGAAGGCCTGGGCACCCAGCCGCGCCCGCGATCCGGCGCTCCGCGAGTGGTGGGGCGGGCTGCAGCGCATGGGGGCCAGCCCCGGCATGGCGCGGCGACTGTTCTCGCTCTACCCGGACGCCGACGTCCGGGACATCCTGAGCGCCATCCACGTGCCGACCCTGGTGCTGCAGCGGCGCGGTGACCGCCTCATCTCCATCGAGATCGGCCGCTACCTGGCCGACCACATCCCCGGGGCCAGGTTCGTCGAGCTCGACGGCGACGACCACCTGTTCTTCGTGGGCGACATCGACCAACCGCTCGCCGAGATCGAGGAGTTCCTGACCGGCTCCCGTCCGGCGCCCGGTGTCCCCGACCGGGTGCTCGCCACCGTCCTGTTCGTGGACGTCGTGGGATCCACCGCCTTGCTCGCCAGAATCGGAGACGTCGCATGGGCGGCCACCCGGGCAAGCCTCCTCGCCGCGGCGCGGCGCGAGCTGTCCCGGTACGGCGGCACCGAGGTCGACGTCGCCGGCGACGGGTTGTTCGCCACGTTCACCGGACCGGTACGGGCGATCCGCTGCGCCCTGGCCGTCCGCGAGGCCGCCCGCGGGCTCGGGCTGGAGATCCGGGCCGGCGTGCACGCGGGCGAGGTGGAGCGGGAGGCCGGCGGCGGGATCTCCGGGCTCGCCGTGCACATCGGCTCGCGCATCATGGCCGAGGCCGCGCCGGGAGAGGTGCTCGTCTCCGGCACCGTCAAGGACCTGGTGGTGGGATCGGGCCTGCGCTTCGACGACCGCGGCATCCGGGCGTTGCGCGGCGTCCCCGGCACCTGGCCGGTCTCGGCCGTGTCGGGCTGACCCACCCCGGGACTACACGGAGCGGCCCCGGGTCAGCAGCGCGCGGCAGACCTCCGTGACGCCCACGACCCCGACCAGCCGGCCGTCGTCCACCACCGGCAGGTGCTGCAGCGACATCCCGAGCATCTGCTCGGCGGCCTCGGTGACGGACGTGCCCGGGTGGATGGCGACCGGCCGGGGCAGCCGGAGCTGGTTGATCCGGGTCTCGTTCGGATCCTGGCCGTCGGCGACCGCGTGACTGACCTCGACGTCGGTGAGGACGGCGATCGGGACCACGCCGAGGTCGTCGGCGGTGACGACCAGCGCCCCGGCGCCCGAGTGCTTCATGAGGTAGGCGGCCGACGCGACGTGCGCGTCGGCCTCCACCGTGACGGCCGGCGACCGCATGAGCGAACCGACCGTCGGCTCGTCGCCCGGGGCGGGGTCGGGGGATGCGTGCCTGCCTGCGGTCATGAGCTCTCCTCGTCGGACGGGCCGGGCACGGTGCCCCGTCGGGGGGCCATTGTGTCGGTAGCACCGGTTGCGGCCTACGGTCGCTGACGTGACCACAGCAGCGGAACCGTCGACGACCGTCGTGGTCATGGGCGTCTCCGGTTCGGGGAAGACGACCCTGGCCGAGGGACTCGTGGCCCGCCTGGGCTGGGAGTTCGCCGAGGGAGACGAGTTCCATCCCCCGGAGAACGTGGCGAAGATGCGGGCCGGCATCCCGCTGGACGACGGCGACCGGGAGCCGTGGTTGCGGAGCCTCGCGGACTGGATCGGGGAGCGGGAGGCGGCCGGGCGTTCCGTCGTCGTCACGTGCTCGGCGCTGAAGCGGACCTACCGCGACGTCCTGCGGGACGGGCACCCCTCGGTCTGGTTCGCGCACGTCTCGGTCGACCGCGAGGTGCTGCGCGACCGGCTGGGCCGGCGTACCGGTCACTACATGCCCGCGTCCCTCCTGGACAGCCAGCTGGCGCTGCTCGAGCCGCTGGCGGAGGAGGAGCCCGGGACGACCGTCTCCGGGGACGGCACGCCGGAGGCCGTCGTCGAGGAGCTCGTGGCCCGCCTGCCCGGGCGCTGACCACCCGAACAGGGGGGATGGCGGCCGGCGAGGGTTCCGGCGGACCACTTCTGGCAACCTCAGGGGGTCGGGCCACGACCGTGGCCGTCACCGAGGGACTCGGAGGGACAGTGGAGCCGCGAGGCCGCCTGCTCGGCAGTCGCTACGAGCTGCTCCTCCCGCTGGCCAGTGGCGGCATGGGCCGGGTGTGGCGGGCGCGCGACACCCTGCTCGAACGCCCGGTCGCCGTGAAGGTCCTGCGCAGCGAGTTCACCGGGGACCCGACCTTCCGTGCCCGGTTCCGGGCCGAGGCGCAGCACACGGCGGCGCTGCACCACCCGAACATCGCCTCGGTCTTCGACTACGGCGAGCTGGAGGAGGACGGCGAGCAGCTCGCCTACCTCGTCATGGAGCTCGTCGAGGGCGAGACGCTGTCGGAGGTGCTGCAGCGCGAGGGCCGGCTGAGCCCCGCCCGCACGCTGGACCTGCTGCGCCAGACGTCGGCGGCCCTGGCCGCGGCGCACGCCGCCGGGGTGATCCATCGCGACGTGAAACCGGGCAACGTGCTCGTGGGCACCGACGGTGTCGTCAAGCTCACCGACTTCGGAATCGCGTGGTCGGCCTCGAGCGTGCCGCTGACCGGCACGGGCCAGGTCATCGGCACGGCGCACTACCTGTCGCCGGAGCAGGCCGCCGGCGGCAAGGCCACGCCCGCCAGCGACGTCTACTCCCTCGGCGCCGTGGCCTACGAGTGCCTCGCCGGCCGGCGGGCCTTCGACGGCGAGAGCTCGGTGCAGATCGCCCTCAAGCAGATCCAGGAGGAGCCGCTGCCCCTGCCCGCCGAGGTGCCCGCCGGGATCCGGCGGCTGGTCGAGCAGGCGATGGCCAAGGACCCCGCCCTGCGGTTCCCGGACGGCGCGGCGCTGCGCGCGGCCGTCGACGAGACGACCGACGGCGGGGCGACCGCCCCCATCGGCCGGGTCGGGGGCACTGGTACCGCGGTGCTGCCGGTGCCCGTCCTCACGGGGGTGCGCCGGCCGCTCCGCCTGCCGCGTCCCGCACCCGACGGCGGCTGCCCGTGCCGCTGCTGCTGGGCGCGCTGGCCGCCCTGGTCCTCGTCGCGGTCGTCGTCGGCCTGCTGCGCGGCAACCCCACGCCGCCGGACGACGGCGGCACCTCCGCCGCGCCGACGACCTCCAGCCCACAACCGCCGCCGACCGTGGACGTGGTGGCGGCGGACCTGGTGGGGCTGCCGGTCGAGCAGGTGCAGGCCGATCTGCTCGCCCGCGGGCTGCGGGTCGAACTGGCCCCGGTGGTCCTCGCCGAGCCGGCGCCCGGTCTGGTCACCGCGGTGACGCCGGAGGGGGAGCTCGAGCCCGACACCCTGGTCACCCTGTCGTACGCCGTCGCGCCGGAGCCCGAGCCGCAGGGCAACGGCAACGGCAACGGCAACGGGAACGGCAACGGGAACGGCAACGGGAACGGCGAGCCGGGTCGTGGCAACGGCGGGGAGGGCCGCGGGAACGGTGGCGAGGGGAACGGCGACGACGACGAGGGCGACGGGGACGACGACTGAGCGGGGTCAGGCCTCGGCGTCGTGCGGAGGCACTGCCCGGTCGGCCGGGCTGCCGTGCGGCTCGTCGCCGTCCCTGCGGTACTGCCGTCGCTCCACCCGCATGGTCGACTGCCGGACGTGCGTCGCGTGCTCGGCGATCTCGGCGACACCGCCGGCCAGGCGCTTCTGCGCGACGAGCAGCGTGGCGCGGTGCTCGGAGACGACGCGCAGGAGCTGGTCGAAGGTGAGGTCCACGACGTACTTCGTGCCGTCGACGAGATGGACGACGGTATCGGGGTCGGTCTCGACGCGCGCGATCGTCCCCGGGTCGAGGGAGAAGTGCTCACCGTTGCGGCAGGTCACAGCGATCACGTGAGCGGTCCTTCCGCTCGGCGGGGCAGCGGACCCCGATGGCGCCGGTCAAGGCACTGTTCCCATCGGTAGCCCCGCGCGGGATCTGTAGCCGAGACCGGCCGCCGTCACCCGTCCGTATGACCCGGTGGCCGCTGCTGGCCGGGCAGGTCAGAAGCCGAACAGCAGCCCCAGACCGCCGACGGTGAACAGCACCATGACCACCACCAGGGGGAGCTGGTCGGACGCGCGGGCCCGCCGGGCCGAGAGCAGTGCCCGTTCGTGCGCGAGCGTGACCCCCAGGACGTGTCCCAGGACGACGGCCCCGACCTGGACCAGCGCGATCGCATCGGTGCTGACCGCGGTCAGGTCGACCCGGTTGCCGTAGGTGCCGAAGAGATCGACGCCGGGGACTCCGAACGGATTGCTGGCGAGGATCCACGTCTTCTGGCCGTCGAGCACGAGCAGGCTGAAGTAGTGCGCCACGGTGTAGCCGAGCGCGATGGGGATGACGGTGCCGGCGTACCGCCGCGGCTGGACGTCGCCGGGCTGCCCCGCCATGCGGCCCGACAGCCGTGCCCCGGACACGTACAGCACGGCCACCAGCGCGATCGAGGCGGCGAGCCCGAGGGTGCCCGACAGCGTGTCGTTCGCCGCGCCGGGACCGGTCTGCCAGAACACCGTCCGCGACAGGCCGTCGAAGGCGGTGGAGCCGAGCAGCACCACGACCACCGCGGCGAGCCCGCGCTCCCGCGGCGCGGCGCTCGCGTTGGCGAGCGGGCTGCGCAGCACCAGCCGGCCGTCGTCCCGTCGTCCCCACGGGGACAGCCGCGCGATCAGCGCCGAGTAGACCTCGAACCCGTCGCCGCGGGCGAACCACTCCTCGCCGAACCACGCCGCGAGCGCCAGTTGGACGACGGCGTAGCCGATGAGGAACACGGCGACGGTCGCCGGTTCCGCCCGCCCCGGGTAGACGAGCTCGAGCCACAGGAACACCGCCAGCGAGACCGCGGCCGGCCACAGACCCAGCCGGGGTAACCGGTCGGCGCCGCGTGGTCGGGGGAGGACGACGGCGAGCCCGCGGTGCAGCAGCCGCAATGGGTTGGCCACCCGCCACACCGGCCCGAGCAGCAGACTGGCCGGCACCAGGCCGACCCAGAAGGTGACGTACAGGGCCCACGGCGCCAGGTTCCGGTCGGTCTCGGCCGGCCCGGCGAGCGCGACCGCGATGACGAGCACGGCGGCGGCGAGAGCGAGCGCCTGCAGTGCGCCCCGCACGAGGGACCTGTCGGCCAGCCGCTGGACGGCGTCCGGCAACGGGCGGCCCGACGAGCTGCCGCCCAGCCTGGGGGTGCGCCAGAAGAGCAGCAGGACCGCGAAGCTGATCAGGATGGCGGCCCCGGCGCCGTACAGCGCCAGGCCGAGCGGGATGGGCAGGTCGGTGCGCGACCCCACCCCGTGGGCCAGCGGCGTCACTGAACCTGCAGCGTGAGCAGCACCGTCCCGGCGTCGTGCAGTTCGACCTCGAACACCCCGGGGATCGTGGCGTCGAACGACAGCTCCGCCGGCCGGCCGGGCGCGAGCTCGGCGAGGAGGTCGTAGCCGTGGACGTGCGCCTCGTCGGCGACGTCGCTGGTGATGACGAGTGTCACGGGCGCGCCGAGGGCGACCGGCACCCGCCCGCTGTCGCCGCTGACCCGGCCGCCGGCGACCTGGACCTCGATGCGCTGCGAGCCGTCGGACGCCGCCGCGCTGCTCGGCGCGGCGGACGTCGACGGTGCCGAGGCGGTCGAGGAGGCGGTCGAGGAGGACGACGAGGGGGCGGACGACGTCTCGGCGGCGTCGGTGCCGGCACACCCCGTCGCACCGACGACGACGGCGAGCAGGGCAGCGAGCAGCAACGGGGAGGGGAAACGCACGTGCGGTACTCCGGGTTCTCGGGGACGGGAGGTCAGGCCTGGCCGAGGCCGCTCGCCGTCCGGGTGTCCTCCACCGGCGGGTCCGCCGGCGCGTCCGGATAGGGCTCGCGGACGCTGGCCCGGCGGGAGTAGCGGCCGACGCCCCACGAGATCGCGGCGATCAGGGCGAGCGTGCAGAACAGCACGACCAGGTTGGCCACCGTCCACACCCCGCCGCCGGAGTTCTTGAGCTCGCGCTGGAGGATGTCGATCTCGGGGATCGCCGGGCGGGTCATCCCGTCCTCGGCCGGGATCTCGTCCTCGCCGAGGGCGGCGTCCTCCGGCAGGTAGATCGCGAACGCGGTGAGGGTGCGGCCGTCGTGCACGCGCAGCAGCGCCTTCCACGTGCCGTGGATCGGGATCGGCTCGGTCGTGCGGTAGGCGCCCTCACCGGTCTGCTCGAGGGCGTTCACGACCAGGCCGTCGCCCTGCCACGAGGTGATCTGCACCCACGCCGGATCGTCGACAACGTCCGCCGGGTCGAGCTGCACGCTGATGTTAGCCGTCCGCGGGTCGTCCTGGACGTCCTCGATGGCGAAGGTGGCGTCGACGTCCTCCGGCACGGTGGCCAGCAGGCCGTTGGTGACGCAGACGGCGATCAGCGCGAGGCAGCCGACGAGGACGGTGCGCGCCACCGCCGGGCGGGGGAGCCGGCGGCGCAGGCCGGAGGCGAGCAGGGCGCCGAGCAGGCCGCCGGCCACGCCACCCCCGATGGCCATGAGCGTGCCCTCGACCAGGATGTCGCTGTTCCACGACAGGGTCTGGGTGAACTGCGTCCAGCCCCATTCCGTGGCGTGGCCGAGCGTGCCGATGCCGGCGCCGGCCACGGCCCCGAACACCAGCGGGCGGCGGACCAGCGGCACCGACAGGGCGAGCAGCTCGACCACGATCGCCGAGCCGAGGTACAGGGGGAACGTCGGGAGGATCTCGCCGAAGGCCGGTCCGACGATCAGCGCGATCCCGCCGCGCACCACCAGGAAGAACGCGGCGGCGGCGAGCGCGCCGCCGCGGCCCATGAACAGCCGGGCGGCGACCAGGGCGATGCCCGCGGCGCCGGCGATCATGAACGGCTCCAGCACCAACCGGAACTGGGGGACGTCGAAGTCGTACTCGCCCTGGAACACCGACATGCCGAGCAGCAGGCCACCCATCGCCATGGCCTGCCGGACGAAGCGCGCGATGGAGCCCACCTTGCGGTCGCCGTCGTCGGTGGACAGGCCGCCGTGGCCTTCCTGCTCGAGCACCAGCAGTCCGATGATCGACAGCCCCGCGCCGCCGATGAGCATCAGGTGCGTGGGCCCCCACAGCGTGACGTCCTGGCCGAACATCCGGTGCCAGACGTCGTCCAGGGGGAAGCCCAGCAGCGCGTAGAACCCGGCGGCGGTGAGCAGGATGCCGCCGACCGGCACGTGCCAGCCCTCGAGGAAGCGGATGGCCGCGGGGCCGGGCTTCTCGTCCAGCGGCATGGCGCAGGCCAGCACGCCGCCGGCGAAGACCCCGAAGAGGCCGAAGAGGATGAGGAAGTGCGCCGGGTTGGCCAACGGGCCCTCGTCGCGGCCGACGCCGATGTGCAGGGCGATGTCCCAGAGCATGCCCAGGAGGGCGACGAGCAGCGAGACAGTGGTCAGGACCGTCGGCAACGCCACCCAGGCGGGGACCCGGGTGGCCGTGCCCAGCCGGGTGCCGATGCGGGTCAGGACCGTCGACCTGCGGGTGCGGTGCAGGAAGACCAGCCCCAGCAGCAGCGCGGTCAGGCCGAGCCCGAGGGCCGTGGCGAGGATGACCTCACCGATCGCGGCGCCCCCGGCGGGACGGTTGTCAGCAGCGAGCAGCACGAGACCCCCTCTTGGCCATGACGGCTATGGAACACCCATCACGGTGACATCACCAACTGATACATAGAACGATCTGTTTATCCGGGGGTCACGGTGACGACGATGTGTCCGTGGCCACCGTGGGGGAGCAGTCGGGCGACGACCGGGAGTTGACGGTCGACGAGCTGGCGGCGCGCGTCGGCGTCACCGTGCGCAACGTCCGCGCGTACTCGGCACGCGGTCTGCTGCCGCCACCGCGCATGGTGGGCCGCACCGGCTACTACGGCCGGGAGCACATCGCCCGGCTGCTGCTGGTCCGCGAGATGCTGGCCGAGGGCTACTCGCTGGCGATGATCGAGCGCACCCTCGACTCGGCGCCGGCCACGGCCAGCTCGGCGACGCTGGCCCTGCACCGTGCGCTGCTGGCGCCCTGGCTGCCGCCCGAGCCGGAGGAGACGACCGGTGCCGAGCTGGCGGCGCGGGCGGGCGTGCCGGAGGACTCGCGGCTGGTCGACCGGCTGGCCGAGCTGGGCATCCTCGAACGCCGCGGCGACGGAACCCTGCGCGTGCTGGACCCGGCACTGCTCACCGCCGGCCTCCAGGTGGTGGGGCTCGGCGTTCCCCCGGACGACCTCATCGACGCCCAGACCACGGTGAACGAGCACGTCCGGGAGATCGCCCAGACCTACGTCCGCATGTTCGTGCAGACCGGGTGGAAGGCGTTCGTCGACGCCGGTGCGCCCCCGGAGCAGCTCGAGCGCGTGCGGGACACCGTCGCGCGGTTGCAGCCGGTCGCGGCGCAGGCGGTGCTGGCGGCGTTCCGGTCCGAGATGGCCGCGGCGGTGGAGGCGGCGCTGGAGCAGGCGCTCAGTCAGCTCGAGGGGGATCGTTGATCGCCTCGCGCTCGAAGGCGGCGCGCTCGGCGTCGGCGGCCTCCTGCTGCGCCGACAGCCGCCGGTCGCGCACGACGGCGCCGACGACCAGGGCGATCAGCACCGCGGCGGGGACGAAGAACCCCACGGTGCCGATGATGCTGAGTCCGTCCATGGCCAGGACGTCATCGGCGGTCATCGCTCCATGTGACACCGGTCGGTGACAGGGTGTCAAACGGAGTCGGTCAGTCGCTGACGCGGCCCCGGCGCCAGTAGCCCATGAACGCGACCGACATCCGGTCGTAGCCCGCCTCCTGGACCAGGTGCCGGCGCAGGCCCTTGACCATGCCGGCCTCGCCGGCGAGCCAGGCGTAGCGGCCCGACGAGCCGACGCCGTCCTCCGGTACCTCCCAGAGGATCCCCGTGTCGACGTCGATGTCGCTGTCGTCCAGCGGCGTGACCGGAGCGGGGATCCGGGCGGCGGGCAGGTCCCGCACCGCGGCCACGACGGCGGCGGTGAGCAGCTGCCCGTGCGGCGCCGGGACGGCGGCGTCGGCCGGCCAGCGCGGCAGCCACGTGACCTCGACGCCGTCGGCCACCGTCAGCGGGAGGACGTCGGCGGCGGTCGGCACCTCGAGCAGGATGCGCGCCCGCTGACCCGGGGACAGCGATTCGGCGATGGCGCAGATGGCGGGGACGGCGGTCTCGTCCCCGGCGAGCAGCAGGCACGAGGCGCCGGCCGGCGGACGCCACTCGAAGCCGCCCGTGGGGCCGGGGAAGTGCGCGTTCGGGGCGACCAGCGCCACCTCGTCGCCGACCGCGGCGCGCTCGGCCCAGGCCGACGCCGGACCGGTCGAGCCGTGCAGCACGAAGTCGACGTCCAGCTCGGCAGTGCCCGTTCCGCCCGGCCCGGGCCGCCAGTGGCGGACCGTGTAGGTGCGCATCGGCTGCCGGCGCTCGTCGGGCAGGGCCCGCCACTCGCCGTACCAGTCACCGCCGGTGGGGCAGTCGGCCAGGCCGTGGCCGGGGACCGGCAGCAGCACCTTGATCCGCTGGTCGAAGCCGTTCGGCGCGCACTGATCGAGGTCGGACCCGGTGAACGTCACGCGCAGGAAGCTCGGGCTCAGCCGCTGCAGCCGCCAGACCCGGGCGGCGAACGGCCGGTAGACCGGGATCTGCAGCGCCTCGACGGTCATGCGTCCTCTTCCCGGTCGGTGGCCGGCGGTCGCCGACGGCCCTACTTAGGTTAGCCTCACCTGGCTCGCGGTCAGTCTCGCACAGGGCCGCGTCGCAGATCCAGTCGCCGCCCCACCGACGCGCGGCGACCTCGAGAAGGAGCCGGCTTGACCTCCCACACCCGCGGCGCGCTCGCCCTCGTCGCCGTCCTCGCGCTCCCGGCCTGCGCCAGCGCCGCCGAGTCCGACCCGGGGACCACTTCGACCGCGGCCGAGGACGCCGCCTTCCCCCGCACCGTGCAGCACGCGATGGGGGAGACCGAGATCGCGCAGCGGCCCGAGCGCGTCGTCGTCCTCGACACGGGGGAACTGGACTCGGCGCTCTCGCTGGGCGTGACGCCGGTCGGCGCCGTCACCACCGACGTGTCGTCCGGCTTCCTCAGCTACCTGGCGGAGGGCGCAGCCGACGTCGAACGCGTGGGCACGATCGGCGAACCGAACCTGGAGGCCATCGCGGCGCTCGAGCCCGACCTGATCCTGTCGAACAAGGTGCGGCACCAGGAGCTCTACGACGAGCTGTCGCAGATCGCGCCGACGGTGTTCGCCGAGCGGGTGGGTGCGGTCTGGAAGGAGAACGTCGCGCTGGCCGCCGAGGCACTCGGCCGCGAGGACGAGGCGCAGGCGGCTCTCGACGAGTACGAGACGGCCGCGGCCGACCTCGGTGAGGCGATCGGCGAGCCCTCCGGCACGACGGTGAGCGCGGTGCGGTTCGTCGAGGGCGCGATCCGTGTGTACACGCCGGAGTCGTTCATCGGCACCGTGCTCGCCGACATCGGCCTGGACCAGCTGGAGCTGCCCACCGCCGAGGTGCCGACGTTCGCCGAGCTGAGCGCGGAGGAGCTCACCCGGGCCGACGCGGAAATCGTCCTGTACTCGTCGTACGGCGAGGCGCGGGACTCCGGCGAGGCGGCCGTCCTGGGCGGACCGTTGTGGCCGCGGCTCGGTGCCGTCCGGGACGGCCGCGCGCTCGCCGTCGAGGACGACGTCTTCTACACCGGCATCGGGCTCACCGCCGCGACGCTGATCCTCGAGGACCTCGGCGACCGGCTGGGCTGACGGGCGGACGGACCCCGGTGCTGCGGCACCGGGGTCCGTCCGCCGGTCAGGGCGTCTCGGTGGAGATCTGCGCGGCGAGGTACTGGGGCGACCCGACCCGCTCGATGGCCGCGAGCTGGGCCTCGAACCAGTCGGCGTGCTTCTCCTCGTCGCGGACCATCTCCTCGAACACCGCGGCGGTGCCGTGGTCGCCGAGGTCGTGGCACTCCTGCGCCGACGCGTTGAACTGCGCGACCGCGGCCTTCTCGCTGTCGAGCGCGAGGACCAGCATCTCCTCGGCCGTCTCGCCGACCCGGATCGCGCCCAGCCGCTGGACGTTCGGGTGACCGTCGAAGAGCAGCACGCGCTGGATCAGGTCGTCGGCGTCGCGCATCTCGTCGATGGACAGGTCGTAGAAGACCTTGCCGAGCTTGGGCAGACCCCAGGCGTCGAGCATGCGGGCGTTCAGAAAGTACGTGTTGGTGACGGTCAGCTCGAAGGTCAGAGCATCGTTGAGCAGTTCGACCACGCGGGGGCTAACGGGCTGCACCAGCGACTCCCAGTTCTGGCTCGGCCGCAGTCTCAGCACGGCGCTCGGCACGGACCGGGCAATGCTGGCACACGAGCTCGCGCAGCGAGGAGATGCAGTTCCCGCAGGTGCGGCCGGCTCCGGTGTCGCGGGCGACGTCGGCGACGCATCGGGCGCCGTTGGCGATGGACTCGAGGATGTCGCGGTCGGTCACCACGTTGCAGTGGCACACGTACATTCCAGCCGCCTCACCGGTCGCGCGAGCAGGGTCCCCTCCCAGAGGGTCGACCCTGGGCGCCGGATGCAGGTTAGCCTGACCTAAGTCGGGTTCGTCAAGTGTCGAGGTCAGCGCCGCGTGCCGGATAGGTTGCCTCGCATGCCCGATCCGGCGTCTCGCGCCCGCACGCTGCTCGACCTGCACACGGCACCGGAGATCCTGGTCCTGACCAATGTCTGGGACGTCGTCTCCGCCCGCGTCGTGGCGGCGACCGACGGCGTGCGCGCCCTGGCGACGGCGAGCCACTCGATCGCCGCCACCTTCGGCTACGAGGACGGCGAGCGCATCCCGCTCGACCTGCACCTGGACATGGTCGCTCGCATCGTCGAGGCGGTGGAGCTGCCGGTGACCATGGACTTCGAGGCCGGGTACGGCGATCCGGGCGGGACCGCGCGGCGGGTCATCGAGGCGGGCGCCGTCGGGGGCAACCTCGAGGACGGGATGAGGCCCCTCGACGAGGCCGTGGCCGCCGTCGAGGCGGTGGTCGCGGCCGGGCGCGACGCCGGCATCGACTTCGTGCTCAACGCGCGCACCGACGCCTTCCTCCACGCCCCGGCGGACGCCGACCGCGGCCGGCTGGTCGAGGAGGCGATCCGGCGCGGTCGGGCGTTCCTGGCGGCCGGCGCCCCGGTCGTCTTCGTGCCGGGCGTGGTCCGCCGCGACGAGATCGCGGCGCTGGTTGGGGCGCTGGGCCCGCAACGGCTCAGCGTCATCAGCGTTCCGCGGCGCTCCCTGCCCGTGCGGGAGCTCGAGGAGCTCGGCGTCGCCCGGGTGTCCACCGGCCCGTACACCCAGCGGGTCGCCCTGACCGCCCTGCAGGACGCGGTGGCCGCCGTCGTGGGCGGCGGCTCGCTGCCGGAGAACACCCGCGACCTCAACTAGGCCGATGGCCGCGTCGTCACGGCTGGTGTGGACCGCCGAGGTCGCCGATCCGGCACCGACCGCGCGCGTCCTGGAGGTCGGCTGCGGCCACGGGGTGCTCGTGTCCCTGCTGGCGGAGCGGCTGACCGCCGGGACCCTCACCGCGGTGGACCGGTCGGCCACGATGGTCGCGGCGGCCACCCGCCGCAACCGGGCCGCCGTCGACGCGGGCCGGGTGCGGCTGTTCGCGTCCGGCCTCGTCGACGCCGATCTGCCCGACGGCGCCTTCGACCTGGTCTGCTCGGTCAACGTGCGCGCCTTCTGGACCCCTCCGGCGCCGGAGTGGGACGTCGTACGAAGGGTCCTCGCACCCGGCGGCCGCGTGCTCGTCGCCTGCTCGCTGATGAGCCAGGACACCGAGGGGGCGGTCACCGACGCCGTGCGGCGCCTGGCCGGCGACCGAGGGTTCGCGCTCACCGCCGTCCGGTCCGGCCGCACGCCGCCGATCGACTCGCTGGCCCTCGAGCTGCGGGCCGTTCACCCGGACGGGTGAGACCCCGCCGCGCCGCTCGGCTCAAGCTGCGGCTGCGCCCTGCCGATCACCCGGTCAGGTGAACGGTGGACCCTGTCCGCCGCGCCGCACCAGCGAAGGCGAGGAGGAGAGGTCGTGCCCGCACAGTCCGTGCTCGTGGTGGAGGACACCGACGAGATCCGCGAGCTCGTCTCCACCGTGCTCCGGCGGGCCGGGTTCGACGTCCGCGAAGCCGTCTCCGGGCAGGCCTGCCTGGAGGAGGTGCGTCGCGACGCGCCGGACCTCATCGTGCTCGACCTGGGTCTGCCGGACGCCGACGGCACCGAGGTCTGCCGGCAGATCCGTGCCGAGACGCAGTGCTACGTCCTCATGCTGACCGCCCGCGCCGAGGAGGTCGATCTGCTGATCGGCCTGGCCGTCGGCGCCGACGGGTACATGGCCAAGCCGTTCTCGCCGCGCGAGCTCGTGGCACGGGTGCAGGCCATGCTGCGCTTCCCCCGCCAGGGTGCGGCTCCCGAGCCCGCCGCCGCTGCCGAGGAGTCGGTCCGCCGGCTCAACGAGCTCGAGGTCGACGAGGAGAGCCGCGAGGTCCGGGTGGACGGCGCCGTCGTCGACCTGACCCGCACCGAGTTCGACCTGCTGGCCGCGCTGGCCTCCCGGCCGGGCCGCGTCCTGCAGCGCGAGACGCTGCTCCGCGAGGTCTGGCAGACCGACTGGGAGGGCAACCTCCGGCTGGTCGAGGCGCACATGTCGAACCTGCGTCGCAAGCTGCTCGCCGCGGGCCTCAGCTCACCCGAGATCCGCACCGTGCGCGGGGTGGGCTACCGGCTCGTCGCCGCCTGACAGAGGACCACCCTTCCCCCCACGCCGCGGCGCGGGCCGCTGACGGGCGGCCGTTCCAGCAGGCACGGCGTGCGGCGGGGCGGTCAGACCGCGACGGTGCGGCCCTTCTGATCGATCCGCGCGCACAGCTCCACGAGCTTGACCAGGCGGGTGTGCGTCACGGTGCCGCGCCGCGCGTCGTGCGCCACGGTCGACGCGAGGAACGCGATCTCGGCCTGACCCATCCGCTCGCTGGCCGAGGCCAGCGCCTCCGCGGCCACGGCCACCCCGGCCGCGTCGCCCTGCTGGGCGCCGGTCGCGATCGTGGCGAGCCAGTGGGGGAGGGCGCTCAGGTACATCTCGGTCGTGCGCGCGCCGGACTCGGCAACGGGCGCGGCGGTCTCCGGCTCGGCGGCCGCCGCGGCGCGAGGGTCGCTGAGAGCCCGCGCATCACGTCGACGAACAGTCGCGGGTCCACCGGCTTGCCCAGGCAGGCCAGTGCACCGGAGGAGGCGGCCAACGCCCTGACCTGCTGGGTGCGACGGGCGGTCACGACCAGGAAGCGGGCCGTGCAGCCCTGCTCGCGCAGCCGCCGCATGAGGGTGGCCCCGTGCCCGCGGCGCATCACCATGTCGGTCACGACGAGCTCGGGCCCGATCAGCGCGGCCAGCCGCAGGGCGTCGTCCATGCCGACCGCCTGCTGGACGCGCCAGCCGCCGAGCAGCAGCAGCTGGGCGATCCGGGCGCGGGCGGCGAACGAGTCGTCCACCACCAGCGCGACCGGGAGCGGCGGCGTGACGGTGGGCCGGTCGTCGTGGTTGTGCTGCATGGCGGTCCTCCGTCCGGGTGTCGTGGTGGTGGGGCGAGCGCTCAGACCGCGAGGGCGAGCTCCTGGAGCTGGACGACGCGGGCGTGCGCCATGACGCCTCGGCGGGCGTCCGCGGCGATCTCCCGGCAGATGGAGGCCACCTCGGGATGCCCGAGCTGTCCGCTGGTGCCGGCCAGCGTGTGCGCGGCCGACACGACGGCCGGGGCGTCGCCGAGGCGGGTGCCGGCCGCGATGGCCGACAACCGCGCCGGCAGCGCGTCGGCGTACATCGCCTGGAGCCGCCCATCAGCTCGTCGTCCAGGTCCGGATCGTCGTCCTCGACCAGGTCCGGGACGGCGGCAAGAGTGCCCTGCGCAGCCGGCCCCGTGGTCCGGCTGCGCAGGAAGTCGAGAAGGATGCTGGCCTCGACCGGCTTCGCGAGGCACGCCATGGCACCTGCGGCGACCGACTGGGCCCGCACGTCGTCCGTCGGGTCGGAGGTGACCACCAGGAAGCGGGCGCGGGAGCCGTCGTGCCGCATCCGGCGGAGCATCGCCGGCCCCTGCATCACGGGCATCGAGACGTCGGTGACGACGAGGTCGAAGTCGGTGGCGGCGGCCTGGCGGAGCGCGTCCTCGGCGTCGGGGGCCTCGCTGACCTGCCATCCGCCGAGGCGGAGGAGGCCGGCCACGCGGCGGCGGGCGTCGGGCTCGTCGTCGACGACCAGGGCGGTCAGCACGACGCCACCGCCGCTCGTTCGACCGGCGCGCTGCGGGCGCCGGCGGGGAGGACGACGACGCGGGTGAGGCCGAGGACGGTCAGGACGCGGCGGATGCTGGTGCTCACTGTCGGGCCTCCTTCGTTCGGATCGTGGTGTGCGAGCGGTGAGGTGTGCGGCGGCAGGCGCGGGGTGCGCCCGGTCAGCACCGGAAACTGGACGTCTTCGCGCTCTCGGTGGTCCAGCCGTAATCGGTCTTGGTGGTGACCGAGTACTGGATGGAGTAGGCCGTGACGTAGTACTTGTCGATCGTGGCGCTCCAGCTGGTCGCCGTCGCGGGCAGCTCGACGCTCTGGACGAAGCCGTCGCTGAAGTGCACCTTCACGGTGTAGCCGCTGACCCGGGCCGAGGTGCTGCGCGTCCACGTCGCCGACATCGTCGACGGCGTGCTGCAGACGAGGTTCCCGACCAGGTTGGTCACCGGGGCGACGGTCGCGGTGGAGATCGTCGTCGTCACCGATGCCGAGTCGGCCAGCGCGGCGCCGGCCGGGGCGGCGGCGGGCCCGAGGGGCCCCAGCACGACGGCGGTCACGAGGCCCAGCAGGAGGAGGGCACGGCGGACGGTGGTCATGACTGCTCCTCGTCGTCCTCGGTGGGGGTGGGGCGCCAGATGGTCAGGAGGACCCAGCCGACCAGGAGGGTCGGGGCGCCGTAGAGCAGGACCTCGGTGACGACCGGGGCCCGCAGGGCCTGGATCAGGTGGCCCAGCTCGGGGATCACGGCACGCACCTCGTAGGCGGTGTCTCCCTCGAGCGTCGCCGTCCACGGGTCGATCGCGTCGTTCGCGTCGCCCTTGGTCTGGACGGTGACGGTTCCGTTCGTCTTCTCCACCGAGACGACCCGGTGGGTGACGAGGCTGCGGTCGTCGATGGGCTTGTGGTAGGCGATCACCATGCCCTCGGTGACCTCGGAGACCGAGATCGGCGTGACGACGGTGACGTCACCCGGGTCGATCTCCGGAGCCATGCTCGCGGTCAGCATGGTCATCGTGCGGTAGCCGAGCAGGTGCGGCCCGAGGGCCAGGACGGCGAAGATCAGGACGGCGGCCACCATGGCTCCGCGGACCAGCCACGGGACTGCGCGAACCACGAGGCGGCCCAGGAGCTGGGCGGCCCGGCCGGCCCGGCGGCCGGCGGAGGAGCGCTCGTCCGCTCCCGGGGGCAGCTCGGTGGCTGCCCCCGGGCGGACAGGGAGGACGGTGGTCATGACGAGATCTCCGAGTCGTCAGGCCGTGATCAGCGGGCGGTGCCGGTGCGCTGGCTGCCGATGAAGGTCAGGCTCAGCTCCGCGGACCGGCCCTGGAAGGTGTTGTCGGCCGAGGCAGGCAGCGAGATGGAGAAGGTCAGGTAGTCCGTCGCGCCCGCGGCCAGCGAGGCCGGGTTGTTGAGGATCAGGCTGCTGACCGCCGGGCCGGAGGCGAGGACGCGCTCGGTGCCGCCGCAGGTGTAGGTGGCCGCGGTGGAGGTGCCGCCCTGGGTCCACGGGACCGAGCAGGACTTGACGGCCATCTGCAGGCCGTTCGTCACGTCGGTGGTGAGGACGCTGGGGGTGGCGACGGTCGTGTTGAGGGTGACCGAGCTGAGCGAGACGTTGCCGGCGTTGATCAGGTTCACGGCGCGGGTGAGCGAGTCGCCCGGCACGAAGCCGGCCGTGGTCAGCGGGACGGTGAAGCCCTGCTGGGTCAGGTTGATGTCGAGCGTGCCCGACTCGATGGTGGTGTTCACCGGGGTGGTGCTGTCGGTGAAGCTACCGAAGGTGCCCATGCCGGCGACGGCGGCAGCGGCGCCGATGACGCCGAGCGAGCCGACGACCTTGCGGGCGGTGGCGCTGTTCGTGGTCTTGGTGCTCATGGTTCCCGTACTCCCTGTGTGCGGGTCACCGGCCCTTCCGGCGACAGGGAGAACTCTCCGACGGCAACCGCAGGCCACCCGCCAGCGATCCGCAAGGAATCCGCAAGCCTCGTTCGCGTATTGCGCAGACGGGGCTTCTACGACCTCGAGATGCGCCTCAGGCCGGTATCCGCGGGGTGCGATACCGGCCTGATGCGCATCTCGGCGGTGATGCTGGGCGGGCTCAGGCGCGGGGGAGCGTGAGGGTGAACGTGGTGCCCTCGCCCTCGGCGCTGACGACGTCCAGGGTGCCGCCGTGGGCGGTGGTGATGGCCTTGGTGATGGCCAGGCCGAGACCCACGCCAGGGACGGCGTTGCGCCGCGCGGTGGAGGCGCGGAAGAACCGCTGGAACAGCTTCGCCTGCTCGCCGCCGGGAATCCCGATGCCCGTGTCGCTGACCGCCAGCTCGGCGACGGGGGCGCCGTCGCGCCAGGCGGCCCGCAGCGACAGCGTCACGCGCCCACCGGCCGGCGTGAACTTGACGGCGTTGGACACCAGGTTGTCGCACGCCTGGCCGAGCCGGACGGCGTCCCCGGGGACGACGAGCGGATCCTCCGGCAGGTCGACGATCACCTCGACCCCGGCCGTCGCGGCGGTGACCCGGGCCGTCTCCTCCGCGGCGCGCACCACGCCGGCGAGGTCGACGTCGTGCGGCTCGAGCGTGAAGCGCCCCGCGTCCACCTGCGCGGTGAACAGCAGGTCGCCCACCAGCCGCAGCAGCCGGTCGGCGTTGCGCTCGACGGTCGTGAGGTAGCTGCGCTGCTCGTCGGTGAGCGGCTGCTCCTCGTCGTCCAGGACCAGCTCCAGGTACCCGAGGATCGAGGTCAGCGGCGTCCGGAGCTCGTGGCTGATCAGGCTCACGAACTGGTCCTTCATGCGTTCGGTGGCCCGGGCCTCGGTCATGTCGGTGCCGACGAAGTTCCAGCCGGCGTGCACGCCGCGGTCGTCGGTCCGTGGGGTCACGGCGACCGAGACGGTGCGCTCCTCGCCGTCGGCGGCCACGTAGGTCCAGTCGCGGACGTCGCTGCCGTGCTCCTGCGCGGCGTGCACCAGCGCGTCGAGGCCGGTCCCCGACCCGGCGTCCGTGGCGGCGGCGTCGAGCTCCTCGGGCAGGTGGAACTCCACGATCGAGCGCTTGCGGACGACGTCGGGGCGGCGGAGGCCGAGCATCTTCTCGGCGCCGGGGTTCCAGACGCGGATGACGCCGTCGACGTCGGTGCCGATGATCGACTGCTCGGTCACGGCGTCGATGACGCTGGTCATGGTCTGCGCACGCGCGGCCAGCATGCGGGTGGCGACGTCGAGTTCGTCCGCGCGGGTCTGCACCTGGGTGAGCAGCGCTTCCCGCTGGCCCTCCAGCCGGACGATCTCGGCCGCCTGGATGCCGAGCCTGCGGGTCGCCTCGTGCACCGCGAGCCCGCCGAGCCCGACCGCGAGCGGGCCGAGCAGCAGTGCGCCCGCCGGCGGGACGGTGGCGGCCGAGGTCAGGGCCGTGGGCAGCAGCAGCACCGCCGCCGTGCCCGCGGCGGCCAGGACGACGCCGCGGCGGCCGGGGGCGGCCACGAGGGCCAGCACCGGGCCCAGGAGCAGGAACAGCACCGCCGGGGAACCGGTGCCGGCCGACAGCAGGCCCACGGCGCCGAGGTGCGCGATCGGCACCACGAGGCCGCCGTCCCCGGTGGGCCGGACCACCAGCCGTGCCACGAGCGTGGCGAGGAACGCGGTCGCCAGGCCGGCGAGCACGAGTTCGCCGTCGACGACCGGCAGTGCGCCGGCCGCGACCAGGACGGCGGCGGCCGCGAACATGGCGGCGGACGGCAGGGAGCGCTCGAGCAGCGGCCCCGCCGAGGCCGGACCCCGCAGGCCGACGCGGGGTGCCGGGCGGCCGAGGACGGCGGCGTCGGCGACCGTCATGCGGGCTGCCTGGTGGTCAGCGCCTTGACCTGGTGCACCAGCGCGGCGATCTGGAAAGGCTTGGCGAGGTAGGCGTCGGCGCCGGCGGCCAGACCGCGGGCGACGTCGTCCCGGGAGGCGCCGGCGGAGAGCAGCAGGATGCGGATGCCTGCGGTCGCCGGGTCCTCCCGCAGGGCTGCGCACACCTCGAGGCCGGTGGCGCCGGGCATCGAGACGTCGAGGACGGCGAGGTCGGGCTGCTCGGCGCGCGCGGTGGCCAGGGCGGCCGTCCCGTCGGCGACCGAGGCGACGACGGTGCAACCGGCCTTGCCCACGGCGAGACCGACGAGGGCGCGGATGTCGTCCTCGTCGTCGGCCACGAGCACCCGGACCCGGTCAGGGGTCCCCGCGGCGGCGGGCGGTGCCTCGTCCACGCCGAGCTCCCGTCCTCAGCGGCCCCGGGAGGTCCGGGGCACGTCGTCTCTGAGGACAACGGCCTGGTCAGGAGCTGCCTGCAGCCAGTCGGAGGGCTCCTCACCCCAACAGGTGACACCCCCGGACAGCACTGCGCCCCGCCGGAGAACCCGGCGGGGCGCAGTCTCGGAGCACGGGTCGGGTCGACCCCTCGGGTCAGGACCCGGTCGGTGCCTTGCTCTGCACCGTCTCCTTGGACTGCTGTGCCTGGCCCTGCACGTCCTGGACGGCGGTCTGGCCCTCGTCCTTGACGGTCGCGGCGGCGTCCTGAGCGGTCGACTTGACCGACTCCACGGCCTCCTGGGCGGCGGGCTTGAGCTGGTCGGCGACCTCCTGGGCCGCCTGCTTCGCCGGCTCGAGGAGCGCGTCCTTGTGCTCCTTGACGGCCGACTCGGCCTGCTGCGCCAGCTGCTTCTCCTTCTCCGACGCCGGCAGGAGGCTCGAGACGAGCCAGCCGACACCGAAGGCGATGAGCCCGGCGGCCAAGGGGTTGCCCTGCGTCTGGCGGATCGCCATGTCCGGTGCCTGCTGCACGGTGCCCACGGCGCTGGACGCCGCGTTCTGCACCGTGTCAGCAGCGTTCGACGCGGCGTTCTGCACGGAGCCGGCCGCGTTGGAGGCCATGCCCTGCGCCTGGGCGCTGGTGTCCTGGGCGCTGCCCATGACCTTCTCCTTGAGGTTGCTCATCCTGCCCTTGGCGGCGGTCACCCGCCGGTCGACGACGCGAGCGGGGTTCACCTTCTCGTTGAGGGCGTCGACGTCGTAGCTGAGCTCGCGCCGCGTGTCCTCGATCTGCCGCCGGATGACGTCCGGGTCACTGCTGGTCATCGGTACTCCTCGAGTCTGGTCGTCAGTTGGGCTTCAGGGCGCCGGGGACCTGCTGGAGGGTCTCGACGGTGCGCTCGGGCTTGGGATTGACCTGCTGGAACTTCTTCTTGCCCATCAGGCCGGTCACGGCGGCGATGACGCCCCAGAGAACGGCGACGATCAGCGCGGACCAGCTGTGGCCGACGAGGTGGGACAACGCCCACCACAGGGCCACGGACAGGAACACGATCATCATGTAGCCGGCGAACCCGGCGGCGCCGAACAGGCCCGCCCCGGTGCCGGCCTTCTTCGCCTCGGCCTTCAGCTCCACCTTCGCCAGCTCGAGCTCCTGGCGCATCAGGGTGGACATGTCCTTCGCGACCTCACCGATGAGCTGGCCGACCGAGACGCCTTCGACGTCGGGACGGCCCTCCTCGGTGGTCGGGGCGGCCATGTTGCCGCTGTACTCGGCCGCGTAGTTCTGCTGGCCCGCCGAGGCGGCGGGGTCGGCGTAGCCCTGCGGGGTCCCCACCGGAGTGGCGCCGGAGTAGGGGGAGCTCATGGCTCAGCCCACCCCGCCCGGACGGCGCGTCGGGTCGTCCCAGCCGGTGCCGGCGTTCGGCGGCACGGCGCTGCCGGCGGGCGGCACGGTGCCGTACGGCGGCGGCGGGAGCGGAGTGCTGGCCGCACCAGGGGTGCTGACGGGGGTGCTGACCGACGTGCCCGTCGTGCCGGCGTAGCCGGAGTACGTCGGCGCGGGGTCGACGTAGTTGTAGCCGCTCGTGCCCGGGCCGGACGACGAGGTGCCGGAGCCACTGGTGCTGTGCGCGGCCTGGACGCCGCGGGTGAGGCGGCCGGCGAGCACACCGGCGGCCGCGGCACCGAGCAGGAACATGCCCGGCTTGCGGCGGGCGAAGCTGCGGATCTCGTCGAGCAGCTCGGCCGGCTCGCGGTTCTGCAGCTTGTTCGCGAAGTCCTCGACCATGCCCGACGCCTGCTGGAGCAGGTCACGGGCGGGGCCGGGGGCACCCTCGCTGGTGCCGTCGGCGAGTGCGCGCAGCTCGGAGGCGATGGACGACAGGCCCTGGCCGGCCTTCTGCTGCTGGGAGACGACCTGTTCCTTGACCTGGGTGCGGCCCTGGTCGAGCAGGTCCTTGGCCTGACGCTGGGTCTCCTGCGCGACCTCCTTGGCCTGCTCGGCAGCGGTCGAGGCGACCTGGCTGCCGGCCTGCGCGGCCGTCTGGCCGACGTTCTTGGCCTCGTCGACGGCGACGTCCTTGGTCTCCTTGGCCTTGTCCATCGTGGTCGTGGACGTGCCGGACGTGGTCCCGGTCGTACCGGACATGGAACCCGACCCCGAGGATGGGGGCGGGAGTGGGGCGTCGATGCTGTGCGTCATCGGTCCTCCTCGGCATGGTTCTTGGTCGGATGTGGCGCTACCCCATGGCCGTTCCGCCACACATGACGCCAGGCCTCGAGGCCGTGTTCACGTGCGGAGAACGGGCGCTGCCCGGTGGCGCTGGGAGCTGCGGTGGGTCCACCCGGCGCGTCCGTGCGGCTCGGGTGTTCGAGGAGACCGCCACGGCATGGGGGGAGCCATGACGGGCGGAGTCTCCCGGGGGAGCACCGCGGACCACTGGTACCCCCATGATCGATACCGAAACGGTTCCTATCCGGACCAGGGGAACAGCGGTGACCGCCGTTGCCTGAACGCGGCGACCCCTTCGGCCAGCTCGCCCTCGGCGATGGTGGCCCGGTACCAGGGGGCCACGTCGTCCTCGCCGTCCCGGCCCTCGGTGAGAGCGGCGACGACCTCCTTGGTGGCCCGCTGGGACAGCGCCGACCGGCTGGTGAGGACGTCGGTGAAGCGGCGCACCTCGTCCTCGAGGTCGGCGGTCGGCACCAGCCGGTCCACCAGTCCGACGCGCAGGGCGGTCGGGGCGTCGATGAATTCACCGCTGAACAGCAGGTACTTGGTCATGGCGGGGCCGACCAGGTCGACCAGCGCCTTGGTCGACCGAGGCGTGTAGACGATGCCGACCTTGGCCGGCGTCACGCCGAAGACGCCGGTCGGGTCGGTGAACCGCAGGTCGCAGCTCGCGGCGATCTCGACACCGCCGCCGATGCAGTGGCCGCGGATCATGGCCACGGTCGGCTTCGGGAAGTCGCGCAGCGCGGCCTGGGCCGCCAGGTTGTCCCGACGGACGTCGGCCATCGGATCGTCGGGGTCGCCGCCGCCGAGCAGGTCGGAGATGTCGGCGCCGGCGCAGAAGCTCGGTCCGCGCCCGGTGACGACCAGTGCCCGGACCGCGCGGTCGTCGGCCAGCGGGGCCAACACCTCCGGCAGTGCGGCCCACATGCCCGCGGTCATCGCGTTGCGCTTCTCGGGGCGGTCGATGGTCAGGACGGCGACGGCGCCGTCGCGGGTGACCGCGAGAGGTTCACCCATGTTCAGCCCAGGTCGTCGGTGGCGAACGTGTCGCACTGCCGCGGGTCACCGGTCTCGTAGCCGGTCATGAACCACTTCTGCCGCTGCGCCGACGAGCCGTGGGTGAAGGCGTCCTGGTCGACGGTGCCACTGCCGAGGTTGCGCTGGATGAAGTCGTCGCCGATCCGAGCCGCGGCGTCCAGCGCCCGGTCGATGTCCTCCTGCGTGATCTCCTCGATCAACGGCGCTCCCGAGTCGTCGGGCACCGTCTCGGCATGGTTGGCCCACGCGCCGGCGTAGCAGTCGGCCTGCAGCTCGAGCCGCACGGTGCCGCTCCCGGGCCCGCTGTCGCCGGGCCTGACCTGCCGGTTGGTGCCGAGCAGGTTCTGCACGTGGTGCCCGTACTCGTGCGCGATGACGTAGGCGTTGACGAAGAGACCGCCCTGAGCCCCGAACTGCGTCTGCAGCTGGTCGAAGAAGCTGAGGTCGATGTAGACCTGCTGGTCCGCGGGGCAGTAGAAGGGTCCGGAACCGCTGGTGGCCCCGCCGCACGCGGTCTGCACGGATCCGGAGAAGAAGTTGGTGTCGGTCGGCACGTAGTCGCTGCCGAGCACCGACGTCCAGAAGTCCTGGATGGACTCCACGTCGGCGACCACCGCGCACTCGACCGAGTCGTTGGCGTCCGCGCCGGTCCGGCAGCGCTGCTCGAGGGCGGTGTTGTCGGTCTGCTCGCCCTGGCCGAGCCCGGCCAGGCCGCCGAGCGCGGCACCGGTGCCGCCGTCGCCCCCGCCGGCCAGCTGGAGGACGACGACGATGAGCAGGCCCACCAGGCCGAGCCCGCCGCCGCCCACCGCGATCCCGCGGCCGCCGCCCATCCCACCCCGACCGCGCCGGTCGGAGATGCCGGACGTGTCGAGCCGGCCGCTCTCGCGGTATCTCATGCGCCGAAGACCTCCCGATCCGGTTCGGACATCGCGAAGCGGACCTCCACCGCGCCGTGCACCTCCTGCCGGGCGGGCGTGAGGTCGAGCTGGAGATCGCTGCTCTCGAACCGTGCCATCGAGTCCATCGCGCCCGCGACTCGGAGCCCGTAGCCGGAGTGCCCCGTGTCGTCCACCTCCAGCAGCTCGGTCAGCTCGGCCCCGAACGCCGCCGCGTACTGCCGGGCCCGTCGGACCGCGTCGCGCACCGCGTCCAGCCGCGCGCGTTCGAGCGCCGGGCTGTCCGGGCGCAGCCGCCAGCCGGGACCGGACACCGCGACGTCGTCGAGCCGGCCCAGCGCGACGACCAGCTCGCCGACGACGTCGATCCGGCCGAGCGTGAGCTGGGTGTGCACCGAGGCCACGGGCTCGCCGGGGGCCCGCCGGTCCCGCACCTCGACGTGGACCGAGACCGCGGTGGTCTCCGAGCGCTCCACGGCCGCGCCGAGGCCGGCGACGACGGCGGACACCTCGGCCTGCCGGGCGGTGCAGCGCTCCAGAGCCGTCTGGCGGTCGCGGGCACGGCTGCGCACGGTGACGCCGACGTCGGCGACCTCGGGGTCGACCAGCACGGCGGCCTCGCCGCGCACCACCACCTGGGGACGACGGGCCTGCTGCGGAGAACTGTTCATGGGGGGCCTCCCGGAGTTCGGCTGCAGGACTGTCCCAGACCCGGGCCCGCACCGGGCGGGGCGGGAGTGCGCACGGGGACGCCGCGACGTCCTACTGTCGGCGGCAACCGATGGAGGGAGAGTGGTCGTGGCGGTCTCCAACCGCATCCGTGCCGCCCTGACGACGACCGTGCTCACCACGGCCGCGACCGGCTTCATGGCCGGGTGCGCCGCGGGCGCGGAGGAGGAGGCCGAGCAGGTCGCCTACTGCACCGACGAGAACGGCGAGATCGTCGACGAGGACTACTGCGACGACGACTACCGCGGCCCGGGCGCCGGCCTCTTCTTCCTGTACCTCGGCGGCTTCGGCCGCGGCCTGCCGGTGGGCACGGTGCTGCCCAGCGGCGGCACCCGGATCAACCCGACCGACACGCAGGCGCGGCGCAGCGCCGGCCTGCCGGCGAACGGCACGGTGAGCCCGGGCACGCGGGTAGCCGGCGGTATCGGCAGCGGCATCGGCAACCGCGCGGGCACCGGAGCGGGCAGCTGAGTGGTTCCTCCCGCACGAGATCTGCACTCTGGTGGCCATCAGCGCTCGATGACCACGAGAGTGCAGATCTCGCGGTGATGTCGCCGTGAGGCGGATCGAGAGCGGCGTCGTCCGGCCCGGCTGGGAGGCAGAGATCGAGGCCCAGGGGCTGGTCTACAACCGGACCCACCTGCCCGGCGGCGAGGTGCGCAGCTACTGGCGCGAGGGCCCGTTCTACGACTTCTCGATGGCCGAGGTGCAGCGCCTGGAGGGGGCGGTCGCCCAGCTGTTCGAGATGTGCGTGGCCGCCGGCGACCACATCGTGGACAACGACCTGTTCGACCAGCTGCGGATCCCGCCGATGGCCCGACCGCAGATCCGCCGGACATGGGAGGCCGAGCCGCCCAGCATCTACGGCCGGTTCGACCTGCGCTACGACGGCGAGGGGCCGCCCAAGCTGCTCGAGTTCAACGCGGACACCCCGACGGGCCTGGTCGAGTCGGCGGTCACCCAGTGGAACTGGCACCTGTTCACCGGTCAGGGCACCGACCAGTGGAACGCCCTGCACGACAAGCTCGTCGCCGCCTGGCAGCGCAACCTGCTCAAGTGGCAGCGTCGCACCGGCGTCCGCCCCCGCGTGCACCTGGCCTGGACCAGCGAGGAGACCTCCGGCGAGGACCGCATGACGGTCGCCTACCTCATGGACACCGTCGTCCAGGCGGGGTACGAGGCGATCGAGCTCGTCGTCGAGGACATCGTGCTCGACGACGGCGACGGGCGGTTCTACGACCCGCAGGGTCGGCACCTCGACGTCGTCTTCAAGCTCTACCCCTGGGAATGGCTGATCGAGGACGAGTTCGGCCCCGCCGTGCTCGCCGATGCCGCCCGCCCGGGTGGCACGACGTGGGTCGAGCCGGTCTACAAGATGCTGTGGAGCACCAAGGCGCTGCTGCCCGTCCTGTGGCAACTCTTCGGCAGCGACCCGGTGCTCGGCGAGTTCCTGCTGCCGGCCTACTTCGCCGAGGACGCGCCCACCTCCTGGCGCAGCTACGTGCGCAAGCCGCTGTGGGGGAGGGAGGGGGCCAACGTCGCGATCGTCGCCGACGGCGAGGTGCTCGCCGAGCTGCCCGGCCGGTACGGCGTCGAGGGCTACGTCCTGCAGGAGTTCGCGCCGCTGCCCGACTTCCCGGGGGTCGACGGCTCGCACCACCCCGTGCTCGGCGCCTGGGTGATCGACGGCGAGCCGGCAGGCCTGGGCATCCGGGAGAGCGACGGCCTCATCACCGACAACCTGAGCTACTTCGTGCCGCACACGATCGACCACTCGCCTCCCCGGGCGGCCAGGCGGCCGCGCGCCTAAGTTCGGGCCCATGCCGTTGGAGGGGAAGTACGAGCCCAGCTCCGCACAGTGGGTCCGCGACCAGGTGGAGCGCTACGAGGCGACCGGGGGCGCGAGGCCAACACCCTCCGCGACACGGGGCTGCCGATCGTCATCGTCAGCACCCGGGGTGCGAAGACGGGGAACGTCCGCAAGCTCGGGCTCATGCGGGTGGAGCACGACGGCGTGTACGCCATGGTCGGCTCGCAGGGCGGTGCTCCGACGGACCCCGCGTGGGTCAGCAACCTGCGCGCCCACCCGGACCAGGTGACCCTCCAGGACGGCCCCGAGCCGTGGGACGGCGTGGCCCGCGAGATCTCGGGCGAGGAGCGAGCCGTGTGGTGGGAGCGGTCGGTGGCCGCGTTCCCGAACTACGCCGACTACCAGAAGAAGACCGACCGCGAGATCCCGATCTTCCTGTTCGAGCGGCGCGGCTGACCACCTCCTCGAAATTCCGGCTCGTCCCTGACAACCTCGGTGCGGGCCTCGGCGTCTGTCCAGTGAGCCGAGGTGAGGTGGACGCGCGAGTGCTGACCATGGGAGAGGCGGTGGCGGTGGAGGGGGTCACCGCCGATGCCGCCTGGGATCCGGCGCTCGTGGACCTGTACCGGTCCCAGCGCCTGCCGTTGCTGCGGCTGGCCGTCCTGCTCGTCGACGACCGGACCGTCGCCGAGGACGTCGTGCAGGACGCCTTCCTCGGCCTGCAGCGCCGCTGGCACGCCGTCGACCCGGCGGCCGCGGCCGGCTACCTCCGGACGTCGGTGGTGAACGGGGCCCGCTCACAGCTGCGGCGACGCGGCGTGGCCCGGCGGCACCTGCGCGTCGCCGAGCCCGAGGAGGGGCCGCCGGCCGACCTCGCGGTGCTGCTGTCCGAGGAACATCGCGAGGTGGTCGAGGCGATGCGCCGCCTGCCGTCGCGGCAACGGGAGGTGCTGGTGCTCCGCTACTGGTCCGGCCTGAGCGAAGCGGAGATCGCCTCGGTCCTGGGCGTGGCCCGCGGCACGGTGAAGTCGAGCGCCTCCCGTGCGCTGGCCGCCCTGGAGACCGAGTTGGGAGGGCGGTCGTGAGCGCCGACCTCGAAGCGCGGCTGCGGGCGTCGCTGGCCGCCTACGCCGACCTGGTCGAGGACGACGCCGACGCCCCGCTGCCACAGGTGCGCCCCCCGTCGGCGGCGGTCCGGCGCTGGCGCGCCCCGCTGCTCGTCGCCGCCGCCGTCGCCTCGGTGGTGACCCTCGGCGTCACCGTCTGGCCCGCCTCGACACCCACCGGTGACTCGGCGGCGTCGGTGGCGGACGCCGGGGGAGCGGGCGGAGCCGAGAGCGCCGCCGGCGCCGGCGAGGAGCAGCGCGCGGAGGACGCCGGGGAGGATTCCGGGGCCACCGCGATGTCGGCACCCGAGGCCGGAGGTCCCGAGGTCGGCGTCCCCGTGCCGTTCGAGCTGTACACCCACTGCGGGGTGCTCGGCGCCGACGTCGGTGGTACCTGGTTCGCTGCCGACCCGCCGCTGGTCGAGGAACCGGCCGGCCCACCCGCCGGTTGGGACGACCCCTACCAGGCCGGCACGCTCACCTTGCTGACCGGCGACGAGGCGCTGTTCACCGACGACGCCGGCCACGAGGTGCGCCTCGTGGCCGACGAGGAGCTGCGGCCGCCGCCCTGCGACTGAGCCTCGGCCGCCGGCGCAGCGATCCGCGAGACCGGGTCGCGCGGGGGTGAGTCGTCGTCAGAAGGGGGCGGGGTCGCTGCGTCGGTCTTCGGCGGTGTAAGGCCGGCCGAGGATGCGTTCTCGCAGGGTGCGCGGCCGGGACGGTGGTCGTGGTCGTGGTGGCGGGAGGTCGTCGGTGCCGAAGGGCGGCGGGTAGGTGGTGAGGATCTGCCCGCCGGGGGTGGTCCATTCCAGACCGCCGTCGGGGAGGCGGCGCATGGCCCAGCCCGGTGCCTGGTGGCTGAGTCGGTGGTGGTGGCGGCACAGGCAGCAGAGGTTGTCGGCGCTGGTGGGGCCGAGCGGCCAGGGCTGGTTGTGGTCGAGGTCGCAGCGGGCGGCGGCGGTGCGACAGCCCGGGAAGCGGCAGCGCCGGTCGCGGGCGCGGACGAACTTCTGCAGCGGGACCGAGGGCGAGTAGCCGTTGGTGGCGCCTGGTGGGCCGAGCGCTCGGCCGGACCGCAGCTGCGCGGTGTTGGTGAGGGCGAGCAGCTGCCCGGTGATCTCCTCGACCACCGCGATCGTCGGTAGGTGGGTGAGCGCGGTGCCGGCCACCTGACGGAGGTCGAGCAGCTCGGACAGCCAGCCAGGCACCTTCTCGGTGGCTGAGGGACTGACCGGCGCCGGCGCGGTGGGGCTCGCGGCAGCGGCCCCGGCAGGTGCGTCGCCGCTCGCGTTCGCCGCGGCCTCGCCCTGACCGGGCGCGTCCGGGGGCGCTCGCTGCGCCGCGGGTCGGTACCGGCACCCAGTCCGAAGGCGTGCAGGAGTTCGCGGACCACTGCGGCGGGGACGGGGTGGCCGTCGACCTCCCCGGGTTCGTCACCGCCGGTCAGGGTGCCCACGCCGGCGACGACGGTGAGGTCGAGCTGCACCGGGGAGTGGGCGGCGTCGGGGCGCAGGAGCAGGTCGACCAGGCAGTCGGCCATCCGCTGGTCCTTGGTCCGCTGGTCGTCGGGAGTCCTGCAGGCCTCGGCGTAGCCCTCCAGCGCCTTGCGGCAGGCCAGCACCACCGGCAGCGGCAGGCCACCGACGGTGAGGCTGCCCTCCCCGTCATGGCCGGGATGCACGCGCACGTGCCGTGCGCGGATCGCCTTGGCCAGCCGGCCGGCCGCGGCGGCGGCATCCGCGCGCAGCACCGCCCGGCGGGCCGCGTCGCGCAGGGAGGGAACCGACCTGCCCGCAGCCCGGGCCAGCAGGTCGGCCTCCACTCGCTCGCGGGTGGCTGGATCGGTCAGCACGCCGAGCTCGTCGGCGAGCATCGCCGCGTGCGGCCGGGAGATGACCCCGGCCTCCAGGGCGTCGAGGGTGGCCGGCAGCTGCTCGGCAAGGGTGACCGCCAGCTGCAGTCGGGCGGTGGCGGCCCGGGAGGACAGGCCGTACTCGGCCATCACCTCGTCCACGGCCCACTCGCTCACCTCGGTCAGCACCTCGGGCCGCGCTGCCCGGGACGCGGCCGCCGCCGCCCCGATTTCCTCGTCGGCCCGGTCGATCGACGCCGGACGGTGCCTGGCGAAGGCGGTCAGCGCCCGGAACTCCAGAGCGGCCTGACGGCCCTGCTCCCGATGGCGTGCCGCGGCCGCGGCCAGATGCCGGGCACCGGTCTCCAGCAGCCCCCGGAACTCGCCCAGGCGGCGCTCTCCACCGTCCTCGTCGGCGATCTCCTCGCGCAGGCTGCCCCGGCCGTGCCGGCCGGTGCCGGTGGTGACCTCGAACGTCGGGCCGGCCAGTCGTTCGACGGTCGTGAGCTGCTGCGGGTGGTGGGTTCCCAGCCAGCCGCGCAGCCCCGTCTCGAGGACCGAGAGCCGGTCACCCGGATCGAGGAGCGCATCGTCGAACATGCGTTCGATAATACGGCATCAGCGACGCGATGACCAGCGGGAACAAGCCTGGGGATGGAGCGACTACGGCAGCTGCGCGGCCAGGCCGGGGATCGCTGCGGCAGCGTCGTCGGGGAGCTCGCGGAAGGGCTCGACGGCGACCGCCCGCGTCGCGCCGCGGCCGGTCCACCGCCATGTCGCGACCACCTGGCCGCCGTGCACGACCGTGGGCCGGAACATCCCGTTGTTGCCCGGCACGATGCGCTCGGCGAACTCGGCCGGGAGGACGGCGGTGCGGTCGCCGTAACCCAGCACGAACTCGTCGAACCCGGGCAGGAGCAGCAGGCCCTCGGCCTCGGCGCGGGCCGCGGCGAGCCGACCGGGTGTCGCCGGATCCATCAGGTACTCGGTGCCCTCGACGGTCACCGACTCCAGCCGGTCGCGGACGGCGGCCAGGCCCGTCCGCACGTCGCGCACGGTGCTGCCCGCCCACCGGACGAGGTCCGGGACGGTGGCCGGCCCGTGCCCGGTGAAGAAGCGCAGCGCCAGTTCGGCCAGCGCCTGCTCCCGCTCGAGCCGCCGGTCGGGCACCCAGTCCACCAACCGCACGAACAGCTGCTCGCGCTCGCCGTCGGTCGGGCCGAGGCACGTGGTGCCGGTCAGGGCCAGGTAGCCGATGAGGTGGGCGCCCCGTTGGCCGGTGACCTCGACCCCGCCGTCGGCGATCGCCGCCAGGAGTTCGGCCCGCGACAGCCGGCCGCGAGTGCTCAGCGCCGCGTCGACGAGCTCGCGGGCCCGTTCGGCGTGCGCCTCGTCCAGCCCCAGGTCGGCCCACCGCCTGCTGACCGTGCTGACCATGCGGACGCCGACCGTGTCGAGGAACCAGCGCAGGTCCTCGGCGGCGACGAAGTGCAGGGTGCCGCGCATCGGCCAGGAGCGGACCACCGCACCGCTGTCGAGCGCGGCCACGACGTCCTTGCGCAGCCGCGACGCGGTGCGCAGCGCCACCGAGGTGAGCGCCCCGGGATAGTCCTGCGCCTGGACGGCACCGAGCACCCGCACGGCGTCGGCCGCCGTCGGCTCGCCCGGCCCGACCAGCCGGAGGGCCGCCAGCCGCAGCAGGCCGAGGTCGCGCAGGCTCGTCGTCACAGGGCTCACGGTGCCAGCCCGGTACGACGTTCCCGGGCAGGTCAGGGCCGCGGCAGCCGCTCGGACGGCGGGGTGGCGGCGTGCCAGGCCCTGGCCCGTTCGCTGGCCGCCTCCCCCTCCTCGCCGTGGAGCCGCGCCGCGATGTCCTCGAGCATGGCCTCGCGCCCGTACAGCACGACGATGTCGCCAGGGCGCAGGTGCAGGTCCTCGCTCGGGGCGCCGATCCAGGTGTCGTCGTCCCGCTCCACCCCGAGCACCGCGACGCCCTCCTCCGGCAGCCGCAGCCGCCCAGCGGCTGGGAGGCGATCCAGTCGTCGTCCGCGACCGGCAGCTGGACCACCCGCCACCGGCCCCGCAGGTGGAGCAGGGCGGCGTAGTCGCGGACGTCCAGGTCGGTGAACCGGCGCAGCATCCGTTCGATGACCCGCCGGAGGGCCCCGGTCGACCACGCGGTTGCGCGCCAGCCACAGCAGGGTGCCCAAGGAGACCACGATGACGGCCGCTCGCTGGAGGCCGCCGCCGGTGGAGTCGACCCCGGCGAAGCTCAGGATCAGGGTTCCCAGCACCGAGACCGCCCCGGCACCGCTGACCAGCATCAGGACCATGACGATGCGGCGCCGCGCGGGGTGTCCCACCACCGCCTCCGCCGCCGACGTCGTGAAACCCGTCCCGGTGAACGCCGACCGCGCCTGGAACCGGGCGTGCTGCAGCGTCATCCCGGTCATCGTCAGCGCCACCGTGGCGATGCGGGTGATGAGCAGGCCCAGGGTGACGACGACGACCAGGGAGATGACGGCGGCCATGCCGACCACCCTGACCGTTGCCCGAGGTCACTGGCCACTCCGGACCGGGCTCGGCATGCTCGTCCCGTGCGGGCAGCGGACTGGGACGAGCGCTACGCCGAGGCGCAGCAGTGGTCGTCGGCGCCGAACGCGTTGGTGGCCGAGCTGCTCGAGGAAGTACCACCGGGCGACGCCGTCGACCTCGCGGCAGGGGAGGGGCGGCACGCCTTGTGGCTGGCCGGCCGGGGCTGGCGGGTCACCGCGGTCGACTTCTCCGCGGTGGGGCTGGACCGCGGCCGACGGCAACCCGGCGCCGGCGCCGTCACGTGGGTGACCGCCGACGTCCTGACCTGGACGACGACACCCGCGAGTCTGGACCTGGTCCTCGTCGCCTACCTGCACCTGCCGGTCGAGGACGGCGCCGCCGTGCTCACCCGGGCGGTCTCGTGGCTCCGGCCGGGCGGCCGGCTGCTGGTGCTGGGGCACGACCTGGCCAACATCGCCGACGGCGTCGGCGGCCCGCAGGAGCCGGCGATCCTGCACTCGGTCGACCGGCTGGCACCCGTCGCGGAGCTGCTCGACGTCGACCGCCTGGAGCAGGTGCGCCGGGAGACCCCGGCGGGGACCGCGCTGGACACCCTCCTGTGGGGACGACGGAGGGCCCTGGACGAGGGCGCCGGAGGTAACGTGCCGCCATGACGAGGATGGGCGGGAACCGGTCCCGCGCGGAGCGGCGCCGGCGCATGCTGGCGATGGTGATCGTGTTCGGGATGCTGGCCGCTGCGGCGGCGACGCTCATCTCGATCATGCTCAGCTGACTTCCCCGCGCATGTCCGACGAGATCGAGAACTGGTTCGACCGGGCGGGGCCCCGCTCGGAGGAGCTGTGCCGCGTCGACGAGCTGGTCATGGCGGCCGCCCCGGGCATCGACCGGCAGCTGGTCCCCATGGGCTCGACGGCGATGCTCGGGTACGGGCTCATGCCCTACAAGCCGAAGTCGGCCAGGCAGGCGACGATGTGGCCGCTCATCGCGCTCGCCGCGCAGAAGCGGCACCTCTCCCTCTACGTCTGCGCCGTCGTCGACGGGAGCTACCTCGCCGAGCAGCGGGCCCAGCGCCTCGGCAAGGTGTCCTGCGGCAAGAGCTGCATCCGCTTCCCGTCCCTCGACGTGGTGGACGCCGACGAGTTGAGCGCCGTCGTACGGGACGCGGTCGCCGCCACGGCGGCCGGCGACAACGGTTACTACTCCGCGGGCTGAGCCCGGCCTCCGGCGTGGCGCGGTCACGACACGCCACGCCTGAACTGTGGGTGGGACCTTGGTCCCTGGAAACGGCGCGCGCCGCACGTGACGGTGTCCCGGCACAGCAGCAACCACGGTGGCCACTGAGGCGGCCGTGACGGGGTGTCCCACCACCGCCGCTCGCGCGGCCATCGCCCTGAGGACCGTCCATGACGTTGGCAGTGCCGCTGACCGTCTCCGATCCCTCCGTCCGCTCGGCCTACGCCCGGCTCTCCCAGGAGTTCCCGGAGCTGGGGCATCGCTCGATCCTGCTCACGGTCCGCACCTGCCGGGAGGAGCTGCGCGGCTCCCCGGCCGACGCACTGCCCGAACTCGTCGAACGCCTCGCCCGGCAGCGCCTGCGGGTGGCGCTGGACTGATCCGGACCCGGAGAGCCGCCGAAATCGGATTGCCGCGACCGGGAGGATGTCCCGGTGGGGTACGTCGACGTCAGCGCTGTCCGGCACACGCTCCCGGACGGCCGGGTGCTGCTCGCCGACGTGTCCTTCCGCGTCGGTGACGGCTTCCGGGCGGCGGTCGTCGGCGAGAACGGCGCGGGCAAGACGACGCTCCTGCGGATCATCGCGGGCGACCTCGTCCCCGAGGCCGGCACGGTCGCCCGCACCGGCGGGCTCGGCGTCATGCGGCAGTTCGTCGGGGCCGTGCGCGACGACACGACGGTGCAGCGGTTCCTCGTCGATCTGTCACCGCCCGCCGTCCGCGAGGCGTGGGAGGCGGTCGACGCCGCCGAGCTCGCCCTCATGGAGATCGACGACGAGCGGGGGCAGATGGCCTACGCGCACGCGCTCGCGCGGTGGGGCGACGTGGGCGGGTACGAGGCCGAGGTCACGTGGGACACGGTCACCGTCGCCGCGCTGGGCGTGCCCTACGACCGGTGCAAGTACCGGGAGCTGTCGACCCTCAGCGGAGGGGAGCAGAAGCGGCTGGCGCTGGAGGCGCTGCTCCGCGGGCCCGACCAGGTGCTGCTCCTCGACGAGCCGGACAACTACCTCGACGTGCCCGGCAAGCGCTGGCTCGAGCAGCGGCTGCTGGAGACCCGCAAGACGGTGCTGTTCGTCAGCCACGACCGGGAGCTGCTGGCCCGCGTCGCCGACCGCGTGGTCACCGTCGAGGGCGGGACGGCGTGGGTGCACGGCGGCGGGTTCGCGACGTACGCCGAGGCGCGCACCGCCCGGCACGACCGGATGGCCGAGCTGCGCCGGCGCTGGGACGAGGAGCACGAGCGGCTGGTCGAGCTGGTCCGCACACTGCAGCAGCAGGCGGCGAACTCAGCGGACATGGCCTCCCGCTACCGCGCCATGCAGACCCGGCTGACGAAGTTCGAGGCCGAGGGCCCACCGCCCGACCGCCCGCCCGAGCAGAAGGTGGCGATGCGGCTGCGCGGCGGGCGCACCGGTGTGCGCGCGGTGACGGCCGAGCAACTGGAGCTCTCGGGGCTGATGCAGCCGTTCGACCTCGAGGTCTGGTACGGCGATCGCGTCGGCGTGCTCGGCGCGAACGGCGCGGGCAAGTCGCACTTCCTGCGGTTGCTGGCGGGGGAGCAGGTGGCGCACGCCGGCGACTGGCGGCTCGGCGCCCGCGTCGTCCCCGGGTTCTTCGCGCAGACCCACGCCCATCCCGAGTGGCAGGACCGCACGCCGGTCGACCTGCTGTGGCACGGCGAGCCCGGCCGGCCGGGGGTGGACCGCGGACGGGCCATGGCGGCGCTGCGCCGGTACGGGCTGACCGACCAGGCCGATCAGCCCTTCCGGACGCTGTCGGGTGGGCAGCAGGCACGGTTCCAGATCCTGCTGCTCGAGCTGTCCGGCGCGACGCTGCTCCTGCTCGACGAGCCGACCGACAACCTCGACGTGCTGTCGGCCGAGGCACTGGAGGAGGCGCTGGCGGCGTTCGACGGCACCGTGCTGGCGGTGACCCACGACCGCTGGTTCGCCCGCTCCTTCGACCGGTTCCTGGTGTTCGGGGCCGATGGCCGGGTCTACGAGTCGGCCGAGCCGGTGTTCGACGAGACCCGGGTGGCCCGCGCGCGCTAGCCGAAGGCGCGGCCCTCGCCGCGGTAGGTGGGCAGCACCTCGGCCACGGCTTCGCCGGCGATGCCGTGCAGGACGTCGACGTGCTCGCAGATCTCACCGGCCTTGGCGTGGCGGAACCAGACGCGGTCCCCGATCCGCAGGCCGGCCGCCCCGGGACCGCGCAGGGGTGTCTGGACCTCGCCGGCGCCCTCGGCCGGGAGCCACCGCAACCCCGTCGGGTACGTGGCCACCGGCAGCCGGTCGGGGCCGGGCGCTCCCGAGGCGATCCAGCCGCCCCCGGCGACGGTGACGGTGCCCCGGGCGGGCAGCCGGGTCACGGGGACGGCGAAGAACGTGGCCGGGCGGGGCGTGAACGCGCGGTACCCGTCGAACAGCGCCGGTCCGTAGAGGCCCGAGCCGGCCGCGATCTCGGTCACCGCGTCCTCGGCGGCGGTGCGCTCCACGCTGCCCGTTCCGCCTCCGTTGACGAACTCCAGCGGGGCCACCGACGACACGGCCGACACGATGGCTTGGCGGCGGCCGGCGAGCTCCCGGCCCGAGACCGCCTGCATGCGCCGGACCGCGGCCCCCCGCAGCCGACGGCCCGGTGGCTGGTCCTGCACGCCGGCGATCTGCGCCTCGTAGGCCATCAGACCGACGAGGGCGAAGCCGCGCCGCCCGGCCACGGCGCGCGCCAGCGCGGTCGCGTCGTCCACCGAGTGCACCGGCGAACGGCGCACCCCGAGGTGCACGCGTCCGCCGGCCGCGCGCAGGGACGCATCGACGTCGAGGGCCACCCGCAGCGCGGGCCGCGCCGACGGTGGGACGACGGCGTCGACGAGGTCCAGCTGGTCGACCGAGTCGACCATCAGCGTCACCCTGGACGCGGCCGCCGCGTCCCCGGCCAGCCGGCGCAGCGCCGACCGGTCGACCGTCGGATAGCCCAGGACGACGTCGGTGGCGACCGGGTCCGCGCCGCCGCTGAGCCACAGCGCCTCGGCCAGCGAGTAGGCGAGCACGCCGGCGAAGCCGGGCCGGCCGAGGACCCGCCGCAGCACCGCCCGGTTCCGCACCGACTTGCTGGCCACCCGCAGGGGCTTGCCGCCGGCGCGGCGGACGAGGTCGTCGGCGTTGGCGTCGAGTGCGTCGAGGTCGAGGACCGCCAGCGGGGGTCGAGGTGCGCGGTCGCGGCGTCGAGGCGGGCCCGCTGCGAGTCGGGATGGGACGCGCTCATCGCTGCGGAGCGTGCCGGGCGGGAGGGGTGCGGTCAAGCGAGCGGACCGTTGACCTGCGCAGTCGCCGCCCTGCAGAGTTCCACCACCGACGAGGGAGGCATGGGTGACGCACGCTCCGGCTCCGTCGGCGAGCCGCAGGCGCTGGCGCAACTGGGCCGGCAACCAGCGGGCGGAGGCCGACGTCGTCCACCCGCGCTCGGCCGGTGAGGTCGCCGCCGTCCTCGCCGCGGCCACGGGTGCGGAGCGGCGGGTCCGGCCGGTCGGGAGCGGTCACTCCTTCAGCGCGGTTGCGGTGCCCGAGGACGTCCAGCTGGTGTGCGACGGCCTGGTCGGGGTCGGCGAGGTGGACGGCGAGGGCCGGGTGACCGTCGGTGCGGGAACCCCGCTGCACCGGCTGAACGCCGAGCTCGTCCGGCAGGGGTGGTCCCTGATCAACCTCGGCGACATCGACCGGCAGACCGTCGCCGGAGCGCTGTCCACCGGCACCCACGGCACCGGTGCCCGGTTCGGCGGCCTGGCGACGCAGGTTCGGGCGTTGCAGCTGGTGACGCCGTCGGGCGAGGTGCTCGCCTGCGACCCGGACCGGAACCCGGACGTCTTCAGCGCCGCCCGGGTCGGGCTCGGCGCGCTGGGCGTGGTCACCGCGGTCACCCTGCAGGCGGTGCCCGCGTTCGCGCTGCGCGCGGTGGAGGGCCCCGGCACGCTGACCGCCGCGATCGAGGGGTTCGACGAGCTGATGACCTCGACCGACCACGTCGAGTTCTACTGGTTCCCCCACACCGACGCGACGCTGCTGAAGTGCAACACCCGGGTGTCGCTGGAGGAGGGGCTGGCGCCGCTGCCCCGGTGGCGGGCGGTCTGGGACGACGAGATCCTCGCCAACGCGGCCTTCGCGGGCGTCGTGGCGGCGGGCCGCCGGGTGCCGGCGCTCGTGCCGCCGCTCGCGCGGATGTCGGCCAAGGCGCTGGGCGCACGGTCGTGGACCGACCATGCGCACCGCGTGTTCGTCAGCCGGCGCCGTGTCCGGTTCCAGGAGATGGAGTACGCGGTGCCCCGTGCCGACGCCCCCGCGGTGCTGGCCGAACTGCGCCGGGTGCACGAGGCCAGTGACTGGCGAGCGGCCTTCCCGGTCGAGGTGCGGCTGGCCGCTGCCGACGACATCCCGCTCTCGACCGCGTCGGGTCGGGACACGGCCTACGTGGCGGCGCACGTTCCTGCGGGCACCGCACCCGGCCCGTGGTTCGACGCCCTGGAGTCGATCGCCGGTTCGGTGGGTGGGCGCCCGCACTGGGGCAAGCTGCACGGGCTGGACGCGGCCACGCTGGCGGGGCGCTATCCGCGGTTCGCCGAGTTCGTCGCGCTCCGCGACCGCCTGGACCCGGCCGGCACGCTGTCGAACGCGTACCTGGACCGGGTCCTGGGGGTGCCGGCGGTCAGGGCGTGAGCAGGACCTTGACCGTGCCTTCCTTCTTCTCCCGGAAGTTCATGTAGGCCTGCGGGGCCTCCTCGAGCGGCACGTGGTGGGTCGCGAAGTCGTCGACGCCGAACGGGTCGCCCTCGGTCAGCAGCGGCAGGATGTCGGGCACCCAGCGCCACACGTTGGCCTGACCCATGCGCAGCTGGATCTGCTTGTCGAACATGCGCATGAGGGGGAGCGGGTCGGTCGCGCCGCCGTAGACGCCCGAGAGCGAGATGGTGCCGCCGCGGCGGACCGCCTCGATGGCGGTGTTCAGGGCCGCCAGACGGTCGACGCCGGCTACCTGCATGACCTTCTCCATGATCGCGTCGGGGACGACCGCCGTCGCCTTCTGGGCGAAGCTGGCGAGGGGCGAGCCGTGCGCCTCCATGCCGACGGCGTCGATCACGGCGTCCGGCCCGCGCCCGTCGGTGGCGTCACGGACGGCGCGGACGACGTCTGCCTGCTTGGTGGAGTCGATGACCTCGACCCCCGCGCCCGTGCCCGTGCGTTCCGCTCGGGGACGACGTCGGCGGCGAGCACCTGGGTCGCGCCGAGGTGCTGGGCCAGCCTCGTGCACATGTCGCCGATGGGGCCGAGCCCGAGGACGAGGACGCTCTTCGCCTGCGGGACCCCGGCGTACTGCACCGCCTGCCAGGCCGTGGGCAGCACGTCGGAGAGGTAGACGAAGCGGTCGTCGGGCAGTCCCTCCGGCACCTTGATCGGCAGCGTGTTGCCGAAGGGCACCCGCAGGTACTCGGCCTGGCCGCCGGGCACCTGGCCGTAGAGCTTGGTGTAGCCGAACAGGGACGCGCCGAAGCCCTGGTCGCGGTTCTGCGTGGTCTCGCACTGCGACTGCAGACCCTGGGAGCACATCCAGCAGGTGCCGCAGGAGATGTTGAACGGGATGACGACGCGGTCACCCGGCCGCACGTTCGTGACCTCGGATCCGACCTCGCGGACGATGCCCATCGGCTCGTGGCCCATGACGTCGCCGACGCTCATGAACGGCGCCATCACCTCGATCAGGTGCAGGTCCGACCCGCAGATCCCGCTCGAGGTCACTTCGATGATGACGTCGGTCGGCTCGTGGATGACGGGGTCGGGAACGGTGTCGACGCGGACGTCCGCTCGCCCGTGCCAGGTCACTGCGCGCATTCGGAGAACTCCCTCTATCGGACCGGGATTCGGCCCCTGCACAAGGGCTTCTGCCCTGTCGTGACCTGAATCGCGCCACTTTCAACGAGATGCGGCGCGCCCTTGACGCAGCGTGATGGACGTTCTACGGAGAGCAGAAATACATGGTTGAAGGTTTGTGAACCAGCCCACAGAAGAGGGCCGCTATTCCCTGGATCTCACATCACGAAACGGTCACGACATGTTTACATGGGCCCCGCTCCTCTCCCCGGGGGCCGCTGTGTCTTGTCCGCCAACGGAAGTCAGGTGCATGAGTTCGCTCCACCAGGACCACCTTCTCGCCGAGGGACGCGAGCCCGTCAAGGGAACCGGTTCGGCCCTCACCAGCGCCCGTGGCAGCTCGCGGAAGCCGGCCGAGAAGAAGGTCCCGAACGAGGTCCCGACGCCGCGCCGGGGGAAGGCGCAGAGCGAGGGTCCCGCGTCCACGACCACCGGCGGGCCCGTACCCGCCGCTCGTAGCCGGCGGGTCGCCGGCGTCAAGGCCGCTGCCGCAGCCGGCACGCTGGCCGCTCGCGCGAAGGCCGCCGGCACGGCGACCACGAAGGCTGCCTCGGCGAGGGCCGCCACGGCGGGCGCCGCGACGGCGAAGGCCGTCAGCGCCAAGGCGGGGGGTGCCGCCAAGGCCGCCGCCGCGAAGGTGGCGGCCCGCGCCGCGACCGCCCGTCCCACCGGACCGACCGAGCCCGCGACGACGAAGCCGACCGCAGCGAGGACCGCAACGGCCAAGACCGCGACGGCCAAGACCGCGACGGCCAAGACCGCGACGGCCAAGACCGCGACGGCCAAGACGACGACGAAGCCGACCGCAGCGAGGACCGCGACGGCCAAGACCGCGACGGCCAAGACGACGACGGCCAAGACGACGACGGCCAAGACGGCGACGGCCAAGACGGCGACGGCCAAGACGACGACGTCGCCGGAGTCCACGACGACCGCCGTCCGGCCGACGCCCTACAAGCGTTCCGCCGAGGCTCGTCCTGCCGAGGCCGCGGTCGTCCCGGCGCCCGCGCCGGTCATCGAGGTGGAACAGGCGACCGAGGTCGTCGCGACGGTCGCCGAGGGCCGCCGGGCGAGGTTCCTCCGCCGTCCGCCGCAGATCCGCAAGCGTCCCTCGCTCTACCTCGCCGCCGCGCTCGTCGGCGCGTTGAGCGTCAGCGGCTTCGCCTCGGGTGACCCCGCCGCCCAGGCCACGTCCACGGTCAGCCACTCGGTCAGCGTCGCCCAGGAGCTGGGCATCGAGGCAGCTCCGAGCGAGCAGATCACCGCCCTCGACGCCACTCGCCGGCTGAGCGTGCTCGCCGCCAGCCGCGACGTCCGTGACGCCGAGCAGGCCGCAGCCGCCCACGTCCAGGCCGAGGCCGACAAGGCCGCCGCCGCGGCCGCCGCCGAGGCCGCCCGCCCCAAGGCCGTCCTGCCGGTGCAGGGCGCGCGGCTCACGAGCGGGTTCGGTCCGCGGTGGGGCACGCTCCACGGCGGCATCGACCTGGCCGCGCCCATGCACACCCCCGAGTACGCGGCCATGGACGGCGTGGTGCTCGAGGCCGGCCCCGCCAGCGGCTTCGGCCTGGCCGTGTACATCCAGCACGCCAACGGGGACGTCACGGTCTACGGCCACATGGACCAGATCCTCGTCGAGCCCGGTCAGGTCGTGAAGGCCGGCGAGACGATCGCGCTGCTGGGCAACCGCGGCCAGTCCACCGGGCCGCACCTGCACTTCGAGGTGCACATCGGCGGCATCGACGGGCAGAAGGTCGACCCCATCCCGTACCTCCGGGAGCGCGGCGTCCCCATCTGACCCGACGCGCCGACGACGACGCCCCCCGCCCGACCCGGGCGGGGGGCGTCGCTGCGTGGGGCACACTTCGGGGTCGGGTCCAGCGCAGGGGAGGGCGGTCGATGGGGCACGGCCACAGCCACGCGCCGGCCGCCGGTGCCGGTGGTCGGCGACGACGGCTGCTCGTCGTCCTAGTGATGACCCTCGCCGTCCTCGCGGCCGAGGTCGTGGGCGCGATGGTGTCCGGCTCCCTGGCGCTGCTCGCCGACGCCGGGCACATGGCCACCGATGCCGTCGGCATCGCGCTCGCCCTCGGCGCCGTCACGCTCGCCCAGCGGGCACCCCGCGGACGCCGGACCTTCGGCTGGCAGCGGCTGGAGATCCTCGCCGCGGTGGCCAACGGGGTGCTCCTGCTCGCCGTCGCCGGCTACGTGCTCGTGGAGGCCGTCCGGCGGATCGGGCACCCGCCGGAGATCGGGTCGGGGCTGATGCTCGCCATCGCCCTGGTCGGCCTCGCGGTGAACCTGGTCTCCCTCGGGGTCCTGCACGGTGACCAGAGCGGCTCGCTGAACATGCGGGGGGCATACCTCGAGGTCCTCGCCGACGCGCTGGGTTCGGTGGCGGTGATCGTGGCGGCCGTCGTCATCATGACGACCGGCTGGACGCCGGCCGACATCGTCGCCTCCGTCGCGATCGGCGGCCTCGTCCTGCCGCGCGCCTGGCACCTGCTCCGGGAGGCGCTCGACGTGCTGCTGGAGGCCGCGCCCCGGGGCGTGGACCTCGACTCCGTCCGGCGCCACATCCTCGGGGTGGACGGCGTCATCGGCGTGCACGACCTGCACGCGTGGACCATCACGTCCGGGGCCCCCGTCCTCTCCGCCCACGTCGTGGTCACCGACGAGGCGCTGGCCGCCGGCCACGGCGGACGGGTGCTCGACGCGCTGTGCGAATGCCTCGGCGAGCACTTCGACATGGCGCACTGCACGTTCCAGCTCGAGGCCGGGACGCACGCCGACCACGAGGCGCCGGTCCACGAGTAGGCCCCGTCCCGGGTCCCGGCCCGAGCTCGCGAGGGTTGGGGAGGACGGGGTCCTTTCTGGGAGAGTGTGTTCGTGGACCATGGACACCATTCGGGCATGTGGGTGCCCGACGAGCCACCCACCTGGGGGCGGATGTTCCTGCCGCACCTCGACCCGTGGTCGGTGGTCCCCGTGCTCGGCGTCCTCGCCCTGGCCGCCTACCTGGTGGGGGTCCTCGCCCTGGGCCGCTCGGGGGTGCGCTGGCCGTGGTGGCGGACCCTCGCCTGGATCGCGGGCTGCCTGTCGCTGTTCGCCGTCACCGGCACCTGGCTGAACGGCTACAGCATGGTGCTGTTCAGCGTGCACATGACCCAGCACATGGTCCTGTCGCTCATCACGCCGCTGCTGCTGCTCCTCGCGGCCCCGGTGACGCTGGCCCTGCGCGCGCTGCCCCGGGGCCGGGGCACGGCTGGAGCGCCGCGGGCGCTCCTGCTGGGCGCGCTGCACAGCCCGTTCGCGCGGTTCGTGGCGCACCCGCTGTTCACCGTGCCGCTGTTCATCGCGAGCCTGTACGGCGTCTACTTCACGCCGCTGTTCGACGCCCTGATGGGCAACCCCATCGGGCACCAGTTGATGCTGGCCCACTTCGTGGTGACCGGGCTCCTCTTCTTCGGGCCGATCGTCGCCCAGGATCCGTGGCCCCGGACCCTCACGCACCCGGGCCGGATGCTCGAGCTCTTCCTGCCGGTGCCCTTCCACGCCTTCTTCGGCGTGGCGATCATGCTGGCCGGCTCGCTGGTCGTGGACACGTTCGCGCAGCCGCCGTCCGGGTGGGGCATCGACCCGCTGCGGGACCAGGGCGTCGCGGGCGGCATCGTCTGGGCGTTCGGCGAGCTGCCCACCGTGCTGGTGCTGGCCGTCGTCTTCTTCTCCTGGGCGTCGTCCGACGACCGCCGCGCCCGCGCCCTGGACCGGGCCGCCGAGCGCAGCGGCGACGCCGAGCGCGAGGCCTACAACGCCCGGCTCAAGGCCCTGGCCGACCAGAACGGGGTGCGCTGACGTCCAGCGCCAGCCAGCGCTGCTCGTGCGCTCGTCGGCCTGCGAGCATCGGGTCGTGCCACTTTCCCTGGTGTTGACCGCCGACACGCACGTCCCCAAGCGGGCGCGCGACCTACCTGACGGCCTCTGGGCCGCGATCGACGCCGCCGACGTCGTCGTGCACGCCGGTGACTGGGTCGACGTCGCCCTGCTGGACCGGTTCGAGGAACGCGCCAGGCGGCTGGTCGCCGTGTACGGCAACAACGACCACGGGCCGTTCCACCGGCGGCTGCCGGAGGTCGCCCGCGCCGAGATCGAGGGCATCCGCCTCGCCGTCGTCCACGAGACCGGGGACGCCAAGGGGCGCGAGCAGCGCTGCGCGAGCCGCTTCCCCGACACCGACGTCCTGGTCTTCGGCCACAGCCACATCCCCTGGGACACGACGGCGCCGAACGGGCTGCGGCTGATCAACCCCGGTTCACCGACCGATCGGCGCCGCCAGCCCCACGGCACCTACGTCACAGCCGTCGCGGACAGCGGCGCGCTGCGCGACGTCGTATTCCACGCCGTCCCGCCCCGACGGTGAGACCTCCCCTGGAGCCGCGGGCGGTGGCGCTGCTGTCCTGCCCGGTGCGCGCCGCCCCGCTGGCCGCCACCGACGACGGGTCGGCCCTGCGCTGCCCGGAGGGGCACCTGTTCGACCGTGCCCGGCAGGGCCACGTGACGCTCCTGCCGCCCGGTCATCGACCGCCGTCGGGCGACGACGCGGAGATGGTCGCCGACCGGGTCGCCTTCCTCGAGGCCGGGCACTACGCCGGCGTCACGCGGGTCCTCGCCGACGCGGTCGCGGCCGGACCCCGGGTGCGGACGGTGCTGGATCTCGGCGGTGGCACGGGTCACCACCTGGCCGGTGTCCTGGAGCGGCTGCCGGCGGCGGTGGGCGTCGTCCTCGACTCCTCGCGGTACGCCGCACGCCGCGCCGCTCGCGCGCATCCCCGGGCAGTAGCGGTCGTCGCCGACACGTGGGCCCGGCTGCCGCTCGCCGACGCCGTGGTCGATCGCGCCCTCGTCGTCTTCGCGCCGCGCAACGGGCCCGAGACCGCCCGCGTGCTGCGGCCGGAGGGCCGGCTCGTGGTCGTGACGCCCGAGCCGGACCACCTCGGCGAGCTGGTCGCTCCGCTCGGCCTGCTGCGGGTCGATCCCGAGAAGGCCGCCCGGCTCGCGGCGTCGCTCGAACCGCACCTGGTGCCGCTCGCGACGACCGTCCACCGCGAGGAACTGCTCCTGGACCGGCGCGCGGTCGCCACCCTCGTCGGGATGGGGCCGCACGCCCGGCACCTCGCCCAGGACGAGCTCGCGCGGTCGCTGGCCGGCCGTCCGGAGCCGGTCCGGGTCACGATCTCCGTCCAGGTGGCCAGCTACCGACCCGCCGGGTGAGGGGGCCGAGGTGCCGGTTGAGGACCGTCTAAGCTCCGGAACCGTGACGATTGCACCGGCGCCCATCGTGAGTCGGCCGAGCCCGGTCCATGTGGCCGCCAAGGGCTCGCGGCTGTCCAACCTCCTGCGGACCACCGACCACAAGACCATCGGCCTGATGTACCTGGTCACCTCGTTCGCGTACTTCCTCGCCGGTGGCCTCATGGCGATGCTGATGCGCGGCGAGCTGGGACAGACGGGGCTGCAGTTCCTCTCGCCGGAGCAGTACAACCAGCTGGTCACCATGCACGGCACGGTGATGCTGCTGATGTTCGCGACGCCGCTGTTCTTCGCGTTCTCCAACCTGATCATGCCGCTGCAGATCGGCTCGCCCGACGTGGCGTTCCCGCGGATGAACGCGCTGTCGTTCTGGTTGTTCTTCTTCGGCAGCCTGATCGCCGTCGGTGGCTTCCTGACGCCGGGGGGCGCCGCCGACTTCGGCTGGTACGCCTACGCGCCGCTGTCCAACGGCGTCCACTCGCCGGGCGCCGGCGCCAACCTGTGGTTCGCCGGCCTGGCCGTCAGCGGCCTGGGCACGATCCTCGGCGCGGTCAACTTCATCACCACGATCGTCTGCCTGCGGGCACCCGGCATGACCCTGTTCCGGATGCCGATCTTCACCTGGAACACGCTGATCACCAGCGTCCTGGTGCTCTTCGCCTTCCCGATCCTGACCGCCGCGATCTTCGGCATGCTGGCCGACCGCCACCTCGGAGCGCTCATCTACTCCGACGAGAACGGCGGCCCGATGCTGTGGCAGCACCTGTTCTGGTTCTTCGGGCACCCCGAGGTCTACATCATCGCGCTGCCGTTCTTCGGCATCATCACCGAGGTCATCCCGGTCTTCAGCCGCAAGCCGCTGTTCGGCTACAAGGGCATGGTCTTCGCGACGATCGCCATCGGCGCGCTCTCCCTGGCCGTGTGGGCGCACCACATGTACGCCACCGGCGCCGTCCTACTGCCGTTCTTCGCCTTCCTGACCTACCTGATCGCCGTTCCCACGGGCATCAAGTTCTTCAACTGGATCGGCACCATGTGGCGGGGCGCGCTGACCTTCGAGACGCCGATGCTGTGGTCGGTCGGCTTCATGGTCACCTTCCTGCTGGGCGGCCTGACCGGCGTCCTGCTGGCCAGCCCGCCGCTGGACTTCCACCTCAACGACAGCTACTTCGTCGTCGCTCACTTCCACTACGTCGTCTTCGGCACCGTGGTGTTCGCCGCCTACGCCGGCATCTACTTCTGGTTCCCGAAGATGTGCGGCCGGATGATGGACGAGCGGCTGGGCAAGCTGCACTTCTGGCTGACGTTCATCGGCTTCCACGGCACGTTCCTGATCCAGCACTGGCTGGGCAACGAGGGCATGCCCCGCCGCTACGTGGACTACCTCCCGACGGACGCGTTCACGACGATGCACGCCATCTCCACGGTCTTCTCGTTCGTGCTGGGGGCGGCCACCATCCCGTTCCTGTACAACGTCGCGAAGTCCTGGAAGTACGGGCGTCTGGCGCTGCGCGACGACCCCTGGGGTCACGGCAACTCGCTGGAGTGGGCGACCGCGTCCCCGCCGCCGCGGCACAACTTCGTCGAGATCCCGAAGATCCGCTCCGAGCGGCCGGCGTTCGAGGCGCACTACCCGCACCTGCTCCAGCGCCTGCAGGACGAGGCGCACTCGGGCAAGCGGCACGCGCCCTACGCCAGCGAGCTCGTCGGCGGCACCGGGCCGCGGCAGGGCCCGAACGACCCCGACCCGACGTAGCAGCAGGATCGACGGTCCGATCGGACCGTCGAACCGGAGAGGCCCAGAACCCTGGTGGTTCTGGGCCTCTGCGGTTCAGCGCTGCCGGTGCGGGAGGATGACCGGGTGCCGCTCGATCCGACGCCCCGCGCTGCTGCCGTACCGCCCCTGCTGACGGCCCAGGCGGTGCTCACGGTGTCGGGCGACGACCGGCCCGGCGTCACCGCCCGGCTGTTCTCCGCGCTCGCCGCCACCGACGGGGGCGCCCCCGCGGTCGAGGTGCTCGACGTGGAGCAGGTGGTCGTCCACGGGCACCTGGTGCTCGGCGTCGTGGTCGCGGCGCTGGCCACGGACGCCGTACCGGCGGCGGACGGCGAGGCGCTGCTGGCCCACCTGGGCAAGGTCGCCGCGGAGGTCGCCGCCGACACCGGGCTTGAGGTGACCGTCGAGTCGGCGTCGGTGGGGGAGCCGCTCCCGGAGCCGGTGAACCGGCCGCACCACGTCATCGTGCTGGGGCGCCCGGTGCCGCCCGACGCGGTGGCCGGTGCCGCGCGGGCGATCGCCGGCATCGGCGGCAACATCGACGCCATCCGGCGGTTGTCGGACTACCCGGTCACCAGCATCGAGCTGACCGTGGTCGGCGCGGAGGCCACTGCGCTGCGCACCGCGCTGGCGTCGGTCGCGGCCGAGACGGGTGCCGACATCGCGGTCGAGCAGGCCGGTCTGGCGCGGCGCAGCAAGCGGCTGATCGTGCTGGACGTCGACTCGACGCTGGTCCGTGGCGAGGTCATCGACGAGCTCGCCGCGAAGGCTGGCCGGGAGGCCGAGGTCGCCCGGATCACGGCGGCCGCCATGAACGGCGAGCTGGACTTCGCCGAGTCGCTGCGCGCGCGGGTCGGCGTCCTGGCCGGGCTGCCGGTCGAGGTGCTCGACGAGGTGCGCGAGGCGCTGGAGCTGACCCCCGGGGCGCGGACGCTGATCCGGACCCTCCAGCGGCTCGGCTTCCGCTGCGGCATCGTCAGCGGCGGCTTCACCCAGATCACCGATCCACTGGCGCGGACCCTCGGCCTGGACTTCGCCGCCGCGAACACCCTCGAGGTCGTCGACGGCAAGCTCACCGGCGGCCTGGTGGGGGAGATCGTCGACCGCCCCGGCAAGGCTCGTGCCCTGGCCCGGTTCGCCGCCGAGTACGGCATCCCGCTCGAGCAGACGGTCGCCGTGGGTGACGGCGCCAACGACCTGGACATGCTCAACGCCGCCGGCCTCGGCATCGCCTTCAACGCCAAGCCGTTCGTGCGGGCGCAGGCGCACACGGCGCTCAACCAGCCGTACCTCGACGCCGTGCTGCAGGTGCTCGGGTTCACCCGCGACGAGGTCCTCGACGCGGTGTGACCGACCGCCCCGCGACGATCAGGTCACCTGATCGTCGCGTGTCCTCCCTCGGCGTCGGCGGTGAGGGAGGACGCTGCGCCGTGAGGGAGGAGGGGGCGGACGGGGGCCGTCAGCCCCGGTGGACCTCGCCTTCGAGCGCGACGCCGGCCGTCCTCAGCTCCTCGATCGCCGCCTCCGTCGTGCCGTCGGTGACCCCCGCGGTCAGGTGCAGCAGCACGCGGGTGCGGAAACCGTGACCGACGGCGTCCAGCGCGGTCGCCCGCACGCAGTGGTCGGTGGCGATGCCCACCAGGTCGACGGCGTCCACGCCCCGCGCGCGCAGCCAGTCGGCCAGCGGGACCCCGTCGGCGGCACCCTCGAAGCCGGAGTAGGCCGCGGCGTACTCCCCCTTGTCGAAGATCGCCTCGAGGGCCTCGCGGTCGAGCGCCGGGTGCAGCTCCACCCCGTCGGTGCCGACGACGCAGTGCGCCGGCCATGTGTCCAGGAAGTCGGGGTGCTCGGCGAAGTGCCGGCCCGGGTCGATGTGGTGGTCCCGCGTGGCCACCACGTGCGCGTAGTCGCCGGCGGTCTCCCGGATGTGCCCGCTGATCGCGGCGGCCACCGCGGCACCCCCGCCCACCGCCAGGCTGCCGCCCTCGCAGAAGTCGTTCTGCACGTCGATCACGACCAGTGCGCGACTCATCCCGCCACCTCCCGCTGTCCTCAGGCCTCCACCGTCTCCAACGCGGGCTCCCCGCGGGAGAGTGCCCAGGCCTCCGGCGGCAGCGCCCGGCGCGCCCGCTCGTGGTGGGCACGCGCCGCCGCCAGTGCCTCCGCCGGGCTCTGCGGCGTGCGGATCTCCCCGGCCTCGACCAAGGGGACGACGAGGTCCCGGTCGCCGTCGCGCGGCTCGATCGGCCGGCTCGTGACCACCTCCGCCGTCGCTGTCCCGGTCTCGTCGTGCCGGCGGACGGCGTTCTTCCGGCCACCCACCGACCGCTTGCCCTCGGACTTCTTGGCCACCGGCACGCCGTCGCGCTCGACGAGCTTGTAGACCATGCCGACCGTGGGCGCCCCCGAGCCGGTCACCAGCGACGTGCCGACGCCGTAGCGGTCGACGGGCGCGGCCATCAGCCCGGAGATGGCGTACTCGTCGAGATCGCTGGTCACCACGATGCGGGTCCTCGTCGCGCCCAGGGAGTCCAGCAGTTCGCGCGCGTGCGCGGCCAGTGTCGGCAGGTCGCCGGAGTCCAGCCGGATGCCGCCGAGTTCCGGGCCGGCCACCTCCACCGCCGTCCGGATGCCCTCGTCGACGTCGTAGGTGTCGACCAGCAGCGTCGTCCCCGGACCGAGGGTCGCCACCTGCGCCTCGAACGCCGCCCGCTCCGAGTCGTGCAGCAGCGTGAACGCGTGCGCGCTGGTGCCACTGGTGGGGACGCCGTAGCGGCGGCCCGCCTCGAGGTTCGACGTCGTCCCGAACCCGACCAGAGAGGCGGCGCGCGCCGCAGCGACCGCTGCCTCCTCGTGCGTCCGCCGCGAGCCCATCTCGATGCACGGCCGCTCGCAGGCCGCCGCGACCATGCGGGCCGCCGCGGAGGCGATGGCGCTGTCGTGGTTGAGCACCGACAGCGCGAGGGTCTCCAGCAGCACGCCCTGCGCGAAGGACGCACGGACGGTCAGCACCGGCGAGCCGGGGAAGTACAGGTCGCCCTCGGCGTAGCCGTCGATGTCGCCGGTGAACCGGAAGTCGGCCAGCCAGTCGAGCAGCCGCTGGTCGGTGATGCCCTGCTCGCGGAGGGCGGCGATCTCGTCGTCCCCGAAGCGGAAGTGGGGCAGGGCCTCCAGCAGCCGGCCGGTGCCGGCGAGGACGCCGTAGCGGCGGCCGTGGGGGAGGCGCCGGGCGAAGACCTCGAAGACGCAGTCGCGATCGGCCGTGCCGTCGGCGAGCGCGGCGGCGACCATCGTCAGCTCGTACCGGTCGGTGAAGAGCGCGGGGGACGGAGGAGGCGTCAGCCCGGTGTCCAGACCGATAGACGGAGCCATGATCGGAAAGCGTAGGCGGGCACCGGGACGAGGGCAGATCGGCGTCCTAAGGTGGAGACGTGGCCGGACCTCTTGCTCCGACATGGACGCCGGAGACCACGGACGAGGAACGGGGCGACCTCGACCGCCCGTGGGTGACCGTCGTCTGGAACGACCCCGTCAACCTCATGAACTACGTCACCTTCGTGCTCCAGGAGCTCTTCGGCTACGACGAGCCCACCGCCACCAAGCTCATGCTGCAGGTGCACCACGAGGGCAAGGCGATCGTGAGTTCCGGTCCACGGGAGCGCATGGAGCACGACACGAGCCGGCTGCACGCCTACGGGCTGTGGGCCAGCTACCAGCGGGACTCGTGAGGCCCTTCACGGCCGTCCGTGGCGGCGACCTCGTCGCCCGGCTGGACCCGGCCGAGGCCGGGGTCGTGGGGTTGCTGCTCGACCAACTGGAGCAGTTGCTCGACGCGGACGCCGACGACGTCGGCGGCGACCCCGTGATGGCCAGGCTCCTGCCGGTGGGCCACCGCGGTGACCCCGAGCTCGCCGCCGACTACCGCGAGCTGACGGAGGCCTCGCTGCGCAGCGGCAAGGCCGACGACCTGGCGACGGTGCGCGCGTCCCTGCCCTCGGGCGGAGGAGAGGTCCGCCTCGACCGGGACCAGGCGGCGGCGTGGCTGCGCACCACGAACGACCTGCGCCTGGCGATGGGCACCCGGCTGGAGATCACCGAGGACACCGAGCCGCCGGACGAGGTCACCGGTGAGGAGGACCAGCAGCTGGCCGTCTACTACTGGCTGACCGCCCTGCAGGGGTCGCTCGTCGACGCACTGGTCGCCGGTCGCGGCGGCCGAAGCTGACCACGATCAGCAGCGCGAGCAGCACGTCGAGGCCGAACAGCACGTAGACCATGCCGTGCAGCTCGACGTCCTGGATCGCCGCGCCGATGGTCGAGACCAGGACGACGGCCGACAGCGCGAACACCAGGAGGAGGACCAGCCCGCGCAACGCGACGATCAGGATGTGCGACGCGCGGTCCGCCGGTTCGTCGGGGCTGTAACCGGGCTGCTTGAACAGCCCGCGGCTGCCCATGGCCAGCGCCGGCAGCGGCAGCAGCACCACCCCGGCAGCCACGAGCAGCGTCACCAGCACGGCACCGACGCTATCGGTTGGGCCTCCCCGGTCGGACGTCGCCTCCGCCCGCCTAGACTTGCCGCGTGCTGCGCATCGACCGCGCGACCTACGACGCCATCGTGGCCCACGCCCGGGAGGACCACCCGGACGAGGCCTGTGGCGTCGTCGCCGGCCCGGAGGGCAGCGATCGGCCCGAGCGGTTCATCCCGATGCTGAACGCCGCGCGATCGCCGACGTTCTACGAGTTCGACTCGGCCGACCTGCTCAAGCTGTACCGGGACATGGACGACCGCGACGAGGAGCCGGTCGTCATCTACCACTCGCACACGGCCACCGAGGCCTATCCGTCGCGCACCGACATCTCCTACGCCTCGGAGCCGAACGCCCACTACGTCCTGGTGTCGACCCGCTCCCACGGGAACGAGACCGGCCTGGCCGGCGACGACGTCGAGTTCCGCAGCTTCCGGATCGTGGACGGCGAGGTGAGCGAGGAGGACGTCGAGGTCGTCGAGTCCTACCTCTTCGGCCACAGCCCCACGACGGTCGTCTACGACTGACGCCCCTCGCCGCTCGCCGTCGGAATCCCGGGCGGCCGGGCGGTGTTCCAGCACTCAAGCGTCGGACGACGCGCGCCGATGCATGCTCTCGACACCCCTTCACGAGGAGAACCGCACGCCATGGCCATCGAGGTCCGGATCCCGACCATCCTGCGCACCCACACCGGAGGCAACAAGACCGTCGAGGGCAGCGGGGACACCCTGGCCGCGCTCGTCGACGACCTCGACGCCAAGCACCCCGGGCTGAAGAACCGCCTCGTCACCGAGGAGGGCAAGCTGCATCGCTTCGTCAACGTCTACGTCAACGACGAGGACGTGCGTTTCACCGGTGCGCTCGACACCCAGGTCAAGGACGGCGACTCGGTGACGATCCTGCCGGCCGTCGCCGGCGGCTGAGAATTTCCGGAGAACCCTGATGGCCCGCTTCGCCAACCTCGTCGAGTCCCTCGGCGGCACGCCCCTCGTCGGCCTGCCGTCGCTGTCGCCGACCCCCGACGTGCGGCTGTGGGCCAAGCTCGAGGACCACAACCCGACCGGGTCGATCAAGGACCGCGCCGCGATCAAGATGATCGAGGCCGCCGAGAAGGACGGGCTGCTCACGCCCGGGTCGACGATCCTCGAGCCGACCAGCGGCAACACCGGCATCTCGCTGGCGATGGTGGCCCGCCAGCGCGGCTACCAGCTGATCTGCGTCATGCCCGAGAACACCTCGATCGAGCGGCGCCAGCTGCTCGAGATGTACGGCGCGCGGGTGATCTTCTCGCCCGCGGCGGGCGGCTCGAACCAGGCGGTCGCGGTCGCCAAGGGCCTGGCGGCCGAGCACGAGGACTGGGTGATGCTGTACCAGTACGGCAACCCGGCCAACGCCCAGGCGCACTACGAGGGCACGGGACCGGAGATCCTCGCGGACCTGCCCTCGATCACCCACTTCGTCGCCGGCCTGGGGACGACGGGCACGCTGATGGGCGTCTCCCGCTACCTGCGCGAGCACAAGCCCGGCGTCCAGGTGATCGCGGCCGAGCCGCGGTACGGCGAGCTCGTCTACGGGCTGCGCAACATCGACGAGGGGTTCATCCCCGAGCTGTACGACCCGGAGCTGCTGGACTCCCGGTTCTCCGTCGGCCCCGACGACGCGCTGCACCGCACCCGCCAGCTGGTCGAGCGCGAGGGCATCTTCGCCGGCATCTCGACCGGCGCGATCCTGCACGCGGCGCTCGGGATCGCCGACAAGGAGGTCGCGGCCGGCCGGCGGGCCGACATCTGCTTCATCGTCTGCGACGGCGGCTGGAAGTACCTCTCCACCGGCGCCTACGGCGGCACCCTGGAGGAGGGCGCGGCCGCCCTCGAGGGCCAGCTCTGGGCCTAGATAAAGGACCCTCTGCCCCCCACCGCTCGCACGCTCGCGGCGGGACCCTGCAGAGGGCCGCTAGCCTCACCTGCGATATGACGAGCAGCGGGGGGCGCGGAGCAGACGCGCCGATCGGCATCTTCGACTCCGGCGTCGGTGGCCTCACCGTCGCCCGAGCCGTGCTCGACCAGTTGCCGCGCGAGGCGATCCGCTACATCGGCGACACCGCGAACGGCCCGTACGGCCCGCTCCCGATCGCCGAGGTCCGCCGGCACTCCCTCGCCGTGATGGACGACCTGGTCGCCGGCGGCGTCAAGATGCTCGTCGTCGCGTGCAACTCGGCCAGCGCCGCCTCGCTGCGCGACGCGCGGGAACGCTACGACGTCCCCGTGGTCGAGGTCGTGCTCCCCGCCGTCCGCCGGGCCACCTCCGCCACGCGCAACGGCAGGGTGGGTGTCATCGGCACGCAGGCCACCATCACCAGCGGCGCCTACGAGGACGCCTTCGCCGCCGCTCCGCAGATCAGGGTCACCAGCGCGGCCTGCCCGAGCTTCGTCGACTTCGTGGAGCGCGGGGTGACCAGCGGGCGGCAGCTGCTGGGCCTCGCGCAGTCCTACCTCGATCCGCTGCTGGCGGCCGGTGTCGACACCGTCGTCCTCGGGTGCACCCACTACCCGCTGCTCACCGGCGTGATCTCGCTGGTCATGGGCGAGGACGTGACGCTCGTGTCGAGCGCCGAGGAGACCGCCAAGGACGTCTACCGCGTCCTCACCCGTGCCGAGCTGCTGCGCGACGAGGACGCACCGCCGCCCGAGCACCGCTTCCTGGCCACCGGCGACCCCGAGCCGTTCGCCCGGCTCGGCCGGCGCTTCCTCGGCCCGGAGGTGGGGTCGGTGCTCCGCGCCGAGACGGCGGGTGCCGCGTGAGGCTGACCGTCGTCGGGTGCTCCGGCAGCGCGCCGGGGCCGGCGTCGGCCGCCTCGTGCTACCTCGTCGAGCAGGACGGCTTCCGGCTGGTGCTCGACCTCGGCAGCGGGGCGTTCGGCCCCCTGCAGTCGGTCGCCGACCCGGCCGGCATCGACGCGGTGTTCCTCTCCCACCTGCACGCCGACCACTGTCTCGACGTCGCGCCGTTCGTCGTCTGGCATCGCTACTCCGGCCGGTCGTCGGGCACGCACGTCCCGCTCTACGCGCCGGTCGCGGCCGAGCGGCGGCTGTCGCTGGCCTACTCCGACGACGGCGACGGCATCACCGACGTCTTCGACTTCGTGCCGGTGGGCCCCGGCTCGTTCACCCTTGGCCCGTTCGAGGTGACGCTGGCCCGCACCGCGCATCCGATCGAGTGCTACGCCATCCGGCTCGCCGCCGGGGGGCGGTCGCTGGTCTACACGGGTGACACCGGCCCGTGCGAGGGCGTGGTCGAGCTCGCCCGGGGCGCCGACGTGCTGCTGGCCGAGGCGGCCCACCCGCCGGGCCCGGGCCTGCCCGACGGCCTGCACCTCACCGGCCGCGAGGCCGGCGAGCACGCGGCAGCCGCCGGCGTCGGCCGGCTGCTGCTCACCCACATCCCCGCGTGGGTGGACGAGATCGCGCAGCTCGCCGACGCCAGCGCCGTGTTCCCGGAGACCGAGCTGGTCCACAGCGGCGCCACCTACGAAATATGAGGACGGCGATGTCGTCGAAGGGGAAGGCGGCGGAGGAGGAGCGCGACGGCGTCCGGCTGACCAGCCTCGACTCGCCGCTGGGCGACGGCCTCGGGGTGACCAAGCGCGACCTCGTCGACTACCTGGACCGGGTCGCCGACCGCATCGTGCCGCTGCTGGCGGCCGGCCGCTGTCGATCAAGCGGGTGCGTCCGGGGTCCGATCCGTTCATGCAGCGCAACGTGTCGAAAGGTGCCCCGGACTGGGTGCGCACCGTGCCGGTGTGGTCGGAGGGTTCGCACCGGGAGATCCAGCAGGTGCTCTGCGACGACCGGCGGACCCTGCTGTGGCTGGCCAACCAGCGGGCCGTCGAGTTCCACGTCCCCTTCTTCCACGTCGGGGACGCCGAGCCCACCGGTCTGGTGCTCGACCTGGACCCGCCGGAGGGTGCGGACTTCGCGATGGTCGTCCGGGCCGCCCGGCTGGTGCGCCGGGCCCTGGCGGACTCGGGCCTCGTGGGCGCGGTGAAGACCAGCGGCTCCAAAGGGGTGCACGTCGTGGCGCCCGTGACCGGCTCGCCGTTCGAGGACGTCGCCGCCGCGACGCGGGCCCTGGCCGCCCGCACCGAGCTGCTCGACCCGGAGCTCGCCACGACGGCCTACATCAGGGAGGACCGCCACGGCCGGGTCTTCGTCGACTCCACCCGCTCGGGCCAGGCCACCATCGTGGCCGCCTACAGCCCGCGGATCCGGCCGGGGCTGCCGGTGTCGGCCCCGATCGGCTGGGACCACCTGGACGAGGTCGGCCCGGCCGATTTCACCGTCACCGCCGCCCGCTTCGTGACCGAGTGGGCGGACGAGCTGCCGGAGCCCCAGGTCCTCCCTGCCGAACTCGTCGCGCAGGGACACACCATCCCGATCGCCCGGGTGGCGGCGATGCACGAGGGGAAGCGGCGCAAGCGGGCTGGGGAGAAGGACGCCGGCGGCAGCTGACCGCCGTCCCCAGGCCGGTCGCCCGTCCACAGACCGATGCCGGGTCGGCCGTTGTGTCGGTGCCCGGGCGCACGCTGCTGCGCATGACGCAGGACCCGCAGACGACAGCCTGGCTCGACCAGGAGGACGCCCACCTCGCCCGCCTCATCCGCACGCATCGCTTCGCGGTGCAGTACGTCGACGCCGGGGACGAGCCGGGGGAACCTGCGTTCGGTTACACCATCGGCCTGTTCGGTCTCGGGCATCCCGAGTGCGTCGTCGTCGGGGTGGGGCATGACAGCGCCCACGGGATCCTCGGCAGGGTGGCCGCGGACGTCACCGGTGGCCGCAACCTCCTGCCCGGCGAGCTGCTGGCCTGGCCGGAGTGGGAGGGGCGACTCGTCGTCGAGGAGGTGCCCAACCCCGGCGAGATCCTCCTCGGCGCGAATCGGTTCTACGGCCGCCCGCCGGAGTACTCGGTCCCGGCCTACCAGCTGACGTGGTGCCATGCCGACGGCACGTTCCCGTGGGACGAGGACTACCCGTGCGGGCCGGAGTGCCAGCCGCGGCCCGGGACGTGGCGGGCCTGATCGGGGTCAGTCGAGGCCGAGGTCCCGACGCAGCTTCGCCACGTGGCCGGTCGCCTTGACGTTGTAGGCGGCCTTCTCGATCCGGCCCTCGGCGTCGACCACGAAGGTCGACCGGATGACGCCGACGACTTCCTTGCCATAGAGCTTCTTGGGCCCGAACGCGCCGTAGGCCTGCAGGACCTGCTTGTCCGGGTCGGAGACCAGTGTGATGCCGAGGCCCTCCTGCTCGCGGAACCGCTGCAGCTTCTCGGGCTCGTCGGGGGAGATGCCGATGATGTCGAGCCCGGCCTCGGCGAGGTCGCCCGCGGCCGCGGTGAAGTCGACCGCCTGCGTCGTGCAGCCGGGCGTGAGGGCGGCCGGGTAGCAGTACACGATCACCCGGCGGCCGCGGTAGGACGACAGCGACACCGGCGTGCCGTCGGCGTCGGGCAGCGTGAAGTCCGGCGCCGGGTCGCCGGGGGACAGGCGGACGGGTGCGACCTCGGCGGAGCTCATGTCCGGCATCCTGCCGTGTGCCCCCGACGCGGGGGCAGGGGGGCGTCAGCCGGCGAGGAACGAGAACCGGACGTGCCGGGAGTGGTTGTCGATGTTGGTGTCGACCAGGCAGATGCGCTGCCAGGTGCCCAGCTGCATCCGGCCCTCGAGCACGGGGACGCTGGCGTGCGGAGGGAGGAACGCCGGCAGCACGTGGTCGCGGCCGTGGCCGGGGCTGCCGTGCCGGTGCCGCCAGCGGTCGTCGCGGGGGAGCAGCTCGTCGAGCTGGGCGAGCAGGTCGTCGTCGCTGCCGGAGCCCGTCTCCAGGATGGCGATGCCCGCGGTCGCGTGCGGCACGAACACGTGCAGCAGGCCGTCGTTCTCCTGCCGGACGAAGTCGGCGCACTCGTCGGTCAGGTCGACCACGGAGGGGACGCCGCCGGTGCGCACGGCACGCAGTTCCGATCGCATGAAGGGATCTAAGCGGTTCGAGGTGATCGCCCACCGGGCGGCCGGGGCCCGTCGCGGCTGCGGCCCGTAGGGTCGCGACGTGTCTCGCCCCGACGGCCGCACGGCCGACCAGCTCCGTCCCGTCACCATCACCCGCAGGTGGCTCGACCACGCGGAGGGCTCGGTGCTCGTCGAGTTCGGCCGCACGCGCGTGCTCTGCGCCGCGAGCGTCACCGAGGGTGTGCCCCGCTGGCGCAAGGGCTCGGGCCTGGGCTGGGTGACCGCCGAGTACGCCATGCTGCCGCGCGCCACGCACACCCGCGGTGACCGCGAGTCGGTCAAGGGCCGCATCGGCGGGCGAACCCACGAGATCAGCCGGCTGATCGGCCGGTCGCTGCGCGCGTCCATCGACCTGGCCGCGCTCGGTGAGAACAGCATCGCCATCGACTGCGACGTCCTGCAGGCCGACGGCGGTACCCGCACCGCCGCCATCACCGGCGCCTACGTCGCCCTCGCCGACGCCGTGACCTGGCTGGGGGAGCGGAAGAAGCTGTCCCGGCCGACCGCGATCGTGCAGTCCGTGGCCGCGGTCAGCGTCGGCGTCATCGACGGCGAGCCGCGGCTCGACCTCGCCTACGAGGAGGACGTGCGGGCCGGCACCGACATGAACGTCGTCTGCACCGGCGACGGCAGTTTCGTGGAGGTGCAGGGCACGGCCGAGGGCGAGGTCTTCGACCGGAAGGCCCTCGACGCCCTGCTCGACCTCGCCGTCCAGGGCTGCGGCGAGCTCACCCGGCTGCAGCAGGAGGCACTCGCCCGATGACCAGGCTCCTGCTGGCCACCCGCAACGCGGGCAAGCTGGCCGAGCTGCGTCGCCTGCTCGAGACCGCCGTCCCCGGGGTCGAGGTGGTCGGGCTCGCGGACGTCGACGAGTACCCCGAGGCGCCGGAGACCGGCGCGACCTTCGAGGAGAACGCGCTGCTCAAGGCGCGGGAGGCGGTGCGGTACACCGGGCTGCCGGCGGTCGCCGACGACTCGGGGCTGGCGGTGGACGCCCTCAACGGGATGCCCGGGGTCCTGTCTGCCCGGTGGTCGGGCCGGCACGGGGACGACGACGCGAACACCGCGCTGCTGCTCGGCCAGCTGGCCGACGTGCCTGATGAGCGGCGCGGGGCGGCGTTCGTCTGCGCCGCCGCGCTGGTCACCCCCGACGGCACGGAACGGGTGCTGGAACGGCAGTGGCGGGGGCGCGTGATCGGCGACAAGCGCGGCACGAACGGGTTCGGCTACGACCCCGTGTTCGTGCCGGACGGGCTGTCGGTCACCTCGGCCGAGCTCGACCCGGCGGAGAAGGACGCGCGCAGCCACCGGGGCCAGGCGTTCGCCGCGCTGGTGCCGGTGCTGGCCGAGGTGCTCGGCGCGCGCTGAGGGCGGTCAGGCGCCGACGGGGTCGGTGAAGCCCAGCCAGGCGAACGGGTCGACCTCGTCGCGCCTCGGGTCGTGCAGCTCGCGGGTCCACTCGGGCTCCGCGTGCCGCCCGGTGCGGGCGAGGTCCTCCGGCGTGGCGATGGAGACGCTCCCGTCGTCGGCGGCGAGGTGGCGCGGGCCGGCAGGACGCACATCGGCGCTGGGGACGATCATGTCCTCCATGTCGGCCGGTGGACGCATCCGCGACAGCGCGGCGCAACCGGTCTGACCCGGAAGGGGGAGCCGGTGCAGGTCTTCGTGGACGGCGTCCGGGCACTGCGGTTCGACGACGGGACGCCGGTCACCGCGGCCTCGGGCATCGCTCCGCTCGGGGACGGGTGGCTGATCGCCCAGGACGACGCCACGTCCGCCGCCTATCGTCGCGCCGACTCGGTGACCGCCGTCCGGGTGCTCCCGCCGGTGGACGGGCTGGACCGGTTCTCCGAGGCTGCGGGCACCAAGCGCCTCAAGCCCGACCTCGAGGTGGCCTGCCCGGCCGAGGTCGACGGCGCTCCGGCCGTTCTGCTGCTGGGCTCCGGTTCTTCACCGCGACGGATGCGCGGGGTGCTCGTGACCCTGGAGGACGGCAGGCCCGTGGCGCGCGCCGGCGAGCTCGGGGCGCTCTACGACGCGGTCGCCCGAACGCTCGGCCTGCCGATGGACCAGCTGAACCTCGAGGGCGCGAGCCGGCACGGCGACACGGTGCGGTGGTTCAACCGCGGCAACCTGGCCGCCGGCGTCCGCTCGGCCAGCGTCGACGTCCCGCTGGACGGGCTCGTCGCCGCGGTGCTGGGGCGCGGGCGGACGAAGGAGATCCCGGTCGGGCGGCCGCTGAGCTACGACCTCGGCGAGGTGGCCGGCGTCGGCCTGGCGGTGACGGACGCGATCGCGCTGCCCGACGGCCGCGTGCTGCTCAGTGCCGCGGCCGAGGACACCCCGAACGCCGTGGACGACGGTCCCGTCGTGGCCACCGCACTGGCGCTGCTCGACGACGCCGACGTGCTCGCCGTCGCGCCTATCCCGGAGGTGGACGCCGCGGTGCGCAAGGTCGAGGGCCTGGCGCTGCGCGACGTCGGGGACGGCGAGGTGCACCTGCTGGCCGTGGTCGACGACGACGACCCGGACGAGTCGTCGGCAGAGCTCGACCTCCGCGCCCTCCTCTGACGGGGCGGGCTCACACCACGACGACCGTCGCCTTCGGGAGCCCGTTGAACTCGCACGCCGTCACGCTGGTGTAGGCCCCCATGCAGGGCGCCACCACGAGGTCACCCGGCTCCAGGGGCGGGAGCAACGCTGCGGTGGTGATCACGTCCGTGCTGTCGCAGGTCGGCCCGGCCAGCACGCTCGGGACGCCGTCGACCGCCTCCCCGAGGGTCCGGTAGGCGTAGACGGTCGGGTGGACGTGGTCGCTCAGGACGTTGGAGAAGCTCCCGTACAGGCCGTCGTCCAGGTAGTACCAGGGCACGCCGCCGCGCCGGTTCACCCCGACGACGCTGGCCACCGCGAGCATCGACGGCGCGGCGACGAACCTTCCCGGCTCGGAGATGACCCGGATCCCGCGCGCCGTCAGCGGCCGGATCTCCTCCGCGATCGCGGCGACGAAGCGCTCGACGTGCGGCACGTCGCCGTCGTAGGGCACCGGCAGGCCGCCGCCGATGTCCAGGACCTCGAGGTGGAAGCCCACGGCGGCCAGGCAGTCCAGCAGCATCGCCGCGTGCCGGATGTCCTCGACCACCGGCGCCACGCTGCGGAGCTGGCTGCCCGGGTGGAACGACAGGCCCCTGACCGACAGGCCCCTGCGGTGCGCGGCACGGACGAGATCGATGGCCTCGTCGGGCTCGGCGCCGAACTTGTAGGACAGGTCGATGAGCGCCGCCGCACTGCGGTAGCCGAGCCGCAGCAGCAGCTCCACCCTGTCCTCGAGGCCGGTGAACTTGTCCAGCTCGCTCTCGGTGTCGAAGACGAAGGTGCGGATGCCGGCCCGCACCGCCGCCGCGACGTCGGCCGGCTTCTTGACGGGGTGGGTGTAGATGCAGCGGTCCGGCGCCACGCCGAGCTCCGCCACCAGCGCGACCTCCTGGCGTGAGGCCACGTCGAACCAGCCGCCGGCGTCGCGCACGGCGGCCAGCGCCGCCGGGTGCGACTGCGCCTTGACCGCGTAGTACGGCCGCACGTCCGGCAGCGCCTCGCGCAGCAGCTGGTACTGCCGCAGGACGCGTGCCGGCTCCAGCACCAGCAGCGGGGTGCCGTGGCGCGCGACCAGGTCCGGCAGGTCGATGGCGGACAGGTCCTCGCGCACCTGGGCCGGCGTCGGGACCGCCCACGTCCGTTCCGCGACGCTGGTCATCACACGCCCGCCGTGTCCAGCAGGGAGAGGCCCACCGTCCCGGCCACGATCAGGCCCAGGCACGCGTACTGCGCCGACGTCAGGGTCTGGCCCAGGAAGACCCGGCTCAGCAGGACGACGAGGACCAGGCTCGCCCCGGCCCACACCGCATTGGCCACACCGGCCGGGATCGTCCGGGTGGCGTAGGAGAACGTGACGAGGCCGAGCAGGAGTGCCGAGATGCCGCCGACCAGCAGCCCGGGCCGCTCGAAGCCGTGCGCCTGTCCCAGGAGCACGACGCCTGCCACGTCGGCCACCACGGTGACGATCAGGAACACCATGGCCTGTGGAGAGCTGGGGCTCCGGCGCGGATACGGCTCCCCTCGCCCGCGCGACTCGCGAATGTCACGCGATGGCGCAGGCGCCATGAGGCACTGGAAAAAATTAGCCAAGTCCCGCCGCTGCGAATGCAAGTGGGCCTCGAGATGCAACCCTTTCGCTCGTTTCGGCGTCCGGTCGAACTCAGCTTATACCGGCCAGTGGGCCTCAAACCGGGATGGGCCTCTCATTGCTGGCAAGTTCCATCGCGGTCCGCAACTGAAAAACGCTCTCCTGGTCCTGTCGATCAACCCACGGGGACGAGAGTTTGTGAGCGGTACAGGTAGCGAGATTGCTCGCCCAGTCTGCAAATTGCCTGGACGCTAAAGGTGGTACCAGGCGCAAGCATCGGCACATCGACGACGATCGGTCCCCAGTTGCGGGAATCGTTCACTGCGGCGGTACCGCCACCGTGCCAGTCGGGCATCCCCGCGGGTTGGTCCCCTAGCAGGGCGGCGTAGACGTTGTCGGCGGAATGCGGGCACGGGGAGCGAGGAGTGATCGTGGCTGCGTATGACACGGAATCTCGGTGACCGAGCGCAAAGTCTGCGATCAGGGCACCGGACAGGGAGTAGCTGAGTGGTGTATAAATTAGTGTCGGAGGCTGGCCATTATTTGCGTCGCATCGGAACTCGAACCGTTGATTTCCGGCAGAGAGGTCGTGGGTTTGAATATCCATGACCCACATGCCGTTCGCCGAATTGACGCCGGCAGTACTAATCGACTTACCTGCCTGGTAGGCGCCGACAAAAATCGAACCTGTCGGGCATGGTCGGTTGGGTTCAACTGTGAGAAACGTCCCTACTGGGCTCGTCGCTGGGGGAGCGACTCGCACAGTGGCCGGCGGCGGGGGAGGCGGCGGTGGCGGAGGTGTTGGTCGCCTCCCCGACCAACCCCAGTAGTTCACCGTGCTGACTGTGTTGTACATGTTCCAGGCGGTCTCGCGGCAAAGGAAGCGGTTCCAGCCGCTGTACGTCGCATCGCAAAGGCGGTTCATCTCGGCAAGGAATCTTCGGTCAATATATGACCGCATGGACTCGTGCCGGTAGAGCTGTAGGCCGTTCCCGAAATTGCGATAACCAAAGTCATGCAGCCTGCATGGCCCGTTGAACAGATTCCGGTACACGTTGGAGATGGGGCCCACGACGCTTCGTCCGCTGCAGCCGTCGTCCGTCCAGTCAAACTTGTTATAAGGGGAAGGCTTGAGGCAATCGACGGCCGTATTTGGCCATCCGTTCTTGCAGCCAGCGTTCCGGAAGTCGTTCTGGCGATCTATGTACTGCGAATACGACAAGTCGATCGTTTCGAGGGCGTAGCGATACTGTTCATACCTGTCGGATGCTGTGTCGGCTGACGCGGCGGTGGGGATTGCTAGCGCTCCTGTAGCGAGGAGGACTGCGATCAGAGTGCGAGGTACGGCTCTGGTGAGAAGGCTCCGCAGCATCGCTCATCCCCCGTCTAGGTAGTGGGGAGCTTCCTACGCGAGCGGAAACGCGTCGTCAACGACTCTCAGAGTGCCGCGCCGACCCGTGCCGAAACATGGCGCCCGGTAGTCCGAATGTCGCTGACGGTATTCAGTCAGGCGACAGATCGACTTGGTTCATCTTCCGGTATGGCCAAGTGGCAGTCGTCGGAGCGCTTTGTGGCTGCTAGAGGACGGCCTGCTCGACGGGCTGCGGGGGCATCTGCGTTGGCCGCAAGATGTGTCCGGCTCGAGGACGCCAATGAGGCGTGAAGTAAGGCCGCGTAGGGCCCGTGGCGGGCCGGGCGCACTCCTCCCCCGCTGATCAACCCGACACTGATTCCGCTTCGGAGCTAGTCCCAGGGCGCGAGCTGACCCTCGCCCAGAGAAGCCTTCTCGTGCGGGAGGCGGGAGTCGAACCCGCACGCCCGAAGGCACCAGATCCTAAGTCTGGCGTGGCTGCCGTTACACCACTCCCGCGTGGAGGAGCAGTCTAGGAGTACCCCAGGCGGGTGCCCGCTCCGCTAGTCACTGCGCCGCCGCACTGATCGTCTGGCAGGCTGTTCGCCGTGCCTCGCGACCCACGACAGATCCAGCTGGAGATCGACGCCGCCCGCGAGTCGCTGGCCGCGACGCTGGACGAGCTCGCCTTCCGGACCAGCCCCACGCGCCTCAAGGCCAAGGGCAGGGAGGCCGTGCAGCGTTTCCTGCGCACGCCCGCCGGCAAGGCCACCGTCGCCGGGGCCGGGCTGCTGATCACGCTCGTCGTCGTCAACAAGATCCGGCACCGCAACGACTGACGTGCGCCGGCCGCGCCCCGATCCCGTCGGGCCGGGGCAGGAGTCCGTGTGGGACTACCCCCGCCCGCCCTCGGCCGAGGTCACCCCGCGCCACGTCGTGGTCGAGCTCGGCGGCCGGGTGGTCGCCGACACCAGGCGAGCGGTCCGCGTCTGCGAGACCAGTCATCCCCCCGTCTTCTACGTACCGCGCGCGGACGTCGCCGAGGGCGTGTTCGTGCTGGCCGCGGGCGGCTCGTGGTGCGAGTGGAAGGGAGCGGCCACCTACTGGGACGCCGTCCTCTACGGCCGGCGCGTGGCCGCGGTCGGCTGGTCCTACGAGCACCCGACCCAGGGCTACGAGCACCTGCGTGGCGCGGTCGCGTTCTATCCCGACCGGGTGGACCGCGCCCTCGTCGACGGGGAGCAGGTGCGAGCGCAGCCCGGCGGCTTCTACGGCGGCTGGATCACCGACGACGTCGTCGGCCCGTTCAAGGGCGAACCCGGCACGCTCGGCTGGTGAGCCGGCCGGTGGTTCAGGCGCTGTGGGCGCGGACCAACGGCATGACGACGGTCGCGAGTACCTCGTCGGCGTACGCCTCGTCCACCGGCTCGCCGGTCAGCAACCACCGCTGCACCATCAGCGCGCTCGTGCTCTCGGCGACGATCGAACCCGCCAGGCCGGGGCGGACCTCACCGCGCGCCTCGGCCCGCGCCCACATCTCGGCGAAGGCCTGCCGCCACACCGCCAGCGGGCCGTTGCGGAACGCGTCGGCGAGCGCCGGATGGTGCGGGATGGTCGACAGCAGCGAGAGGGTCGCGGCACCGGTCGGCCCGGTGATCGTGCCGACCATCTGGTGCATCATCGCCCGCAGGTCACCCTCGATCGACCCCGTGTCCGGTGCCGACGCCTCGGCCCGGTTCAGCTCCGAGATGGTGTCGACGACGAGGTCCTGCTTGGTGCGCCACCGCCGGTAGATGGTCGCCTTGCCCACGCCCGCCTCCGAGGCCACGGCGTCCATGGTCAGGGCGCCGTAGCCCACCTCGGCGAGCAGCCGCAGGATCGCCGCCCGGATGACGCCGTCCCGGCTGGGGTCCCGAGGACGTCCACCGCGGCTGGGTCGAACAGGGTCGGCGTGCAGCACGGCGCTCATGTCGCAAGACCTTAGACAATAAACCTGTGAACGTTCCATAACCTCCGCGCCGTTCGTCGCCGTTCCCCGGAACTGCGCCGGCGGCACGCCGCGCGCCTGTCCCGCCTCCGCGACGGGGTCGTTCATCCTCCGACGGTGGGAACGATCTGTGGCGGGGTCTGTGGCTGCCGCCAGAACTGGGAAGTGCCTGATCGTGCCGACCGGGCGTTGATGGCCACTTCGATCGGACACGTCCTGCCGACGGTGTCCCGGCTCGCCAAGGCGCTCGGGCTGGCCGTCCACCACTCGCCCCAGCTCGTCGACATCGTCGACGACCGTGGCGGCCGGGCCCTCGAGGTGCTCTTCCAGCGGTTGGCGCGTGAGCTCACGCAGGCCGAGACCGAGGCGGTGCGGGTGGTCACCGACCCGCCCGGCGAAGGGGCGGCCCTGACCGCCCGGCTCCTGACCGCGCCGACCCTCGCGGTGGAACTCGCCCGCCGGGGCGTCACCGTCGAGGTCGGCGTCCTCGCCGAGGCCGAGTTCCGGTCGGTCTACCAGCCGATCGTCTCCCTCGCCGACCGCTCGGTCGTCGCGCACGAGGCACTGCTGCGCGGGGTCGTCGACGGTCGCGAGGTCGGCGGCGGGGACCTCTTCTTCGTGGCGGAGCAGGCCGGCTGGCTGCACCGGCTCGACCGCATCGGGCGCGAGTCGGCCATCAGCGGCGCCGCCGCCTGGCTCGGGGACGACGACCTGTTCGTCAACTTCAACCCGACGTCGGTCTTCCGTCCCCAGGTGTGCCTGTCCACCACCGAGCGCGTCGTGCACGAGAGCGGCATCGAGCCCACCCAGCTGGTTTTCGAGGTCGTCGAGTCGCACGCCATCGCCGACCGCGGGCACCTGGTGTCGATCCTCGACCACTACCGCTCGCTCGGCTGGCGGGTCGCCCTCGACGACGTCGGCGCCGGGTGGTCGAGCCTCTCGCTGCTGGCCGCCGTCCGGCCCGAGGTCGTCAAGCTCGACAAGGCCCTGGTGCAGGAACTGCCCGACGACGGCGCCCGCACCGTGCTCACGGCCGTGACCGACCTGGCGCACCAGCTGGGCGCGGTGGTCGTCGCCGAGGGCGTCGAGACCGAGCGGCTCGCCGAGGAGGTCACCGCCCTGGGCGCCGACCTGGGTCAGGGCTGGCTGTTCGGCCGCCCCGTCCGGCCGGAGCCGACCGTGGAGGAGCCCGAGGGCCGCTGGCAGCCGGTGCACCGAACCGGACGGCAGCCGGTCAGGTCAGGCCCCAGGAGTTGAGCACGGGCCGCCCGTGCTCGTGTCCGAGCACGCCGTAGCTGCCGGCGGGCAGCGCGAAGAGCCGGCCGTCCTCCGGGGCCAGGCCGAGCCAGCGGGCGGTGAGCACACGGAGCACGTGCCCGTGGGCCACGAGGGCCACATCGCCGTCCGAGAGGTGCCGGCGAGCCCGGTCGAGCACCCGGTCGACGCGCGCACCCACGGCGGCCAGTGTCTCGCCCGGAGTGTCGCCGGGCACGGTGCCGTCGCGCCAGACCGACCACTGGCGGCCCAGCTCCTCGCTGATCTCCGCGGTCGTGCGGCCCTCGTACCCGCCGTAGTCCACCTCGACCAGGTCCTCGTCGACCGCGGTCGGAGTGAGGCCGGCGAGTTCCGCAGTCCGTCCTGCCCGCTGCCTCGGGCTCGCCCACACCTGGCCGAAGGTCCGGCCGGCCAGCGCCCCGCCGAGCCGCCGCGCCTGCTCCTCGCCCTCGGGCAGCAGCGGCAGGTCGGTCACGCCGGTGTGCTGCCCGCTGCGGCTCCACTCCGTCTGCCCGTGCCGGACCACGACGATCTCTCCCACGTCGCCATCGAACACGCTCGCGGGAACACCCGCCCGTCGCGAGGTGCTGGCCAGTGGCATGACCACAGCCCAGCTCAGCGACACCTTCTCCATCGGGGGCGACCTGCCCGTCCACCGCCTCGGCTACGGCGCCATGCAGCTCACCGGTCCGGGCGTCTGGGGCGAACCGGCCGACCGGGCGGGCGCAGTCGCAGTGGTCCGGGCTGCCGTCGAGCAGGGTGTCGACTTCATCGACACGGCGGACTCCTACGGCCCGCAGGTCAGCGAGCAGATCATCGCCGAGGCGGCGTTCCCGTACCCGGACGGGCTGGTGATCGCGACGAAGGCCGGCCTGACCCGCACGGGTCCCGGCGTCTGGCCCGTGTGCGGGCGCCCGGAGTACCTCACCCAGCAGGTCGAGCTCTCCCTGCGCAACCTGCGGGTCGACCGGATCGACCTCATCCAGCTGCACCGGATCGACCCGCAGGTGCCGCTCGCCGACCAGCTCGGCGCGTTCAGGGCACTGCAGGAGCAAGGCAAGGTGCGCCACATCGGTGTCTCCGAGGTGTCGGTCGAGGAGCTGAAGGCCGCCCGCGAGATCGTCGACGTCGTCAGCGTCCAGAACCTCTACAACCTGACCAGCCGGCAGAGCCAGGACGTGCTCGACTACGCGACCGCCGAAGGCATCGCGTTCATCCCCTGGTTCCCGATCGCCACCGGCGACCTCGCCGCTCCCGACAGCCCGGTCGCCGACATCGCCAGGGAGCTCGACGCGACGCCGGCCCAGGTGGCCCTGGCCTGGCTGCTGCACAAGTCGCCGGTCGTGCTGCCCATCCCCGGCACCAGGTCCGTGGAGCATCTGGTCGAGAACCTCGGCGCGGCCCGGCTCGTGCTGTCGGACGGGGAGATGGCGCGCCTGGACGCGCTGGCCTGAGCCGGCTCAGGCGGGGCGCAGCGACGCGGCCGCGCGGGCGGCGAGCAGGCCGCGCACGGGGACGGGGTGCTCGCTCACCGGACGTCGAGCGGGCAGGCCGTCGTCCGCCCGGGGGAGGGCCCGGGCCGGCGACGGCCCGTCGAGGTGCAGCCGGTCGGTCAGCTGGGCCGCGCTGATCAGCCGACGGGTGGCGCGGAGCGCACCGACGATCCGGCAGCCTCGCCCGGCGGTGCCCAGCTCGGCGGTGAAGGACACGAGCGCGTGCAGCACCGAGACGTCCCAGAACCGAGCGCCGGCCACGTCGACGACCACGTGCGGCGTGCCCAGCCCCGCGGCCCGCGCCAGTGCGTCGGTCACCACGGGGGTCGTCGAGAGGTCTGCGTCTCCGGTCAGCCGGACCACGACCTGGTACGGGGAGGGAACGAGAGCGGCGGTGAGCAGGGGCACTATGCCTCCGGCGGAGCGTTCGAGCCGCGGGGCCCGGGGGTTCGAGCTGCTGCTGAGGCCAGCGTAGGAAAAGGAGACGGTGATCACAACGGAGAGCAACCAATTGACTCCGTAAAGTTTGGGTAAAGGTGCCGAGCCCATGGCCCCGCCGCGCCGCCGCCGTCGCCCGGGGCCACGATGGCGCCGTGGACGCCGAGGACTTCCGCCAGATCCGCGACGCGGTCCGCTCGCTCGTTCGCGAGTCGGTCGTGCCCCGCGAGGAGCAGATCGAGGACGACGACCGGATCCCCGACGACCTGCGCGCGCAGGCTGCCGGCATGGGTCTGTTCGGCTACGCGCTGCCCGAGGAGTACGGCGGGCTCGGCGTCACCATGAGCGAGGACGTGCGGCTCGCGTTCGAGTTCGGCTACACGACCCCGGCCTTCCGGTCGCTCTTCGGCACCAACAACGGCATCTGCGGGCAGGTGATCGCCCGGTTCGGCAGCGACCAGCAGAAGGCGACGTACCTGCCCGGCCTGGCCACCGGCCGGCTGATCGGATCGTTCGCGCTCACCGAGGCCGAGGCGGGCTCCGACCCGGCGGGGCTGCGCACCAGCGCCCGCCGGGACGGCGACGGCTGGATGATCAACGGCAGCAAGCGGTACATCACCAACGCGCCGCTGGCCGACCTCTTCGTCGTCTTCGCCCGCACGGACCCGGCCGAGCGGGGCGGCCGGGGCATCTCCAGCTTCGTGGTCGAGAAGGCCACGCCCGGGGTCACCGTCGGGCCCAAGGACGAGAAGATGGGCCAGCGCGGCGCGTGGACGGCGGAGGTCTTCTTCGACGACGTCCGGGTGCGCGGCGACGCCGTGATCGGCGAGGAGGGCCGCGGCTACTCGAAGGCGCTCACCGTCCTCTCCCGCGGCCGGCTGCACATCGCCGCGCTGTGCGTCGGCATGGCCGAGCGCGTGCTCGACGAGTCGGTGGCCTACGCCGCCACCGCCAAGCAGGGCGGTGCGCCGATCGGCCGGTTCCAGCTGGTGCAGGCGATGCTGGCCGACATGCACGCCGAGCTGCTCGCCGGCCGCAGCATGGTCCTCGACGTGGCCGCCCGGTACGACAGCGGCGAGGACACCTCGGTCGGGCCGTCGGCGGCGAAGCTGTTCTGCACCGAGATGGTCGGCCGGGCCGTCGACCGCGCCGTGCAGGTGCACGGCGGGCTCGGCTACCTGCGGACGACGCCCGTCGAGCGCTTCTACCGCGACGCCCGGCTCTTCCGGCTCTACGAGGGCACGAGCGAGGTGCAGCGCGTGATCATCGGCGGCGCCCTGCTGCGCGAGGCGGGCATGCCCCGTGAGTGACGCGCGAGCCAGCCACCGGAGAGCGAGGGCCCGGCCCGAGAACTGACTGGGCGGTCCCGGGGGGTTCCGCTACCGTCCGCCTCCCCTGACCTGTGGAGAGTGCGTGGTGGCCGGAGACTTCGGATGGACGTCCTACGGACCGCAGCCGTCCGGCGGCGCCGTCGGCGGCAGCGGGCCGGACGCCGAGCTGCGCCCCGAGCTGGCCGACGTGGGGCGGCTGGCCCGCCGCGGTCTGCGCGCGGTCGTCGGTGCCGCGCGGGCGGGGGAGCGGCCGCGTCTCCCGCGCATCCTGGGCGACCACCTGGGGTCCGGCGCCACCGCGCTCGACGTCGTCGAGGAGACGTGGCCGGGCTACGACCACGTGAACGTCCAGGCAGGCCTCGACGCCTGGCTCGACCGGCCGGGCCGCACGTGGGAGCTGGTGGGCATCGCCAACTTCCAGCACGCGATGTTCGGTCTCGGAGACCTCCTCTCGGACGCCGGAGGACCGGCCGGACCCATGGGCCTGCGCCCCGGCAACCCCGCGACGGTGAACCTGGCCAGCGGACCGGACGGCGCCGTCCGGCCCTGCCAGCGCTGCGGCATCTATCTCGTGCGCGAGGGGGAGGTCCGCACTGCCCTGCTCCTCCGTGGCGCCACGCCGGAGTTCGGGACCAACCAGGTCACCCTCGCGCTGGTCAGCACCGACCCGGCGGCGGGAGCGCGGGCGGCCGCCGAGATCCGGCAGGCCACGCTGGAGCACAACGTGTTCCGCGGTCAGGTGCTCTCCTTCGACCAGGAGGTCTTCGGGCACGGGCAGACGCTGCTGCAGTTCCACCGCCGGCCGACCATGACCGCCGACCAGCTGATCCTGCGCCGCGAGACCCTCGCCGAGATCGAGCGGCAGGTGGTGGAGGTCGCTCGACACAAGCACCGGTTGCTCGCCGCGGGCCAGCACCTCAAGCGCGGCCTGCTGCTGTACGGCCCGCCCGGGGTGGGCAAGACGCACACCGTTCGGTACCTCACCAGCAGGCTGACCGAGACGACGGTCCTCCAGCTGACCGGCAACGCGCTGCACCTGATCGCGGAGGCGTGTTCCGTCGCCCGGGCACTGCAGCCCTCCATGCTGATCGTCGAGGACGTCGACCTGATCGCCGAGGACCGTGGGACGCACCCCGGTCAGCACCCGCTGCTGTTCCAGCTGCTCAACGAGATGGACGGCCTCGCCGAGGACGCCGACGTCGTCTTCGTGCTGACCACCAACCGCGCCGACCTGCTCGAACCGGCGCTGGCCGCGCGTCCGGGACGGGTCGACCAGGCGGTCGCGCTCGAGCTCCCCGACGCCGAGGCGCGACGGGCGTTGTTCGAGCTCTACCGCGGCAGCATGGCCGTCGACACCAGCGGGCTGGACGACGTCCTCGCGCGGACCGACGGCGTGACGGCCTCGTTCCTCAAGGAGCTGCTCCGCCGGGCCGCCCTTCTCGCGGCCACCCGCACGCCCGCCGACGAGGAGCTGGCCGTGTCGGCCGAGGACCTCCGGGCCGCGCTCGACGAACTGCTGGACACCCGCAACGCCATGACGCGCACACTGCTGGGCAGCGTGCCGGCCTGAGGTCAGTCCGCCCGCGGACCGGGAGCGTTGGCCTGGTCACCTGCGGGGTCCAGCACCGGACCGCCGGCCGGCTGCAGCAGCGGGCCGGGGGCGCCTTCCCCGCGGCCCAGGGCGGCGACGAACTGCCCGAGCACCTCGTCGCTGCGGTGGAGCGGAACCCAGTCCAGCAGCCTGCGTGCCCGCGTGGTGTCCAGCGCCGGCGTCCTGGTCCCGATGTCCACCCAGCCCGGCTCGGTGGGTACGACGTGCGCGGCGAACGCCGCGTGCAGCGCCGCCCGCACGGCGAACGCCGGCACCGGGATCCGCACGGCGCCCAGGGCCCGGGCGAGCCCGTCGGCGTCCAGGATCGGCTCGGCGGCGAGGTTGAACGGGCCGGGAGCCCGGCGGTCCAGCATCCGCTCGATCGCATCGGCGACGTCGTCGGCGTGCACGAACGACAGCGCGAGCGGTGGCAGGGGAGTGGCAGCAGCCGGGCCACCGCTCCCGGCAGGGCGCGGGCGGCGCCGAGCACCCACGGCCCGAGGAAGTAGCGGCCGATCTCGCTGCTGGCCGACGGCTGCAGCACCAGTCCCGGACGGACGACGGTGTGCGTGATGTCGGGGTGCCGGAGGAGCGTCTCGCGCACCACCCGTTCGGCGGCGGACTTGTCGCGGCTGTACTGGGCGGTCTGGATGCCGGTCGTCGGCCAGTCCTCGGTCACCTTCTGGCCCACCGCCCCCGGGGCGTAGGCGCCGATCGACGACATGTGCACGACGTGTGAGACGCCCGCGGCGGCCGCGGCCTGCACGACCCGTCGGGTGCCCTCCACGTTCACCTCGTGCAGGAGGTCGGGACGACGTCCCGGCTGCAGCGCCCAGGCCAGGTGCACGACGGCGTCGGCGCCGGAGACGAACGCGGCGATCTCGGCCTCGCTCGCCGGCTCCCCGAGGTCCGCGAGGTGCCACTGGAGCCCCGAGTAGGGAGCGATCTCCGGCGGGCGACGCCGGGCCAGCCCACGCACCTCCGCGACGCCGGCCTCCGGCGCGGTCAGCCGGCGCAGCAGCGCCGTGCCCACGTTGCCACTGGCACCGGTCACGGCGACCCGCAGGCCGCGCAGATGTCCGGAGGTGAGGTCGGCCATGGACTGCCGCTACCCGGGCCGCCCCCGGTCAACCTGTCCGCGGGCCGGTGGGCGACGGAGGTTGCGCTGAGCGGGCAGCGGTCACGGCAGCTGCCAGAACTCCCCGACGAGCCCCAGGCGGTCCAGGATCGCCTGGTTGGAGTCCCGGGCGTGCGGCACCCAGTCGGAGGCGAGGCGGTCGCCCCACCAGGCGTGGGCCAGGGCACTGAGCGTCGTCACCGGGAGCGTCGCGCCGGCCGGCCGGTCGCCGAGCCAGCGCCGCACGTGCTCCTCCGACCGGAAGAGATTCATCGTCCCCTAGGTGAAGACGATGTCGTCCCACCAGTACCGCGCCGGTACCAGGCAGTGGAACAGCAGGTCGGCGTCGTCAGGCCGTTGGTCGCGCACCGCCACCGACAGCGGCTCCCCGCAGTCGGCGCACGAGGTCTCGATTCGGCCGTCGACGTGCAGTGCGGCACAGATGCCGAACGCGTCCCAGGCGCAGTTGGCGTACCACCACCGTCCCGCCGCCTCGACCCGGTAGGCCGTCGGCACCGCCGAGAACGGATTCGCCATGCGGATCGAGGCCCGGGCCGCGTCCAGCACCAGGGCATGCGCGTCGTGCAGCCGGCGCCAGCCGTCGAGCACGTCCGCGACGCTGCGGCCGAGGGCTGCGCCGACCTCGGCCGCCGACGGCGCGCGACCGGCCGCGACGAACCGGCGGTAGGTCTCATTGCGCAGCGCCAGATCGGCGGGGTCCACGCCGAGCCAGTGTGGCCCGGTCGTCAGCCGAAGGACAGGCCGTGCGCCGCGAGCGCCGCGCCCAGCACGCGCAGCGCCGTGGGACCGACGCCGTGCAGCTCCGCCACGTCCCGCCGGGGTACGCCGGCGAGCTGGTCGAGCCGGGTGTAGCCGGCCTCGGCGAGCGCGGCCGTCGCGGGCCGGCCGATGCCGCGGGGGAGGCCGTCGAGCGGAGCGGTCACGTCTGCGGTCCCAGGACTGCTCCCGCCCGGGCACCGGGGGCGCCGTCCTTGAGCTCCACGAAGAGGACGTGCGTGGGGGTGTCGCCGATGTTCTCGCCGGCGTGCTCCTGGGCGGGCAGCCATCCGGTCATGCCGGCCGGCAGGTCGACGTCCCGGTGCTGGCCACCGGAGTGCAGTCGCCGGCGGAACGAGCTGAGCGTGTGCATCACCGAGTCGGGATGCTCGTGCGGCGTCGTCCGGTCGCCGGGAGCGTCGGTGTACTCCAGGACGCGCACCCGCTCGTTCTCGAAGACCACCGTGTAGTGCCGGGGGTTGGTCTCCACGGGGTCCAGGCTCATGGCGCCCGACTGTGCCCGCGTTCAGCGGCGCTGAACAGCCTTTCGGCCACGCGCGACGACGACCGATCCGCCGGCGGCCGCTCAGCCGGTCCGGCTCGCCGAGGTCGCTCCTGCGGGGAGGCGGGTGCGTCGTCCAGCGCCTGGCCGCGGCGCTCGGGCAGGCCCCAGGTGCCCAGCGCGCCGAGCACGAAGAAGGCCGCGAAGGTGCCGAAGACCATGCCCGTGCCGCCCAGGCCCAGCAGCCAGGGCACGCTGAGCGGCGCGAGGATCGAGGCGATGCGCCCGAATCCGGCGGCCGCGCCCGCGCCGGTCGCCCGCAGGACGGTCGGGTAGACCTCCGGGGTCACGGCGTAGAGGGCGCCCCACGCGCCCAGGTTGAAGAACGACAGGACCATGCCGGTCACGAGGACGGCGGTCTCGCCCTCCGCGGTCGCGAACATCGCCGCTCCCGCTGCCGAGCCGAGCAGGAACACCGCCAGGGTGGGGCGGCGCCCCCACTTCTCGATCAGGAAGGCGGCGACCGCGTACCCGGGCAGCTGCGCGAGGGTGATCCAGAGCGTGAACTCGAACGACTTCACCAGGGAGAACCCCGACTCGAACAGCAGCGTCGGGAGCCAGATGAAGGCGCCGTAGTACGAGAAGTTGATGCTGAACCACACCAGCCACAGCGACGCCGTGCGCACTCGCGCACCGCTCGTCCACAGTGCGCGGGGTCCCGGGGACGGCAGCGGCCGCGGAGGTGGCGACTCCACCGGCTCGACGCCGGCGGCCCCCTCGAACCGGCGGACCGCCGACTCGGCCTCGGCCACCCGGCCGCGCGTCTCCAGGAACCGCACCGATTCGGGCAGACCCCGGCGGACGACGACGGCGTACAGGGCGGGCAGCGCGCCGATCGCCAGCGCCCACCGCCAGCCGTCATCGCTCCGGGGGACGACGAAGAAGCCGATGAGGGCCGCCAGCGTCCAGCCGACCGCCCAGAACGCCTCGAGCAGGACGACCAGTCGACCGCGCACCCGCGCCGGCGAGAACTCGCTGACCAGCGTCGACGCGACGGGCAGTTCGGCACCGAGGCCGAGCCCGATGAGGAAGCGGAAGACCAGCAGCGCCCCGACCGACCAGGCCAGCGCGGCGGCGCCGGTGGCGAGGCCGAAGACCAGCAGCGTCAGGGCGAAGACCTGGCGCCGGCCGATGCGGTCGGCGAGCAGCCCGCCGAGGGTGGCACCCAGCGCCATGCCGATGAACCCGATGGAGCCGATCCACGACAGCTCGGTCCGCGACAGGTCCCACTGGACGGCCAGCGCCGCCATGACGAAGGAGATGAGGCCGACGTCCATCGCGTCCAGCGCCCAGCCCACGCCCGAGCCGGCCACCAGCCGGCCGTGCTCGCGGTTGAGGGGCAGCCGGTCGAGCCGCTCGGCCCGGGTGAGCGAGGGTGCCGTGGCGGTCATGGCAGAAGTCTGACGGGGGTCGTCGGTGAGCGCGCCTCAGAGGTCGGGCGGTCAGGCCGCGGTGCGGACGTGCGCAGTGACCAGTTCGGCCACCCGCTCCGGCGCCAGCTCGGGGATCCAGTGCGGCAGGTCGTCGAGCACCTCCAGCCGGTAGGGCGCGTCGACGTACCGCTCGGTCGCCTCCGTCGCGGCGCGGCCCAGGAAGGCGTCGCCGCTGCTCCAGACGTGCAGCGTCGGCACCCGGACCTTGCCGATGGGGTCGCGGGCGCCGAAGGGGAGCGCGCGGTACCAGCCCAGTGCGGCCGAGAGCGCCCCGGGCTCGTGCATGCGGGAGACGTAGTGGTGCACCGTCTCCTCGGGCAGGCCGCCCGAGCGCAGCATCCGGCGCAGGGCGGCGCCGCCCCCGCTCAGCAGCAGCCGCTCGGGCAGCAGCGGGAGCTGGAACACCGCCATGTAGAAGGAGCGCAGCGCCTGGTCACTGGTGACCATGGCCTTCGCCATCGCGGCGGGGTGGGGCACCGACAGCGCGGTGAGGGTGCGCACGCGGTCGGGGTGCCAGGCGCCCAGCGCCCAGCCGACGACGCCGCCCCAGTCGTGCCCGACGACGTGCGCCCGCTCGAGCCCGGCGGCGTCGAGCAGGGCGAGGACGTCGGAGGTCGCCTCGCGCAGCTTGTACTGGGCCCGGGTGCGCGGCCGGGCCATGGGGGAGTAGCCGCGCTGGTCGGGGGCGAGGGTGCGCAGCCCGGCCTGGTGCAGCGCGGGGCTGACGTGCCGCCACGCGGTGCAGTCCTGCGGGAACCCGTGCAGCAGGACCACCGGTTCGCCGTCCGCCGGTCCGCCGTCCGCGACGTCGAAGGTCAACCCGTTGCGCTGGAAGCTGTCCACGGAGGGACTGTGCCATGAGCCGCCCTGCGAGGTGGCCCGAGGAGGGGGCGCCGGAGGCGTCCGCGACGAGGGTCGGGGCGGGCTCGGCGCGGGCGCGGGAGGGCACGTGGCCGCGGTGTCGTCGGGACGACGACAATGTCATCGCATGGAGATGATCGTGCTCGTGGACGACGAGGGGCGGGCCATCGGAGAGATGCCCAAGCCGCTGGTGCACCACGGCGAGACGCCGCTGCACCGCGCCTTCTCCGCCTATTTGTTCGACGACGACGGCCGGCTGCTGGTCACGCGTCGGGCCGAGGACAAGGCGACGTTCCCGGGCATGTGGACCAACACCGTGTGCGGGCATCCGGGACCGGGGGAGGGCGACGACGCGGCGATCGCCCGCCGGGCCAGGTCCGAGCTGGGCCTGGACGTCGGTGACCTGCGTCCGGCCGTCCCGGGCTACCGCTACCGCGCCGAGTTCCGCGGCGTGGTGGAGAACGAGATCTGCCCGGTCTACCTGGGCCGTTTCACCGGTACGCCCATGCCGGACCCCGCCGAGGTGGGGGAGTGGGAGCTCTTGGACTGGGGGGCCTTCCGGCGACGGCAGGAGTCCGAGGGCGACGCCTGGTCCCCGTGGTGCCGGGAGCAGGCCCGGTTGATCGAGGAGGCCGGTCTGGTGCCGTCGTCCCCGACCAGGCCGGACTAGGCCCAATGCCGTTCAGTTAGCCGGGGCGGCGGGCTGTCAACAACGCCGGCTGTCGCGGCGTGTCGGCGGAGGAAGAGGCAACGGAGCTCCGGTAAGAGGGGGCATCCGCCAAGACGCTTCTCTTCCCCGGGAGCTCCGTTGCCTGTTCAGTCTGGCACCAGTCGGGTCGTTCGTGAGGTCACCGTCGCCGAGGACCGGTTCGCGCCGGGTCATCTGGGTGAGCTGACCCAAATCGTGCCGTTCGAGATGGTCGACGCCGCCCTGGACGAGACCGACACCGTGCAGCAGCGGGTGCGCGATCTGCCCTCCCGGGTTGTGGTGTACCTGCTGCTGGCCGGAGCGCTGTTCGTCGAGTGCGGCTACCGGCAGGTGTGGGCGCGGCTGGTGGCCGGGCTGGACGGACTGCCGGTCGCCGAGCCGAGTGCGGCGGGCCTGGCCGCCGCCCGGCGCCGGATCGGGCCGGCGCCGCTGGGCAAGCTGTTCGAGCTGCTCCGCGGGCCGGCCGCCGGCCCGGCCACCAAGGGCGTGTGGTGGCGCGGCCGGCTGGTCACCGCGATCGACGGCACCACGATGTGCTGCCCGGACACCCCGGCCAACCTGACCGTCCACCGCAAGGGCGGCAGCCATCACGGCGGCACCGGCTATCCGATGGTCCGGCTGCTGGCGCTGGTCGCCTGCGGCACCCGGACGATCATCGACGCGGTCTTCGGGTCGATCGGCCGCGGGGAGACCGGCTACGCCGCCGACCTGGTGCCGGCCATGCGCGCGCCGATGATCGTGCTGGCCGACCGCAACTTCGCCGCCGCGGATCTGATCGACAAGATCGCCGACCGCGGCGCGGACCTGCTGATCAGGGTCAAAAGTGGACGCCGGCTGCCGGTCTGCCGCCGCTGCGCCGATGGCTCGTGGCTATCGCGGATCGGACAGGTCGAGGTTCGGGTCATCCGGGCCCAGATCACTATCGACACCGGCCAGCGGCGGCGCAGCGAGGCCTACCAACTGGTCACCACGGTGACCGACGCCGACTGCCCGGCCGTCGAGATCGTCGGCCTCTATCACCAGCGGTGGGAGATCGAGACCGCGTACTGCGAGCTCAAGCAGAGCATCGGCGGCGGGCGGGTGCTGCGCGCGCGGACCCCGGCCGGTCTCGAGCAGGAAATCTACGCACGGCTGATCGCCTACCAGGCACTCCGGATCGCGATCACCGACGCAACGCTCACCGCCGGCGACATCGATCCCGACCGGGCCAGTTTCACCGTCGCCCTCCGCGCCGCCCGCGACCAGCTGGTCAAGGCCGCCGGAGTCATCGCCGACACCAGCGTCGACCTCGTCGGCGTCATCGGCGACCAGGTCCTGGCCAGCCTCCTGCCCGCCCGACGCCGCCGAAACACCCCTCGGGTGGTCAAGCGAGCCATCTCCACCTACGCCCCGCACACCGCCAGCGGGCGACTCCGCGGACCCAGCCACCGGATCACCATCAGCATCGACGTCCTCGCCGACCCCGACCCTTGACCAGCCGACCCGCGGCCTAAGTGAACGGCATTGGGACTAGGCCCGGCTAGGCCGAGGCCAGCTCCGGCGTGCCGTCCTGGTCGGACCGCAGCTGGGGGCGCGGCCGGATGATCGGGGAGACGACGGACGCCGACATGACCTCGCTGGCGGCATCGGCCTCGATCGGCCGCGAGAACAGGTAGCCCTGCGCGATGTCGCAGCCGAGGGCGGCGACGGTCTCGGACTGCTGCGTGGTCTCGATGCCCTCGGCCACGGTGAGCAGGCCGAGGGTGCCGGCCAGCTCCACGATCGCGCGGGTGATGACGTCGTCGTGGGCGTCCCGGCCGAGGCCGTCGACGAACTCGCGGGCCACCTTGAGCATGTCGATGGGGAAGCGGCGCAGGTAGGCCAGCGACGAGTAACCGGTGCCGAAGTCGTCGATCGCGATGCGCACGCCCAGGCCCTTGAGCAGCCACAGGGTCGCCGCCGCCGCGTCGCGGTCGTGCATGAGGACCGTCTCGGTGATCTCCAGGACCAGCCGGCGGGGCTCCAGGCCGGACTGGGCCAGCGCGTCGCGCACCTGCTCGACGATCTGCTCGTCACCCACCTGGCGGGCGGAGAGGTTCACCGTCACCAGGAGGTCCTCCTGGTCGGGCGAGGCCTCCACCCACCGCGCCGCCTGGTGGCAGGCGTCGCCCAGCACGAGCTCGCCGATCTGCGTGATCAGGCCGCTCTCTTCGGCCAGGCTGATGAACTGGTCCGGCGACCGCATCCCCTCCGTGGGGTGCTGCCAGCGGACCAGCGCCTCGGCGCCGATCGGCCGGCCGGTCCGCATGTCGATCAGCGGCTGGTAGACCGTCCGGAGCTCACCGTTCTCGATGGCGGCGGCGAGCTCGGCGGCGGAGTCCTTGCGGTTGGAGGAGGTCGTGGTGCCCAGGCCCGGCTCGTAGATCAGGAAGTCCTGGCCGAGCGAGCGCTTGGCGGCGTACATCGCGATGTCCGCGTGCCGGACGAGGGTGTCGGCATCGGGGACGCCGGCGTCACCGATGCCGACGCCGATGCTGGCACCGACCGTGGTGACGACGCCGTCGCCGAGGAGGATCGGCACGTCGAGCTGGGCGCGGATGCGATCGACGACACGGGCGACGCCGAAGCGGTCGATCGGCCCGTTGAGCAGCACGACGAACTCGTCACCGCCGAGACGAGCGGCGGTGTCGGCCGGCCGCAGGCAGCCCCGCAGCCGGTCGGCCACGGTGCGCAGCAGCACGTCACCGGCCTCGTGGCCGAAGGTGTCGTTGACCGGCTTGAAGCCGTCGAGGTCCAGGTACAGGACCGCCGGCCAGACGCGGGTGCGACCGGCGGTGTCGACGGCGTGCCGCACGCGGTCCAGGAACAGGGTGCGGTTCGGCAGCCCGGTCAGGGGGTCGTGCAGGGCCTGGTGCCGGAGCTGCTCCTTGAGATCGGTGACCTGGCGGAGGTTCTCCTCCAGGCGACCGCGCTCCAGGGACGTCGCCACGTGCCGGGCGAAGGTGTCGAGCAGCGCGAGGTCGCTCGAGCTGAAGGTCGTGACGTCACCGAGGCGGCCACCCACGAGCAGCAGCCCGTGGACGCGGTCGTCCGTGCGCAGTGCGGCGGCCATCGCGTCCTTGAGGCCCCGGCCGGCCGCGTACTCGCCGAGGGGCTGGCCCCGACCGGTGCCGGTCCGCGTGGCGAGGGTGCCCGACGCGCTGGCCAGGCGGAGCAGCCGGTGCTGGTCCTGCGCGTCCTCGAGCGGAGCCATGACGACCGCCTCCTCGCCCTCGCGGCTGCGGCTGACGGTCGCTCCGTCACGGCCGGCCGGGCCGAGCAGCACGAGTTCGGCCAGTTCGGCGCGGAAGGCCGAGCGCACCGAGTGGAGGAAGTCGCCGAGCGCCTCCTGGCTGTCGCCGCTGGAGTGCAGCAGCGAGGTGACCTCGTGCAGCAGGCGCAGGTTCTCCTGCTGCTCGCGGGCACCGGTGTAGGCCCGGTAGGCGGCGACGATGAGCACGCTCGGCAGCGCCAGCAGGGCCAGGGCCGCCGGGTCGGTGGCCGCCGAACGGGCCAGGACCAGGCCGACGGCGGCCGAGCCCAGGGTGAACGGCAGCGACAGCGCCAGCATCTCCAGCAGGGGGGCCAGGGTGGGGCGCCCCTCGGACAGGCTGATGACGGCGAAGATGCACAGGTCGGCCACGACCGTGCTGACCAGGATGGCGAGGAGCGCGGCCAGCCAGTCCCAGGTGCCGAAGGCCGGGCCGGAGAGCAGGGCGAAGACGCCGGTGGCGAGGCTGCCACCGACGCCGTACAGCGCGACGTTGAAGGCGAGCTTGATGCCGCGCTGGCGCCGGTGCAGCAGCAGCGTGGCGCCGGCTCCGACGACCTGGGCGATCACCAGGTCCTGGGGCGCGGCCAGGATCAGGCCGGCGCCGAGGACGAGGTCACCCACGGAGAAGCTGTGCGCCTCGCGCTGCCACTGGACGTGGACGACCAGCGCCTCGCAGAGGGCGAAGGCGGCAGCCCAGAGGAACCACGGCAGGGCCACGGCCGTGGCGGCCTCGGGCAGGGGGCGGACGACGAGGACGAACAGGGCGACCGCGGCAGCTGCCACCGTCGCCGTGAGCAGCATGATCCGCTGGGCCGGACCCACCCGGAACGTGCGTGCGCCGGCGGGGAGGCCGGTGTCGGCCACCGCGGTCATCGCGGGAGGCCCGATCCGTGCAGGTCCGGCATGCCTGCGGTCGACGCCGGAAGGAGTTGCAGGGCGTGACTGCTCCCGGCTCCGCCATCGTCGCGGGTCATGCCATGCACCTCCCTCGGTTCGTCGCGGGCTGCCCGGACCTGTCGGGTTCTCATCGACGCTGACCAGCTGGTTCTTGACTTCTGCAGCACTTCTGCGGGTCGCCGTCCCCCCTCGGGGTGAGGAGTGCCCAGGAGGCTGGACGGCGGGCGGAACGACACAGGCTCTCGCTCACCTGGAAGGCACACGACGGGCGAACCGTCGTGTGCCTTCCGGACTGCGAGAGGACGACGGTGGCGGACGGCGCCGGCGGGAACCGCCGCCGTCCGCCACCGTCAGGGGACTAGGCCCACTCGTTTCCGGACCAGGTCATGCCCGACCACGTCATGCCGGACCAGGTCATGCCCGACCACGTCATGCCGGACCAGGTCATGCCGGACCAGGTCATGCCGGACCACGTCATGCCCGACCAGGTCATGCCGGACCAGGTCATGCCGGACCAGGTCATGCCGGACCAGGTCATGCCGGACCAGGTCATGCCCGACCACGTCATGCCGTTCCAGTTCAGGCCGCCCTTGATGCCCTCGGCCAGCTTCCGGACGTCGATCGCCTTGCCGCGGACGTCGATCTCGCCCTTCACGAGCTTCCCGTTGACCGACACGTGGACCGAACCACGCGCGGCCTCGAGGGAGCCCAGACCCGTGGACACCTTGAACGACTGCACGGTGTCCGGGGTCGGCGCATCCTTGGCCTCGACCAGGTCGACCAGGCCGGCGCCCTGCTGTGCAGCGGTGGCCGCCGGGATGTGGTTGGCGGTGCCGGTGAGCAGCGCCTTCACCTGGTCGGGCTTGATGTCCGGACGCTGCTGGATCAGCAGCGCCGCGGCACCGGAGACGACGGCGGCGGCCTGCGAGGTGCCGCTGCCGCGGAAGAGCCGGTCCCCGATGCGGGCGGCCGGGTAGGTGGTGTCCAGGTAGGACCCTCCGCTCCGCAGGCCCAGGACCTTCTCGCCGGGGGCGACCAGGTCGGGGTTGCGGGTGCCGTCACCGTCGTTGGAGAACGCCGAGACGACGTCGTCCGCGGTGTCGGCCGTGCCGTTGGCGTTGTTGCTGCCGACGGCGATGAGGAACGGGTTGTAGGCCGGGTTGTTGACCTTCTGGGTGCCGAAGCCCTCGTTGCCCACCGCGACGACGACGACGATGCCCTTGTGCCAGGCCTGCTCGGCCGCGTAGGAGAGCGGGTCGAGCACGTAGTCCTGGACACCGTCGGTGCCGAACGACAGGTTGAGAACACGGATGTTCATGCCGTTCTTGTTGCGGTTCTGCACGACCCAGTCGATGGCCGCGATGGCCTGCGAGACGTCGGTCTGCCCCTTGGCGTCAGCGACCTTGATGCTGACGATCCGGGCGTCCGGCGCCATGCCGACGAAGTTCGCGTCGTCACCGCTGCCGGTCCCGGCCACCGCGGAGTCGCGGCCGGCGATGATGCTGGACATGTGCGTGCCGTGACCGTACGTGTCCAGGTTCCTCGCCGGGGTGGCGGCCTCGAGGGTGAGGTCCGGGCCGTACACGACCTTGCCCGGCGTCTTGAACCCCTCGACCGGGACGACACCCGAGTCGATGACGGCCACGTCGACGCCCTTGCCGGTGTATCCGGCGTCCCACATCGCGGACGCGCCGGTCACCTTGTTGGCGATGGTGTAGAGCGAGCCGTTCTGGTCGGCGAAGTCCTTGATGCTCGTGGTGGAGAGCTTCAGGCCGGCGTCCTCGGTCACCGACTCCACGCCGGCGACGGCGCGCAGCGCGCCGAGCCGGTCGGAGGGCACCTCGGCGGTGAATCCGCCCAGGATCTCCAGCTGCTTGCCGACCGTGCCGCCGAAGCGGGCGACGGCGTGCTCGGCCGCGTCACCGGCGCCGGCCGCCTCCCGCACGATGACCGAGACGCTCTCGGCCGCCGAGGCGGTGGTGGCGGCGCTGGCGGGCCCGGCGACGCCGGCGGCCACGAGGGTCGCCACGCCGACGGTCATCGCCCGCCGCGCGAACATGGGGACGCCGCCCCAGGTGACGCCGTAGGCCGGCGCCTCCTGGGTCGTGCCCCGCGGGTTGCTGATCATGCAGTGCACCTCCGTGTGGAGAGTTGGACTTCCGTGTGCGTAATGGGTTCGGTACGCAGTGTCAGGTGCTTGACGGTTCGAGTACATGGCCCCGACCGACTTCCCCTCCTCCGGGTGAGGGGCCGATCACAGACGGTTGTGACCGTGATATAGCGCTCTGTAATCGACTTCATCACTGTCCGACGTTGCCCGGACACGCTCCGAACGGGTCCGGCGCGTCGCCTCGTGGGTCCAAAGGTGCTGGTGGGGCGGTCGTTACGTTCCGCGCCATGGACCGCCGTGGCTTCCTGCTCGCCCTCGCCGCCGGCCTGGCCGGAGCCGCCGTCGGGCACGGGACGGCCGATCTCGCGGACACCCGGCCGACGCCGAGCCGGGCGCCTGCGCCGGCCGCCGCGGTCACGTCCACGCGCGTTCCGGCGCCGAGCGCGGTCCTGCCGCCCGTGGGGGTGGTCGACGTCCTGCCCGGGAACGGCACGGCGCTCGCGCTCTCGATCGACGACGGCACCGACTCCGAGGTCGTCGGCTCGTTCGTCCAGCTGGCGGCGGACACCGGGATCCGGCTGACCTTCTTCCCGAACGGCTGCTACCGCTCCTGGGAGGACAACAAGGCCGCGCTCCAGCCCCTCGTCGACTCCGGGCAGGTGGCTCTGGGCAACCACACCTGGTCGCACCCCGATCTCACGACGCTGTCGGACGCCGAGGTGGCCGAGGAGATCCGCCGCAACCGCGATTTCCTGCGGGTGACCTTCGGCGTCCGCGACAGCCCGTTCTTCCGGCCGCCCTTCGGTGCGCGGGACGAGCGGATCGACCGCATCTCCGCCGACCTGGGCCATCCGACGGTCGTGATGTGGAACGGCACCCTCGACGACGCCCGGATCATCACCGGCGAGGAGCTGATGATCGCGGCGCGGAAGTGGTTCCACCCGCAGGCGATCATCGTCGGGCACGCCAACCAGCCGACGGTGACCACCGTCTACGACGAGTTGCTGGAGCTGATCGAGGAGCGCGGCCTGCGCACCGTCACCCTGGCCGACGTGTGGGCCACGCCCGGCCAGCTGGTCCGCGGCGCGAAGGCCGGCGGTCGCGTCGTCGTCCGGAGCTGACCGCCGACCTGCGGCTGCCGCCGTCTTCCGGAAGGGTGTCCCGCGAGGGAAGTCGCTCGTGGAACAGCTCGCCGGATCGGAGGACGACGGGATGGATGCTGCCGCGGCACTGAAGGGCCGGGTGGCGCTGGTGACCGGCGCCGCGAGCGGGCTCGGGCGGGCCACCGCGATCGCCCTGGCCGAGGCGGGGGCGCACGTGGTGGTCGCCGACATCGATGCCGACGGCAGCGAACGGACCCGTGAGCAGATCGAGGAGGCGGGTGGGTCCGCGGACGTCGTACCGCTGGACGTCGCCGACGACGGGAGCCGGCGCCAGGTCGTCGCGGACCTGTTCGACCGGCACGGGAACGCCTTCGACGTGCTGGTCAACGTGGCGGGCATCGACCGGCCCGGCTACATCACCGACATCGACCTCGAGGACTACCGCCGCGTGCAGGCGGTCAACTGCGAGGGGCCGATCTTCCTCACCAGCGAGTTCATGAAGCGGGTGCAGCACCTGCCCGAGGAGCGCACGGCCGACGTCGTGCACGTCGTCTCGCTGTCCGCGATCACCTCCGGCAGCGGCGCGATCGCCTACAACGGCTCCAAGGCCGGCTTCCTCAACGCCACCCGGTGCATCCAGCGGGAACTGCGGGAGAAGGCGGTGCGGCAGGCGGACGGCACCGAGCGGCCGTTCCCCTGCCGCGTGCAGGCGGTCATCCCGGCGGCGATGGACACCCCGATGATGGAGCAGTGGGGGATCCCCGCCCACCTGATGATGCCGCCGGCGGCCGTGGCCGAGATGGTGCGCACCCTCCTGCTCCTGCACCCCTCGGCCTTCGTGCCCGAGATGCAGATCGTCCCCCGGCTCGAGCCGAATTTCCCCCGCTGACCGCCATGAAGAGAGGGAGCATCGGTGTGACCGACCCGACCGACCCCACCCCGGACACCGCCATGGCCTCCGGCTCCGACGCCGGCGGGCCGGGGGGCCACCTGGGCCCGGGCGACCTCGCCCCGGACGAGGAGCGACTGCTCGCCGCTCTCGAGCGCGACGCCGGCAGCGTGCCGATCAGCACCCCCGCGGAGACCATCGCGGCCGTGCGCGCCGCCGAGGACGAGGGGCCGCTGCCGGACGTCGGCGGGCCGCCGGACGACGGGCTGACCCCGAGCTTCCGGGCGCCCGAGACCGGCTGAGGCCGAGCCGCAGCACCAGCGACCGCGCCCGCGAAGGGGGACGACATGTCGGAGTCATCGATCCGGGTGGCCGCCATCCTGCTCATCGCCGTCCCGACGGTCGAGGTCGGCGGGCTCGCCCTCCTGGCCATGATCACCCGCAGGCTTCCCGGATACCTCGACAACCCGGTGCGACGGCACCTGTTCCGGGCCGGTCACGCGCATGCCGGGGTCTGGATCGTCTTCGCCCTCGTCGGCCTGCTCTACGTCGATCAGGCCGCCCTGTCGGACGGGCTGAGGACCGTGGTGCGGATCGGCTTCGCGCTCGCGCCGATCCTGATGCCGCTCGGCTTCTTCCTGTCGATCGTGCGGCCGGACAGCGAGAAGCCCAACGGCATGTTGTCGCTGACCCTGCTCGGGGGCTCTCCCTCGCGGTGGCGACGGTCATCCTGGGGATCGGCCTGCTGCGGGCGTGAGCGGCGGCGGGTCCACGGGACCCGGGCGGCACCAGGCGGCCAGGGCGTCGAAGGTGTCGCGCGCCCCGGCCACCATCGCCTCGGCGTTCCCACCGGCCGCCACCCGGCCGCGGGCGGTGCGCCGGAAGGCGTGCCACATCGCGCCGGTGTCGGCGCCGTAGGGGGAGAAGCACCGGAGCCGGACGCCGGCGAACTGCGGCAGCGCACGCAGGTGCCGGTCGATGACCGTCCCGCCGAGGGTGGAGCCCTCGAGCACGTACATGCGTCCCAGCGCCTCGTCGGTGCCGGCGACCGGAGCGAGGTCCGGGCCGGAGTGGGCCGGCTGCGCCCGCAGGCCGAGCAGGTCGTGGGCGAACAGGCCGGCGCGGCGGCGTGCCGGCCAGCGGGCGCCGGCGGCGTCCGCCGGATGCCGCGCTGCCCACTCCTCCAGGCCGGCTTCGGCGGCGAGCCAGAAACCGTGCATGCGGGCCAGCACCTCGACCAACCGCGCCCGGGTCAGGCCGGGGTCCAGCAGGTCGAGCGAGCGTTCCAGCGTCTCGTGCTGGCGCGCGGTGCCGGTGCGCAGCTGCCGCAGCACATCCGACCGATCCGCGCTCATCGCACCCGAGCCTAGGGCCGCCCGGGTCGGGCGAGACGGGCGGCTCGGAGCGAGGCGTGCAGCAGGAGGCGGGCCTCGCCGTCGGCGAGGTCCAGTCCGGTGACCGCCGCGATCCGCGAGAGCCGGTAGTACAGCGTCTGGCGGTGCACCCGCAGCGCCTCGGCCGCCTTCGACGCACTGCCCCCGCAGTCGAGGAACACCTCGGCGGTCCCGGTGAGCACCGGGTCGGCGAGCAGCGGCACGACTGTCGGATCGGGACCGGACAGCTCGGTCACCAGCCGCCAGGCGCCCAGCTCCGCCCAGTGCGCCACCGGGGAGAACGCCGTCACGGCGGCGGCCACGCGCGCGGCGGCGCACGCCTCGCGCCACTGCGTCGGCAGGTCGCTCGTGCCGCGGCGGACCTGGGAGACGCCGGCGGTGCTCCCGGCCGGCAGCCGGGCCAGCGACGACGCGGTCAGCGCACCGGCCGGGCGCAGGTCGGCCGGCGTCGGCAGCGGGAGCAGCACGGCCACCGGTCCGGCGTCGAGCGCGGTGGCGACCGCGCCGGCAGCGGGCAGGCGCCAGCCGTCGGGGAGGCCGCCGGGTCCGGGCGTCAACGCGACCAGGACCTGCGCGGTGTCGTCTCCGAGGGCGTGGGCGAGGGTGCGCGCCGCCGCGGCCCGCGCTGAGGTCCGGCCGGTGAGCGCCTCGGCCAGCGGCCGCCCGAGGTCGTCGTCGTCCGCGCGTTCGGCGAGCAGCCGCCCGGCGGCGGCCGCCAGGTCGAGCGCGGTCGCCAGCGCCGGGTCGTCGACGGCGCCCGGGTCGATCCGCCCGCCGTCCAGCAGCCACAGGTAGCCACGGGTGCGGCCGCCGTGCCGGACCGGGAGCATCAGCCGGGTCAGGATGCCGGCCGCGTCGTCGGCCGGGGTGCGCAGCGGGCCCTCGGCCGAGGCGATGCCGAACTCCTCGAACCAGCGCCGGGTCTCCGGCGGGGAGCCGCGGGTCAGGATCGACCGGGTGCGGACGGCGTCCATCGCGCCGGCCGCCCGGTCGTCGTGCGCGCAGAAGGCGAGCAGCGTGAAGTCGGCGTCCTCGAGAGTCGCGGGCGCCGCGAGCACGCGCGACACCTCGTCGACCAGCTCCTGCAGGTCGTCCCGCATGCCACCTCCTCCTGTACACATGTATGAGAGCACGGGCACTCCTTCTGGACATCTGTCCCTGGCCCGAAGGAGTGGGCGTGCCTACCGTCGAGGCGGAACCGTCGTCGCTCGTGGAGGTCCCGTGGTCCTGTCGAAGGCCCTGCTCGCGGCATCGCGCCGTCCCGGCCTGCGCCGCGCCGTGGTCGGCAACCCGGCCACCCGCAAGGTGGTCGACCGGTTCGTCGCCGGCGAGACCCTGGACGACGCGCTGGCCGCCGTCCGCCGGCTGACGTCGTCGGGCATCGGAGTGACCCTGGACTTCCTCGGCGAGGACGTCACCGATCGCGCCGAGGCGCTCCGGACCCGCGACGCCTACCTCCGGCTGCTCGAGGCGCTGGAGCCGCTGCAGCTCGGCGCGGTCGCCGAGGTGTCGATGAAGCTGTCGGCCTGCGGCCAGGGCCTGCCCGTGGGCGGGCACGACTTCGCGGTCGAGACGGTCCGGCCGGTGGTCGACGCGGCCTCGGCCATGGGCACCACCGTGACCCTCGACATGGAGGACTCGCGCACCGTCGACTCGACGCTGGCCGCGGTGGGCGACCTGCGCAAGGAGCACCCGGGCACCGGCGCCGTCCTGCAGGCGATGCTCTTCCGCACCGAGGACGACGCCAAGGCGCTGGCGGTCAGCGGCTCCCGCGTACGGCTGGTCAAGGGCGCCTACAACGAGCCGGCGACCGTCGCCCACCAGAAGAAGAAGGACGTCGACGCCGCCTACGCCCGCTGCCTCGAGATCCTCATGGCCGGGCCCGGCTACCCGATGGTCGGCTCGCACGACCCGGCGGTGATCGCCCGCGCCCACGAGCTGGCCGCCCAGCACTCCCGCGCCGCGGACTCGTGGGAGGTCCAGATGCTCTACGGCATGCGCCCCGACGAGCAGCACCGGCTGGCCGACGGCGGCACGACCGTCCGCGCCTACATCCCGTACGGCTCCGACTGGTACGGGTACTTCATGCGCCGGCTGGCCGAGCGCCCCGCCAACGTCGCCTTCTTCCTCCGCTCGCTGATCACTCGTTCCTGAATCGCTGTCCTGAGAGAGGTCCCGATGGACGCCGTCACCCGTGTCCCGGCCCCGCACAACGAGCCGGTCAAGAACTACGCCCCGGGCTCGCCGGAGCGCGCCGAGCTGGAGGCCCGGCTGGCCGAGCTGGCCGGCGAGCAGCCGGAGCTGACCAGCACCATCGGCGGCACGCAGCGGATGGCCGGGGGGCAGCGCTTCGACGTCGTCCAGCCGCACCGGCACGCCGCCGTCCTCGGGACGTCGGCGAACGCCACCCACGCCGACGCGGAGGAGGCCGTCCGGTGCGCGCTGGACGCCGCGCCGGCCTGGCAGGAGCTGTCGTTCGACGACCGGGCCGCGGTGTTCCTCAAGGCCGCCGACCTGCTGGCCGGGCCGTGGCGGCAGACGCTCAACGCCGCGACCATGCTCGGCCAGAGCAAGACCGCGTACCAGGCCGAGATCGACGCGGCGTGCGAGCTGATCGACTTCTGGCGCTACAACGTGCACTTCGCCCGGCAGATCCTGGCCGAGCAGCCGGTCTCCTCGCCCGGCGTCTGGAACCGCGTCGACCACCGCCCGCTCGAGGGCTTCGTCTACGCCATCACGCCCTTCAACTTCACCGCGATCGCCGGCAACCTGCCGACCGCGCCGGCGCTCATGGGCAACACGGTGGTCTGGAAGCCCGCGCCGACGCAGCAGTTCGCCGCCCACTTCGTCATGCGGCTGCTGGAGGAGGCGGGCCTGCCCCCGGGCGTGATCAACATGGTGACCGGTGACGGGATCGCCGTCTCCGAGGTGGCGCTGGCCGACCGCAACCTCGCCGGCATCCACTTCACCGGGTCCACCGCGGTGTTCCAGCACCTGTGGCGGACCGTCGGCGAGCACATCGCTTCGTACCGGGGGTATCCGCGGATCGTCGGTGAGACCGGCGGCAAGGACTTCGTCGTCGCCCATCCGTCGGCCGACGTCGACGTGCTGCGCACCGCGCTGGTCCGCGGCGCCTTCGAGTTCCAGGGGCAGAAGTGCTCCGCGGCGTCGCGGGCCTACGTCCCGCGCAGCGTCTGGTCGCGGCTGCGCGACGACCTGGTCGACACCACCGAGTCGCTGTCGATGGGTGACGTCACCGACTTCTCCCACTTCATGGGCGCGGTGATCGACCGGAAGTCGTTCTCCAAGCTGTCCGGCGTGCTGGACCGGGTGGACGACGACCCGGCGCTGTCGATCGTCGCCGGCGGCACGGCCGACGACAGCGAGGGCTTCTTCGTGCGGCCCACGATCATCGAGGGCACCGACCCCGGGCACGAGGTCTTCACGACCGAGTACTTCGGACCGGTGCTCGCGGTGCACGTCTACGACGACGCGGACTACGACGCGGTGCTGACCCAGATGGAGTCCGTGGCCCCGTACGCGCTGACCGGCTCGGTCATCGCCCAGGACCGCGCGGCCATCGCGCACGCGCAGAACTTCCTCCGGCACGCCGCCGGGAACTTCTACGTCAACGACAAGCCCACCGGCGCCGTCGTCGGGCAGCAGCCGTTCGGGGGTGGCCGGGCATCGGGCACCAACGACAAGGCCGGCGCGCCGCAAAACCTGCAGCGGTGGACCAGCACCCGGTCGATCAAGGAGACGCTGGTGCCGCCGAAGGACCACCGCTACCCGCACATGAGCTGACCGCGTGCCACGCGTTGATCAGGTTCCCTGATCAACGAGCGTCCTCCCTCACTGTGGACGGTGAGGGAGGACGCCGTGCGATCAGGGAACCTGATCATCGCGGGCCAGGCCAGCGCAGCTGACCGGCGGCGTCGACCACCGCACCCTCCGAGGGGCGGTGGGGCGTCAGCCGGCCGTCGGGCATGAGGTGCTCCACCGGCACGCCTCGCGCCAGGACGGCGACGTCCGCGATCAGCCGCCGGTGACAGCGCCACCACACGCTCTCGCTGCACATGACGGCGACCGTGCCTGCCTCCGCGAGCACCTCGTCGAGGGCGGCGGCGAACTCCTCGGTCCGGGTGTGCGCGGCGTAGGCGGCGAACTGGGTGACGGTCCACCAGCCGTCCTCGACCGGCGCGCCCTTCGGCACGCTCCGGCGGCCGCCGAGCCGCTCCTCCCAGCGGTAGCCGATGCCCAGCGCCGGCACCCACGACTCCAGGGCCTCCCGCGAGACGTCCGGGTTGTTCCGGCTGCCCGGGAACCGGCGGACGTCGACCAGGTGGTCCACGCCGGCGTCGGTCAGGCGCGCGCCGAGCGCGTCCCGGTTCTGCGGGCCGTGGCCCACCGTGAGCAGCTGCATGCGTCCTGCCTACCCTCGGGGGTGAGTCGAGGAACGGTCGAGATGAGCGCGTCGCTGTGGCGGGCGCGCGGCATGCAGGCCCTCATCGGGGTCACCGTCCTCGGCTTCGCGAGCTACTGCCTGACGCTGGCGTCCCTGCCGGTCTACGCCGTGCGCGGGGAGCCACCGCGAGCACGGCGGGGGTCGTCACCGCGGTGTTCCTGGTCTCGACCATCGCCGTCCAGCTGACCGTTCCCGCGCTCACCGCCCGGTACGGCGTGGCGCCCGTGCTCGTCGGGGGGCTGGCGGCCATGGGCCTGCCCTCGCCGTTCTACGTGCTGGGCGACGGGCTGGGTTGGATCAGCGCCCTGTCGGCGGTCCGCGGTGCCGGATTCGCCGTCCTCACGGTGCTCGGTGCGACGCTGGCCGCGCAGGTCGCCCCCGCCGAGCGCCGCGGCGAGTCGATCGGGCTGTACGGGCTCGCCATCGCCGTCCCCAATCTGGTCGCCGTCCCGGCCGGGGTCGCGCTGGTCCTCGACGGTCACGTGGGCTGGCTGTCCTGGCTGGCGGCCTCGCCGGTGCTGGGCATCCCGCTCGTGCCGCTGCTGGTGCGGTCGGTCGGCCCGCAGCCCGCAGCCGGCCCGGCCGGCGCGGGCCGGGCGGCGGCGGGCGCCGCGCTCGTGCCCTCGCTCGTGCTCTTCGTCGTGACCCTGGCGGGTGGCGGCCTGGTCACCTTCCTGCCGATCGAGCGTCCGGACGGCGTGCTCGCGACGGCCGCGCTGCTGCTCTTCGGCGGAGCCGGCGCGCTCACCCGCTGGCGCGCCGGCCTGCTCGCCGACCGGCTCGGCGCCCGCCTGCTGCTGCCGATGTCGCTCGGTCTGGCCGCGACCGGCATGGTGCTCACCGCCGCGGGGCTGTGGGCCGGTGACGCGTGGGTGCTGCTGGGCGCGGCCGTGTTCGGCGCGGGCTTCGGCGCGACGCAGAACCTGACCCTGGTCACGGCGTTCGCCCGGGCCGGCGCGCGCGGCACCACCACCGCCAGCGCGATGTGGAACATCAGCTTCGACGCCGGGACGGCGACCGGCGCGCTGGCCCTCGGATTCCTCGCCGCGGGGATCGGGCTGGACTGGACCTACGTGGTGGTCGGCGCGGTGCTGGCCGCGGCGCTCCCGTTGGCCTCCGCGGCCGCACGGGTCCCGAGCGCATCCCGCTCGTAGGCCGCCACCCGGTCGGCGATGTCCCGCTGGGAGCGGAGGAGCAGGATCTCCTCGCCGGAGCGGCGCAGCCACGTCCGCAGCCCCTCCGGGTCGGCGCGGTTGGCGTCGCGCAGCAGGCCGAGCCTTAGTTGACGGGTGTTGGCCTGGGCGCGCTGGGCCGGGGGCAGCGCACGCGCCTCGGCCCGGGCGACCGCGGTCAGGCCGGCGCCCAGGAACACCAGGTCCCGGACCTCGGCCAGGTCGCTCAGCACCGCGTCGGCGGCGGGGTCGTCCGCGGTGAGCAGGGCCAGGAACTCGTCGGCGCGGCGGCGGCCTTCAGCGGCCGGGTCGGAGGACGTCACGTCTCCACTCTGCCTGCCGCCCGGGTTCAGGTGAGCGGCGGGCCGAGCACCTCCATGCCGTGCTGGCGGGCAGCCGCCACGAGGGCGCCCATGTCCGGTGGCCCGTCCGGCGGCGGAGGCAGGGTCAGGGCCTCCGCCGGGCGGCCCGTGGCCACGACGAACCGGTCGAACCCGCCGGGGAGGGCCAGCCCCAGCACCCGTGCGGTCGGGGAGTCCACCCGGAAGGTGTGCGGCAGACCGCGTGGCGCCCACACGAAGCTGCCGGCGCCCGCGGTCACCTCGTCGCCGTCCACCCGGAAGGTGATCGAGCCGTCGAGGACGAACCAGGCCTCGTCGGCGTCGTGGTGCACGTGCAGCGGCGGCGAGGAGTGGTGGGGGAGCAGCTGCTCCCACGCGGCGAGCCGCCCGCCGGTGTGCTCGGCCAGCGCCTTGAACGTCATGAGGTTGTCGATGTGCCAGACCGCGCGGCCCTCCTCGGGGCCGGTGACGAAGGGCGCGCTCTGCTCGGTGGTCGTCATGGTCGAAGGGTGCGGCCGACCGTCCGCCTCGCGACATCCCTGAACCGGGGGTTCCTGCGACCCGCGCACCGTCCTACCGTCGCCCCATGCCCCCGGCGGCCACGGTTCGCGATCGGGTGGAGCGGCTCTGCCGGAAGGCGACCGATCCGCTCGCGCTGTTCCGCGAGGTGGTCCCCGTGCTCGACCGCGCCGTCCCCTCGGACCTGTGGTGCGGACTCCTGCTGGACCCAGCGACCCTGATGAACACCGGGGGCTTCCACGACGAGGGGTTGCCCCTGGAGCTCCTGCCGCGGCTGCTCGAGCTCGAGGTCGGCGGCCAGGACGTCAACCTGCTCCCCGCACTGGCCCGCGACCGGACGGGTGTCGCCACGCTGCACCGCCGTACCGGCGGGCGGCCGGAGACCAGTGCCCGGTACCGCGATGTGAACGTCCCCGCCGGCATGGGTCCGGAGCTGCGGGCGGTCCTGCGGGACCGGGGGAAGGCGTGGGGAGCCTTCGCCTTCTTCCGCGAGGCCGGGGCCACCGACTTCAGCGCGGCCGAGATCGAGCTGGTCGCGGCGCTCGCACCGGACATCGCCGCCGCCGTCCGCCGCACGCTGCTGGTCAGCGAGATCGCGCACCGCGACGCCGAGGACGGGCCGGGCCTGGCGGTGCTGCGGGTCGACGGCCTCCAGGTCGAGGTCGAGATGGCCAGCGCGGCGGCGCGGGTGCTGCTCGACCAGATGCCCGACAGCCGGGTCGAGGGCCTGCCGGTCGGCGTCGTCATGCTGGTCTCCCGGCTGATCGCAGCGGGGGGCCGTCGGCAGTCGGCGCGCGTGCGGCTGCGGACCGGTCGATGGATGAGCGTGCAGGTCGACGTCCTGGAAGCGGCCGAGACCGGCCCCGACCGGCTGGCACTGGTCATCGAGCCGGTCGGGCCGTACGAGCTCGCGGAGGTGATCGCCGAGGCGTACGGACTGACGTCGCGGGAGCGCGAGGTGGCCCGGCTGGTCGTCTCGGGCCACAGCAACCCCGAGGTGGCCGCCACCCTGTCGATCTCGCTGACCACGGTGCAGGACCACCTGAAGAAGGTGTACGCCAAGCTCGGTGTCGGGAGCCGGCACGAGCTGACCGCCCGGATGTTCTTCGACCAGTACCTGCCACGGCAGCTGTCGCAGGTGCCGGTCGGCGGCGACGGCTGGTACCTCCCGGGGCCGGCCGGGCGGCCGGCCCCGGATGACGCTCACCGGTCAGGCGTCCCGACGCCGGAACACCAGGTAGGCGACCAGCAGGACGACGGCCACCTCGCCGCTGAACACCGCGAAGCCGATCCACGGGTCCAGCAGGTTCGGGTTGAACGACACCGGTGCGGTGATGCCGGAGCCCGCGTTGCCCGGCATCAGCTTGGCCAGCCACTCGCCCCACGCGCCGGGCAGCAGGAACACCATGGTGCCGACGACGAACACCAGTGCCAGCACGATCGACAGCGCGGCGGCGGTGTGCCGGACCAGCAGTCCCACGGCCGCGGCGAGCAGGCCCAGCCCGGCCATGTAGAGGCCGCTGCCGAACATCGCCCGCAGCACGCCCTCGTCGGAGAGCGCGATCCCGACGCCCTCGTTGTCGAGGAACCAGTTGCCGCCGACGTACCCGGCGAACGCGGTCAGGGTGCCGGCCACGAACAGCGTCGCGCTGAGGACGACGCCCTTCGCGACCAGCACGGTGCCCCTGGACGGCGTCGCGGCGAGGGTCGCACGGATCATCCCGGTGCCGTACTCGCTGGTGACGGCCAGCGTGCCCAGGACGATCGCGGTGATCTGGGCGAACATCATCCCCCAGGTCACGAACGACGCGGGGTTCTCGTCGGCCTCGCCGCCGGCCAGCCACTCCGCGCTCGTCGCGCGGACCAGCACGGTGAGCCCGGCGCCGAGCACGAACATCGCGACCATCGACCACGACGTGGAGCGCACGGTCCAGAACTTGATCCACTCGGCCCGTAGTGCGTCGCCGATGCCCTGGCGGCGGACGCCCGGGACGTTGCGGTTCGGGTCCAGGACGACCGTGGCGGAGGTGTCGGTCATGGTCATCGGGTCATCCCTGCGGGAGTCGGCGCGGCGGAGTACTCCACGCTGTCGGCGGTCAGAGTCATGAAGGCGTCCTCGAGCGAGGACCGGACGAGGGTGAGCTCGTGGAGCAGCAGTCCGCTCCCGCCGACGAGTTCGCCGACCGCCGGGGCGTCGAGCCCCTGGACGCGCAACTCCTCGTCGTGGACGGCGACGTCGAGGCCCTGTGCGCGCAGCAGGTCGGCCACCTCGCCGCGCTGGGGGCTCCGCACCCGCACGTACGAGGCGGCGTGGTCGGCGATGAACTCGGACATGGAGCAGTCGGCGAGGATCCGGCCGCGACCGACGACGACGAGGTGGTCGGCGATCAGCGCCATCTCCGACATCAGGTGACTGGAGATGAACACCGTGCGGCCCTCGGCGGCGAGCCGGCGGGCCAGCGTGCGCACCCAGCGGATGCCCTCGGGGTCCAGTCCGTTGACCGGCTCGTCGAGGACGACGATCGGCGGGTTGCCCAGCAGGGCGACGGCGATGCCCAGCCGCTGACCCATGCCGAGGGAGAACGTGCCGACGCGCTTGCCGGCCACGTCGGCCAGCCCGACCAGGCCGAGCACCTCGTCGACCCGGGCGGCCGGGATGCCGTTGCTCACGGCCAGCCAGCGCAGGTGGTCGCGGGCCGAGCGGCCGGGGTGCAGGGCTCTCGCCTCCAGGAGCGCGCCGACCTCCCGCAGCGGTGCCGGCGAGTCCTGGTACCGGCGCCCGTTGACGGTGACGCTGCCGGCGGTCGGGCGGTCCAGGCCCATGATCATGCGCATCGTCGTGGACTTTCCGGCGCCGTTCGGCCCGAGGAAGCCGGTCACCCGGCCGGGCTCGACGGTGAAGTCGACGCCGTCGACGGCGACCGTGGCGCCGTAGGTCTTGGTGAGTCCGCGGGCGACGATCATGCGATCACCCCGCGGGCGGCGAGCAGATGGGAAGTCATGCCGGCGAGCCTGTCGGGCCGACCCCGCCGGACACATCGGGGGAAGCCCTGAACAGACCCTGAACGCTCCCTGAACCGGCCGGTCAGGCGCTGCGGGGCAGTTCCCGCGGCCCGCGCAGCAGCCGGCGCAGCTGCCGCGCGGCGGACTGCCCTGCCCGGTTGGCGCCGATCGTGCTGGCCGAGGGGCCGTAGCCGACCAGGTGGATGCGCGGTTCGCCGGCGACGTGCGTGCCGTCCATCCGGATGCCTCCGCCGGGGCCGCGCAGCCGCAGCGGCGCGAGGTGGGCCACCGCAGCGCGGAAACCGGTGGCCCAGAGGATCACGTCGGCAGGGACGAAGCTGCCGTCCGCCCACGCGACGCCGTCCTCGGTGATGCGGTCGAACATCGGCAGCCGCTCGAGGACGCCGCGGTCGAGGGCCTCACGTACGTACGGGGTAGAGGTGAGCAGCCCCGTGACGCCCACGACGCTGCCGGGACGACGTCCCTCGCGCACGGCCTGCTCGACCAGGGCCACGGCCCGCCGGCCGGCGTCCTCGTCGAACGGGCCCTCCCGCCACACCGGGGGACGTCGGGTGACCCAGGTGGTGCCGGTGACCGTCGAGATCTCGCCGAGCAGCTGGGTCGCCGACGCGCCGCCGCCGACCACCACGACGTGCTGCCCGGCGAACTCGTCGGCCGAGCGGTAGTCGACGGTGTGCAACTGGCGGCCGCGGAACCTCTCCTGGCCGGGGTAGCGGGGCACGAACGGGCGGCTCCACGTGCCGGTGGCGTTGACGACCGCCCGCGTCGTCCACTGGCCGGCGTCGGTCTCGACGCGGAACCGGTCGTCGTCCGTGCGGCGGACGGCCCGGACACGGACCGGCCGGTGGACGGGCAGCCCGAAGCGCCGCTCGTACTCGGCGAAGTACGCCGGGACGGCGTCGGCGGCGCGCAGCTCGTCGGCGTCGGGCTCGAAGGGGAGACCGGGCAGGTCGTGCACGCGGTGGGTGGTGCCGACGGTCAGGGACGGCCAGCGGTGCTGCCAGGCGCCACCCGGCGCGTCGTCGGCATCGAGGACGACGAACTCCGACTCCGGCGCGAAGCCCTGCCTGGCCAGCGCCCAGGCGGTGCTGAGCCCGGCCTGACCGGCGCCGATGACGACGACCTCCACCTCGTTGCCCACACCGGGTCAACGCTGGACCCCGTGCCGGCCTTCCGGGTCAGCCGGCCTCGCCCGCGGCGTTCAGGAAGGTCAGCGTCAGGTCGACCCGGGTGCCTGGCGCGCCGGCCCAGTTGTGCACCTCCAGCCGGTAGCGACCGGGTGCCGGATCGGCGAAGCGCAGCTGCTCGTCGGTGAGGCTGGGGCTGCCGCCCGAGGCGAGGTCGGCGCTCCACGTGCCGTCGGCGTTCTGCCGCTGCAGGTACAGGTCGATGTCCGCGTCGAGGCTCGGCACCGCGCTGGCCAGCAGCGCGGCGTTGTCGAAGCCCTCCTGCACGTCGAACTCGTGGAAGGCCACCGTTGCCGGCGTCCGGGCCGGACCGCCGAGTGCCGGGGTCACCGAAGCCGTCTGCTCGGGCTGGGCGGGGCCGCCGCCCGTGCCGTCGTCCAGGGAGAAGGGCACCGTGTCCTCGGCCAGGGCCGGGGCGCCCACGACCGGCACCTGCAGCACGGTGCCACCGGGGCCGGTGGCGATGGTGACCCGCGGGTCGACCGCGAAGGTCGGCACCTTGTCGGGGTCGGAGGTGGTGAAGCGCAGCGTCAGCCGGTGGCCCTCGCGCAGGTTGTGGGCCATGGCGAAGCCGGGGGCTGCATCTTCATGAGCTGGCCGGGGACGACCGGCTTCGGGGTGGCGACACCCACCCGCAGCTCCGGGTTGATGGCGAACTGGCTGATCCGACGGCGCTCGCCGTCCGGGCTCTCGTCGTAGAGCGTGCCGATCAGGTGGACCCGCGGCGCGGTCACCGACGCGACCAGGTCCATGAGCGGCTGGCCGGCCAGCACGGTGTCCTGGGCCATCGGCTCGGTGCGGAAGTCGACGCCTCCGGTGCCCTGCGGGTCGGCGAATCCGGACGGGTCGCCGGTGAAGCCGGCCGAGCCCGGGGTGAGCGGAGCCGTCTCGCCGAGCGTGCCGTCGGCCGAGGGGTGCAGCGTCAGCATCGAGGCACCGGACGGCGGCCACTGGGTGTCGCTCATGACCTGCGTCCGGTCGCCGGTGCGGCCGCCCTCGAAGGTGCCGTCGGAGAGGAACAGCTCGGCGGCGGGGCCGGTGTCGACGGCGCGCTGGGCGAGGTGGCTGTCGAACCAGGCGTGCAGCGCGTAGGTCCACTGCATGCCGCGGCGGGTGGGGCAGCAGCCCGAGCCGTGGTCCCACTGGCCCAGCCAGATCTTGTCGCCGTCGCGGCCGCCGCGGTCGGTGAACCACTTCATGCCGGCGACGCGGGCGGCGTTGTCGTTGACGCCGTGGACCATGAACACCGGGATGTCGGCGGCGGTGGCGGCCGCCCGCCAGTCGCGCTCGCCGTGCCAGGAGGTGTACTGGCCGGACAGCTGCGCCTCGCCGGCGGTCAGCGAGCTCTGCGGCAGGCCGCAGCCGGTCTCCTCCGGCTTGTCACCGAAGTGCTCGCCGCCGGGCAGGTCGCGCTCGAGCGCGATCTGCTCGTAGGCCTCCATGGGGCCGCCCACTGCAGGAAGTACGGGACGCCGGCCTGGAACTGGTGGTCGTACATCGTCGCCATGCCGGCGCTGGGCACGATCGTCACCAGGCCCTCCGGGTCCGTGGCGGCAGCCAGCGACGGGGTCGAGCCGACGTAGGAGTGCCCGGTCATGCCGACCCGGCCGTTGGACCACGGCTGGGAGGCGGCCCACTCGACGACGTCCTTCAGGTCCTGGGCGTCCTTGGGGCCGAGGTGGTCCAGGCAGCCGTCGCTCTTGCCGGTGCCACGCAGGTCCATCATCACGACCGCGTAGCCCTTGGGCACGAAGTAGCCGGTGAGGCCGAGCGAGACGCCGTCGGCGTCCTTCGGGTCGGGCAGGATCCGCCTGCCCTCCCGGTCGGCCAGCGTGCCGTGGTACGGGCTGGCCTCCAGGATCACCGGCCACTGCCCGTCGAGGGGCTGGCCGGCCTCGTCGGCCGGTCGGGTGACCTCGATGTACACATCGGTGCCGTCGCGCATGGGCAGGTTCAGGGTCTCCTTGACCGTGCCGTACCGGTCGGTGCTCAGGCCCTGCACCCGCGTGTAGTCGAAGGCACCGGCAGGGGCGGCCGGCTGCTCGGCGACCGGTCGGCCATGACCCTTGCCGGGCTTGTCCTCCGGCGGCGCGGCGTGGGCCGGCTGGGCGAGGGTGACGGCGACGAGGAGCGGCAGCGCGACGCCCAGGGAGCGGGCGATCCGCCGTCCGGGTCGGGTGGTGGGAGTCATCTCGAGCCAATCGGGAAGGCCTTCGACAGGCAGGGCCAGGTTGCTCAGGGGAACGAGCGACCGCTGCGGAGGTGACGCCTGTTCGGCGGAAAAGTCCTGCGCCAGGGCGCGCAACCGGGTGCGGCACGACAGGATCGGGGCAGCGTCGGACGGCGGCGGGAGGCCTGCGTGAACCTGGAGAAGGTGGTCTTCGGCTTCTTCGTGCTGCTCGCCGCGACGCTCAACTTCGGCTTCTTCATCGGCGACATGCGCGATCCCGAGGTGCACAACCGGTACGAGCTGTTCGCGGCGGTGATCGTCAACCTGATCGCCCTGGTGCTGAAGTTCGGGGACCGGACGCAGATCGGCGCCGTCCACCTGGCCACCAGCCTCGTGGCCGCACTCCAGCTGATCGCGGCCGCCCTGGTGTACGGCTACGCCACCTACGTCTCGTCCGCGGGTCTCACCGAGCAGTTCATGGCCGCGATCGTCTCGCTGTCGGGTGGCGCGCTGCTGGCGAACGTCGTCTCGGTCGTCCTCCTGGTCGTGGAGACCGTCTCGTTCCACCGCGGCTGATCCGGAGGCGCGCTGTGGGGAATCCGCTGCTGGCCTTCTGGAGCCGCCGGGTCGAGCGCGAGGAGCAGGAGCGCCGCGCCCGGCGGGCCCGGCTGCTGGCCGCCGCGGCGTCGTCGTCCAAGGCGTCGGAGACGATCTTCCTGGTCCTGCGGCGCATGCGGGCGCCGTTGATCGTGCTCATCACGATCTTCTCGATCAGCGTGCTCGGCCTGACGCTCATCCCCGGCGTGGACGGCGAGGGCCGGCCCTGGCGCATGGGCTTCTTCGACGCCATCTACGTCATGAGCTACACGGCGACGACGATCGGCTTCGGCGAGATCCCGTACGAGTTCACCTACAACCAGCGGATGTGGGTGACCATCTCGATCTACCTGACGGTGATCGGGTGGGCGTACGCCATCGGCTCCCTGCTCGCCCTGCTGCAGGACCGGTCGTTCCGGCAGGCCCTGGCGCTGCAGCGCTTCTCCCGCAAGGTCGGCCGGCTCGCCGAGCCGTTCGTCCTGATCGCCGGCTACGGCCGGGCCGGTGAGCTGCTCGGGCACTCGATGGACAAGCTCGGCCGGCGCGTCGTCGTCCTCGACCGCGACCCCGACCGGATCGACGGACTGGACCTCGAGAGCTACCACGGCGACGTCCCGGGCCTGGCCGCCGATGCCCGGGACCCCGGTCACCTCGGTGTGGCGGGGCTGAACCACCCGTGCTGCGAGGCGGTCGTCGCGCTGACCGACGACGACGAGGCCAACCTCGCGGTCGTCATGGCCGCGGTCCTGCTGCGCCCCGACCTCCCGGTGATCGCCCGCGCCACGACGCGCACCATGGTGGAACGGATGCGCGCCTTCGGGTCACCCACAGTCGTCAACCCGTTCGACGTCTTCGGCGACCACGTGCGCCTGGCCCTGCAGTCCCCGGCGTCCTACCAGCTGCTCACCTGGCTGGAGAGCGGTCCCGGCGCACCGCTGCCCCAGCGGGGGTCGCCGCCCCGCAGCGGCCGCTGGGTCGTGTGCGGCTACGGCCGGCTCGGGCGCGAGCTGACCTCCGACCTGCGGGCGCAGGGCATCGACGTGACCGTCATCGACCCGAGCCCGCACGACGACGTGGACGACGTCGTCGTCGCCGGCGGTTTCGAGCCAGGCGTGCTCGAGGGTGTGCGGCTCGAGGACGCCGTCGGCTTCGTCGCCGGCACCGACAACGACGTCACCAATCTCTCCCTCGTCGCGGCCGCCCGGCGCACCAACCCGGGGCTGTTCATCGCCGCGCGGCAGAACCGGCCGTCGAGCGCTCCGCTGTTCGCCGCCATGGAGCTCGAGGCGCTGCTCGTGCCGACCGAGGTCATCGCGCACGACGTCTACGCCCAGCTCTCGACCCCGCTGCTCTACCGGTTCCTGCAGGACATGCCGGCGAGGGGCGACGCATGGGCTGAGGCGCTGGTCGACCGGCTCAGCGACGTCTGCGGCGACCGGCTGCAGGCGCTCTGGAAGGTCCGTCTCAACATCCACGAGGCGCCCGCTGTCGGCGGCTGGCTCGCCTCGGGCGAGGCGCGTCTCGGCGACCTGCTGCGCAATCCCGAGAACCGGGAGGAGCGGCTTCACACCGTCCCGCTGCTCGTCCTCCGCGGTCAGGACGCGACCCTCGCGCCGGAGTCGGAGTTCGAGCTGGCGCCGGGCGACGAGCTGCTCTTCGCCGGCTGGCCGGCCGCCCGCCGGGCGCTGCAGACGACCCTGGTCGTCGACGGCGTTCTGGACTACCTGGTGACCGGCCGCCGGCAGGCGTCGAGCTGGCTCTGGCGGCGGCTCAGCGGCCCACGACCCCCGGCCGACGCTCCCGCGGGGACGTCGCGCGGTTAGTCCACCGGTCCGGGAAGCATGAGCATCCGGTCGATGGTGTGCGTCCAGGCAGCGCGGATCGGCGGGGGCTGGTCGTGCACGACCTCGAGACCGTCGGCGTCGACGGCGAACCGGTAGAGCAGCGCGCAGATCGCGTCCTGCGCCATGCCGGCATCGATCAGGGGCTGGATGACCCAGCGCTGCTGCTCGGGAGCGAACCACCACACGTGCTGTGTTCGCAGCCGGGCGCCGTCCCGGATGCACCGGGGCCGGGAAACGACGAAGCGGCGACGTCCGTGGACATCGCCGCTGGTCAGGATCCTGCAGAGTGCGCCATCAGGGACTCGAACCCCGAACCCGCTGATTAAGAGTCAGCTGCTCTGCCAATTGAGCTAATGGCGCGTGTCGCCCAGGCTGCTGGGCAACGACAGGGAACGATACCAGCGCCCGCGGGGCCCCCAGCGGCCGCCCGCAGTGACGCTCGACTCCATACTTTCCTGGCCAGGGCGTGGACACTGGACTCCGGTTCACCTCCGCCCGGGGCGGTCCCCGGTGGGAGAGCCACGTGAGAGGAGCCGGGGGACGTGCGACGGACAGCTGCCATCATGGCCACAGGAGCACTGCTGTTCCTGACCGGCTGCAGCGGGGACGACCCCGGCGGCTCGGATGCCGCGCCGACGACCGAGGCGGCCGAGCCGGCGCAGATCTCGCTCGCCGTCGCCGACGGCTCGGCCGACGTCCCGCCGGTGCTGCCCCTGGAGATCGCGGTCACCGACGGCGAACTCACCGAGGCCACCCTCGTCGACGGCGCGGGGGCTCCCGTTCGGGGCACGGTGACGCCGCCCGCGGAGGAGTCGGGAGCTGCGGTATGGACGCCGGAGGCGCCCCTGGCGTACGGAACGAGCTACACCCTCACCGCGACGGCCGAGAACGCCGACGACGAGCCGACGACGGCGACGTCCACCTTCACCACCGTGACGCCGGCCGCCGTCTCGACGCCGTCCATCGGCCCGCTCGACGGCCAGACCGTGGGCGTCGGGATGCCGATCCGCGTGTGGTTCGACGACCCCGTCGTCGACAAGGCAGCGGTCGAGCGCCACCTGGTCGTCACCAGCACCACGCCCACCGACGGCGTCTGGAGCTGGTTCAACGACTCCGAGGTGCACTTCCGGCCGTCGGAGTACTGGCCGGAGAACATCGAGGTGACGCTCGACGCCAAGCTCTACGGGGTGGACTTCGGCGGCGGCATCTGGGGCGAGAAGGACCGCACCGTCAGCTTCAGCATCGGCGAGCGACACGTCTCCATCGCCGATGCCGCGTCGTACCAGATGCAGGTCTACGACGGCGACCAGCTGGTGAAGACGTTCCCGATCAGCGCGGGCAGCCCCGACAACCCGAGCTACAACGGGCCGCACGTGGTCACCGAGCTCAACCGCAACCGGATCATGGACTCCAGCACCTACGGCGTCCCCGTCGACAGCCCGGACGGCTACCGGACACCCGTGGAGTACGCCGTCCGCCTCTCCGACAGCGGCGAGTTCGTGCACGCGGCGCCCTGGTCGGTGGCGCAGCAGGGGCGGGAGAACGTCTCGCACGGCTGCATCAACATGTCGACCGAGAACGCCGCGTGGTTCTTCAACTTCTCCCAGCCGGGCGACGTCGTGGAGATCCGCAACTCCGCTGCGGGCGACCTCCGTTCCCCGATCTACGACTGGACCATCCCCTGGGCGGAGTGGCAGGCGGGCAGCGCGCTGAAGTGAGCTGACCTCCGTGTTCGGGCGTTTCCGTCCGGACAGGGAAGGGCAGGGACGGGCCACGGGGTCGAGAAGGGATTGCCGTGGACACGTGGGTCATCGTCCTGATCGTCGTCGCCATCGTCGTCGCGCTCCTGGTGCTGGCACTGGCGCTGTCCAAGCGCTCGCGGGTGACGAAGCTCAAGAAGCGGGAGCAGGCGCGCGAGCACCTGCAGGAGGCCCAGGTGCTCTCGGCCCGGGCCGAGAAGGACCAGGCGCTCGCCGAGGAACAGGCCGCACGGGCCCGCCGGGAGCGCGCCGAGGCCGAGGAGCGGACCGCCCTGGCCGAGCAGGAGGCGCGCGAGCGGGCCGCCCGCGCGGGTGAGCAGGCAGCCGAGGCGCAGGAGCTGCGGGCGCGCGCCGAGAAGATCGCGCCGGACCTCACGTCCGACGGCCACCACGAGACGCGTCGCGACGAGCATCACGGTCTGCGCGACGACGGCACCCGGCGCATCCAGGACCCCGACCAGCCCGGCGGCGGCGCCACCCGCCGCTGACTTTCCCGCCCTCCGACGGTCTTCAGTCGTAGAGGGTGGCCGCACCGCGCCGGAAGGCATCGATCCTGTCGGTCACCGGTCCTACGGTCGCCCTCACCTCGATCCGTCGATCCCGGAGGGGCGTCATGACAGACCTGCTGGCCATCGGTACGCGCAAAGGGGTGTGGCTCGCCCGTAGCGACGACGACCGACGCGCCTGGACCGTCGACGGTCCGCACCTGCTCGCTCAGGAGGTCGCGGCCGTCTCGATCGACGCCCGCCGGTCGCCGCCGCGGCTGCTGGCGGGCATCCAGTACGGGCACTGGGGGCCGACGGTCATGTGGTCCGACGACCTCGGGACCACGTGGGAGGAGACCGACCACGGCGCCATCAGCTTCCCGGAGGACACCGGCGCCGCCCTGGCCCGGGTCTGGCAGTTGCGCCCGGACAGCGCCGACCGGCCCGACGTCGTGTGGGCAGGCTGCGAGCCCCACTCGCTGTGGCGGAGCACCGACGGCGGCTGCTCGTTCGAGCTGGTCCGTGGCCTCTACGACCACCCGCACCGGCCGACCTGGGAACCGGGCGGCGGCGGGGGAGCGGTGCACACGATCGTGCCCGACCCGGAGACCGACCGGGTGCTCGTCGCGATGAGCACCGGGGGCGTCTACGTCAGCGAGGACGGCGGCAACGCCTGGGAGCCCCGCAACCGCGGCATCACCGTCGTCTTCGGGCCCGACCCGCTGCCGGAGTACGGGCAGTGCGTGCACAAGGTCGCCGTCGACGCGCGCGACCGCGACCGGCTCTATGCGCAGAACCACTTCGGCGTCTTCCGCAGCGACGACGCCGGCAAGCAGTGGGTGTCGATCGCCGACGGGCTCCCGGTGGACTTCGGCTTCCCGATCGTCGCGTCCCCGCACGCGCCGGGCACCGCCTGGGTCGTCCCGCTGGTGGCCGACATGCAGCGGGTCCCTCCGGACGGCCGGCTCCGCGTGCACCGCACCCGCGACGCCGGGGAGACCTGGGCCGAGGTGGGGCAGGGGCTGCCCGACGACAACTGGAGCGCCGTCATGCGCGACGCGTTCTGCGCCGACGACCACGAGGTGACCGGCCTCTACGTCGGCACCCGCGACGGCTGCGTCTACGCCAGCGCCGACGAGGGGGACACGTTCACCCTCGTGGCCGACCACCTGCCCGACGTCCTGGCCGTGCGCGCGGCCCGGCTCCCGTGAGCATCGAGGTGCTGGTGCCGGGCGCGCTGGCCAACCTGGTGGACGGCGCCCGGCACGTGGACGTCGACGTCGCCGAGGGGACGGTCGGCGACGTCCTGGACCGGCTGGCCGAGGGACATCCACTGCTGGCGCGGCGGCTGCGGGACGAGACCGGCGCGATCCGGCGCTTCGTGAACGTCTACGTCGACGGCGACGACGTGCGGTTCTCGAAGGGGCTCGACACCCCGGTGAAGGACGGCGCCGTGGTGCAGATCCTGCCCTCGGTCGCCGGCGGCTGAGGGTGACCGGTGCCTGACCTGCGTGGTCGACCGCGGGACGGGGCATGCCGCGTCCTTGCGTGACGAGGTGCCGCTGGGCGCGGCTGTGCGCGCGTGACCGGCGCTCATGTGCGACCGGACGCTGGAGATCCGGACGCCGTCAAGCTCTGGTCGTGGGTGTGGACAGGGCGCTGACCTGGGGATTTCGGATGCGCACCCGAGTCGGGTCGAGTATTATTCGTACGTGTGTTCGACCGGGACGGGTGAGGCGCTGGCGGTGCTGGAGGCCGCGGTCGACGCCCTGGCCGGCGAGAGCCTGGACGGGCTGGGCGATCACCAGCACCTGGAGCGCACCGCCCGCTTGACCACGCTGCGGAACAGGCTCGAGGCCGAGCTGGCGCGCACCGTGCGCCGCGCGGACACCACTCAGGCCGCCGAGCACGACGGGCTGAAGTCGATGCGGTCCTGGCTGCGCAGCCACGCCCGGCTCTCGGCCGGCGACATCGGTCGGCTCGTGCGGGTGGGCCGCGCGGTCGACCAGCTGCCGGCCGTGGCCACCGGGTTCGCCGCCGGGGCGATCACCGCCGACCAGGTGGCCCTCATCGCCCCGGTCGCCGGCGTTCGCAACCAGGCCGAAGCGGTCGGGCAGGGCATCGACCTGGCCGCGGTCGACCGGCTGCTGGCCGAGGTCGCAGCCACCCGGCCGCACGCCGAGCTGGCGCAGGTGGTGCACCACTACCTGGCCCGGCTCGATCCCGACGGCCCCGAGCCCGACCCCACCGAGGACCGGTCGCTCACCCTGTCCAAGCATGCCGACGGCAGCCTGTCCATCCGCGGCGAGCTGGACGCCGTCGGCGGGGAGAAGCTGCAGGCCGCGCTGGAGTCGATCGTGCAGGCCGACCGGCCCAATGGCGACACCCGCTCACGGGCCCAGCAGCAGGCCGACGCGCTGGTGCAGCTGGCCGACAACGCGCTCGCCGCCGGGCAGCTGCCGATCCTGCGCACGGTCAAGCCGCACGTCGCTGTCCGCATCGATCTCGACGACCTCGTCGACCCCGCCGCAGGCCCCGCAGTGGCCGAGATGGGGTTCGGGGCGCAGATCTCCGCCGCCCGCGCCCGCATGCTGGCCTGCGACGGCAGCATCAGCCGGATCGTGTTCGGCCCCGACGGCCACCCGCTGGATCTGGGCCGCTCCCACCGCGTCGTCCCACCCTCGCTGCGGCGGACGGTGGAACACCGCGACGGTGGCTGCGTCTTCGCCGGCTGCGGCGCCCCCACCCACTGGTGCGACGTCCACCACTTCGTGCATTGGGCCGACGGCGGGGAGACGTCGTTGGACAACAGCGCGCTGCTCTGCGAGCGGCACCACACCAAGGCCCACCACGGCTTCCGCGTCGAACGACAACCCGACGGCCGATGGCACACCCACCGCCCCGACGGCACCGAGATCCTCATCGGCCAGCCGCTCTGATCTAGTGCCGCGCCCGGCAACCCTCACCCCGAAGGCGGCTTCAGGGACCGCACCTGCTCCCCGAACATTGGGCGCTAAGGACCAGTCTTCAGGCCGGAAACGGGTACTTGCCGCACACCGTTCGGCAGCCGGACCAATCCCAGGACGCTGCGACGGTGTCCCTGAGTGGGCCGTGTAGGGCGATCGTTGGGGGTCGGGGTGGGGAGCTAGAGCGAGGCGAGCTCCGCGCAGCTGGCGCAGAGCTGCTGGTCCTCGTACCCCTCGGGAGGCCAGGGGAGCTGCTCGTCGATGGAGACGTAGGCACCGCACAGCGCCTTGCGGCTCTGCCCGTTGACGCGGCCGATCGTGGCGTGCGCCGGGCCGATCTGCCGCGGCTTGAGTCCCTCGGCGCCGAAGGAACCGACCATCACGACGGCGTGCGCGGTCCCGTACGCGTAGACGCTGGTCATGCAACCCAGAGTCCGAGCACCGCGCCGGTCACGCCAGCACCTCGGGTCACGTGTCCTGCGCACCCGTCACAGCAGCCCCATCCGTGCCGGCGGTGCCCCGTTCAGTCGGCGTAGATCTTCTCCACCTCGCCGGCGAACTCCTTCATGACGACCGACCGCTTCAGCTTCATCGACGGGGTCAGCTGGCCGCCCTGCTCCGTCCACTCCACGGGCAGGATCGCGAAGGACCGGATCGACTCCGCCTTCGAGACCTGCTTGTTCGCCGCGTCGACCGCCGCCTGGATCTCCGCCCGCACCTCCGGGTCGTCGACCAGCGAGGCCACCGACGCGTCGGTCGGGCGGCCCTTGCTCTCCAGCCACCCGGGCAGGGCTTCCGCGTCGAGCGTGATCAGGCAGCCGATGAAGGGCCGGTTGTCGCCCACGACCATGCACTGGCTGACCAGCGGGTGCGCCCGGATCTTGTCCTCGAGGACGGCGGGGGAGACGTTCTTGCCGCCGGAGGTCACGATGATCTCCTTGATCCGGCCGGTGATCCGGACGTAGCCGTCCCCGTCGAGCTCACCGATGTCGCCGGTGGAGAACCAGCCGTCCTTCAGCACCTGGGCCGTCGCGTCGGGGTTCTTCCAGTAGCCCCGGAACACCTGCGGCCCGCGCACCTGGATCTCGCCGAACTCGGCGATCCGCACCGACGTCCCGTCGGCCGGGCGGCCCACCGTGCCGACCTTGAGCTCCGAGGGGGCGCTGCAGGTCGCCGGGCCCGTGGTCTCGGTGAGGCCGTAACCCTCGACGATCGTCACGCCGATGCCGCGGAAGAAGTGCCCCAGCCGCTCACCCAGCGGTGCGCCACCCGACATCGCCTCCTGCACCTCGCCGCCCATGGCCGCGCGCAGCTTGCTGTACACGAGGACGTCGAACAGCTTGTGCTGCAGCTTCACGCCCAGTGACGGCCCGCCCGTGTCGAGTCCCTTCGACCACGCGACAGCTACCCGCTCGGCCCGGTCGAAGATGGCGCCCTTGCCCGCCGCGGCCGCCTTCTGCCGCGCCCCGTTGTAGACCTTCTCGAAGACGCGGGGCACCGCCAGCAGGAACGTCGGCTTGAACGTCCCGAGGTCGGCGAGCAGCTGGGCGACGTCCCCGGTGTGCCCGAGCCGGACGGCGTTCTGCACGCACCCCACCTCGATGATCCGGGCGAACACGTGCGCCAGCGGGAGGAAGAGCAGCGTGCGCGCCTCGTCGTCCTGCATCTGCGGGATGACGGTCGCCGCCAGCTCACCGACGTAGAGCAGGTTGCCGTGCGTGAGCTCGCAGCCCTTCGGCCGGCCGGTCGTGCCCGAGGTGTAGATGATCGTCGCCAGGGCGTCGGCGGTCAGGCCGGCCCGTCGCTCGGCCAGCCGGTCCTCCGCGACGTCGGCGCCACCGGCAGCCACGGTGTCCAGGTCGCCGGCCTCGATCGTCCAGACCTCGCGCAACCCGGGCAGGTCCTTGCGCACCGACTCGACCAGCGCGCGGTGAGCCTCGGTCTCCACGACCACGGCCACGGCCTCGGAGTCCGACAGGATCCACTGCGCCTGCTCGGCGGACGACGTCTCGTAGATCGGCACCCCGACGGCGCCGGCGGTCCAGATCGCGTAGTCGGCGAGGGTCCACTCGTACCGGGTCTTGCTGAGGATGCCGACGCGGTCACCTGCCCCGACGCCCGCGGCGATCAGGCCCCGAGCGAGTGCCGACACCTGATCGGCGAACTCCCGGGCGGTGACCGCCGTCCACGTGTCGCCCGACTTCCGGCTGAAGACCACCTTCTCCGGCTTCCGGCGCGCGTTCTCCTGGACCGCATCAGGGAGAGCCGCCGAGGGCGCGATGGTGATGGTCGCGGGGCTGGAGTACTCCTGCACGGGGGCTCCTGTCTCGACACGGGCGGTGTGACGTGGATCGCGAACATACAGAACGAATGGTCTGTATCTTGTGGTCCACGTCGCCTTTTCCCACCTAACGTGAGCACGCCGCGGAGGTTCCCACGTGCAGTCCGCGCTCTACGAGGCCGAGCACGAAGCGTTCCGCGCCATGGTGCGCGACTTCCTGGCCAAGGAGGTCGTCCTACACCACGCGTCGTGGGAGGAGGCCGGCATCGTCGACCGCTCGGTATGGCTCAAGGCCGGGGAACAGGGCCTGCTCGGCATGGACGTCCCGGAGGAGTTCGGCGGCGGTGGGGTCCGCGACTTCCGCTACAACGCCATCCTGTCCGCGGAGGTCACCCGCGTCGGGGCCAGCGGTCTGGGCTTCACCCTGCACAACGACGTCGTCGCGCCCTACCTGCTCGAGCTGGCCACCGACGAGCAGAAGCAGCGCTGGCTGCCCGGCTTCGTGAGCGGCGAGCTGATCACCGCCATCGCCATGACCGAGCCCGGTGCCGGCTCCGACCTGCAGGGCCTGCAGACGACGGCCCGTCGCGACGGCGACGAGTGGGTGCTGAGCGGTTCGAAGACCTTCATCACCAACGGCATCAACGCCGACCTGGTCATCGTCGTCGCCCGCACCGACCCCGAGGCGGGCGCCCGCGGGTTCTCGCTGCTGGTCGTCGAGCGGGGCATGGCCGGTTTCGAGCGTGGCCGCAACCTGGAGAAGATCGGGCTCAAGGCGCAGGACACCGCCGAGCTGTTCTTCGACGACGTCCGGGTGCCGGCGGAGAACCTGCTGGGCACCGAGGGCCATGGGTTCTTCCACCTGATGGCCAACCTGCCGCAGGAACGGCTCTCGATCGCCGCCGTCGCGGTCGCCGCGAGCCGGCAGGTCCTCGAGCTGACCGTCGACCACTGCAAGAACCGCACCGCGTTCGGCCGGCCGATCGGGAAGTTCCAGAACACCCGCTTCGAGCTCGCCGAGATGCACACCGAGGTGACCATCGCCGAGACCTACCTGGAGAAGGCGATCCTCGAGCACAACGCCGGCCGGTTCACCGTCGAGGACGCCGCGATGGCCAAGTGGTGGACGACGGAGCTGCAGAAGCGGGTCATCGACCGGTGCCTGCAGCTGCACGGCGGCTACGGCTACATGCTCGAGTACCCGGTCGCCCGGGCCTACCTCGACTCCCGCATCCAGACCATCTACGGCGGGACGACCGAGATCATGAAGGAGATCGTCGGCCGCTCGCTCGGCCTCTGACCCACCCCGGAGCCGAAACCGCGGTTTCGGCTCCTTCCAGCAAGAGCCGGAACCGCGGTTTCGGCTCCGAAGTACCGACGGAAGGACCCGCATGACCGCCGAGGCGTTCATCTACGACGCCGTGCGCACCCCGCGCGGCAAGGGCAAGAAGACAGGGGCGCTGCACTCGGTCAAGCCGATCAGCCTCACCACGGGGCTGATCGACGAGGTGCGCCGGCGCAACCCCGGCCTCGACCCGGCGCTGGTCGACGACGTCGTCCTCGGCGTGGTGTCGCCGGTCGGCGAGCAGGGCGCGGTGATCGCCAAGACCGCCGCACTCGCCGCCGGTCTCCCGGAGACCGTCGCCGGCGTGCAGATCAACCGCTTCTGCGCCTCGGGCCTCGAGGCCGTGAACCTGGCCGCGCAGAAGGTCCGCTCCGGCTTCGAGGACCTGGTGCTGGCCGGCGGCGTCGAGTCGATGTCGCGGGTGCCGATGGGCTCCGACGGCGGCGCCTGGGCGATGGATCCCGAGACCGCGGCCCGCACCGGGTTCGTCCCGCAGGGGATCGGCGCCGACCTGATCGCCACCCTCGGCGGCTGGTCGCGTCAGGACGTCGACGCGTACGCCGCCGAGTCGCACGCGCGCGCCGCGAAGGCGTGGTCGAACGGGTACTTCGAGCGTTCCGTCGTCCCCGTGACGGACAGGAACGGCACCGTCGTCCTCGACGCCGACGAGCTGGTCCGCCCCGGCACGACCGTCGAGTCGCTCGCCGGTCTCCCCTCGGCGTTCGCCGGCATCGGCGACATGGGCGGCTTCGACGCCGTCGCGCTGAACAAGTACCACTGGGTCGAGCGGATCGACCACGTGCACACGGCCGGCAACTCCAGCGGCATCGTCGACGGGGCCGCGCTGGTCGTCGTCGGCAGCGAGGAGGCCGGGCGGCGCAACGGGCTGACCCCGCGCGCCCGCATCGTCAGCACCGCGCTGTCGGGCGCCGACCCGGTGATCATGCTGACCGGCCCGGCGCCGGCCACCCACAAGGCGCTGGCCAAGGCCGGCCTCACCGTCGACGACATCGACCTGGTCGAGATGAACGAGGCGTTCGCCGCGGTCGTCCTGCGGTTCATGAAGGACACCGGCTTCGACCACGAGCAGGTCAACGTCAACGGTGGCGCCATCTCCATGGGACACCCGCTGGGCGCGACCGGCGCCATGATCCTGGGCTCGCTCGTCGACGAGCTCGAGCGGCGGGACCTGCGCCGCGGCCTGGCCACCCTGTGCGTCGGCGGCGGCATGGGCATCGCCACCGTCGTCGAGCGAGTCTGAGGAGTCTTCGAGAAATGAGCAGCACCATCCGCTGGGAGCAGGACGCCGACGGGGTCGTCGTCCTCACCCTCGACGACCCCTCGTCGTCGGCGAACACCATGAACGACGCGTACGTGCGGTCGATGGGCGAGACCGTCGACCGGCTCGAGCGCGAGAAGGAGTCGGTCCGCGGGGTCGTCCTCACCAGCGCGAAGAAGACCTTCTTCGCCGGCGGCAACCTCGGCAAGCTCATCGAGGCCACGCCGGAGAACCGCGAGCAGGTACTGGCCGAGGTCACGAAGGTGAAGGCGCAGCTGCGCCGCCTGGAGACCCTGGGCGTGCCGGTCGCGGCGGCCATCAACGGCGCCGCCCTCGGCGGCGGCCTCGAGATCGCCCTCGCCGCGCACCACCGCGTCGTCCTCGACGACCCGAAGGTCAAGCTCGGCTTCCCCGAGGTGACCCTCGGCCTGCTGCCCGGCGGCGGCGGGATCGTCCGCTCGGTGCGCCTGCTCGGCCTCGTTCCCGCGCTGCTGGAGCTGCTGCTCCAGGGCCAGCAGATCCGCCCGGAGAAGGCGCTGAAGCTCGGGCTCGTGCACGAGCTGGCGAGCGCCGACGAATTGCTCGCCAAGGCGAAGCAGTGGGTGCTGGCCAACGAGACCGCGCAGCAGCCCTACGACGTCACGGGCTACAAGGTGCCCGGCGGCACGCCGTCGTCGCCGTCGCTGGCCGCGAACCTGCCGGCGTTCCCGGCGAACCTGACCAAGCAGCTCAAGGGCGCGCCCTACCCGGCGCCGTACGCGATCCTCGCCGCGGCGGTGGAGAGCCTGCAGGTCGACGTCGACACCGCGTTCACCGTCGAGGGCCGCTACTTCGTCGACCTGGTCGTCGGCCAGATCTCGACCAACATGATCCAGGCGCTGTGGTTCGACCTGAACCGCGTCAACGGCGGCGCCTCGCGTCCCGACGGTCCGGAGCAGTACGCCGCGCGCAAGGTCGGCGTGCTCGGCGCCGGCATGATGGGCGCCGGCATCGCGCACGCGTTCGCCAAGGCCGGGGTCGACGTCGTCCTCAAGGACGTCACCCTCGAGGCCGCCGAGAAGGGCAAGGCGCACGTCGCGAAGCTGGTGGGCAAGCAGGTCGAGCGCGGCCGGATGACGCAGGACGACGCGGACGCCTTCCTGTCCCGCGTCACCCCGACCGCGGACGCCGCCGACCTGGCCGGCGTCGACGTCATCGTCGAGGCCGTGTTCGAGGACCAGGGGCTCAAGCACCGGGTGCTCGCCGAGGCAGAGGTCCACGCCGCTCCGGACGCGCTGATCGCGTCCAACACGAGCACCCTGCCGATCACCGGGCTCGCCGAGGGCGTCCAGCGGCCGGCCGACGTCGTGGGCATGCACTTCTTCTCGCCGGTGGACAAGATGCCGCTGGTCGAGCTGATCGTGGGGGAGCGGACCTCCGACGAGGCCCTGGCCCGCGCGTACGACGTGGTCCGCCAGATCGGCAAGACGCCGATCGTCGTGCAGGACAGCCGCGGCTTCTTCACCAGCCGGGTGTTCGGCACGCTGGTGCTGGAGGGCGCGGCGCTGCTCGCCGAGGGCCTCGCCCCGACCAGCATCGAGCGGGCTGCGCTGCAGGCCGGCTTCCCGGCCGGGCCGCTGACCCTGCTCGACGAGGTCACGCTCACCCTGCCGCTGAAGATCAGCGACGAGGCGAAGAAGGCCGGCTCCGCGGAGGACCACCCTGGTCTGGACGTCGTCCGGGCGCTGTTCGAGCGCGGCCGCACCGGCAAGTCCGCCGGCAAGGGCTTCTTCGACTGGGAGCCGGAGAAGCACGTGTGGCCGGGCCTGGCCGAGCTCTACCCGGCACGGCCCGATGCCCCGCCGTTCACCGACGCCCAGGAGCGGCTGCTGTTCGCGATGGCGGTGGAGACGGCACGGTGCGTCGAGGAGGACGTCCTGCGCAGCGTCGAGGACGCCAACATCGGCTCGATCATGGGCATCGGCTTCCCGCCCCTCTACGGCGGCGTGCTGCAGTTCGTCGACCAGTACGCGGGCGGGGTGGCCGGGTTCGTCGCCCGTGCCGACGAGCTCGCCGACGCCTACGGCGAGCGGTTCCGGCCGCCGGCGATCCTGCTCGAGCGCGCGGTGCCGGCGGGCAGCCTCCGCGCCGCGATCGCGAGCTGAGCAGGGAGTTCGCCAGATGAGCGACGCGCGCCCGCCGGTCCGCCGCACCCAGGCGGAGCGGCGGGCCGCGACGCGGTCGGCCCTGGTGTCGGCCACGGTCGAGTGCCTGGTCGAGCTCGGGTACGCGCACACCACGACGCAGGAGGTGCAGCGTCGCGCCGGGGTCTCCCGGGGCGCACTGACCCACCACTTCACCTCGAAGGCCGAGCTGATGCTGGCGGCCGTCGACCACCTCTACGACGGGTTCAGCGAGAGCGTCCGCAAGGCCGCCGCGGAGCTGCCGCTGGAGCCGGCGACCCGGGTGCCGCTGGGCATCGAGATCGTCTGGCAGCGGTTCCACGGGCCGCTGTTCGTGGCCGCGATGGAGCTCTGGACGGCGGCCCGCACCGACGTCGAACTGCGTGCCGCCCTGCTGCCGCACGAGCGGCGGCTCGGTGCGCAGTTGCGGGAGCTGGCGATGGAGGTGTTCGGCGAGGAGGTGGCCGCCCACCCCGCTTCCGAGGCCATCTACCAGGTGCTGCTGACCTCGATGCGGGGCCAGGCGCTGACCCTGTTCCTGCAGCCCGACGCCCCGCCCGACGGGCCCTACCTGCAGCACCTGCTGGCGATGGTCGACGCGTTCACGCGGGAGACCCCATGAGCTTTCGGTACAGAAAGCGGGGCGGTTCCCCGCCGCTTCCTGTACCGAAAGCGGAGTCAGGGGATCAGCAGCTTGGCCACGATCTCGGTCATGATCTCGTTCGTGCCGCCGCCGATGCCGAGGATCCGGCTGTCGCGGTAGTGCCGCTCCACCTCGGACTCGCGCATGTAGCCGAGCCCGCCGTGCAGCTGGACGGCCTGGTCGACCACGTAGTCGCAGGCCGCGACCGCGGTGTTCTTCGCCATGGCGACCCGCGCCAGCACGTCCTCGCCGTCCTGCCAGGCGTCGACGACCGCCCGCGTGTAGACGCGGGCGACGTCGGTGCGCTGCGCCATGTCGGCCAGCCGGTGCCGCACGACCTGGCGGCTGGCCAGGGGCCGGCCGAACGTCTCGCGCTGCCGGACCCACGCCAGCGTCAGGTTCAGGGCGCGCTGGGCGGTCGCGTAGGCCTGGACGGCGAGGCTGAGCCGCTCGGGCGCGAACTGCTTCATGATCGCGTAGAAGCCACTGTCCTCCTCGCCGATCAGGTGGTCGGCGGGCACCCGCACCTCGTCGAAGCGCACCTCGGCGGTGTCGGAGCACAGCCAGCCCATCTTGCGCAGCGGCGGCGAGACGCTCAGGCCGGGCGTGTCCCGGTCGACCAGCAGCAGCGAGATGCCACGGGCGCCGTCGCCGCCGGTGCGCACCGCGACGGTGAAGAAGTCCGCGCGGGTGGCCGACGTGATGTAGAGCTTGGTGCCGGTGACCACGAAGTCACCGCCGTCCCGGACGGCGCGGGTGCGCAGGTTGGCGACGTCGGAGCCGGCGTCGGGTTCCGTGACCGCCAGCGAGACGATCTTCTCGCCGGCGAGCACCGGGCGGACGACCTTCTCGATCAGCGCGGGGTCGTCCGCCTCGATCAGGTGCGGCAGGCCGATCGCGTGGGTGAACAGGCCGGCGATCAGCCCGCTCGACCCACCGGACAGGATCATCTCCTCGGCGATCACCAGCGCGTCGACCGGCGAGCCGCCGCTGCCGCCGACCTCCTGCGGGAACGAGACGCCGAGCAGGTCCGCCGCCGCGGCCCTGCGGTGCAACTCGCGGGGGAGCGCGCCGGCGTCCTCCCACGCCGCGAGGTTCGGCACGATCTCCGCCTCGGTGAACCGTCGCGCGGACGCCCGCAGGGCTCGGCGCTCGTCGGTGTCCCAGCTGCTCACTGTTCTCCTCGATCAGACGGAACGTGCACATGACCGTAGGGGGCCCGCGGTGACCAGGATCGCGGTGATCGGCACGGGTTTCGGCGGGCTCGCCGTCGCGGTCCGGCTCAAGCAGGCCGGGATCGACGATCTCGTCCTGTTCGAGAAGAGCGACGACGTCGGCGGCGTGTGGCGGGAGAACACCTACCCCGGCGCCGCCTGCGACGTCCCCTCCCACCTGTACTCGCTGTCGTTCGCGCCCAAGGCCGACTGGTCGCGCCGGTTCGCGCCGCAGGAGGAGATCCACCAGTACCTGCGCGACGTGGCCCGCGACTTCGACGTGCTCCGGCACATCCGGTTCTCCACCGAGGTGCTCGCCGCCGCGTTCGACGAGACCACCGCGACCTGGCGGCTGACCCTCTCGGGCGGCCGCGAGCACGAGGCCGACGTCCTCATCGCCGCCACCGGCCAGCTCAGCCGGCCGAGCCGGCCCGACGTCCCCGGGCTCGACCGGTTCGAGGGCGCGATCTTCCACTCGGCGCAGTGGGACCACGGCCACGACCTGACCGGCGAGCGGGTCGCCGTCCTCGGGACCGGCGCCAGCGCCATCCAGTTCGTCCCGGAGATCGCGCCGCGGACGGCGACGCTGAGCGTCTTCCAGCGCTCGGCGCCCTACGTGCTGGCCAAGCCCGACCGCGCCTACACCGAGCGGGCGAAGAAGGCGTTCGCCCGGGTGCCGGGCCTGCTGCGGCTGTCCCGCGAGGGCAACTACTTCTCCAACGAGCTGCGGTCGCTCGGGTTCAACACCGAGCCGCGGCTGCTGTTCGCCCACCGCGCGAGGTGCCGCCGGCACCTGCGGTCGGTCGTCAGCGACCCCGAGCTGCGGAAGAAGCTCACGCCCACGGACCCGATGGGCTGCAAGCGGATCCTGATGTCCAACGACTGGTACCAGGCGCTTCAGCTGCCGCAGGTCGAGGTGGTCACCGACCGCATCGCCGAGGTGCGCGAGCACTCGATCGTCACCGCCGACGGCACGGAGCGCGAGGTGGACGCGATCGTGCTCGGCACCGGCTTCGCGGCCACCGAGTTCCTGGTGCCGATGCGGATCGCCGGCCGGGACGGCGTCGACCTGCACGAGCAGTGGAAGGGTGGCGCGAGCGCGTACCTCGGCACCGTCGTCCCGAACTTCCCGAACCTGTTCGTGCTCTACGGGCCGAACACCAACCTCGGCCACAACTCGATCATCGTCATGCTCGAGGCCCAGATCGGCTGGGTCGTCCAGGCGGTGCGGGCGATCGGGCGCCGGCGGGTCCTGGAGGTCCGGCGGGACGTCGCGGAGGCGTTCGACGCCTGGGTGCAGGAGCGGCTCGGGCACACCGTCTTCGCCGGCGGCTGCCGCAGCTGGTACCTCACCGAGAGCGGACGCAACACGCAGAACTGGCCGGCCTCGACGCTGACGTTCCGCCGCCGGCTGCGGCGCCTCGACCTCGCGGACTTCGAGCCCGCGCCCGACCCCCTGGGAGGATCGGTTGGCCAGCACTGAGCGCAGCGACGTGGTCGTCGTCGGCAGCGGGTTCGGCGGGAGCACCGCCGCCCTGCGGCTGTCGGAGAAGGGCTACCGGGTCACCGTCCTCGAGGCGGGCCGGCGATTCAGCGACGACGACCTGCCCACGACCTCGTGGGACCTGCGCCGCTACCTCTGGGCGCCGAAGCTCAAGTGCTTCGGCGTCCAGCGGATCCACCTGCTGCCCGACGTCCTCGTGATGGCCGGGGCCGGCGTCGGCGGCGGCTCGCTGAACTACGCGAACACGCTCTACAAGCCGCCGAGCCCGTTCTTCCGCGACCCGCAGTGGGCCGGCATCACCGACTGGGAGACCGAGCTCGCCCCGTACTACGACCAGGCGAGCCGGATGCTCGGCGTGACGCAGAACCCGACGACGACGCCGGCCGACGAGGTCATGCGCGAGGTCGCCGAGCAGATGGGGGTCGGGCACACCTTCACCTCGACGCCGGTCGGCATCTTCTACGGCGAGCCCGGCGTGACCGTGCCCGACCCGTACTTCGGCGGTGTCGGCCCGGAGCGCACCGGCTGCACCGAGTGCGGGTCGTGCATGACCGGCTGCCGGGTCGGCGGCAAGAACACGCTGATGAAGAACTACCTCTACCTCGCCGAGAAGGCCGGCGCGGTGGTGCACCCGCTCACGACGGTGACCCGTATCCGCCCGGTGACCGGCGGCTGGGAGGTCACCTCCGTCCGCACCGGGGCGTGGTTCGAGAAACGCACGGTGCGGCGGTGGACCTGTGACCAGGTGGTCCTGGCCGCGGGCACGTTCGGCACCCAGCGGCTGCTGCACGCGATGAAGGACGACGGCACGCTGCCGCACCTCTCGCCGCGTCTGGGCCACCAGACCCGCACCAACTCCGAGGCGGTCCTGGGTGCCCGGGCACGGAAGAGCGGCACCGACTTCAGCCGCGGCGTCGCGATCACGTCGTCCTTCCACATCGACGAGCACACGCACGTCGAGCCGGTCCGCTACGGCAAGGGCAGCAACGCCATCGGCCTCCTGCAGACGGTCCTGGTGGACGGCGGGGGGCGCCTCCCGCGCTGGGTGAAGGCGCTGGGCGTGATCGCCCGCAACCCGGCGGCGTTCCTCCGCAGCTTCTCGGTCCACCGCTGGTCGGAGCGCACGGTCATCGCCCTGGTCATGCAGAGCCGCGACAACAGCATCGTGGTGTCCGGCCGTCGCGGCCGGCTCGGCGGCCGGTCGCTGACCAGCCGGCGGGGGCCGGGGGAGCCGTCGCCGAGGTGGATCCCCAAGGGCCACGAGGCGGTCCGCCGCATCGCCGACATCATCGGCGGTGACCCGGGCGGCGCGTTCACCGAGCTGGTCGACATCCCGATGACCGCCCACTTCCTCGGCGGCTGCGCGATCGGCGCCACGCCGGAGACCGGCGTCGTCGACGCCTACCACCGCGTGCACGGCTACCCCGGCCTCTCGGTGGTGGACGGGTCCGCCGTCTCGGCGAACCTGGGCGTGAACCCGTCCCTGACGATCACGGCGCAGGCCGAGCGCGCGATGGCGCTGTGGCCCAACAAGGGTGAGGACGACGTCCGGCCGGCGCCGGGGGAGCCCTACCGGACGGTCTCGCCGGTGCCACCCCGCCGGCCGCTCGTGCCGCCGTCGGCGCCCGGGGCGCTGCGGCTGCTCCCGCTGACCGTGGTCCGGCGCGAGCGATCGGCAGACCGGACCGCCTGACAGGGCGCTCGCTGCCGGCCGGCGCCGCCTGCCGTCGGCGCACGGGGCCGATGATGACGGTCGGATGACGATCGTGGCGATCACGTAGCCCCGGGACGCTCCCGCGGGTAGCCCCTGTGCAACGCGTCCAGGGGAGGAATCGTGCTCGGACTCATCGCACTGTTGCTCATCGTGTGGCTGGCGTTCGTCGTGATCGGCGCCGTGGTGGAGGGGCTCTTCTGGCTCCTGGTCATCGGTGCCGTTCTCTTCGTCGCCACCGCGGCCTTCGGCTGGGTCAAGCGCAACACGAGGGTCTGATCGGAGGAGTCACCCCTCGCAGACCAGGCCGCGCTCCAGGGCGGCCAGGTTGGCGCGCATGAGACCGGGATACGTCTCCCCCTCCTGCACCTTCTCGACGGGGTGCAGGACGGCCGACGCGATGCCCAGCTCGTCGGCGAGGGTGCGCGCCACGTCGGGTCCGGCGGCGGCCTCGAAGAAGACCGTCCGCGCTCCGGACTCCCGCACCTCCTCGGCCGCCCGGCGCAGGCGTGTCGGTGTCGGCTCGACCGCCGGGTCGAGCCCGGTGATGCCGACCGTCCGCAGCCCGTAGCGGTCGGCGAGGTAGCCGAACGCCTCGTGGGACGCGACCAGCGTGGCGCCCCGGCACGGCGCCAGGGCGCTGGCGTACTCCTGGTCGAGTGCCAGCAGTGACCCCTCGAGGCGATCGGCTGCCTGGGCGTACTCGACGGCGTGGTCGGGGTCGGCGTCGGCGAGCCCGTTGGCGACGTCTCCGCCGAGTGCGGCCAGGCGGACGGGATCGAGCCAGAAGTGCGGATCGGTTGGGAGGTCGGCGAGGCCCGCCGCGTCGACCACGTGCCCCGGGGACTGCTGGGCGAGGGCGTCGTCGACGCCTGGCTGCATCCCGCCCGACAGGTGCACGACGACATCGGCTTCGTGGAGAGTCGCCACCACCTGCGGGGTCGGCTCCAGCCCGTGGCTGTCGCCTCCTGGTGGCGTCAGGTTGGTGATGGTCACGTGCTCCCCGCCGACCTGCTCGGTGACGTACTCCAGTGGATAGGAGGTCACGGCGACCCGCAGGCCGTCGCCCTCGGCGCCGCCCGCGCCGGTGCAGCCGGTCAGGCCGCACACGGCTGCGCCGGCGAGGGCGACGGTCCGCAGTGGGAAACGGCTCACTCGCCGTGGCCCTCCTCGTCCTCCTCGTGCTCGTGCTCGTGCTCGTGGGCCGTGTGCTCGTCCACGTCACCGGTCACGCCGGCCAGCTCGTTGGGCGTGACGTCGAGCTGGACGGACTTCCAGATCTCGCCGGCCGAGATGTCGACGGCGTGCAGCATCCGGGTGGCCGGCTCGGTCACGTAGGCGATGCCGTCGACCACGACGACGTTCGGGTGCGGGTTCTGCCAGTCGTCGGACTCCTTCCAGGGGCCGGTGACCGGGATGGATCGGATCACGGTGCCGGCGACGGGGTCGATCACCTGGAGGGCGCCGTCGTAGGTGAGCACCAGACCCTCACCGTTCTCCCCGCGGGCGAAGGAGCGGTACCAGTAGGGGGCCGGGAGGTCGACGAGGCGCAGCTGCGCGGTCGTGGTGTCGATGAGTGCGACGGTGCTGGACCGGTCCTCGGCGCTGCGCTCGTAGTCGCCGAGCACGATCGGCGAGTCCTCGGTGCCGAACTGGTTGCCGATGCGGCCGTACGGGTCCGGGCTGGTGATCTTGGTCAGCTCGCCGCCGGTGTAGAGCACGGCGCCGTCCTGGCAGCCGATGACGATCGCCTCGTCGGCGGCGACGGTCTCGCCGTGCACGGCCGGGCACTCGTCGGTGGCGGCGATCTCCTCGCCGTCGGCGTCCAGGATGCGGACGCCAGTGCGCTCCTCCTCGGTGCCCTCCGAGACCAGCATGGTGCCGTTCTCGAGCTCGACGGCGACGCCGTGGTGCGCCTCGGGCGTGGCGAACCGGAGCATCTCCCGGTCCGGGTCGGCGAGGTCGGCGCTGTCGAACGCGGTGACCTCGCCGGTGCCGTCGTCGAACAGGACGGTCCGGCCCGCGTGGGAGACGACGTGCCCGGGCTTCTCGGCCTCGAAGACGATGTCGGTGAGTGCCGGGTCGGCGGTGTAGTAGTGCGAGTGGTCGCCGTGCGGCTCGGCCCAGGCTCCGCCGTCCAGCAGTCGGAAGCCGCCCGAGGTCGAGACGAGGAAGTGCCGGCCGTCGCCGGCGGGGTTGAGCCGGTTGAAGCCGTCGAGGAGCTCGTCGGCGAGCACCTCGAGCGTCGTCGCGTCCAGGACCTGGATCCCGCCGTCGTAGGTGAGGGCCAGGCGCGGTGCGCTGGAACCGACCTCGGTCGGATCGGTCGTCGTGGGGGCCTCGGAGGTGGCCGGCGAGGCGGCGGAGCCGCCGCCGTTCGCCGCGCAACCGGCCGCCAGCAGGAGGGGCAGGGCGGCGGAGAGCGCGAGGACGCGAGGAATGAGGGGCGGGGTGCGGCGCATGAGTCCTCCTGGGGGAACTTCCGGGACGCCACCACCCTAACGCTAATGAGAATCATTCTCATCACGGCTCCCGTCACACGACTGCGCCGTCGCCGCGCCGTGCCGTTGCCGTCCGCCCTCCACCCGACGCGGGGGAGTGGGGGGAGGTGGCGGCCAGCGGCGGTCCAGCGCGGCGGTGAGCGGAACGGCCACGCTGACGGTCGAGACGGTGCCGGCGAGGATGCCCAGGACGAGGGCGAGCGCGAAGTCCGCCAGCGAGTCCCCGCCCAGGACGAGCAGTGCCGTGAGCACCAGCAGTGTCGAGGCGCCGGTGTTCACCGTGCGTGGCAGCGTCTGCAGGACGGCGTCGCCGGCCACGTCGGTGAACGGTCGCCCCCGCCGGGCGGCGCGGGCCTCCCGGACCCGGTCGAAGACCACGACGGAGTCGTTCACCGAGTAGCCGATGACGGTCAGGACGGCGGCCAGGAACACCCCGTCGGCGGTGCGACCGGTCCAGGCGAAGGTCCCCACGACGACGGCCACGTTGGCGACGAGCGCGGCGACGGCCCCGGCGCTGTAGGTCCAGCGGAACCGGATGGCCAGGTAGGCCAACTGGGCGACCAGCGCGACGCCGAGCGCGATGAGCGCGTTGCGCCGCAGCTCGTCGCCGAGGCTGGGGCCGATGAGCTCGTCACTGACCACCTCCGCCCCGCCGGCTTCGGCGGCCAGCGCGTCGCGGATCGCCTCCTGCTCGGCGTCGTCGATCGGCCCGGTCCGCACCCGGACGTCCCCGTCGTCGGCCTCCTGCACGACCGCGGTCGGGAAGCCCGCGGCGCTCACCGTCTCCCGGGCGGTCTCCGGGTCCAGCGGCGTGGCCGTCGCGTACTGGATGCTGCGCCCGCCGGTGAACTCCACGCCGAGCTGCAGCCCGCGGGCGGCGAGGCCCGCGACGGCCAGCAGGACCACCAGCAGCGACACGGCCAGCCAGCGACCAGGCCGGGAGTAGAGGCGCCACCGCCGCTCGGTCAGCCAGCCACGCAGCCGTCCGAGGGTGTGCAGGCCGGAGACGCGGGGGCGGCGGGTGAGCCACGAGCGCGTGGCGGCCAGCTCGGCCAGGGACCGGGTGATGACCAGCGCGGAGAACATCGAGGCGAGGACGCCGATGGTGAGCGTTACCCCGAAACCGCGCACGGGACCGGAGGCGAGGAAGAACAGCAGTCCGGCGGACAGGAGGGTGGTGACGTTGGAGTCGGCGATGGCCGACAGGGCTCGGCGGAACCCGGTCGTGACCGCGCTGCGCAGCGAGCGCCCGCGCTCGGCGAACTCCTCGCGGGAGCGTTCGTAGACCAGGACGTTCGCGTCGACGGCCATCCCGACGGCGAGGACGAACCCGGCGAGGCCGGGCAGGGTGATCGTGGCGCCGAGGGTCAGCAGTGCCGCGTAGGCGATCAGCGCGTAGCACGCCAGCGCGACCACGGCGAGCAGCCCCATCAGCCGGTAGACCGCCACGATGAACACGGCGGTGGCGGCCAGGCCGATCAGCACCGCCTGCACGCTGGCGTCGATCGCCGCGGCGCCCAGCGTCGGGCCGACGGTGCGCTGCTCGATCACCTCCACGGGCACCGGCAGGGCGCCACCCTGGATCAGGGCGGCGAGGTTCTGCGCCTCCTCCTGACCGAAGCTGCCGGTGATCTGGGTGGTCCCACCGGTGATCCCGACGGCGCACGCGATCTGCGCTCCCACCGACGGTGACGAGATGACCTCGCCGTCCAGCACGATCGCGATCCGACGGGTCGGGTCACCCGGTGCGGCACAGGCCGCCTCGCCGGTGAGCTGCTCCCACGCTCGTTGCCCGGGGCCGGTGAAGTCGACGCCGACGAACCAGCCACCGACGCCCTGGAGGTCCATCCCCGCCGTCGCCTCGTCGACCCCCTCGCCGGTCAGGGCGGGCGGGCCGAGCCGCAGCGCGACCCCGGCCTCGTCGGGCAGCACCGTCTCGCCCTCGGGCGCCTCCTCCTCGGGGCCGGCGACGCCCAGGACGGGGTGGAAGGTGAGCTGGGCGGTGCGGCCGATGACCTCGACGGCCTCGCGCGGCTCGGTGAGCCCGGGCAGCTCCACGACGATGCGCCGCTCGCCGGCCCGGACCAGCGTGGGTTCGGCGACGCCGAGCGCATCGACCCGGCGCCGCAGCACCTCCAGCGCCCGATCGGTGCTCTCGGCGTCGGCGGTCACGGTGTCCGAGTCCTGCGCCTCGAGCACCACCTGGGTGCCCCCGCGGAGATCCAGGCCGAGGGTGGGGGCGGTGGTGAGGACGGCGGCCGTCGCCGCCACGAGCGCCGCCAGCGACAGCAGGGCGCGCACGACGATCGGGCGAATGCCGGAGGTCGGCGGTCGCTCCGCTCGCTGGGAAGGGGAGGTCACGAGTCGTCTCCATGGGTGGTGGCCGCAGGCACGGCCGACGTGGCGATGGGTGTCCGCGCGGTGCGGTTCCTGCCCTCGATACGAGTCGCGAGGTCGCGGACGGCGGTGGCGTGGGAGCGGTGGGCGAGGGGGTGGAGCGAGGGTCGGTCAGCGGGCGGGCGGAGCCCGGGCGGCGGCCGCGGTGGGATGCGCACCGACCGCTGCCGCGGATGCCCGCTCGCGAGGCACCGACGTCGTCGCGGGGGGCCCCAGTCCGTCGGCGGTCCGCTCGACGGCCAGCTGCTCGCCCGCGCCGGCGGAGGGACGGTGGTCGAGGGAGCCGATTCGCTCGCCGAGATGGAGTGCACCTGGCGCGGGGCTCGTCGACCGATGTCCCGTGGGGGGCACGGCCCGCCCGGCAGCCGGGCGGGCGGCCGCCGGAGGTCCCGAGAGGGCGGTGTGCGCCGATGCCGCAGGGAACCCCGCAGCGCGCTCGTCGGAGATTCCCGCACCGGAGACGGTCGACCCGGACGAGCCGCCGCGGTCTCCGGCGGCGACCACGCCGCCGAGCAGCAGCAGGAAGCCGACCAGAACGGTCAGCAGGACGCCGGGGCGGGAGGTCTGCGCGGGCATCCGCTCCTCCTCCTCGGGCGCCCGCCGTGGTCGGCGGTCGGTCCCAGCACGCTACCGGGGGCCGGTCGGCGCGGGGCGACACGGAAGGAGGCCCTGGCCGGGAACGGGTCAGGGCCTCCTCGTAAGGGGAGTGACGGGGCTCGAACCCGCCAGTGCGGCCGTCCCGGGCCTGGGCACGGCGAGCCCGCAGGCCACCGGGTATCACCGCCGCTCCCGATGGTCGTTGAGCGGTCCTGAGCGGCCCTCATCGTCCGGCTTGCCCCCCCGATCTGCCCCCAGTCACCGTCCGGGCGGGACCGGGCGGGTGGTCGTCGCCCAGCGGCTCAGAGCGTCGACCGACGTCGGTTGGTCGGCCGCTGCGGCCAACTGCACGACGTCACCGACGACCCATACGGCCGGCGGGCGGACCGACTCCTCGCGCATCGTCGTCCCCAGGTCCGCCAGGGTCGTCCGGACCGAGCGCTCCCCGCCGGTCGTTCCCTCGACCACGACAGCGACGGGGGTGTCCGGCCTGCGGCCGTGCCGGATGAGCGCGGCGGCGATCGCCGGCGCCGTCTCCACCCCCATGAGGACGACGACGGTGCCGCGCAGCCTGCCGATCGCGCACCAGTCGACGAGCGACTGGGGGTGGTCCGGGGGTAGGTGCCCGGAGACCACGACGAAGTCGTGAGTGAGGCCGCGGTGGGTCACCGGGATCCCGGCCACCCCGGGGACCCCGACCGCGCTGGTGACGCCGGGGACGACCTCGACCGGGACGTCGGCGGCCGCGCACGCGAGCAGCTCCTCCATACCGCGGCCGAACACGAACGGGTCGCCGCCCTTGAGGCGCACGACCATCTCGCCCGCGCGGGCGTGCGACACCAGCAGCTCGTTGATCTCCTCCTGCGGCATCGCCCGTCCGCGCGGCAGCTTCGACGCGTCCACGACCTCCACGTCGTGGCGCAGCCCGGCCAGGAGCGACCGGGGGCCCAGGTGGTCGACGACCACGACGTCGGCCTGCGCGAGCGCCTGCCTGCCGCGCACGGTGATCAAGCCGGGGTCACCCGGCCCACCCCCGACCAGGACGACCCGGCCGCGCCGGCCGTCGTGCGGTACCGGTTCCTCGGCGACGGCCAGGGCGGCGCAGGCGCTGGAGGCGCCTGGGTCGTCGGCACGGCTGCAGAACATCCGGTCACGTTCGGCGTCGGCGGCGACGGCCTCGTCCGTCGCCGGGTCCTCGGTCGCCGCCACGGCGTACCAGGCGGACGCCAGATCCCCGGAGGCGTAGCGGCGCCGGGTCCACGACAGCGCCCCGGAGCCGGCGAGCGCCTCGAGCGCGGGTACGACCGTGGGGCTGACGACAGTGACGACCGCGCCGGCATCCAGCAGGCCGACGACGGCCCGGTAGGCGTCGGCACCTCCGCCGGCGACGACCACCTGCCGGTCCTGGAGCCGGAGGCCGACCGGGTGCAGGGGAGCGGACGGACGGGGGAGCGAGATGGTGGTCATGGCACCTCCTCGGGAGTCGGGACGGGTGAAAGGACGGCGGCCAGGTCGGAGGCGAAGGCGGAGGAGACCTCGGGTCGTCGCACGGCGACCCGGAGGTGGTCCGCGGTCAGGCCGGGGAAGGTGTCCCCGCGCCGCACCGCCCAGCCCCGCCGCCGCAGCTGGGCGCGCACCCGCGCCCCGCCGGGGACGCGGAGCAGCACGAAGGAGGAGCGGGGACTCCCCTCCACGACCACGGAGGGCGGCAGGCTCCCGATGAGCGCCGCTCGCCACCGGTCGACGTCCCGCGCCACCGCCTCGGCCTCGGCGCGCGCAGCGGCCGTGCTGCAGGCGACGAGCGCGGCGAGCGCGGGCGTGGACACCGGCCAGTGCGGCTGGGCGGCGGCCAGGCGCGCCACCAGCGGTGCTGGACCCAGCGCATAGCCCACCCGGAGACCGGCCAGTCCCCAGGTCTTGGTCAGGCTGCGCACGACGAGCAGGCCGGGGATTTCCCGTCGGGCTGCCACCGAGCCGGGTTCTCCGGGCACCGTGTCGGCGAAGGCCTCGTCGACCACGAGCACCCGCCCCGGTCGGGCCAGGTCGGCGATGTCGGCGGTCGGGTGGAGCACGGACGTCGGGTTCGTCGGGTTGCCGAGCACGACGAGGTCGGCCTCCTCGGGCACCGCGGACAGGTCGAGCCGCCAGCCGTCCTCGGCACGCAGCTGCACGCGGGTCACGGGGTGCCCGGCCGCCTGCAGCGCCGCCTCCGGCTCGGTGAACGACGGGTGGACGACAGCGGCGAGCCGGGGGCGCAGGGCCCGGGCGACGAGGACGAAGACCTCGGCCGCGCCGGCTGCGAGGAGCACCTCCTCGACGGGGCGGCCGTGGGCGGCGGCGACCGCCGCCCGGGCCGGCGCGGGATCCGGGTACGCCGCCGCGGCGTCGATCGAGGCGTGCAGCACGGTGCGCAGCCACGCCGGCGGCGCGTCGGCGCGGACGTTGACGGCGAGGTCGACCAGGCCGGGGGCCAGCTCCGCGTCGCCGTGGTGGTGGAGATCGGTCATCAGCCGACCACCAGGGCCACGGTGACCCGGCCGAGCACCGTCTTGGGCACCATGAGCGAGCCGCCGTCCACCAATGCCGCGGCCTCGGCCACGGAGGCGGTGCCGACGGCGGCCGCGACCCGCGCCGACGGCGTCGGGACCGGCACCGCGGCCAGCACGGCGGCGGGGTGGCCGACGAGCCGCCAGCCCCGGTGCGCCGCCGCTTCGCGGATGCCCGCCTCCAGTAGCCGCGTGTCGAGGGTCGACAGGCGCACGGAGGTCGCGCCGGCGGGCAGCACCGCGTCCACCGCGGCCAGCACCTCCGCCGCACTCACCCCGCTGGACGTCCCGACGCCCACGGTGATCACGGGCGCACCGCCGGTGCCGAGGGCAGCGCCGCCAGCAGGTCGTCCGTGGTGCGCGGGAGCGCGCCGGGCGGCAGCAGGCCCAGCTCGCGCAGCCGGGCTCCGACCGTCAGCGCCCACGGCCGGTCCAGCCGCGCGCGGCCGAGCAGCGCCGTGTCCGCCAGCACCTCGTCCGGCCGGCCCTGGACGACGGCCCGGTCCACCACCACGGCGACCTCGTCCGCCCACCGCAACGCGAGGTCGACGTCGTGGGTGCTCATGACCACGGTGCTGTCGTGCTCCTGCAACCGGGCCAGCGCCGCCAGCGTCTCGGTGACAGCGGAGGGATCGAGTCCCGCGGTCGGCTCGTCCAGCAGCAGCACGCAGGGGCGCATGGCGACGGCACCCGCGATCGCCACCCGCTTGCGCTCGCCGTAGGACAGCTGGTGGGTGGGCCGCGCCGACAGGGGGTCGAGGGCGAGCAGGTGCAGCGCCTCGGCCACCCGGGCCCGCACCGCCTCGTCGTCCAGACCCAGGTTGAGGGGGCCGAACGAGACGTCCTGCGCGACGGAGGCGCTGAACAGCTGGTCGTCGGGATCCTGCAGGACCAGCTGCACGGTCTGGCGGTGCGTGCGCAGCCCGGAGCGGGAGTACGCCACGGAAACCCCGTCGACGGTGACCGTCCCGGCTGTCGGGCGCAGCGCGCCGGACAGGCAGCGCAGCAGCGTCGTCTTGCCCGAGCCGTTGGCGCCCAGCAGGGCGAGCCGCCGGCCGGCGGGCACGGTCAGGGAGGCGCCGTCGAGCACACGGCTGCCCGACCCGTAGCCGGCGACCAGCCCGGCGGCGGCCAGCGCGCGGTGACTCATGCCAGCACCAGCGTGGCCGCGACGATGCCGGCGATCCCGGCACCCGAGGCGGCGAGGAAGGCGGCGGAGGAGGGCAGCGTCTCGGGCAGCACGCGCAGACCCGTCTCGAGGCCCCGGCCGGCCAGCCCGTCCTGCATCCGGCGGGCCCGGTCCCAGGAGCGGATGAGGACGGCGGCGGCCAGCGCGCCGGAGGACCGGTAGGAGCGGCGCAGCGAGGAGTAGCCCATCCGGGAGGCCTGCGCCTCGCGGATGGTGCGCAGGCTGTCCAGCAGCACGAACAGCAGCCGGTAGACGACCGCGGCGACCTCGACGACGGCGGCCGGCACCCGGGCGCGGCGCAGTGCCGGGAGCAGGTCCGACATCGGCGTCGTCGTCGCCAGCAGCAGCACGGCCGCGCCTCCGGCCAGCGCGTGCCCCACCAGGGAGCCGGCGGTGGTCGCGGCGTCCGGCGCCCAGCCCAGGCGGCCGCCGTCCACCGTGACGACGGCGGTGAACGCACCGATCGCGACGAAGGCCAGCGGCCAGCGCACCGCGCGGGCGAAGGTGCGGGTGGGCACCCGCGCGGGGCCGAGCGCGAGCACGACCGCCACGACGCCGACCAGTGCACTGCCGGGCCAGGCCGGCAGCACGAGGGCGGTGACGACCAGCCCGCCGCAGAGCAGCAGCTTGTCGCCGGGCGCGCGCCGCCGCCAGGCGCTGGCCCACGCCGCGTCGTCGACGGCCAGGCCGGTCACCGCTCGCCGGCTCCCGCGGCCGCCGGCGGGGTCCTCCGCCGGCCGCGCAGCCGCCGAGGACGTAGCCCAGGACGCCGCCGCCGAGGGCGGCCTGCAGCGCGAACAGGCCCGACTCGACCTCGCCGGTCGGGCTGGACAGCGGGTCGACCCAGGGGGTGTGGCCCGACGCCTCCAGTTCCTCGGTGACCGCGGCGTCGGTGCCGCCGTACTCCGACGTGCCGCCGTCGAGCAGTAGGGGGACGGCGAAGAGGGCGACGACGGCGAGGACGAGGAGCCCGGTGACGAGCGTGCGGCGGATCATGCGGCACCTCCGGCGGGAACGGCGGGAGCGGGCTGGAGGACGCCGAGCCGCTCGAGCTCGGGTCGCGCGTTGACGGTGAGGACGCGGAACAGCAGGACGCCCAGGAGCCCCTCGCCGACGGCCAGCGGGATCTGGGTGACCGCGAAGACGCCGAGGAACTTCAGCAGCGCGCCCGCCAGGCCGCTCTCCGCGTCCGGGAAGGCCAGCGCGAGCTGGAGCGACGTGGTGACGTAGGTGGCGAGGTCGGCCAGGGCGACGCCGGCGAAGACGGCCGGCAGCAGCCCCGCGCCCGCCCCGCGGACGAGGCGGTAGGCGCCGTACCCGGCCCAGGGACCGACCACGGCGAAGGCGAACGCGTTCGCGCCCAGCGTGGTCAGGCCGCCGTGCGCCAGCAGCAGGGCCTGGAACAGCAGCACGACGGTGCCGAGGAGCGCCATCACCGGTGGTCGGAACAGGATGGCGCCGGGGCCGGTGCCGGTCGGGTGACTGGAGCTGCCCGTGACCGAGGGCAGCTTGATGGCGCTCAGCACGAAGGTGAAGGCTCCGGCCGCGCCGAGCAGCAGCGTCGACTCCGGGTTCTCCCGCACCTCCTTCACGACGGCCCTCGCGCCGTGCACGACGAACGGGGCGGCGGCGACCGTCCACCCGACCGCGTGCCCCACCGGCAGGAAACCTTCAGCGATGTGCACGGGCGTTCTCCGATCGACGGGCGGAGGAGGTGACGAGGCGCTGGGCCAGCTGGGGGCTGCCGGCCCAGTTCAGGTGCAGGTAGGAGGCGTGCACAGAGCCGGCCACGAAGCCCTCGGGTCCGGCCGCCGACCACCGCCACGCGGCGTCGGGACCGGCGGCCGGCGCGGCGTGCGTCCGGTGGAACTCGTGGCCGCGGACGCGGGTGCCGGCCGAAGCGAGCACCGAGTCGCTGACGGCCTCGGCGGCGCGGTAGCCGAGGGTGAGCCGGGGCGACATCGCCGTCGCCACGTCGAGCACCCCGCACATGGGCAGGCCGTCGAGCTCGCGGGCGAGGTAGAGCAGCCCGGCGCACTCCGCGGCGACGGGAGCGCCCCGGGCCGCGAGGGCCGCGACGTCGGCGCGCAGCGTCTCGTTGGCCGACAGCTCGGCGGCGTGCACCTCGGGGAAGCCGCCGCCCACGACGAGCCCCGCGGTGCCGGGTGGCAGGGCCTCGTCGCGCAGCGGGTCGACGGCGACGACCTCCGCGCCCGCGGCCTCGAGCAGCTCGGCGTTCTCCGCGTAGCCGAAGGTGAAGGCCGGTCCGCCGGCGACCGCGATCCGGGGCCGGGCGGATGTGGCCGCGACCTCCAGCGCCGGGTCCCAGGGACGGGCGTCGAGGGGAGGAGCGGACCTCGCCAGGGTGAGCACGGCGTCGAGGTCGACGGCGGCGGCCACGACCTCGCCCAGCCTGCGGACCGTCGCCAGCGCGGCGTCCGACCGCTCGGCCGCCGGGATCAGGCCGAGGTGCCGCGACGGGGTGTGCAGCTCCGCCATCCGGCGCACGGCACCGAGCACGGGCACGCCGGCGGCGCCGAGCGCCTCGCGGAGGATGGCCTCGTGCCGGTCGGTGCCGACCCGGTTGAGCACGACGCCACCGAGCCGCACGTCGGGGGAGAAGGTCGCGAACCCGTGGACGAGCGCGGCCACCGACCGCGCCTGGGACGAGGCGTCGACGACGAGGACGACCGGTGCCCGCAGCAGCCCGGCGACGTGCGCGGTGGAGGCGAAACCGGGCTCGACCGACGGGTGGGTCGCGCCGTCGAACAGCCCCATGACGCCTTCGACGATTGCGATGTCGGCCGGCCGCGGGTGCAGGGCCCCCCGGAGGAAGAGCGGGCCTATCCGGTCCTCGCCGACCAGCCACGGGTCCAGGTTGCGGCCGGGCCGGCCGGCCGCCAGGCCGTGGTAGCCGGGGTCGATGTAGTCGGGGCCGACCTTGTGCGGCGCGACGGCGAGCCCGCGGGCGGTGAGGGCGGCGATCAGCCCCGTGGCCACCGACGTCTTGCCCGCGTTGCTGCTCGGGGCCGCCACCACCAGCCGGGGCACCGTCACCACTCGATGCCTCGCTGACCCTTCTGGCCCGCGTCCATGGGGTGCTTGACCTTCGTCATCTCGACCACCAGGTCCGCCGCCTCCACCAGCGCCGGGTGCGCGGTGCGGCCGGTGATCACCACGTGCTGGGTGCCGGTGCGCGCGGTCAGCGTCGCCACGACGTCGTCCACGTCGACCCAGCCCCACGTCATGGGGTAGGTGAACTCGTCGAGGACGTAGAACCGGTGCGCCTCGGCGGCCAGGTCCCGCTTGATCTGCGCCCAGCCCTCGGCGGCGTCGGCGGCGTGGTCGGTCTCGGTGCCCTGCCGGCGCGACCAGCTCCAGCCGCTGCCCATCTTGTGCCAGACGACCGGCCCGCCCTCACCGGTCTGCTCGTGCAGCCGGCCGAGCGCGGTCAGCGCGTTCTCCTCGCCGACCTTCCACTTGGCGCTCTTGACGAACTGGTAGACCGCGACCGGCCAGCCCTGGTTCCAGGCGCGCATGGCCATGCCGAACGCGGCGGTCGACTTGCCCTTCATCTCGCCGGTGTGGACCACCAGCAGCGGCCGGTTGCGCCGCTGCTTCGTGGTGAGCCCGTCCTGCGGGTCGACCGCGACCTGTCCCCGGGGCATCAGGCGGCCCTGGCGCTGCGGACGGTCTCGGCCAGGGCGTCAGCGGCCAGCTCCTCCAGCCGCAGGGTCTCGCCGCCGAGCGCCGTCCCGAGCGCTCCCGCCAGCCCCAACCGGACCGGGCCCGACTCGCAGTCGACGACGACCGCGGCCGTGCCGCTGGCCGCCAGCAGCGCCGCGGCGGCGAGGGCCTCGGCGAGCGAGGCACCGCACCGCGCGCCGGTGGCGCGGCCGTCGGTGACCACGACGAGCAGCGGCCGGCGCTGCGGGTCGCGGATCCGTTCCAGCCGGAGGACGTCGTGCGCCTTGAGCAACCCCGCGGCCAGCGGCGTCCGCCCACCCGTGGGTAGCTCGGTCAGCCGGGCGGCGGCCGCCTCCACCGACCAGGTGGGCGGGAGCGCGACCTCGGCCGCGGCGCCGCGGAAGGTGACCATGCCGACCTTGTCGCGGCGCTGGTAGGCGTCCAGGAGCAGGGACAGGACGGCGCCCTTGACGGCGGCCATCCGTGCCCGCGAGCCCATCGAGCCGCTGGCGTCGACCGCGAACAGGACGAGGTTGCCCTCGCGACCCTCCACGGTGGCCTGGCGCAGGTCCTCGCGGGCGATCCGCAGGCCCGGGCCGCTGCGCCCGCGCGCTCGCTGGTGCGGCGCCGCGGCGAGCACGGTGGCGGGGAGGTGCAGCTTCGTGACGGTGCCGGCCGGTCGGGTGGAGCCGACGACCCGGCCGCGCTCGGAGCGGGCGCGCGACCGACGGCCGGCCGCGCCCGCGCCGATGCCGGGGACCTCCAGCCGCCGGGCGCGGAACGGGTCGGACGGCGCGACGGCGGCTCGCTCGGGCACCGGTGCGGCCGCGGTGGACCCACCGCCCTCGCCCCGCGGCGCCGTCGTCGCCCCGCCGTCGTCAGGGACTTCCGGTGCAGGAGGTTCCTCGTCGTCGTTCCCGGCGGAGGCGTCCCGGTCGGTCGGCGGAGGCGGGCCCTTGCCGACCCCCGGTCCGTCGCCGTCCGGCTGGGGGTCGTCGTCGGGGCGGCTGTCGGACAGCGCCTGCTCCAGCGTCTCCTCGTCCAGTCCCGGGGCGTCGAACGGGTTGCGCCGGCGGCGGTGGGGGAGGGCCAGCCGGGCGGCCACCCGCACGTCGTCCTCGGTCACCTCGTCGCGGCCGGACCAGGCGGCGTGCGCGATCGCGGCGCGGGCGGTGACCAGGTCGGCGCGCAGGCCGTCGACGTCGAAGGCGGCGCACACGGCGGTCACCTGCCGCAGCGCGGCGTCGGAGAGGACGACGTGCGGCAGCCGGGCGCGGGCATCGGCGATCCGCGCGGCCAGCGCGGACTCCTCGCCCGACCAGGCGGCGCCGAAGCCCGCGGGATCGGCGTCCGAGGCGAACCGCCGGCGGACCACCTCCGCGCGCTCGGCCGGATCGCGGGGCGCGGCCACCTCGACGGTCAGCCCGAAGCGGTCGAGCAGCTGCGGCCGCAGCTCGCCCTCCTCCGGGTTCATCGTGCCGACCAGCAGGAAGCGGGCGGCGTGCCGGACCGACACGCCCTCCCGCTCCACGTAGGCGGTGCCCATCGCCGCGGCGTCCAGCAGCAGGTCGACCAGGTGGTCGTGCAGCAGGTTGACCTCGTCGACGTAGAGCACGCCGCGGTGGGCGGCGGCCAGCAGGCCGGGCTCGAACGCCTTCACGCCCTCGGTGAGCGCGCGCTCCAGGTCCAGCGAGCCGACGACCCGGTCCTCCGAGGCGCCCACGGGCAGCTCGACCAGCCGCGCCGGGCGGACCGGGCCACCGGCCGTGGGCTCGTGCGGCCCGTCGGGGCAGCCTGGGTCGGGCGCGGCGGGGTCGCACGCGAAACGGCAGCCGGGAACGACGGCGACCGGCGGCAGGACCGCGGCCAGCGCACGGACCGTCGTCGACTTCGCCGTGCCCTTCTCCCCGCGCACCAGCACGCCGCCGACGGCAGGGGAGACGGCGTTGAGCAGAAGGGCCAGCCGCATGTCGTCCATGCCGACGACGGCGCTGAAGGGGTAGGTCATGCGCGGAAACGGCGCACGGGTCACGCGTCCTCTCCCCGGGTGTCCACGCCCGGAGGTGTCAGGAGCGCGACGGCGGGAGTTCCTGACTCACCGGCTGGGCCGGCTCACAGTGGCGGGACCGCGCCGGAATCTCACCGGGCTTCCTCCACTGCCGTCGCGTGTGGCTGGGTCATGGAACCACACGCGGTCGCCGGGCCGACAGCCCCGGTCAGCCGGCGCCGGACCCCGGGGGCAGCGGCGGCAGGCCTGCGGGGGTGCCCGTCTCGATCAGCCGCCACAGCGCCGCGGCGTCGGTGTGCTCCTCGACGAGGTCCCCGAGCCGGTCCAGACGGGCCTCGCGCACGGCGGCGAAGTCGGTGTCCGGGGCCGGTACGAACCGACGGCCGGTGGTGGCGGCCACGTCCCGGAGGAACGCTCGCCGGAAGCCGTCGTTCTCCAGCGCGCCGTGCCAGGTGGTGCCGGCGACCGACCCGGCGCGGGCGCCGTCCAGGAACGGCTCGGCGCCGTCGTCGACGGCGACGATCCCGTGATGGATCTCGTAGCCGCGTACCGGGTGCCCGAGCGCCGCGCCCGAGGGGCGGCCGAGGGTCTTCTCCGGGGCGAAGCGGACGTCGGTGGGCAGCAGCCCGAGCCCGTCGACCGTGCCGGCCCGGGACTCGACGTGATCGGTGATCGTGCGTGCCAGCATCTGGTGCCCGCCGCAGATGCCGAGGACCGGGCCGCCCGCGGCGGCGTGCCGGCGCACCGCGTCGGCCAGGCCGGTCTCGCGGAGCCAGGCGAGGTCGGCGACCGTCGACCGGGTGCCCGGGAGCACCACCAGGTCGGCGTCGGCGACCTCCTCGGCCCGCGTGACGTAGCGGACCAGGACGCCGGGCTCGGCGGCGAGGGCGTCGAGGTCGGTGAAGTTCGACAGCCGGGGGAGCCGGGCGACCGCGACGCGGAGCACGTCCTCGCCGTGCGGCGGCCCGGTGAGGGTGCCGCCGGTGGGGACGCCGAGCGAGTCCTCGACGTCCAGCTCCAGGCGGGCGAGCCAGGGCAGCACGCCGAGGGTGGGCCGGCCGGTGAGCCGCTCGAGCTCGACCAGCCCGCGCTCGAGCAGGCGGACGTCGCCACGGAACTTGTTGACCAGGAAGCCGGCGACCAGGCGCTGGTCGGCCGGCGGCATCAGCGCGACCGTGCCGTACAGCGCCGGGAACAGGCCGCCGCGGTCGATGTCGCCGACGATCAGCACGGGCAGCCCCGCGGCGGTGGCCAGGCCCATGTTGGCGATGTCGTCGGCGCGCAGGTTGATCTCGGTGGGGGAGCCGGCGCCCTCGCAGACCACGACGTCGAAGCGGGCGCGTAGGTCGGCCAGGCTGCTGAGCACCTGCTCGAGCAGCGCGGCCTTCATCGGCCGGTAGGACAGGGCGGTCACGTCGGCGACCGGCCGGCCGAGGACGACGACCTGGCTGGAGTTGTCGCCGCCCGGCTGAGCAGCACCGGGTTCATCGCCGCCTCGGGCTCCACCCGCGCGGCGGCCGCCTGCATCACCTGCGCCCGGCCGATCTCGGCGCCGTCGCGGGTGACCATCGAGTTGTTGCTCATGTTCTGCGCCTTGAACGGCGCCACCGAGACGCCTTGGCGCACCAGCCACCGGCAGATGCCCGCGGTGACGACCGACTTGCCGGCGTCCGACGTCGTGCCGGCGACCAGCAGGGCGCCGCTCACGAGCGGGCCCGCATCAGCCGGGCGGCCACCGCGAGCACCGCGGCGCCGAGCAGCCACACCGTCCGGGAGAGCTGGACGGCCGCGCCGATGTCGCGGGGCTCGGGCGGCCGACCGGACCCCAGGGTCGGGCGGACCTCCACCCGGGAGCCGTAGACGTTGCGCCCGCCCAGCCGGACGCCGAGCGCGCCGGCCGTCGCCGCCTCGCAGCGACCGGAGTTCGGGCTGGGATGGGCGGCGCCGTCCCGGAACCAGGTGCGCAGGGCTCCGGCCGCCGAGCCGCCGCTGAGCGGCGCGCTCGCGACCGTGAGCGCCGCGGTCAGCCGGGCCGGCAGCCAGTTGGCGACGTCGTCGAGGCGGGCCGCCGCCCATCCGAAGCGTTCGTACCGCGGTGACCGGTGGCCGACCATGGCGTCGAGGGTGTTCACGGCGCGGTACCCGAGCAGCCCCGGCAGGCCGGCGACGGCGCCCCAGAACAGCGGGGCCACGGCGGCGTCGCAGGTGTTCTCCGCGACCGACTCGACGGTCGCCCGGGCCAGCCCGTCCACCCCGAGGGTGCTCGGGTCGCGGCCGGCCAGCGCAGGCAGCGCCGCCCGGCCGGCCGCCACGTCGCCGGCGTCCAGCGCGCTCCGCATGCGGCCGGCGGCCCGGCCGAGCGAGGTGCCGCCGAGCACCGCCCAGGTGGCCGCGGCGGTGGCGGCCGACCGGGCCACCGGGCGCTGCCGCGTGGCCCGGTCCACCAGCACACCGAGCCCGGCGGTCGTGCCGACCAACCCGAAGGCGTAGCCGCTGCCGACCGCCCGGGAATCCCGCCAGACCGCCCGCTCGAGCGCCGCGGCCACCGTGCCGAACCCGGTCACCGGGTGGCCACGCCTCGGGTCGGCCAGCAGCAGGTCGGCGGCGGCGCCCAGCGCCAGGCCGGTCGCGATCGAGGTGTCCATCGCCGCCCATCGTGTCAACCGGCTCCGGCGGGCCGTGCCTAGGATCGCCCGTCGTGCGTGCTGACGACCGGGATCCGACCGCGCCGGTGACCGTCGTGGGCATCGGCGCCGACGGGTGGGGCGGCCTGTCGCCGGCCGCCCGCCGCGCGGTTGAGGAGGCCGACGTGCTGCGCGGCAGCGCCCGCCAGCTGGGCCTCGTGCCCGGGTACGTGCCCGCCCGGCGCCTGCCGTGGCCGTCGCCCATGGGCCCCGCTCTCGCCACGCTGCCCGAGGACTTCGGGGGCTCGCGCGTCGTCGTCCTGGCCAGCGGCGACCCGATGCTCTCCGGAGTCGGCGCCTCCCTCGTGCGGCTGCACGGGCCGGGCGCGGTGCGCGTTCTCCCGCACCCCTCGTCGGTCAGCCTGGCCTGCGCGCGGCTGGGCTGGGCGGTCCAGGAGACCGCCGTCGTGACGGTCGTCGGCCGCGCGCTGGAGCTGGTGGCCCAGCACGTCACGCCCGGCCGGCGGCTGCTCGTGCTCGGCTCCGACGGCCGTACGCCGGCCGCGGTCGCCGCGCTGTGCGCCCGACTGGGGTACGGCGCCAGCCGGGTCACCGCGCTGGCCCAGCTCGGCGGGCCCGCGGAGCACGCGCTGACCGGCCCGGCGGCGGAGTGGCCGCACTGGGTGGTCGACCCGCTGGTCGTGACCGCCGTCGAGGCCGTCGCCGATCCCGGCACGGTGCCGCTGCCGACCGTGCCGGGTCTGCCCGACGCCGCGTTCGAGGACGACGGCCAGCTGACCAAGCGCGAGGTCCGCGCGGTCACCCTGGCCCGGCTCGTCCCGCTGCCCGGTCAGCTGCTCTGGGACGTCGGGGCAGGCGCCGGCTCGATCGGCATCGAGTGGATGCGCACCCATCCCTCCTGCCGTGCGGTCGCCGTCGAGTCGCACCCCGACCGGGCCGCCCGCATCACGCGCAACGCCGCCCACCTCGGGGTCCCGGGGCTGCAGGTGGTCGAGGGACGGGCGCCGGAGGCACTGGCCGGGCTGCCGGCCCCCGACGCGGTGTTCGTCGGCGGCGGGGCGACGACGCCGTCGCTGCTGGAGGCCTGCTGGGCGGCGCTGCCGGCCGGCGGGCGACTCGTGGTCAACGCGGTCACGGTCGAGAGCGAGGCGGTGCTGGCCGGCTGGTTCACCCGGGTCGGCGGGGAGCTGGTACGGATCGCCGTCCAGCGCGCGGAGCCGGTCGGCTCGTACTCCGGCTGGAAGGCCGCGATGCCGGTCACGATCTTCTCCGTGGTTCGGTAGCCCCATGACCGTGCACTTCATCGGAGCCGGCCCAGGCGCGCCGGACCTGGTCACCGTCCGGGCCGCCCGGATCATCGCCACCGCGCCGGTCTGCCTGTACGCCGGCGCGCTGGTCCCGCGCGAGCTGCTGGAGACCGCGCCGCCCGGCGCCCGGCTGGTCGACACCGCCGATCTCGACCTCGACCAGATCACCGCGGAGCTGCTGGCCGCCCACGAGGCGGGGCTGGACGTCGCCCGGCTGCACTCCGGTGACCCGTGCGTCTACAGCGCGATGGCCGAGCAGATGCGCCGGCTGGACGCGCTCGGCGTGCCCTACGACGTCGTCCCCGGCGTGCCGGCCTTCGCCGCCGCCGCGGCGTCGCTCAAGCGCGAGCTGACCGTGCCGGGCGTCGGCCAGACGGTCATCCTGACCCGGACGTCGGCTCGCTCCACGCCGATGCCGCCGGGGGAGGACCTCGCCACGCTCGGCGCCTCGCGCGCGACGCTGGTGCTGCATCTGGCGGTGCAGCGGATGACCGAGCTGGTGCCCGAGCTGCTGCCCCACTACGGCGCCGACTGCCCGGTCGCGGTCGTCGCGCGGGCGAGCCGGGACGACGAGCTGGTGCTGCGCGGCACCCTCGCCGACATCGCGGAGCAGGTGGAGTCGGCCGGGGTGAAGCGGACCGCCGTCGTGATCGTGGGTGCCGTGCTGACCGCGGGCCAGTTCCCCGACAGCCACCTGTACTCGACGACCCGATGCCGCTGACCGACCGGTCAGCCGGCGCGACCGACGACGGTGCCGCCGCGGTCGATGACCACGACGTCCACCTCGACCGGCGCGCCGCGCAGGACGCCGAGGGCGGTGTCCCGGGCACCGGCGGCGACCAGGTCGCCGAGCGGCAGGCCGGCGGTCGAGCACTGCTGCAGCGCGTCGAGGGCGGTGTTCGCCGCCCGGACGCCGTCCACCAGTCCCGTGGAGCCGCCGGCGTCCCGCACCATGGCGGCGAGCGACTCGGTGGACACCTGCGAGCGGCCGGAGTGCAGGTCGAGGTGCCCGTCGGCGAGCTTGGCCAGCTTGCCGATGCCGCCGGCCACCGTCAACCGCGGGACGGGGTGGCGGCGCAGGTACTTGAGGACCGCGCCGGCGAAGTCCCCCATGTCGAGCAGCGCGTCCTCGGGCAGGCCGTAGAGCTCGGTGACCACTCGCTCGCTGGTCGAGCCGGTGCACCCGGCCACGTGCTCGCGACCGGCCGCCCGGGCCACGTCGATGCCGCGGCGGATCGAGTCGATCCACGACGAGCACGAGTAGGGGACGACGACCCCCGTGGTGCCCAGGATGGACAGGCCGCCGAGGATGCCCAGGCGCGGGTTCCAGGTGCGCCGTGCGAGTTCCTCGCCGTGTTCGACCGAGATCTCGACGACGACGTCGCCGGTGCCCCCGTGCCGCGCGGCGACCGCGGCGACGTGCTCGCGGATGAACTGCCGGGGCATCGGGTTGATCGCCGGCTCGCCGACCGGCAGCGGCAGGCCCGGCTTCGTCACCGTGCCGACGCCCTGCCCGGCGCGGAAGGTGACCCCGGTGCCGGGATCGCCGGGCGTCACCCGGGCCGAGACGAGCGCCCCGTGCGTGACGTCGGGGTCGTCGCCCGCGTCCTTGACCACCCCGGCGCTCGCGGCGTCGGCCTCCATCGCCTCCGTGGCCAGCGCGAAGGACGGGTGCCTGTCGTTGGGCAGGTCGATCCGGACGGGGTCGGGGAACTCGCCGGTGAGCAGCGCGGTGTAGGCGGCGGTGGTGGCGGCGGTCGCGCAGGCGCCCGTCGTCCACCCGTAGCGCAGCCCCGTGGTGCCGTCCCGACTCACGCGATCAGCATGCCCGGCCGGTGCGCGTGACCGGCCGGGTGCTGGTGCTGGGCGGCACCGCGGAGGCCCGGCGGCTGGCCAGGGCGCTGCTCGCCGGGGGGTCGACGTGCTCAGCTCGCTGGCCGGCCGGGTCGCCGATCCGGTCCTGCCACCGGGCGACGTGCGCGTCGGCGGCTTCGGCGGCGCCGAGGGGCTGATCGGCTGGCTGCGGAACAACCCGGTGCGGACCGTGGTCGACGCGACGCACCCGTTCGCGCAGGTCATCAGCACGTCGGCGGCGCGGGCGGCCGAGGTCACCGGCGTCCCGCTGCTGCGCCTGCAGCGCCCGGGGTGGGGGGCGCAGCCAGGGGACGACTGGCGCTGGGTCGGCTCGCTCGAGGAGGCCGCCGACGCCGTCGCGGGGCTCGGGTGCGTCTTCCTCACCACCGGGCGCACCGGCCTGGCCGCCTTCGCCGGGCTGACCGAGCGGGTGGTGGTCCGCTCCGTCGACCCGCCCGGGCCGCCGCTGCCGGCGCGCACCACCGTCGTGCTCGAGCGCGGCCCGTTCAGCCTCGACGACGAGCTGTCGCTGATGCGCGGGCACGCGGTCGACGTCGTCGTCACCAAGGACTCCGGCGGGCACCTGACCGAGGCCAAGCTGATCGCGGCCCGCGCGCTCGGGCTGCCGGTCGTGCTGGTCCGGCGCCCGCCGCCGCCGCCCGGGGTGCCCACCGTCGCGACGGTCGACGAGGCGCTGGCCTGGGTGCGGGCTCAGACGGAATAGGTCCGCGGCGTCCAGACGGCGCCGCCGGCGCCCACCCGGGTGCGCGACGAGCCGATGATCAGCAGGCAGCGCATGTCGACGGTCTCGGGGTCCAGGTCGCCCAGCGTCGTCACGGTGAGCTGCTCCTCGGGCCCGCCGACGTCCCGGCCCACGACGACCACGGTGTCCGGGGACCGCACCTCCAGGAGCGCCTGCCGTGCCTCACCGAGCTGGTGCGGGCGGTGCCGGGACCGGGGGTTGTAGAGGGCGATCACCAGGTCGGCCGCGGCCGCGTGGCGGAGCCGGTCGACCACGACGTCCCAGGGCTTGAGGACGTCGGACAGCGACAGCACGCAGAAGTCGTGCCCCAGCGGCGCCCCCACCCGTGACGCGACGGCCTGGGCGGCGGTGAGCCCCGGCACGATGCGCACCGGGACGTCCACGAACCCCGGTCGCTCGGCCACCTCGAGCACCGCGGCGGCCATGGCGAAGACGCCGGGGTCACCGCTGGAGACCACGGCCACCCGCCGTCCCGATCGGGCGAGCTCCAGCGCGTGGGCGGCCCGCTCGGCCTCCACCCGGTTGTCGGTCGGGAACCGCTCCTGGCGCGGGTTGGCCGGCACCCGGTCCAGGTAGGGCCCGTAGCCGATGAGCACCTCGGCGGTGGCCAGCGCGTCGGCCGCCTCGGGGGTCGTCCAATGGCGCCCGCCGGGGCCGAGTCCCACGACGACGACCTCGCCGGCGGCCGCCCCGTCGTCGGCCGACCGGTCCGCGACGGGCAGATCGCCGGTGAGGGGGCTGGGCAGGAGGGCGAGCGAGAAGTAGGGGACGCTCGCCGGGTCGACGTCCGCCAGGGGCGCCGTGCGCTGCCGGTCGGTCGTCGCCCGCTCGACGTAGAGAGCGCGGTCGAGGACGCCGGCGCGGTCGAAGGCCTCGCGCACCTGGGGGAACGTGCGGCCGAGCTTCATCACCGCGGCCGAGTCGGTCGACGCCAGCCGCTCGGCGAGCTCGTCGGCGGGCAGGGTACCGGGGAGGACGGTGAGCACCTCGTCCCGCTCGACCAGCGGGCGGCCGACGGCCGCGGCGGCCCCGCTGACGCTGGTCACGCCGGGGACGACCTCGGTCGGGTACCGGTGCGCCAGCCGCTTGTGCATGTGCATGTACGAGCCGTAGAAGAACGGGTCGCCCTCGGCCAGCACGACGACGTCGCGCCCTGCGTCGAGGTGCGCGGCCAGCCGCGCCGCCGCGGCCTCGTAGAACTCGTCGATGGCGCCCTGGTAGCCACCGGGGTGGTCGGTGGTCTCGGTGGTCACCGGGTAGACCAGCAGCTCCTCGACCTGGCCCTCGCGCAGGTACGGCTCGGCGATCCCGCGCGCGACCGACCGGCCGTGCCGGGCGGCGTGGAAGGCGACGACGTCGGCGGCAGCGATGAGCCGAGCGGCCTTGACCGTGACCAGTTCAGGGTCGCCCGGGCCCAGTCCGACGCCGTAGAGACGGCCGGTCATTCGACCTCGCTCGCGATCGCGTTCACGGCAGCGGCGGTGATGGCGCTGCCGCCGCGGCGACCGCGGACCACGAGGAAGTCGAAATTCGAGGCGGCGAGGGCGTCCTTGGACTCGGCGGCCCCGATGAACCCGACCGGGATGCCGAGGACGGCGGCCGGCCGGGGAGCCCCGGCCGCGACCATCTCCAACAGGTGGAAGAGCGCGGTGGGGGCGTTGCCGATGGCCACGACGGCACCGTCGAGCCGGTCCCGCCACAGCTCCAGCGCGGCGGCGGTGCGCGTGGTGCCGAGCTGGGCCGCGAGCCCCGGGGTGCGCGGGTCGTTCAGCGTGCAGACGACGTCGTTGTCCTTCGGCAACCGCCGGCGGGTGATCCCGGAGGCGACCATCTCGGCGTCGCAGAGCACCGGTGCCCCGGCGTCCAGGGCCGCGCGGGCGCGCTGGACCACGGCGGGGGAGAAGGCCAGGTCGTCGACCAGGTCCACCTGCCCGCAGGCGTGGATCATGCGCACCGCGACCCGGGCGACGTCCCCGGGCAGGGCGCCGAGATCGGCCTCGGCCCGGATGGTGGCGAACGACTGCCGGTAGATCTCGGCGCCGTCCTTCTCGTACTCGTACCTCTGCTCGAACATCGGCGAGGAGGCTACGTGCCGCTCCCGATCCGGTATCCCTGGCCGGTGGCGACCACGTCGACGACCGCTCCGGACGGGCGGCCGCAGCGGCGCCCGCAGCCGGCCCAGTGCTGGCGAGCCCCGGCCGCGGGCAGAGCCCCGGCGGCCACCGCCCTCGACGCGTCGGCCCGCACGTCGGCCAGCGACCTGGCGCAGCCGGGCAGACCCGCGCACGCGGTGACCCGCAGCCAGGCGCTGCGGGGATCGAGGACCAGGCGCGCCGCGGTCAGCTCGGCCGCGGCTGCGGCATCGGCCAGGTCCGGCACGACGACGCTGCGCCACGGCGTCACCTGGAGGTCGGTCGGCGCCGTCGCGGCGAGGAGGTCGGCCTGTGTCGCGGTCAGCCGGCCGAGCGGGACGACGGCGACCAGTGCGGTGCGCCCGTCGGACTGCGCGACGGCGCCCGCGGGCCCGGTCACCGGGGACGGCGGCACGGGGACGGGTTCGGCGCGCTGCCCGCCCAGCGCACCGGCGATCCGCGCGCCCCCGGCGGACAACTCGGCCAGGCGCCAGGCCGTGCCGCCCTGGCGCGCGCGCTCGTCGAGGAACGCGCGCGTGGCGGCGAGGGCGAGCCCGACGGCGTCCTGCGGTACCGCACGCAGCCCCGTGTCGGCCCCGGCGAGGAGCAGCGCCACGGTGCCGGCGTCGAGGGCCAGCAGGCCGACGTCCGCGCCCAACCCCGCGACGTCGCCGCGGCCGTCGTCGAAGGCCGCGAGGTACCGGCCGGGCAGCAACGCCAGCCGGGGGTCGGCGCGCAGTTCCGCGTCGAAGGCCGGCACCCAGGGCCGCACGTCGAGCAGCCCGCCGCCCGGCCGCTCAGGACGCTCGCGAGGAGGTTGCGCGCGGTTTCGTGGGTGGCACTCGGCAGCAGGCCCGCCGCGGCCAGCCGGTCGCCGAGCTCGGGCTCGGACCCAGGCCGCAGTCCGCGGAGCTGGACGTTCCCCCGGCTGGTCAGCTCCAGGGCGCCGTCGCCGAGGTCGCGCGCGGCGGCGGCGAGCACCCGCAGCTGGGCGGCGGTGAGCGTGCCCCCGGGCACCCGGACCCGCGCCAGCGCGCCGTCGGCGGCGGCGTGCGTCTGGAGGGCGCCCGGGCAGGCGTCGGCGCGGTCGCGGGGCTGCGGGGCGGCGGTCATGGCGGCACCGAGGCTACGTCCGGCCGCGTGCCGCGCAGGTGCGGCGCCGGCGCGTGGTTCAGTGGTGGGACGCCCTCACCCAGGAGATCCATGTCCCGCCGCGCCGCCCTGCTCGCCGTCCCGACCGCCCTGGTCCTCGCCCTCACCGCCTGCGGGGACGAGACTGCCGAGGGCGGCGCCGCCGCCCCGACGTCCCAGGCGTGCGAGACGCGGGCGGAGACGGCGGACGCCCCGGACGAGGTCTCGACGGACATGTCCGAGAAGCCGGAGGTGCCGGCCACCGACGCCGCGCCGCCGTGCGGTCTGCAGGTCAGCGATGTCGTCGTCGGGGACGGCGCCGAGGCCGTCCAGGGCACCGCCGTCGCGGTCAAGTACGTCGGCGCCTTCTACGAGACCGGCGAGGAGTTCGACTCGTCGTGGAGCCGGGGCGCCGACGAGACGCTGCCGGTGAGGGTCGGGGCGGGTCAGGTCATCCCGGGCTTCGAGCAGGCGATCACCGGCATGCAGGTCGGCGGCCGGCGGATGGTGACCATCCCCAGCGAGCTGGGTTACGGCCCGACCGGCCAGGGGCCGATCCCCGGGGACGCCACGCTCGTCTTCGTCCTCGACCTGGTCGAGGTCGCCTGACGCCGGTGGCCCGGACGGGGCCCGGTAGCGTCGGCGTCCATCACGGCAGTCAGCGAGGAAGTCGGTGCGAGTCCGACGCGGTCCCGCCACTGTGAGCCCGGGCGACCGGGTCAGCCAGACACTCCGGCTGCCGTGCCCGACGACCCGGGGCGCGGACCCCGAGTGAGGAACGCGCCGTGAGCGACCTTGCCTTCACCCTGCTGTCCACCAGCGACACCGACCTGCTGTCCGCCCGGGCCTCGGGCGCCGGCTGGCGGCTGGGCAACCCCGCCCGCCTCGATGCCGCTGCGATGGCCGCCCTCGTCGAGGGCAGCCCGCTGGTCGTCGTCCGGATCCTGGGCGTCCGGCGGCAGTACGAGGAGATGCTGGCGCCGCTGCTCGCCGGTCCCGCGCCGGTCGTCGTCCTCGGTGGGGAACAGGTGCCCGACGCCGAGCTGATGGAGCTGTCCACCGTTCCCATGGGCGTGGCCACGGAAGCGCACGGCTACCTGGCGCAGGGCGGGCCGGAGAACCTCGTCCAGCTCCGCCGATTCCTGTCCGACACCGTGCTGCTGACCGGCGAGGGGTTCGAGCCGCCGTCGGTCGCACCCGACTGGGGCGTGCTGGAGCGGGGGTGCCGGCGAGCGGTCCCACCGTCGCCGTCCTGTACTACCGGGCGCACCACCTCGCCGGGAACACCGCCTTCGTCGAGGCGCTGTGCAGCGCGATCGAGGACGCGGGCGGGCAGGCGCTGCCGGTCTTCACCTCCTCCCTGCGCTCGGTCGACCCCGAGCTGCTCGCGACGCTGAAGGGCGCCGACGCCCTGGTGGTCACCGTGCTGGCGGCCGGCGGCTCCCGGCCGGCGACCGCGCAGGCGGGCGGGGACGACGGCGCCTGGGACGTCGGCGCGCTCGCCGAGCTCGACGTCCCGGTGATCCAGGGCCTGTGCCTCACCCGCTCCCGCGACGAGTGGCTCGCCGACGACGACGGGCTGTCCCCACTCGACGTCGGCAACCAGGTCGCGATCCCCGAGTTCGACGGCCGGTTGATCAGCGTGCCGTTCTCGTTCAAGGAGACCGACGCCGACGGGTTGACGCACTACGTCGCGGACGCCGAGCGCGCCGCGCGCGTGGCCGGCACCGCCGTCGCGCACGCCCGCCTGCGGCACACCCCGCCGGCCGAGCGCCGGATCGTGGTGATGCTCTCGGCGTACCCGACCAAGCACGCCCGCATCGGCAACGCCGTCGGCCTGGACACCCCGGCGTCCGTGGTCCGCTTGCTGGCCGCGATGCAGGGGCAGGGTTACGACATCGGGCCCTTCGACGGCCCCGGCGCGCTGCCCGGCGTCGCCCAGCTGGACGGCGACGCCCTGGTCCACGCCCTCATCGCCGCGGGCGGGCAGGACGCCGACTGGCTCACCGAGGAGCAGCTGGCGGGCAACCCGGTGCGCATCCCGGCCGCGCGCTACCGCGCCTTCTTCGACACGCTGCCCGAGGACCTCCGCGACGCGATGGTGGAGCACTGGGGGCAGCCGCCGGGCACGCTGTTCGTGGACGGCGACGACATCGTGTTCGCAGCTCTCCGCGCCGGCCACGTCGTCGTCATGGTGCAGCCGCCGCGCGGCTTCGGCGAGAACCCGATCGCGATCTACCACGACCCCGACCTGCCGCCGTCGCACCACTACCTGGCCGCCTACTGGTGGCTGCGGTCGGAGTTCGGCGCGCACGCGCTGGTGCACGTCGGCAAGCACGGCAACATGGAGTGGCTGCCCGGCAAGACCGTCGGGCTGAGCGCCTCCTGCGGGCCGGACGCCGCGATCGGCGACCTGCCGCTGGTCTACCCGTTCCTCGTCAACGACCCGGGCGAGGGCTCGCAGGCCAAGCGCCGGGCGCACGCCACGCTCGTCGACCACATGGTCCCGCCCATGGCGCGGGCCGACACCTACGGCGACATCGCGCGCCTGGAGCAGCTGCTCGACGAGCACGCCAACGTCGCCGCGATGGACCCGGCGAAGCTGCCGGCCGTCCGCGCGCAGATCTGGACGCTGCTGCAGGCCGCCAAGCTCGAGCACGACCTGGGGTTGAACGAGCGGCCGGAGGACGACCACTTCGACGAGATGATCCTGCACGTCGACGGGTGGCTGTGCGAGATCAAGGACTCGCAGATCCGCGACGGCCTGCACGTGCTCGGCGCACCTCCCGTCGGCCAGGATCGGGTCGACCTGGTGCTCGCCATGCTCCGTGCCCGCCAGATCTGGGGCGGCTCGGTGGCACTGCCCGGGTTGCGCGAGGCGCTCGGGCTGGCCGAGGACGGCACCGCCGGGCTGCACGCCACGGACGCCGTCGAGGCGCAGGCGCAGGCGCTGGTCGAGAGCATGGAGCAGCGCGACTGGACCACCGGAGCGGTGGACGAGGTCGTGCGGGACGTCCTGGGCAGGGACGACGAGCAGGTCGCCGCCGTCCTGCGCTTCGCCGTCGAAGAGGTGCTGCCGCGCCTGGCCCGGACCACCGACGAGCTCGACGCCACCCTGCACGCCCTGGAGGGCGGCTACGTGCCCGCTGGGCCGTCGGGCTCGCCGCTGCGCGGGCTGGTCAACGTGCTGCCGACCGGCCGGAACTTCTACTCCGTCGACCCGCGCGCCGTGCCCTCGCGGTTGGCCTGGGAGACCGGGCAGGCGCTCGCCGAGTCGCTGGTCGAGCGCTACTGCGCCGACACGGGGGAGTACCCGCGGTCGGTCGGGCTGTCGGTCTGGGGGACGTCGGCCATGCGCACCTCCGGGGACGACGTCGCCGAGGTGCTCGCACTCCTCGGCGTCCGCCCCGTCTGGGACGACGCCTCCCGCCGGGTGACGGCGCTGGAGCCGGTGCCGCTCGACGAGCTGGGCCGGCCGCGGATCGACGTCACCGTGCGGATCAGCGGCTTCTTCCGGGACGCCTTCCCGCACGTGGTCACCATGCTCGACGACGCCGTGACCCTGGCCGCCTCGCTCGACGAGCCGGACGAGCAGAACTTCGTGCGGGCGCACGTGGAGGCCGACGTCGCCACGCACGGGGACCGGCGGCGGGCCACCACCCGGGTGTTCGGCTCGAAGCCCGGCGCCTACGGGGCGGGGCTGCTGTCGCTGATCGACTCCCGCGACTGGCGGGGCGACGCCGACCTCGCCGAGGTCTACGCGGTGTGGGGCGGCTACGCCTACGGCCGGGACCTCGACGGCGTGCAGGCGCGGCCCGACATGGAGACGGCGTACCGGCGGATCGCCGTCGCGGCCAAGAACGTGGACACCCGCGAGCACGACATCGCCGACTCCGACGACTACTTCCAGTACCACGGCGGGATGGTGGCCACGGTCCGCGCGCTCACCGGCGCCGAGCCGGCGGCCTACATCGGCGACTCGACCCGCCCGGAGTCCGTGCGCACCCGCTCGCTGACCGAGGAGACCGCGCGGGTGTTCCGGGCCCGGGTGGTCAACCCGAAGTGGCTCGCGGCGATGCGCCGGCACGGCTACAAGGGCGCGTTCGAGCTGGCCGCCACCGTCGACTACCTGTTCGGCTACGACGCCACGACGGGCGTGGTCGCCGACTGGATGTACGAAAAGTTGGCCCAGACCTACGTGCTCGATCCCGAGAACCGCGAGTTCATGGAGACGTCGAACCCGTGGGCGCTGCACGGCATCGCCGAACGGCTGCTGGAGGCCGCCGACCGGAAGATGTGGGCCGAGCCCGACCCGGCCCTGCTGGCCGAGCTCCAGCAGGCCTACCTCGACACCGAGGGCGACCTGGAGGGCAGCGGCGCGCCGGTCCAGTGAACGAGCCGGGAGGAAGGGGCGGGAGTCTCGGATGAGCGTGTGGCCGCGGCCGGTGCCGCTGATCGGTGATCGGACGTCCGCCTCGCAGCGGGCGGCGGACCCCACCGGCTGGGCCATGCCGCCGTCGGTGCGCGACGCCCTGTACGAGGTCGTGGCCGCGCGGCGCGACGTCCGCCGGTTCCGCCCGGACCCGGTGCCGGACGACGTCCTCACCCGAATTCTCACCGCCGCCCACGAGGCGCCCTCCGTGGGCCACAGCCAGCCGTGGCGGTTCGTGGTCGTCGACGATCCCGAGGTCCGCGACCGCGCCGCGGTGCTCACCGACCGGGAACGGCTGCGCCAGGCCGGCCAGCTCGAGCCCGAGGCCGCCCGTCGGCTGCTTGACCTGCAATTGGAAGGCGTCCGGGAGGCGCCCCTGGGTGTGGTCGTCTGCTGCGATCGCCGGACCGCCGCCGCCGGGGTGCTGGGCCGGGCGACCTTCCCGGACGCCGACCTGTGGAGCTGCGCAACCGCGATCCAGAACCTGTGGCTGGCCGCGCGGTCGGAGGGGCTCGGGCTTGGCTGGGTCACTCTGTTCCGCCCGGAGGACCTGGCCTCCCTGCTGGGCTTGCCCGACGGCGTGGTCACACTGGGCTGGCTGTGCCTGGGCTGGCCCGACGAGCGGCCGCCCGCCCCGGGGCTCGAACGGGCGGGGTGGTCGCGGCGCAGCCCGTTGTCGTCCGTGGTTCTCGCGAACCGCTGGCCGGCCCATCCGGACGCCCCCGTCCCGCCGGACTCCCGGCTGCGCGCTCCGGAGCCGTCGGCCGTGGTCGCCGCCCGGGACCGGGCCGACCGGCTGCTGACCCCGCCGGGGTCGCTCGGGGTCCTGGACCGGGCGCTGGACCGGCTCGTCGCCCTCGGTCGGGGAGAGGTCGCCGACGGCGTTCTGGTGCTCGCTGCCGCCGACCACCCCGTCGCCGCGCACCGGGTCTCGGCCTACGACCTGGGGATCACGCGGGAGGTCACCCGCGCCGCGGTCCACGGAAGCTCGCTCGGGTCCACCGCCGCCCGCACGGTCGGGCTGCGCCCGATCGTCGTGGACGCCGGCGTCGCCGGGGGGCCGATCGAGGGAGCGACGCCGCTGCGGCCCCGTGACCGGCGCGGTGATCTGGTCAGTCAGGCGGCGATGAGCCCGGCCGACACGGTGCGCCTGCTCGAGGCCGGCCGCGAGCTCGGACGGCAGGTCGGTGGGGCGGGGCTGGTCGCGCTCGGTGAGGTAGGCGTCGCCAACACCACGGTCGCCGCTGCGGTCGCCTGCGGCCTGCTCGATGTAGACCCCGCGGGGGTCACCGGGCTCGGCTCCGGCGCGGACAGCGCCGTCCTCGACCGAAAGCTCGCCGTCGTCGCCGCCGCTGTGCAGCGGGTCCGGCAGGCCGCCCCCGGGCTGGCCGACGATCCCGTCCGCGTTCTCGCCGAGCTCGGCGGCCCGGACTTGGCGGTACTGACCGGGGTCACGCTGGGCGTCGCGGCGGCCGGTGCGGCGGTCGTCCTCGATGGCTTCGTCGTGTCGCTCGCCGCCCTGCTGGCGGTGCGCGTGGAACCGGCCGTCCAGGCTTCGCTGATCGCCGGCCAGCGCAGCCGCGAAGTAGGGCACGCCCAGGTCCTCACCGATCTCGGGCTGGAGCCACTGCTCGACCTGCGCATGCGTGCCGGCGAGGGGGTGGGCGCGGCGCTCGCCGCAGGACTGCTCCTCGATGGCCTCGCCCTGCGCCGGGGGACAGCACGAGTGGACCACTAGCTCGGAGCGCAGTGGCCCCGCCACTGCCCCGCATCGCCACCATCTGCGAGGCATCCCTTGTGACCGTTCCCGGGGGCGCAGCGAACGGGGAGAGGCCCTGGTCGGGGGATCGACCAGGGCCTCTCGGGGTGGGGTGAGTGACGGGGCTCGAACCCGCGACACCCAGGATCACAACCTGGTGCTCTACCAGCTGAGCTACACCCACCATGGACGGCCACCGAGCGGCCGAACCGGAGCAACGATACCGGAGCGGGTCAGCCCTCCGACGCGACCGGGGGAGCGGCCCCCTCCGGGGTGGCGTCGCCTGCCGCCAGGATTCCCGCGAACGAGCCGATGACCTCGTCGGCGGCGCCCTTCGCCTGGTCGCTGTTCGGACCCGGGGCCGGCACGAACAGGGTTCGCCGGTAGTACGCCAGCTCCCGGATCGACTCGATGATGTCGGCGAGGGCGCGGTGGGCCAGGCCCTTCGGCGGCTGGGCGAAGTACACGCGCGGGAACCAGCGGCGGGCGAGCTCCTTGATCGAGGAGACGTCGACCATCCGGTAGTGCAGGTGGTCGTCGAGCTCGGGCATGTCCCGGGCGAGGAAGCCGCGGTCGGTGCCGATCGAGTTGCCGCACAGCGGGGCGGTCCGGCGCTCGGGCACCCACTGCTTGATGTAGGCGAGCAGCTGCTGCTCCGCCTCGGCGACGGTGAGGGTGGAGGCGCGCACGGCGTCGGTCAGCCCCGACTTCCGGTGCATCTCGACGACGACCTCGTCCATGCCGTCGAGATCGGCGTCGCCGGCGGAGATGATCAGGTCCAGGCCCTTGTCCAGGACGTTGAGCTCGCTGTCGGTGACGACCACCGCGACCTCGATCAGCTTGTCCTTGACGAGGTCCAGGCCCGTCATCTCGCAGTCGATCCAGACGAGGTGCCCTGCGCTCTCTGCCACGTGGTCCGAGAGTACGCACCGCGCGTCCCGCTCGCCCCGACTGCCCGGCCTCTACCGCACGCGTCGCGACAGCGCCATCGGGAGGGTCGGAATCGGCGTCCTCCGCAGCTAGGGTCGGGTCCACTCCACCGAGCCTAGGAAGTTCCCGTGCCCTCTCCTGCTGTCCCCGCGCGTCCGGCGGTCCCGCCGCCCCCGGGCTCTCTGGTCAACGGGCTCGCCCACCCGGTCGCCCTCGTGCGCTGGTTCTGGCTGGCCTACATGACACCGGGGCGCCCCGGCCGGGTCACGACCGAGACCGAGCTGCGGTGGATCTACACGGCCTGGCTCGGCGCGTTCCTGCTGAAGATGTTCGGCTCCACCTGGGACGTCTCCTGGCACTTCCGGTGGCTGCGCGACGACCTCGCCCCGCCCCATCTGCTGAACTCGGCGGGCACGGCCCTGGTCGTCGGCCTGGTGATCTTCCACAGCTACACCGGCTACGGCGTCGACCGGCGCGCACTGCGGCTCATGCAGTGGGGGATCGGACTGTTCCTGATCGCCGTCCCGATCGACATCGTCAACCACCGCATCAACGGGCTGGACATCACCAGCTGGAGCCCGAGCCACGCGCTGCTCTACTTCGGGACGGCGGTGATGCTGGCCGGCGCGATCCGAGGCTGGTGGCTCTACGCCGCACCGGGCCGCGTCCGCGATCTGGTCTCGCTGGGCCTGTGGCTGTTCTTCGTGGAGAACGCGATCTTCCCGAACCAGCACCAGGAATACGGCGTCCTGTCGCTGGCGGCCTACGACGCCGGGCGCACCACGGCCGAGGTCGAGCTGCTGGACTTCGCCCGCGAGCAGGGGCAGACGCCCGAGATGTTCATGCTGCCCGTGCCCTCGTGGGTGCACCCCGCCTGGCTGATCTGCGCGGGCCTCCTCTCGCTGGTCGTCGCCCGCAAGCTCGTGGGGTACCGCTGGACGGCGACGATCATCGCCGCCACCTATCTGGCCTACCGGGCGGTCATGTGGCTGGCGCTGGTCGGCATGGGTTTCCCGCCGTCCGTGCTGCCCCTCGCCCTGCTCGCCGGCGCGGTGCTGATCGACCTCACCGTCACCTGGCGGGTGCCGGGCTGGCTGGCCGGGGTCCTGGTCACCGCCGGTGTCTACGGGGCCGGCGCGGGACTGGACGCCTTCGACTACCTCCCCCGTGGAACTGGTGGTCGGCACTGCCGGTCGCGGTCGGCTTCAGCCTGCTCTGGCTGGCCGTCGACCTGCTCGCCGGCAGCAGGTGGGTGGCACTGTGGCGCTCTGCCGACGAGCCGGCCGCGGACCGGACCCCCGCGGCCGTCTGATGGGCTTCCGGCGCGGAGGGTCGGCTCACCGCACCGCATGACGTAGCGTCGACGGCAGCTGCCGGCGCCGGGACCGCCCGCACACGGGGAGCGCGCGCCTTGCGGCGCCTGGCGGCTGCCGGCGAGAACCCAGACAGCGATCCCCGGAGGACATTCGACGTGCTGGTCCTGACCCCGACGCCGTTGCAGACGGCGGGGGAGCGCGCGCTCTTCGGTGAGCTCACCCGCTGGGACACCGGTGGCTCGGTCCGGGCGGCCGTCGTCGCCTCGCTGCCGACCATCGACGGGGTGCTGGGCCGGCGGATCTCCGACGCCGTGCTGTTCGTCCCCGAGGGCATCGCGGTGATCCGGGTCGTCGAGGTGCTCCGGCAGAACGGCGTGGTGACCGCGCGGCCCGAGGGTGCGTGGACCATCGCGCCGGAGTCCGGCCCCAGCCAGGCGCTGCAGCTGTCCGGCGGCGGCTCGACGCCCCTCGACGGACTGATGCGGGCCGGTCTGGACGCGGCGATGAAGCTGCGCCGCGCCGGGCTCGAGCCCGGCCGGATCGCCCGGCTCACCGTGCTGGTCGGCGACGTCACGGGTCTGATCCCGGCCGACGGCGACCTGGGGGAGGGCGATCAGGTCGCGCTCCTCGAGCCGCGGTCGCTGCTGCTCGGCATCGCCCGCGCGAGCCGCTACGCCAGCGTCGACAACCCCCGCCTCTGGACGACGGCCGACGTCCGGGCCGCCCTGGAGGCGCTCGGTCTCGAGGGCCGCGGCCCGACGGTCGAGGAGCTCAACGGCGAGGCCTTCCCCTACTCCCCGTACGTGCTGCGGCGGCCCGAGCTCCTCACGCCCGCCGCGCTGGCCGCCGGCCCGGCACTCCCCGGGGTGTCGGCGCCTGCGCCCGCGCCCGTGCGCGAGCAGCCCAGCCCGGCCGCGATCGCCCAGGCCGTCGCGGCGTCCGCGGCAGCGGCGCACGCCGCAGCCGCCGCCGAGGCGCCGGCGGACCAGACGCTGGCGGCGTCAGCACCCGCCGCGCCTCCCGCGGCGCGGATGCAGCCGCGGGACACCGTCGCGATCGACGCGCCGGCGGCGCCGGACGAGGATGCCGGCATCGGCGGGCTGTTCGCACGTGCAGATTCGGCAGCAGCTTCGCCGGCCTCGCCCCGCACGTCGGTCTTCCCCGCGCAGCAGCCGTCCGTCGCGCCGTCGCCCGCCCCCCAGCAGCCGGCCGGGCGCTTCTCCTACTGGACCGAGTCGGTGCCCGGCACCGGAACCGACGACGATGCCGACGAGCCGGGGTCCGGCCGGAGGATCGCACTGGTGTCGCTCCTGGCTCTCGTCGTGGTCGGCGCGCTGGCGGTGGTCGGCTGGCTGGTGCTCGGCGACCGGGGTGGCAACGGCGGTGACGGCGGCGGCGCCCCCGCGGGCGGCACGTCGGCTGCCGAGCCCACCGCCGCCGGGCCGCAGCCGGGCGACGTCCAGGAGGCCGGCGGCGTCCAGTTCACGGTCCAGGCGGTGCAGGTGGACGACACCTGCATCGGGCACGCCTACGGCGACACCCAGAGTTTCCTCGAGGCCGACGACTGCACGGGGCTCTCCCGAGCGCTGTACTCGGCGGAGCTCGAAGGCGGACCGATCGTCGTGTCGGTGTCACGGGTGCAGATGCCCGACAACGCCATCGCCCGCGAGCTGCAGGCCCTCACCGATACCAACGGCAGCGGCAACGTCAGTGACCTGCTGCGGGAGGGCGTCCGCTACACGGGCAGCCCCTCGAAGCTCTCGGGCGCCGAGTACGCCAGCGCGGTATCCGGCTCGGTCGTCACGATCGTGGAGACCGCCTGGGTCGAGAACCCCGACGGCAGTTCGGCCGAGATCGATCAGGCGGCGACGTACGGCCTCGAGCTCGCCACCCCGCCCTTCCCGGGTCAGTAGCCCCTCAGGCGGTCGCGGCGGCCCAGGCCATGTCGGCGAGCAGGCGCGCCATGGCCGGCCGACCCAGGCGGCCGGCGCTGTGCGGCGTGGAGTTGATCAGCCCGAAGACGGCGTGCGCCTTCGCCCGGCAGGCGGCCGCGTCCGCGCCGGGGTGCAGCCGGGCGAGCACGCCCACCCAGACCTCGACGTAGCGGCGCTGCAGGCGCCGGACCTGCGCCGCGTCGGCGTCTGTGAGCGAACCGAGGTCGCGGTCCTGGACAGTGATCAGCGCGGGGTTGTCGAGGGCGAAGTCGACGTGGAAGGCGATGAGCGCGCGGAGCTGCTCCGCCGGGTCGTCCTCGGTTCCCGCGACCCGGTCGGTGCCGCCGGCGAGGAGGTGCTCGCTGATCCGCAGCAGCATCTCGGCCAGCATCGCGTCCTTGCTGGCGAAGTGCCGGTAGATGGCCGGGCCGGTGACGCCGACCGCGGCGCCGACGTCGTCCACACCCACCGCCCGCGACCCGCGTTCGGCAAAGAGCTGTGCCGCCGCCTGCAGGATCTGCTCGCGCCGCGACGGCCGCCCGGCGTCGGCGTGCAGCGCCGCATCGCGTGCGGTGGAGGTCATGCGACGGATGCTAGCGCCGAAGTGAACCGCCGTTAACCAAATGGGGTCGAGATGTGGACCATCGGAGTGAACGGCGGTTAACCTTCGGTCGTGGATGCACCGGTGCTCCCGAGAGCCGTCGCGGCCGACGCCGACAGCGCCGCGCGCAACGCCGCCGCGCATACCGAACTGGTTGCCGACCTCGTCGCGCAGCTGCAGCGGGTCGCCCTCGGCGGGGGCGAGCGCGCACGGCAGCGACACGTCGAGCGGGGCAAGCTACTGCCCCGTGAGCGGGTCGACACGCTGCTCGACCCGGGCAGCCCGTTCCTCGAGCTCTCCCCGCTGGCCGCGCACGGCCTCTACGACGGCGATGCCCCGGCGGCGGGCATCATCACCGGCGTCGGGCGGGTGAGCGGCCGCGAGTGCGTCGTCGTGGCCAACGACGCGACCGTCAAGGGCGGCACGTACTACCCCATGACGGTGAAGAAACACCTGCGCGCGCAGGAGGTGGCCCTGCACAACCGGCTGCCCTGCATCTACCTGGTCGACTCCGGGGGCGCGTTCCTGCCCATGCAGGACGAGGTCTTCCCCGACCGCGAGCACTTCGGCCGGATCTTCTACAACCAGGCCAACCTCTCCAAGGCGGGCATCGCCCAGATCGCCGCCGTCCTCGGGTCGTGCACGGCCGGCGGCGCGTACGTGCCCGCCATGAGCGACGAGGCGGTCATCGTCCGGGAGCAGGGCACGATCTTCCTGGGCGGGCCGCCGCTCGTGAAGGCGGCGACCGGCGAGGTCGTCACCGCCGAGGAGCTCGGTGGCGGCGACCTGCACAGCCGGGTCAGCGGCGTCACCGACCACCTGGCCGACGACGACGCGCACGCCCTGCAGCTGGTCCGGCAGATCGTCGGGACGCTCGCACCCCGCGACGCCCGCTCCTGGGACGTGGAACCGGTCGAGGAGCCCCTGCACGCACCCGAGTCCGTCTACGAGGTCGTGCCCCCGGACCCGCGCACCCCCTACGACGTCCGCGAGGTCATCGCCCGGCTGGTCGACGGCTCGCGCTTCGCGGAGTTCAAGCCGCTCTACGGGCAGACGCTGGTCACCGGGTTCGCCCGGCTGCACGGGCACCCGGTCGGCATCATCGCCAACAACGGCGTCCTGTTCGCCGAGTCGGCGCTGAAGGGCGCGCACTTCATCGAGCTGTGCGACCGCCGCAGGATCCCGCTGCTGTTCCTGCAGAACATCACCGGCTTCATGGTCGGCCGCGACTACGAGGCGGGCGGCATCGCCAAGCACGGCGCCAAGATGGTCACTGCCGTGGCCTGCGCGCGGGTACCGAAGCTCACGGTGGTCATCGGCGGCTCGTTCGGCGCCGGCAACTACTCGATGTGCGGCCGGGCGTACTCGCCCCGCTTCCTGTTCACCTGGCCGAACGCCCGCATCTCGGTAATGGGCGGCGAGCAGGCGGCGTCGGTGCTCGCGCAGGTGCGCCGCGACGGCGCCGAGGCCCGCGGCGAGGAGTGGTCGGCCGAGGAGGAGGAGGCGTTCAAGGCGCCGATCCGCGAGCAGTACGAGCACCAGGGCCACCCGTATTACGCCACCGCCCGGCTCTGGGACGACGGCGTGATCGACCCCGCGCAGACCCGAACCGTGCTCGGCCTGGCCCTGTCCGCCTGCGCCAACGCGCCCCTCGAGGAGGTCGGCTATGGCGTCTTCCGCATGTGACAGCGGCCAGAACCGCGGTTTCGGCTCCCGGGAGAGCAGCCAGAACCGCGGTTTCGGCTCCTGGGGACGGCGGTGAGCGGGATGTTCGAGACCGTGCTCGTCGCGAACCGGGGCGAGATCGCCGTCCGGGTGATCGGCACGCTGCGGGCCATGGGCATCCGCTCCGTCGCCGTGCACAGCGACGCGGACGCCGGTGCGCTGCACACCCGGGTAGCCGACGTCGCCGTGCCCATCGGGCCGGCCGCGGCCGCGCAGAGCTACCTGAACATCGAGCGGGTGCTCGAGGCCGCGGCCCGCACCGGCGCGCAGGCGATCCACCCGGGCTACGGATTCCTCTCCGAGAACGTCGAGTTCGCCCGCGCCTGCGAGAAGGCCGGCATCGTCTTCGTCGGCCCGCCGGTGGCGGCGATCGAGGCGATGGGCGACAAGATCCGCGCGAAGCGGACGGTCATGGCCGCGGGTGTGCCCGTCGTCCCCGGCCGCAGCGACCCGGGCATGGACGACGCCGCGGTGGCTGCTGCGGCGGTGGCCGTCGGCTTCCCGGTGCTGCTCAAGCCCAGCGCCGGCGGTGGCGGCAAGGGCATGCGCGTGGTGCGCGACGAGGACGAGCTGTTCGGCGCGATCGCCTCGGCCCGGCGGGAGGCGCTCGGCTCGTTCGGCGACGACACGCTGCTGGTCGAGCGGTACGTCGGCAACTCCCGGCACATCGAGGTGCAGGTGCTCGGTGACGCCGCGGGCAACGTGATCCACCTCGGCGAGCGCGAGTGCAGCCTGCAGCGCCGGCACCAGAAGGTGATCGAGGAGGCCCCCTCGCCGCTGCTGGACACCTCGATGCGGGCGTCGATGGGCCGCGCGGCGGTCGAGGCGGCCAGGGCGGTCGGTTACACCGGCGCCGGCACGGTGGAGTTCATCGTCGACGCCGACCGGCCGCGCGACTTCTTCTTCCTCGAGATGAACACCCGGCTGCAGGTCGAGCACCCGGTCACCGAGATGGTCACCGGGCTGGACCTCGTCGAGCAGCAGGTGCGGATCGCGGCGGGGGAGCGGCTGCCGCTCGACCAGAGCGACATCTCCCTCGACGGGCACGCGATCGAGGCGCGGCTGTACGCCGAGGACCCCTCCCGCGGCTTCCTCCCGCAGGCCGGCACGGTGCTCGGGCTGGTCGAGCCCAGCGGGCCGGGCGTCCGGTTCGACAGCTCCCTGACTGTCGGCGGCGTCGTCGGCACCGACTACGACCCGATGCTGGCGAAGGTCATCGCCTGGGCGCCCGACCGCGACACCGCCCGGGCGCGGCTGGTCGGGGCCCTGGGGCACACCGCCGTCCTCGGGGTGACGACGAACGCCGCGTTCCTGCGGTCGCTGCTCACCGACCCCGACGTCGTCGCCGGCAGGCTCGACACCGGGCTCATCGAGCGGCGCGGGGAGGCACTGACGCTGCCCGAGCCGCCGCCCCCGCACGTCTACGCTGCCGCGGCACTGGCCCTGCTGATCGAGGCGGAGCCGACCGGGCCGGTCGTGGACCGGTGGGACGTGCCGGACGGCTGGCGGCTGGGTGAGCCGGCGTGGACCGTCCGGCGGCTGCAGGCCACGGGTGGGGACGTCGTCGAGGTGCGGCTGCGCGGACGGTCCACCGCGGCGGAGGTGCGCGTGGCCGACGGGGAGCCGGTCGCGGCCCGGGCCGTGCGCATCGGCGACCGCCTGAGCGTCACCCTCGACGGCCTGACCATGTCCTACTTCCTGCAGCACGAGGCCGGCACGGTGTGGCTGGCGGCCGACGGCCGGGTCACCGCGCTGCGCGAGCAGGAGCGGCTCACCGCGCACTCGGAGGGTTCGGCTGCCGGCGGCGTCGTCACCTCGCCCATGCCGGGCACGGTGACGGTGGTGCAGGCGGCGGTCGGCGACGAGGTGGAGGCGGGGACCCCGCTGCTCGTCGTCGAGGCGATGAAGATGGAGCACGTGCTCACCGCCCCCGTCGCGGGGACGGTGGCCGAGCTCGGTGTGACAGCCGGCCAGACGGTCGGGCTGGACGAGCGGGTGGCCCTGGTGACCCCAGCGGCGTCCGCCCCGGAGCAGCAGGAGAACTGATGTTGGACTACCGGCTCGACGCCGAGACCGCGGCCCTCCGCAAGACCGTCCGCGAGTTCGCGGTCGAGGTCGTGGCCCCGCAGATCGGGGAGTTCTACGAGCGCGACGAGTTCCCGACCGCGATCGTGCGGCAGATGGGTGAGCTCGGGTTGTTCGGCCTGCCGTTCCCCGAGCAGTACGGCGGCTCCGGCGGCGACTACTTCCACCTGTGCATCGCACTGGAGGAGCTGGCCCGGGTGGACTCGTCCGTGGCGATCACCCTGGAGGCCGGCGTCTCCCTGGGCGCGATGCCGATCTACCGGTTCGGCACCGAGGAGCAGAAGCAGGAGTGGCTGCCGAGGCTGTGCTCGGGCCAGGCGCTGGGTGCGTTCGGGCTGACCGAGCCGGGCGGCGGCTCGGACGCCGGCGCCACCCGCACCACCGCGCGGCTCGAGGACGGGCACTGGGTCATCAACGGGTCCAAGGCGTTCATCACCAACTCCGGCACCGACCTGACCGCGCTGGTGACCGTGACCGCGGTGACCGGGGCCAGACCGGACGGCGGCAAGGAGATCTCGGCGATCGTCGTGCCGTCGGGCACGCCGGGCTTCGCCGTCGGCCAGCGCTACTCGAAGGTCGGCTGGAACGCCTCGGACACCCGGGAGCTGTCGTTCACCGACGTCCGGGTGCCGGAGGAGAACCTGGTGGGGGAGCGCGGTCGCGGCTACGCGCAGTTCCTGTCGATCCTCGACGAGGGCCGGATCGCGATCTCGGCGCTGTCGGTCGGGCTGGCGCAGGGCTGTGTGGACGAGTCGGTGAAGTACGCGGCGCAGCGCGAGGCGTTCGGGCAGCCGATCGGCCGTAACCAGGCGATCCAGTTCATGATCGCCGACATGGAGGTGCGGGCCTCCACCGCGCGGCTGGCCTACTACCGGGCGGCGGAGAAGATGCTGCGCGGTGAGCCGTTCAAGCGCGAGGCGTCGATCGCGAAGCTCTACAGCTCCGAGGTCGCCATGGACAACGCCCGCTACGCCACCCAGGTGCACGGCGGCTACGGGTTCATGAACGAGTTCCCGGTCGGCCGCTTCTACCGCGACGCGAAGATCCTCGAGATCGGCGAGGGCACCAGCGAGGTGCAGCGGATGCTCATCGCCCGCGACCTGGGCGTCGGCTGAGCGGAGTGCGAGGGCGCGGATAACGCGTCCCTGGCACTCCGCTCAATCCGGTTCGGGGGCGCGGAACGGAACGGCGACGCTGAGCAGGACGACGCTGTCCTCGTCGGCGGCCAGGCTGTGCCGCCGATCGGGGATCGGGGTGATCTGCGCAGCGCAGACGTCGACGGTCCGGTCTGCGGCCAGCAGCCGGACGCGACCCCTGAGCACCTGCAGGCTGGCCGCACCCGGGCTCTCGTGCTCGCCCAGCTCGGCGCCCCTCCGCACCGCGATGACGGTCTGGCGCAGCCCGTCGACGGGGTGCGGCAGGGTCCGCGCCGCCCGTCCGGCGCTGGCCGTTCTCGCCTCGGCAATCAGTTGATCGGCCAGTGCCTGCAGGTCGATGGGGCCGCCGTGGTCGGTCATGTGCCGACCCTACGGTCGAGGGTCATCGGGCAGGGCGCCTTGCCGCCTGGCGCTGCGCGACCCCTTCCCGTCGCACCGGCCGTCACCGGTCGGTCCGGAACGCCGACGAAGTTGCGCGTTGTGCGCACGTTACTGGCCGGTTGCGGTTGCTTCGCGCAGGTGCGTCCTCCACGATTCACCCGGACTTCCTCCAACGGCGGAGGAACCGGCACGGAGGTCCCGGGTGGACGTACAGCTGCTCCTCGCACTCGTGCTCGGCATCGCGACCATCGTCGTGATCGTGCTGCGCACCCGCCTCGACGCGTTCGTGGCGCTCCTGCTCGCCGCCCTCGTGACCGGGTTCGTGGCGGCGCGCCGCCCGGGAGATCATCGGCTCGATCACGACCGGCTTCGGCAACACGCTCGCCTCGATCGGCATCGTCATCGGGCTCGGGGTCGCCATCGGCAAGATCCTCGAGGTCTCGGGTGCCGCTGACGCCCTCGCTCGGAAGTTCGTCAAGGTGCTCGGCCGCGGCCGGGAGCACTGGGCGATGGCGGGCACCGGTGCCGTCGTCTCGATCCCGGTGTTCTGCGACTCCGGCTACGTGATCATGAATCCGCTGGCGCGCTCGATCGCCCGGCGGCTGCGCGGGCGCTACGTCACCCTCGCTCTGGCACTCGGCTGCGGCATGACGGTCACCCACCACCTCGTACCGCCGACCCCCGGTCCGCTGGGCGTCGCCGGCATCCTCGGCGCCGACCTGGGTGGGCTCATCCTGGCCGGGCTGGTGTTCGCGCTCCTGCTGCTGCCCGTGGTCGTCGTCTACGCCGCCTGGATCGGTCCGAAGCTGGAGAGCGAGATCAGCCCGCAGGTCCGCGAGGCCGTGTACTCCGGCGCGGCTGCCTCCACGGCGCCCGGCGCCCGGGCTGCCGGTGGGAGTGCCGGGTTGGGAGCCGACGACCTCGACGGCGGGGAGCCGCTGAAGGAGGAGCCGCCCGCGACCGACCTCGGCGAGGCGCCCCCCGGCGCCAAGCCGCATCGTGTCGGGTTCGGACTGGCGGCCGTCCCGCTGCTGGTGCCGCTGCTGCTGATCGTGCTCAACACCGTCACCACGGCCATCGACCGGAACGCACAGGGCGTGCTCTCACCGACCGACGAGTACACCCCGTCGGGCTTCGCGGCGATCATGTCGTTCCTCGGCAACCCGGTCGTCGCGCTGGTCATCGGCATCATCCTGGCGGTCTACCTGCTGCTCCCGCGCTGGACGCCGCGCAAGCGCGTGCACTCCTGGCTGGCCGACGCCGCCGCCTCGGCGGGTCTGATCATCCTCATCACCGGTGCCGGTGGCGCCCTCGGTCAGGTGCTGCGGGACACCGGCGTGGGTGACGAGCTGGCCGAGGCGGTCTCCTCGCTCGCCCTCCCGAGCGTCCTGGTGCCCTTCCTCATCGCCTCGCTCGTGCGCATCGCTCAGGGCTCGGGCACGGTCGCGATGATCACGGCCGCCTCGGTCTCCGCTCCGCTGGTCGACACCCTCGGGCTCTCGCCGCTCCTCGCGGCTCTGGCCTGCTGCGCCGGGTCCATGGTCTTCAGCTACTTCAACGACTCGTACTTCTGGGTGGTCACGCGGTTCACGGGGCTGGAGGGCACGGCCGCGCTGCGGGGCTGGTCGGGGATCACCACCGCGGTGTGGGCGGCGTCGTTGCCGCTGCTGCTCATCGCCAGCCTCTTCCTCTGACCGGCATCCGGGAGGTGGGTCGGCATGGCTGAGGTGCTGGTCGTCGCCGACGACCTGACCGGCGCGAACGCGACCGCGGCCGGGTTCGCCTCGGTCGGTCTCCGTGCCGCCACCGTGAGCGCCGCCGCGGGCGCCGAGGTGGTCACCGACATGGTGTCCCGGTTCGACGTCGTGGTCGCCACGACCGACAGCCGGCACGCCGCCCCCGCCGCCGCGGCGCAGGCCGTGCGCGCCGTCGTGGGCGCCGGCTGGCCCGCGCGTCTGGTGTGCAACCGGATCGACACCACCCTCCGCGGGAACGTCGGCGCGACCACGGAGGCCGTGCTCGCGGAGGTGCGGGCCCGCAGCGGCGCCCGGGTCGTGGCGATGTGCGCCCCGGCGCACCCGGCCGCCGGCCGGCACACGATCGGCGGCACCCAGCTGCTCGGGGGCCGGCGGCTCGAGGAGACCGAGGTGGCCCGCGACGCCCGCACACCCATGCGGACCTCCGACATCGTGGAGATCCTCCGCCAGCAGGCGACCCTGGCCACCCACGTCGTCCCCATGGCGACGGTCACGGGTCCACGCGAGGCCCTGGTCGCCGAGCTCCGGGGTGCCCTCGACGCCGGCACCGAGGTGATCGTCGCCGACGCGACCACCGAGGAGCACCTGGACCGCATCGCCGCGGCGGCCGTGGCCGCCGCCGAGGGCACCGACGTGCTGTGGGTGACCAGCGATCCCGGCCCGGGCTCGGTGGCCATGGCCACCGCGCTCGGTCTCGACGGATCCGGCCGCGGCGCGCCCCTGCTCGTCGTGTCCGGGTCCGCGACCGAACTGACCCGCAGGCAGCTCCAGCAGCTGGCCGCCGACCGTGGGGCGCACCTGCACCGGGTGCCCACCCTGGAAGGCAGCGCCGTCCCGGACGTCGACGCCGCGGCCGCCGTGCTGGCCGATGCCCTCGACGGGGCCGGCGCCGACGACGTCGTCGTCCTGGCGACCGTGCTCGAGGACGACGACGTGCGGCCCACCTCGCCCGAGGACGCCGATCGGATCCCCCGTGCGCTGGCGGCAGCGGTGCGGCGCATCATGGAGAGGCACCCGGTGGAGGGACTGTTCACCACCGGCGGCGACGTCACCGCGGCGGTGCTGGCCGAGCTCGGGTCGCACGGACTGGAGATCTCCGGGGAGGTCGAGCCGCTCGCGGTGGCCGGCACGGTGGTGGGCGGTCCCTGGGACGGCCTGCACGTCGTGACCAAGGGTGGCCTGGTCGGCGACGCGACCACCACCGTGACCTGTGTGGACCACCTCCGGCAGACCGTCGAGCTCGACCGCCGCCACGTCTCGTCCGCGCAGACGCGCACCGCCCGCTGAACCACGCACGCCCACGGAAGGGAACCACGACCATGACCCGGCACGTACTCGCACTGACCCTCGGCGACCCGGTCGGCATCGGCCCGGAGATCACCGCCAAGACCCTGGCCGAGCAGGCCGGGGCGGCCGACCACCACGGCGTCGCGGTCGGTGACGCCGCCGCCCTGCGTCGGGGCGTGGCGGCGATGGGGCTCGACGTCGAGGTGCGGGCGGTGGACGGCTTCGACGTGCCACCCCATGAGGGCGTCATCGACATCGTCGACACCGGCGTGCTCGGCGATGACGTCCCCGAGTGGGGAAAGGTGGACGAGCGGGCCGGCAAGGCCGCCGTCGCCGCCATCGAGACGGCGACGCAGGCGGCCATGGACGGGCGCGTGGCCGGCATCGTCACCGGGCCGATCCACAAGGAGGCCATCTGGGCGGCCGGGTCGAAGCACCTGGGCCACACCGAGATGCTCGGCGAGCTGACCGGGGTGACCCAGCAGGACACGATGTTCGTCGTCCGCAACACCGCCCAGCCCGGCCACCACCTGCGGATCTTCTTCACGACCCGGCACGTGTCGCTGCGCAAGGCGATCGACCAGCTCACCAAGGAGCGGATCGAGGACTCGATCCGCAAGGCGCACACCGCCCTGCAGGTGTTCGGCGTCGAGAACCCCCGGCTGGCGGTCGCCGCCCTCAACCCGCACGGCGGGGAGAACGGCAACTTCGGTGACGAGGAGATCGTGCACATCGCGCCGGCGTGCGATGCGGTCCGCGCCGAGGGTCTCGACGTCCGCGGGCCGATCCCGGCCGACTCGGTGTTCCACCAGGGCCTCGTGGGGCGGTACGACGGCGTCCTGTCGCACTTCCACGACCAGGGCCACATCCCGGCCAAGACGTTCGACTTCGACGGGACGATCTCGGTGACCGTCGGACTGCCCATCCTGCGCACCTCGGTCGACCACGGCACGGCCTTCGACATCGCCGGCACCGGCAAGGCCGGACACGGCACCATGCTGTCGGCCTATCTGGCGGCGGTCGACTACGCGCCCTTCGTCGACAACATCCGGCGCGCCTACGGGTCCTGACGCCGGGGGAGTCGGACGTCGGGAGAAGCATGGTCGAGCCGCGAACCCGACGGGCCACCGATCAGCGGCACGAGGCGCTCGTCACGTTGATCCGCGCCGGCGTCGACGAGGTCGAGACACTGGCCGAACGGGTGGGTGTCTCGGCCTCCACCGTGCGCCGGGACCTCACCCGGCTGCAGCGGGAGGGACGCATCGCACGCACGTACGGCGGCGCGCTGGTCCGCGAGGTCTTCCACGAGCGGTCGTTCAGCGAGAGCTCTCGGCTGGCGGCCGGACAGAAGGCGAGCATCGCCGTGGCGGCGGCACGGCTCGTCCCGGACGAGGGCAGCGTCTTCATCGACGCCGGGACGACCTGCCTGGCGCTGGCGCGGACGCTCGTGGACCGAGGACCGATGACGGTCGTCACGCGGGGGCTGGAGGCGGCACTCCTGCTGGCCCGCGCACCCGACATCCGGGTCATCATCGTCGGCGGGCAGGTGCAGCCGTTGAGCCACGGGGTCACCGGAGCCCTGGCCGCCGTCGCCCTGCAGCGGCTGGCCTTCGACGTCGCGTTCCTGGGCGCGGACACCGTGGATCCGGACAAGGGGCTCGGGGAGCCCACGGTCGAGGAGACCCACGTCAAGGAACTGGTGGCGGCCCGCTCGGCGGAGGTGGTCCTGCTCGCCGACGCGTCGAAGTTCCTCCCGTCCTCGCCGCCGGCGTGGACACGCATCGAGCCGTCCTGGTCGGTGCTGACCGATCGGGCGGTTCCCGACGACGTGGTCGCGGCCTTCGCCCGGTCGGGGATCCGCGTCACGCGCGCCGGCTGAGCTCCCGCTCGGCCAGCAGCCCGGCCACCCGCTCCAGGAGCGGAGCCGCCTCGGCCATGCTGCGCTGCGGGTCGGGCTCCAGGTGGGCCAGCGCGTAGACCGCGTCGATGCCGGCCGCGCGCAGCTGTTCGGTTCCCAGGGTGGTCTGCCCGCAGACCGCCACCACACGGGCGCCGGCCGCTCTCGCCAGGCGCGCGACGCCGACCGGTGCCTTGCCACGCAGCGACTGCTCGTCCAGCGACCCCTCGCCGACGACGACGAGGTCGGCGTCGTGCACGTGGGAGGAGAAGTCGAGCAGGTCCAGCAGCAGGTCGATCCCCGGGCGCAGGGTCGCGCCCAGCACGGCGAGCGCGGCGTAGCCGACGCCGCCGGCCGCCCCGGCGCCCCGCTCGTCGCGCACGTCCCGGCCGGTCGCCTCGGCCAGCAGGTCGGCGAACCGGACGAGATGAGCGTCCAGCAGGGCGACGTCCTCCGGCGTGGCGCCCTTCTGCGGGCCGTAGACCGCGGCCGCCCCCAGAGGCCCGGTCAGCGGGTTGTCCACGTCGCAGGCGACGACGATCTCGGCACCGGACAGCGCCGGGTGGAGGCGATCGAGCTCGACGCGGGCCAGCCGACCGAGCGCGGCGCCGCCGGGCCCGAGTTCGCGGCCGTCCTCGTCCAGCAAGCGGGCGCCCAGCGCCTGCAGCATGCCCGCGCCGCCGTCGGTGCAGGCGCTGCCGCCGATGCCCAGCACTATCCGGCGCGCGCCGTCGGCGAGTGCGGCGGCGATCACCTCGCCGGTGCCCCGGCTCGTCGCGGCCAGCGGGGCCGGTCGGCCGTCCGGCAGGCGGGACAGGCCCGACACGTCGGCCATCTCGACCACGGCGCGGTCCCCATGGCGGCCGAACGCGGTGCCGACCGGTTGCCCGGTGGGGCCCGTGGCGGTCACCGGCACCCGCTCGAACCCCGCCGCCTCTGCCGCGGCCAGCGTTCCGTCCCCGCCGTCCGCCACGGGCAACGACCGCACCTCCACCCCGGGCGCCGCGGCGGTCAGGCCGCGCGCGAGGGCGGCGGCGACCTCCGCGCCGGACAGCGATCCCTTGAACTTGTCCGGCGCGACGAGGACCCGTGTCATGGGTCGATCGTGCCAGCCGGTCCTACCCGGCGGGCTCGTCGTCGTCCGGAGGCCAGCCCGGAGCGGGCAGCCCGGCGAGGGCGGCCAGCTTCTCGACTGTCTCCTCGACGAAGTCGTCGACCGGGGGTGCGCCGTCCGGCGCGGCCATGAGCCGCTCCACCGCGCCCGGGTCGACGTCGGTGCCGGTGGCTTCCCGCGCCCAGCGGGCGAAGCCCTCGGCCTCGGCCCGGGTGTCGACCGGAGCCGCGGCGTCGGGCTCCTCGAAGTAGATCCGCGGCTCGTAGCCGAGGAAGAAGCGCCCGCCCGAGGCGTCGGCGGCGCGGTAGTCGACGGTCGCGATGTCGCTGTCGTGGACGTCGACCAACAGGAACGGCACCGCCGTCGGGGCACCGCTGGTCCACCGCCCGGCGCTGTAGACGAACTTCCCGAAGCGCCCCACGACGCGAGGCTGGCCAGCCCGGGCTCACCGCCGGCCATGGTCGCTTCCGCCGGGTGGGCGTGGCCCGTCCCGGAACGGGGAAGTACCGCCCTCGACCCGTCGGAGACGTTGGTGGGAGGCGCTCGTGAGCGCGCGGGAACCAGCAGAGATGGCTCAGGTCGCCGCGGAGACCGGCGGCAAGAAGACCCACCGGACCTGGGATCGGGTGCTGGTGAGCGCGTTCCTCGCCGGTGCCTACATCTCGTTCGGGGCGCTGGTGGCGATCACGGTGTCGTCCGGGCTGGACCCGGACACGTGGGGCACGCTGCCGACGCTGTTCATGGGTGCGGCCTTCACCCTCGGCCTGGTCCTCGTGCTGATCGCCGGCTCCGACTTGGCGACCGGCAACATGATGCTGGTCCCGCTCGGCGCCATGCGGGGCAGGATCGACGTCGGGGACGTCGTGAAGAACCTGACCCTCGTACTGCTGGGGAACCTGCTCGGCGCGCTGTTCGTCGCGTTCTTCCTCGCCGTGCAGACCGACGTCATCGGCGACGCGGCCTCGGAGGGCAGTTCGCTGCTCACCTACGAGCGACTCGCGGGGATCGCCGAGGGCAAGACCGGGCACTCCGCCTGGGAGACCTTCCTGCGCGGGGTCGGCTGCAATTGGCTGGTCTGCCTGGCGGTGTGGATGTCCCTGGCCGCGCAGAGCGTCTCCGGGAAGATCCTGGCCGTCTTCTTCCCGGTCATGGCGTTCGTGGCCATGGGCTTCGACCACGTGGTCGCCAACATGTTCTTCATCCCGGCCGCCATCTGGGCCGACGTCCCCGGGATCGGCTGGGAGGACGCGGGCGTGAACTGGCTGCTGGCCGGCTCGGGCAACCTGGTCGGGGCCGTGCTCTTCGTGTCGACGTCCTACTGGTACCTGTTCCTGCGGGACCAGCCGGTGACGACCACCACGGCGCAGGAGCCCGCCGAGCGCGGCTAGCCCCAATGCCGTTCAGTTAGCCGGGGCGGCGGGCTGTCAACAACGCCGGCTGTCGCGGCGTGTCGGCGGAGGAAGAGGCAACGGAGCTCCGGTAAGAGGGGGCATCCGCCAAGACGCTTCTCTTCCCCGGGAGCTCCGTTGCCTGTTCAGTCTGGCACCAGTCGGGTCGTTCGTGAGGTCACCGTCGCCGAGGACCGGTTCGCGCCGGGTCATCTGGGTGAGCTGACCCAAATCGTGCCGTTCGAGATGGTCGACGCCGCCCTGGACGAGACCGACACCGTGCAGCAGCGGGTGCGCGATCTGCCCTCCCGGGTTGTGGTGTACCTGCTGCTGGCCGGAGCGCTGTTCGTCGAGTGCGGCTACCGGCAGGTGTGGGCGCGGCTGGTGGCCGGGCTGGACGGACTGCCGGTCGCCGAGCCGAGTGCGGCGGGCCTGGCCGCCGCCCGGCGCCGGATCAGGCCGGCGCCGCTGGGCAAGCTGTTCGAGCTGCTCCGCGGGCGGCCGCCGGCCCGGCCACCAAGGGCGTGTGGTGGCGCGGCCGGCTGGTCACCGCGATCGACGGCACCACGATGTGCTGCCCGGACACCCCGGCCAACCTGACCGTCCACCGCAAGGGCGGCAGCCATCACGGCGGCACCGGCTATCCGATGGTCCGGCTGCTGGCGCTGGTCGCCTGCGGCACCCGGACGATCATCGACGCGGTCTTCGGGTCGATCGGCCGCGGGGAGACCGGCTACGCCGCCGACCTGGTGCCGGCCATGCGCGCGCCGATGATCGTGCTGGCCGACCGCAACTTCGCCGCCGCGGATCTGATCGACAAGATCGCCGACCGCGGCGCGGACCTGCTGATCAGGGTCAAAAGTGGACGCCGGCTGCCGGTCTGCCGCCGCTGCGCCGATGGCTCGTGGCTATCGCGGATCGGACAGGTCGAGGTTCGGGTCATCCGGGCCCAGATCACTATCGACACCGGCCAGCGGCGGCGCAGCGAGGCCTACCAACTGGTCACCACGGTGACCGACGCCGACTGCCCGGCCGTCGAGATCGTCGGCCTCTATCACCAGCGGTGGGAGATCGAGACCGCGTACTGCGAGCTCAAGCAGAGCATCGGCGGCGGGCGGGTGCTGCGCGCGCGGACCCCGGCCGGTCTCGAGCAGGAAATCTACGCACGGCTGATCGCCTACCAGGCACTCCGGATCGCGATCACCGACGCAACGCTCACCGCCGGCGACATCGATCCCGACCGGGCCAGTTTCACCGTCGCCCTCCGCGCCGCCCGCGACCAGCTGGTCAAGGCCGCCGGAGTCATCGCCGACACCAGCGTCGACCTCGTCGGCGTCATCGGCGACCAGGTCCTGGCCAGCCTCCTGCCCGCCCGACGCCGCCGAAACACCCCTCGGGTGGTCAAGCGAGCCATCTCCACCTACGCCCCGCACACCGCCAGCGGGCGACTCCGCGGACCCAGCCACCGGATCACCATCAGCATCGACGTCCTCGCCGACCCCGACCCTTGACCAGCCGACCCGCGGCCTAAGTGAACGGCATTGCGGCTAGCCCGCGATCAGTCCAGGCGCCGGGTCGCGAGGGCGCCAGGACCGCGGCGAGGGTCAGGACCAGCACGACACGCCAGGCGTGGCTGAGCCGTCCGGCGGTCGTCATGAGCGGGAGCGTGGCAGCGCCACGACGGGTCGACGAGGGCGGCTCACCGGGTGGAGAGGTCCTCGTCCGAGCGCGTCATCTCGCGAGAACATTGCACAAGAAGCATTGCGCAATATCTCTTGTGCATGCATGATGGTCCCGTGAGCGAGCGACAGGAGATCCGGGAGGTCACCGACGCAGGGGTGCTGGCCGCGCTGGCCCATCCGCTCCGCCGTCGGCTCATGGACGTGCTGAAGGTCCACGGCCCGGCGACCGCCAGCATGCTGGCGGAGCGGACCGACCAGAACATCGGCAACGTCAGCCACCACGTGCGCGCACTGGCCGACGTCGGGCTGGTCGAGGAGGCTCCCGAGCTCGCCAAGGACCGGCGCGAGCGCTGGTGGCGGCTGGTGACCCGGTCGCTGCGGTGGTCCGGCGAGGCGCTCTCCGACGATCCGGCGGGGGAGGCCGTCGCGCAGGCCGTCCAGTCACTGACGCTCGACCGGCACACCGCACACGTCCGGGCCTGGTTCGCAGCCGGGGACGAGGAACGCGAGCCGTGGCGGGAGACCTCGTTCATCGCCGAGAAGTGGCTCCACCTGACGGCCGGCGAGCTCGGCGAGCTGTCCCGCGAGATCGGCGAGGTGCTCGGCCGCTGGAGCGATCGCGAGCGCATGGACGACGGCACCGAGCAGCGTGAGCCCGTCCTGGTGTTCACCTACGGCATCCCCGCCCGCCCCTGAGCCCTTCCCGGAGGAGATCCTGATGTACAGCCCCGAGCACCAGCTCGTCACCGGCCGCATGGCCGAACTGCAGGCGCAGGCCGCGGCCGAGTCGCGGGCCCACCGCGTCGCCGTGGCCCGTCGCATGGCCCGTCGCGCGGCCCGTCGCGCGGAACGGGTGACCCGGCGCGGCGTCCGTTCCCGTGCGACCGACCTGTGAGCCGGACGCTCCGGGTGCTCAGCGCGGGGTGATCGACAGGGTCAGCCGGCGGCGGCCCTCGTCGGACCGCGCGGTGGCCAGGCGCTCCGCGGACGGCGTCCCGTACTCGGTGGTCCGCTGGCGGGCGGCCGCCCGATCGAGGCGGCGAGCGCCTCGAGCTCGGCGATGGTCTTCAGTGATCCGTTCTCGCTGCCGGCCATCCGGCTGATGGTCTCCTCCATCAGCGTGCCGCCGAGGTCGTTGGCGCCGCCCTGCAGGACCGCCCTGGTGCCGGCCTCGGCGAGCTTCACCCACGAGGTCTGGATGTTCGGGATCCGCCCGTGCAGCAGCAGCCGCGCGACGGCGTGCACCGCGCGGTTCTCGCGGACGGTCGGCCCGGGCCGGGCGACGCCGGCGAGGTAGATCGGCGAGTTGTGGTGCACGAACGGCAGCAGCACGAACTCGGTGAAGCCGCCGGTCTCGTCCTGCAGCGCGGCGAGCGTGCGCAGGTGCGCGACCCAGTGCGCCGGGGTGTCGACGTGGCCGTACATCATCGTCGAGGTGGTCGGGATGCCGACCTGGTGCGCCGTGCGGATGATCTCCAGCCACGTGGCCGTGGGCAGCTTGCCCTTGGTGAGCACCCAGCGGACGTCGTCGTCGAGGATCTCCGCCGCCGTCCCCGGGATCGAGTCGAGCCCCGCCGCCTTGGCCTCGGTCAGGAAGTCGCGGAACGACAGCCCGGTCCGCGCCGCACCGTTGACGATCTCCATCGGGCTGAAGGCGTGCAGGTGGATGCCGGGCTGCCGCTTCTTCACCTCGCGCGCCAGGTCGAGGTACGCCGTGCCCGGCAGGTCGGGGTGGATGCCGCCCTGCATGCAGATCTCGGTCGCGCCGGCCGCCCAGGCCTCGTCCACCCGGTCGCCCACCTGCTGCATCGACAGCGTGTACGCGTCGGCATCGGTGCGCCGCTGCGCGAACGCGCAGAACCGGCAACCCGTGTAGCAGACGTTGGTGAAGTTGATGTTCCGGTTCACGACGTAGGTGACGTCGTCGCCGTTGACGTCGCGGCGCACCCCGTCGGCCAGGGCCGCCAGGGCCTCCAGGTCGGTGCCGTCGGCACCCAGCAGCGCCAGGTACTCGGCGTCGGTCAGCCCCGCCGGGTCCCGCTCGGCGTGCCGCAGCGCCGCGCGGACGGCGGGGTCGCCGGTGCTCAGCGCGGTGGAGTGCCCGTCGCGGGCGCTCTCGGTGCGCGACCGCAGCTCCGACCAGTCGCCGTAGACCGCGTCGAAGTCCGAACGCCGGTCGGTCGTGCGCCCGACGGTGTCGACCTCGACGTGCAGGTCGACCCGCCCCGACGCGCTCCACGACTCGTCCGGCTCCTGCCAGGGGCGGCCGACGGGCAGCCGGTCCTCGACGGCGAGCCCGTCCGGCCCGGCGAGCGCGGCGACGTGCGGGCGCACCCGCGGGTCCAGCCACGGCTCCGGCTGCAGCACGTAGGGCGGCTGGGCGGCCAGCCGCTCGCGCAGCTCGAAGCCCACCTCGGCCGACAGCGCGGCGAGCTTGTCGATGTTCGGCCACGGCCGCTCGGGGTTGACGTGGTCGGGCGTCAGCGGCGAGACGCCGCCCCAGTCGTCGACCCCCGCCCGCAGCAGCAGGCCGAGCTCGGTCGAGTCCGACAGGTTCGGCGGCGCCTGCACGTGCGCCTTGGGGCCCAGCAGCAGCCGGGTCACGGCCACGGCGGCCACGTACTCCTGCAGTTCGAGGTCGTCGTGCGCCTGCATCGCGGTCCGCGGCTTGGCCCGGAAGTTCTGGACGATGACCTCCTGCACGTGCCCGTGCCGCTGCGCCGAGGCCCGGATCGCGAGGACGGCCTCCACCCGCTCGGCGTAGTCCTCGCCGATGCCCAGCAGCACCCCGGTGGTGAAGGGGACGGCGGAGCGCCCCGCGTCCTCCAGCACCCGCAGCCGCACCGCGGGCTCCTTGTCGGGGCTGCCGAAGTGCGGGCCGCCGGGCTCCGACCAGAGCCGCGTCGCGGTGGTCTCGAGCATCATGCCCATCGAGGCCGCGACCGGCTTCAGCCGCTGGATCTCCTCCCACGACAGCACGCCCGGGTTGAGGTGGGGCAGCAGTCCGGTCTCCTCGAGCACCCGGATCGCCATCGCCCGCAGGTACGCCAGCGTCGAGTCGAAGCCGTGGGCCTCCAGCCACTCGCGGGCGACCGGCCAGCGCTCCTCGGGGCGGTCGCCGAGGGTGAACAGCGCCTCCTTGCACCCCAGGGCGGCACCCGCGCGCGCCACCTCGAGCACCTCGTCGGGGGAGAGGTAGGGAGCCTTGCCCGCCGTCCGCAGCTGCCCTGGCGTCGTCACGAACGTGCAGTAGTGGCAGCGGTCGCGGCACAGATTCGTGAGCGGGATGAACACCTTGCGGCTGTAGGTCACCACCCCGGGCCGGCCGGCGGAGGCCAGCCCGGCGTCCCGCACCCGGCCGGCCACGGTGAGCAGCCGGTCGAGCGGCTCGCCCTCACCCAGCCCCCGGGCGTGCAGCAGGGTCTCGGCCTCGACCGCGTCCAGCGTCGAGCCGCGCTCGGCGCGCACCAGGGCGCGGCGGAGGGCGGATTCGGTCGGCGGCGGCAACGGAGTCATGACCCCGCAGACGCTAGTCGCCCAATCCCTGATCCTGAATACGTAGAGCCGGTCGTGTGAGCGGCGTCACCGCTCACACGTCGCGGCGTTGGAACGACAGCGCGGTCAGCCCCCAGATCATCGCGACCCACACCGCGGCCCAGCCCAGGTAGGCCACGGTCAGGGGCGCTTCGCTGAGGAAGGGGAACCCGCCCTCGCCCGGGCCCATCTGGATGAGGGCGCTCGGGTCCTGGAACGCGTTCATCGCGCCGCGCCACAGGCCGTCGGTCGGCAGGATGATCCGCGACACGGTGCCCACCCGCTCGACGCCCTCGTTGCCCAGCGCGCCACCGATCCCGCCGACCACACCGGCGACCCAGGTCGCGCCGAACAGCCCGACGGCGATGATCCCCGACGCCATCGGTGACACCACGCTGGACAGCAGCAGGGCCAGCGTGAGCAGCACGACGGTCTGGGCGGCCAGCAGCCCGAGGCCGCCGACCGGATCGGGCGGCCAGTAGCCGACCGCGGCACGGACGACCAGGAGCTGCGCGAGCCCGGCCAGGACGACGTATCCGCCGCCGAAGGCGAGCAGGCCCAGCCACTTGCCGAGCAGGACGGCGGAGCGGCGGACCGGGCGGGCGAGGATCGCGAGTGCCTGCCCCGACTCCACCTCCCCGGCCAGCGTCGGCCCAGCGAGGAACGCCGTGCCGATCGCGGCGATGAGGCTGAAGCCGAACATGATCAGGTTGAGCAGCAGCGAGGCGACGAGGCGGGCTTCGCCGCTGGTCATCGTGCCGAGCTCGGTGTCCAGGCCGATGAGCTTCGAGAAACCCCAGGCACTGAGGGCGAGCAGCCCGATGGTCAGGACCAGCAGCGCCCAGATGACGCGGCGCCGCAGGGCCTCGCGGAGGGTGAGCCCGGCCACGGTGAGCGCGATCATCGGGCCACCTCGTCGGTCTCCTCGTGACGCAGAACCGACAGGAGGCGCTCCTCGAGGCTGATCCGCGCCGGCTCGACGGCGTGCACGCGGACGCCGAGGCCGACCAGGTCGCGCACCAGGTCGGGGACGGTGACGCCGTCGTCGTCCGCGGTGAGCGCGACGGTGAACCAGTCGCCGCTGCGGGTCAGCGCGCCGGCAGCGGCGAGCCGCTGCTCGGCCCGGCCGTCCACGGCGGCCAGCCGCAGCCGGACCTCGCGCTGGCCGAGCAGCTCGGCCAGCGTGCCTGACGCCGCCACGCGCCCCTTGTCGAGGATGACGACCCGGTCGCAGACCCGTTCGACCTCGCCGATCAGGTGCGAGTTGAGCAGCACGGCGACGCCGCGCGACTTCAGCGACAGGACGAGGTCGCGGACGTCCACCCGGCCGATGGGGTCCAGTGCGCTCGTCGGCTCGTCGAGGACGACGAGCTGCGGGCGCGCGACCAGCGCGACGGCGAGGCCGAGCCGCTGCTGCATGCCCTTGGAGAAGCCGCCGACCCGGTCGCGGGCACGGTCGGCCAGCCCGACCAGCGCCAGGCAGTCGCGCCGCTCGTCGGCCGGGATGTCGGCGCGGGCCAGCTTCACGTGCAGGTCCAGCACCTCGGTGGGCGTCAGCCAGGGCTGGTAGCGGAACAGCTCGGGCAGGTAGCCGACGGCCGCCCGGGACTGCGGGTCCGACGCGCGGCGGCCCAGCAGCAGCACCTCGCCGGCGTCCGGGCGGACCAGGCCCAGCAGCATCTTGATGACGCTGGTCTTGCCGGCGCCGTTGGGCCCGAGCAGGCCCAGCACCTCCCCGCGGCCGACGGTGAACGAGACGTCCTCGACGGCGGTCTGCCGCCCGTACCGCTTGCGCAGTCCGGAGCACCAGACCGCGGGGGACGGCGGCAGGTCCGCGATCGGATCCGCCGCCGCCCCCGTGGCCGCCTCAGCGGAGGCCACGGGCGACCTCCAGCAGTTCGCCGGCACTCAGCGATCCCGCGACCCCGGTCATGACGCCGTCCTCGACCCAGACCACCCCGGCGAACAGGCCGTTGCGCGAGGCGAGCACGGTGGCCTCGGCCCCGTCGACGTCGGCCGTCGAGGCGGTCACCAGTTCGGCCGGCACGGGCAGCGGCAGCGTTCCGCCGTCCTCCGACAGGTCCCTCAGCTGATCGGCCAGCCGGTCGGGAAGCCCCGGGAGCGACAGCAGGTAGTCGCGCACGGTCTCGAACGGGACGCCGGACGAGTCGACGGTGGGCGCGACGACGCGGGCGACCACCAGCGTCGGCACGCCCGTCGGCTGCGACCAGACCGCGGCGACACCCGGTCCGGCCTGGATGCGCAGCGTGCTGCCGTCGAGGCCCGGCGGCACGGGCGGGAGCTCCTCGCCCTCGGCGGCCGCGGCCTGCGCGGCCTTCTCGGCGCTGAAGGTGAAGGTGCCGCTCGCGGCGCCGGCGGCGACGTACGACGGGTCGCCGGTCACCCCGTCGGGCAGCGCGCCCACCTCCGGCACGTCGAGGCCCGTGCGCTCGCTCGCGGCGTCGGCGTCGGCCACCGGCTCGGGGTCGGGCTCCTCGATGATCTGGACGTCGCCGTAGGCGGTGAGGTCGGGCAGCTCGACCAGATCGGTCGCCGAGACCTCGACGGGGTCGACCTGCTCGGTCCGGAAGATCGGCAGCCAGTCGTTGGCCGCTGCCACCCCGGCGCCCGTCACGAGCACGACGGCGCTGATCGCGGCCACGGCCGGGCGGCGCACCGCCGCCCGCCACCGGCTCGGGGCGGCGGGCCGCGGAGCCGCCCGGACGGCGGGAGCCGGCGTCGCGGTCGTCGCCGACAGCCGTGCCCACGCCGCGTCGGTGTCCAGGTCGTCGGCCCGCGCGGCGCCGAGCGCGGCGCCGACGAGCCGTGCCTCGGCGCGGGCGGCCTCCAGTTCGCGCAGGCAGGTCGCGCAGGCGGCGACGTGGGCGCGGTCGGCGTCGGTCACGCCGGCCGGCTCGTCGACCAGTCGGCGCAGCACGCCCTCATCGGGGTGACGCATGGCGGTTCAGCTCCTCGAGCAGATGGGACTCGGCGCGGCGCACGGTGGTGCCCACGCTTCCTGGGGACATGTCGAGAGCGGCGGCGACCTCGGCGTAGCTGAGACCGCTGTGCCGGAGGACCAGCGCGGCCGCCTGCTTGTGCGGCAGCCGGGCCAGCGCGGCCCGGACGGAGCTGTGTTCCTCGCGGGTGACCACCAGGTCCGCGACGTCCGGGACGACGGTCGGGCGATCGCCGGCGATCTCCTCCCGGGCGCTGCGGCGCCGCCCGGAGCGGAGCAGGTTCAGGGCGGTGTGGGTGGCGGCGACGGTCAGCCAGCCGCCCGCCTCGTCCGCGGGCACCGAGGACCGCCCGAAGGAGAGGAAGACCTCCTGGGCGACGTCCTCGGCGGAGTCGCGCGATCCGAGCACCCGTGCGGCGACGGTCACCACCCGCGCGTAGTGCGTCCGGAAGACCTCCTCCAGATCGGTCCGGACGTCGCTACGCACCGTGCCCGCGCCCCGTTCGGTCCGGGGCCGGGTCGAGCCGCGCAGCCCGGTCATGGGCACTGGCGCGGTGACCGATGGCCGTACGAGTTCCACACCGGGGTAGCACCGCCGGGACCCCGGATGTGACACGGACGGCGGAGTCGGTCCGGGGAACGCTCACGGCCGGGGCAGTGGGGCGCCCGACTGGTCGGCGTACCGCCCGCGCAGGCGCAGCAGGGGGCGGGCGCCGGGATTCAGCACGGGCACGCCCTCGACGGCGAGCAGCACCAGGACGTGGTCGCCGGCCTCGACCAGCCGGTCCAGCCGGCAGTCGAGGACGGCGGGCGCGCCGGTGAGCACGATGGCCCCGCTCGCGGGTGCCCGCGTCCAGGGCACCGACTCGAGCAGGTGGCGGGCGCTGGGCCGCCCGGCCGAGGAGAACCGCGAGGCCACGATCGCCTGCTCGGCGGCCAGCACGGTGAGCCCGCACGAGCCGACCTCCTGCAGCACCTCCGCCGGGTAACCCGCCGCGGTCAGACCGACGGCGACCAGCGGCGGCGCCGCGGACACGCTCATCACCGAGCTGACCGTCGTCCCGACGTCGTCGATGCCGTCCCGGACAGTCAGCAGGCAGACCCCGGCGGGGTACTGGCCCAGGGCGGCGGCGAAGTCGGCAGCGTCGACCGGCATGGCGATGAGTCGACCACACCGACAGGATGCTGTGGGTGAGCCCAGCATCGGAGCAGACCTACGACGTCGTCGTCCTCGGGGCGGGATCCACCGGGGAGAACGTCGCCGACGTCGTCGTGCGGGGAGGGCTGTCCGCCGTCCTGGTCGAGAGCGAACTGGTCGGCGGGGAGTGCTCCTACTGGGCCTGCATGCCGAGCAAGGCGCTGCTGCGGGGCACCGAGGTCCTCGCCGAGGCCCGGGCGGTCGACGGCGCACGGCAGGCGGTGACCGGCGAGCAGGACGTCGCCGCGACCCTGGCCCGGCGCGACGGGTTCACCTCGAACTGGGACGACGCGAGCCAGGTGGCCTGGGTCGAGGGCGCGGGCATCGATCTCCTCCGGGGTACCGGCCGGCTGGCCGGCGAGCGCACCGTCGTCGTCACCGCCGCCGACGGCAGCCGGACCCGGCTGACCGCCCGGCACGCGGTCGCCGTCTGCACCGGGTCGGCGGCGGCCGTGCCGCCGATCGAGGGGCTCCGCGAGATCGGCCCCTGGACGCCGCGGGAGGCCACCAGCGCCAAGGAGGTGCCCGGCCGGCTGCTGATCGTCGGTGGGGGCGTGGTCGGCTGCGAGCTGGCGACGGCGTGGCGGGGTCTGGGCGCAGAGGTCGTGCTGGTGGAGCAGGGTGACCGCCTGCTGCCGCCGCTGGAGCCCGCGGCCGGCGAGGCGGTGGCCGCGTCGCTGCGGGCGACCGGCGTCGACGTCCGGCTCGGCACCGGCGTCACCGCCGCCCGCCGGGAGGCGGGGAGGTGGTGCTCACCCTCGAGGACGGCGAGGTGCGCGGCGACGAGGTGCTGGTCGCGGTCGGCCGCCGGGCGCGGACCGACGACATCGGTGCCGAGGTCGCGGGCCTGGAGCCGGGGTCCTACCTCGACGTCGACAGCACGATGCGGGTCGCGGGCGTGGAGTGGCTCTACGGCGTCGGCGACGTCAACGGTCGGCGGCAGCTCACGCACATGGGCAAGTACCAGGCGCGGCAGGCCGGCGCGGCGATCGTCGCCCGGGCGAGGGGGGAGGAACCCGACCTCTCCGACTGGTCGCCGTTCGTCGCCACCGCCGACGCGCACGCGACCCCGTCGGTGGTCTTCACCGACCCCCAGGTGGCCAGCGTCGGCCGTACCGCTGCCGAGGCGGAGGACGAAGGCCTGGCGCACCGGGTGGTGCAGATCCCGCTGGAGGTGGCCGGGTCGTCGCTGTTCGCCGACGACTACGAGGGGACGGCGATCGCCGTCGTCGACACCGACCGCGACGTGCTGCTCGGTGTCACCTTCGTTGGCCCCGGAGTGGGCGAGCTCCTGCAGGCGGCGACGATCGCCGTCGTCGGCGAGGTGCCGATCGGTCGGTTGTGGCACGCCGTGCCCGCCTATCCCACGATCAGCGAGATCTGGCTGCGGCTGCTGGAGGCCTACCGCGGCTGACCGGCGGCTGCCCTGCCCCCCGGGACCGCCAGGTCAGGGAAGGGGGAACGGCGCGTCGTCGGGAGCCGGCAGGGGGCCCTCCGTCCTCGCCGTGACCGTCGTCGAGCGGAACTGCGCGACGCCGCCGAACAGCGTGAGGAACGCGGTGTCGGCGGCGTCCCGGCCCGAGCAGATGCGCAGCAGCGACCGGGTCGGCGCCAGCCGCGTGGCGTCGACGACGCGCCACGTGCCGTCTACGTCGGCCTCGACGACCGCGTGGAAGTCCATCGGGTCCAGCCCCGGCGCGTAGACCGCGACCAGCCGGGCCGGCACCTCCAGCGCCCGGAGCAGCGTGATCGTCAGGTGCGCGTAGTCGCGGCAGACGCCCTGCCCGGTGAGCAGGGTGTCGACCGCGGTGTCGACCGGGCGGCTGACTCCCGAGGTGTAGACCAGCCGGCGGTGCACCCAGTCGGCGACCACGGTGACCAGTTCGGCGCGCGGCGTACGGCGGTCGAACTCTGCGGTCGCGAAGCCCTCGAGCTGGTCGGAGGGGCAGTAGCGACTCGGCCGCAGTGCCTCGGCCCACTCGGCCGGCGTCACGCGGCGCGCGGCTCCGCCCGTCCCGGCGGACGCGGTGTAGGTCACGGTGGTGTCGCCGGGCCTGAGCCGGAACCGGTGCACCCTGGCCCCGTCGACGTCGACCTCCTCGGGGTCGACCGGCCCGCCGCCGGAGAGGACGGTCAGCTGCTCGGACGCCGGATCGGCGACGGCGACCTGCAGCAACGCGGTCGCCGGCTCGGGCGAGCTCATCGTCAGGGTGGCGGCGACCTCGGTGCTCATGTGGCCATCGTGGCGTCTGCCCCGGTCGCCGGCGCTGTGCGCTCGCTCACGGTGCCCGCACGACCCGGGGCGCGGCACTCGTGCTGGAGTGGGGGGTGCAGCCCGACGCATCCCCCTGGCGGCGCTACGTCGCGCTGGGCGACTCCTTCACCGAGGGGCTCAACGACCCCGCCCCCGAGCGGCCCGGCGAGTTCCGCGGCTGGGCCGACCGGCTGGCCGGACACCTGGCGGCCGCCGCGGGGGACGACGACCTCGAGTACGCGAACCTGGCGATCCGCGGCCGGCTGCTCCGCCAGGTCGTCGAGGAGCAGGTGCCCGTGGCGTTGGAGGCCCGGCCGGACCTGGTCAGCCTGATCGCCGGAGGCAACGACCTCATGCGGCCGGGTGCGGACCCCGACGAGCTGGCCGCCACCCTCGAGTCGGCCGTCGTCCGGCTGCGCGCCGCGGGCGCCGACGTCCTGCTGGCCACCGGCGTGGACACCCGGCTCACGCCGATCCTGCGGCGGATGCGAGGGAAGGTCGCGATCTACAACGCGCACATCTGGTCGATCGCCGCGCGGTCCGGCGCGTTCGTGCTCGACCAGTGGGGGGCGGACTGGATCCTCGACCGGCGCATGTGGGACGGCGACCGGATCCACCTCACCGAGGAGGGGCACCGGCGCATCGCGCTCGCCGCCGCGGCCGCGCTGGGACTGCTGGGTGACCAGGGCGAGGACTGGCGGAGGCCGTTGCCGCCGCTGCCATCGCGCGCGTTCCGGGCGGCGGTCGCCGAGGAGGCCGCGTGGGTACGCGGCGTCGTCGCGCCGTGGATCGGCCGCCGGCTGCGCGGCCGCTCCTCCGGTGACGGTCGGACGCCGAAGCGCCCGGTGCCGCTGGTCCTGCCGCGAGGCTGAGTGTGTGCGATCCCCGGGCGTGTCTCCTCAGTCCGCGTCCGGCTCGTCGCCGATGTCGTCGAGCAGCTCGCTGGTCAGGGCGAACTCGCCGGTGAAACCGGTGTCGTCGGGCTCGTCGTCCCAGGTCCCGACCGGCCGCTGCGGCGCGGTCTCCGCCGTGACCGACCGCTGCACCGGCACCGCCGGCGGCTCGATCTGCTGGGGGAGCAGCTCGCCGGCGACGTCCTCGGCCGGGGCGTCGGTCATCTCGCCGATGAACACCTCGGCCGGGTTCGGCAGCGGTGCCGGGCGGCCGAAGGCGTAGCCCTGCGCCATCGCGCAGCCGTGCCGGAGCAGCCAGTCGGCCTGGTCGAGGTCCTCGATGCCCTCGGCGATGACCTGCAGCCCCATGCCGCGGCCCAGCTGCAGCAGGCCCTGCACGAGCGCGGCGGTCGACGGCTCGGTGACCACGTCGGCGACGAACGAGCGGTCGATCTTCACGGTGTGGATGGGCAGCCGGTGCAGCGCGGTGATCGCCGAGTAGCCGGTGCCGAAGTCGTCCAGGGCCAGGGTGACCCCCGCGTCGGTGACGACGGCGACCGAGTGCAGCGTGGCCTCGGCGGCGAACAGCGCCGTGGACTCGGTGATCTCCAGCTCGAGTCGCATGGGGTCCAGCCCGGACTCGGCCAGGGCCGAGGCGACGAGTTCGCTGAAGCCCTCCTCGGCCAGGTGCCGGGCCGAGATGTTCACGTGGACGCGCAGGTCCTCGGGCCAGGTCGCGGCATCCAGGCAGGCGCGGCGCAGCACCCACTCGCCGAGCCTGGAGGTGAGCCGGTTGTTCTCCGCGGCGTCGAGGAACGCCCCGGGGGGAAGCAGACCGCGGGTCGGGTGCTGCCACCGGACGAGTGCCTCGTAGCCGAGCAGCGACTCGTCGCCGAGGTGGACGATCGGCTGGTAGAACAGCCGCAGCTCGTCGTTCTCCAGCGCGTGCTTGAGGTCGGTCTCGAGCTGCAGCGCGTCGACGTCGTCGCGGCTGAGCGCGCCCTCGTGGACCTCGATGCGGGCGCGACTGCCGTCGGCCTTGGCCTTGGTCAGCGCACTCTGTGCCTGCCGGAGCAGGTCGTCGGGCGTCATGTCCGAGCCGAGGGTCAGCCCGACGCTGGCCGACAGGGTGATCTCGCGATCGTGGACGACGAACGGCTCGTCGAGCACGCTGAGCAGCCGGTCGGCCAGCGCGCGCAGGCCGTCGAGGTCCTCGACGTCCTCGGCGACGACCAGGAACTCGTCGGCCCCCAGCCGGACGGCGGTGTCCTCGACGCGGGTGCTCCACCGCAGGCGGTCGGCGACCTGGCTGAGCAGCAGGTCGCCTGCCTCGTGGCCGAGCGCCTCGTTGACCGCCTTGAACCGGTCGATGTTCAGGTGCACCAGGCCGACCTGCAGGCCCCGGCGGCGGGAAAGCGCGACCGCGTGCCGCAACCGGTCGGTGAGGGCGCGACGGTTGGGCAGCCCGGTCAGCGGATCGGTGAACGCGCGGCGGACCAGGTCCTCCTCCGCCCGGCGGCGGTCGGTGACGTCGACCAGCGACAGGACGACGAACTGCGGCTCCCCGTTGTTGTGCCGCACGATCTCGTGCGACTGCACCGCCCACAGCTCGGTGCCGTCGGAGCGCCGGAGCCGCCGCTCGCCGTCGAGGAGCAGGTTCGGGTCGAGGTCGGGCTCCTGCGGGGCAGGCACCAGGCCGAGGTCGCCCGCGGGCGGGTCGTCGGGGTGCGACAGCAGGTCCACGTGCCGGCCGGCCAGCTCCTCGGCCGTCCGGCCGGTGAGGGCGCACATCATCGGATTGGCGACGAGCACGTGACCGTCGAGGTCCACGAGCGCCTTGGGGATCGGCGCGGAGAGGAAGAGCGCCTGGAAGAGCTGTCCGCGGTCGGCGAGCAGGGTGTCGATCGCCCGCAAGCGCGAACCGGCGGGTCCGGCGGGCGGCACCTCGGGGGCGGGAAGGCTCACCGGTCCAGCGTCACGCATCGCAGTCGAGAAGTGACGGAACCTGCCCACGGAGAGTCGTGTTCGTGCCGTCACGGTGGGTGAGACCGAGCCGACCCGTCGGCGTCTTCTGCCAACCGACGCCGGACCGGCCCGTCACATCCCGACGCCGGGAACACGACCACGCCCGTCAGCGCTGCGGAGGGCGTGGAGAAGCGGGTCGGTTTCCTGTCCTTCGGGCACTGGCAGCCCCACAGCACCTCCGGTGGGGAACCTGGTGCGCACCGGCCGCGACGCACTCGTGCAGACCGTGGAGCTGGCGGTCGCGGCCGAGGAGCTGGGCCTCGACGGCGCCTTCGTGCGGGTGCACCACTTCGCCCGGCAGCTCGCCTCGCCCTTTCCGCTGCTGGCTGCCATGGCTGCCCGGACACGTCGGATCGAGATCGGCACCGGCGTCGTCGACATGCGCTACGAGAACCCGCTCTACATGGCCGAGGAGGCCGCAGCCGTGGACCTGCTCAGCGGCGGGCGGCTGCAGCTCGGCGTCAGCCGTGGTTCACCGGAGACCGCGCTGCGGGGATCCGAGGCGTTCGGCTACGTGCCGGCAGAGGGCAGCACGGACGCGGACCTGGCGCGGGACAAGACGGCACTGTTCCTCGCGGCGATCGACGGCCGGACGGTGGTGGACGCCGATCCGCGCATGACCCGCGGCGCCCGCGGCCGGCTGGCGATCCAGCCGCAGTCGCCCGGTCTGCGGAACCGGATCTGGTGGGGCTCGGGCACCCGCGCCACGGGCGAGTGGACGGCGCAGCAGGGCATGAACCTGATGTCCTCGACACTGCTCGTCGAGGACACCGGCGTGCCCTTCGACCAGTTGCAGGCCGAGCAGATCGCCCGGTTCCGGACGGCCTGGCGCGCGGCCGGCTGGGACCGCGAGCCCAGGATCTCGGTCAGCCGGAGCGTGCTGCCGATCGTCAGCGACGAGGACCGGCTGTACTTCGGCGGCGAGCGGTCCGGTGCGGACCAGGTCGGCCTCCTCGAGGGCGTGCGTGCGCGCTTCGGCAAGAGCTACGCGGGCGAGCCCGACCGGCTCGCCGAGGAGCTGGCCGAGGACGCCGCGGTCCAGGAGGCGGACACCCTGCTGGTCACGGTGCCGAACATGCTCGGCGTCGATCACAACGCGCGCCTGCTGGAGAACGTCCTGCGGTACGTGGCCCCGGCCATCGGCTGGCAGCATCCGGATCGGCGGCACGGCTGAGGGGGTTTCACCTTCCTGGGCGACGAACGACGCCGGCGCAGCGCTGGTGGGCCAGCATGGCGGCATGAGCTACGAAACCGGCGGGGTCCGCTGGACCGGGGCGCCCACTGGGCTGGAGGGTGACCGTCTCCGGCCGATCACCTCGGAAGCGACGTCCCCCTGCCTCGTGGAGCCGTGCCCGTGACCCTGCCGTCGTACGACCCGCCGACCTCGCACCGTCCGGCTCCTCCCGCGGCCGGCGCGGAACCGCCTCCCGAGCGGCCGCGTCGTGCTCCCGCCGTCACGGCCGCCGCGGTCGTGCTCCTGCTCGGCGGGGCCGGCGTCGCCGCGGGCTCGTGGCTCGCCGGCGGCGGCACGCAGCCGCAGGACGTGCTGCCCGCCGACACACTCGGCGTGCTGTCACTCGACCTCGACCCGTCGGCGAGCCAGAAGCTCGCTCTCATGACACTGCTGGACAAGTTCCCCGACCTCGGCACCGAGGGCGACGGTGACATCCGCGGCCATCTGCTGCAGCCGCTGCTCGACGAGACCGACACGGGGCTGGACTACGCGGCCGACATCCGCCCCTGGCTCGGGGACCGGATGGCTGTCGCCGCCGTGCCGGACGAGGGATCGGAGGAAGGCGTCCTCCCGGTCGTCGTCCTGGCGGTCACCGATCCGGAACTGATGGCCGAGAACCTGGAGGACGCCCGGGCGCGCACCGACTTCGGATTCGCCGTGCGGGACGGCTTCGTCCTCGTCACCGACAGTCAGGATCACGCCGACGACCTCGCCGCGGCCGAGGACGTCCTGGCCGACGACGCGGACTTCGCCGGTGATCGCCGGGCGCTCGGCGACGACCAGGTCGCGCTCGCGTGGGCCGACCTCTCGGCCGTGGAGCGGATCGCGGCGGCGCAGGGCGCACCGCCCGTGGCGCCGGGCGAGCTGTTCGGCGGCGAGCACCTGACCGGCCGGGTGATCCTCGGGGTGCACGCCCAGGACGACGCGCTGGAGCTGGTCGGGCTGGACTTCAGCGTGTCCGACACCGGGGTGCCGAGCTCCGAACCCACCAGCCTGGTCCACGGTCTGCCCGAGGACGCGCTGGCGGCCCTGTCGGTTTCCGGCGTCGGCGAGCGGGCCGTGCAGGCCTGGGCGGAGCTGGAGCGGACCGGAGGCGCCGAGGCCCTCGGGGTACCGCCCGAGCTCGGTCTCGACCTGCCGGACGACCTGCGCACCCTGCTGGGCACCGATCTGGCCGTGGCCGCCTTCGGGGACGTGGACGAGCCGCGGTTCGGTGCGCGGGTGGCCACGGAGGAGCCCGGCGAGGCCGTCCGCCTGCTGGACGTCGTCCTCGACGACCCGCAGCTCGGCCTGCCGGTGGTGCACGACACCGTGGACGGCGGCTACGTCGTCGCCGGTGACGAGGCGGCCCTCGACCTGCTCGCGCGGGCCGACGGCGGCCTCGGCGACAGCGAGGCGTTCCGTGCGGCGGTCGCCGACCCCGACGAGGCCGGCGCCATCGGCTACGTCGACCTGGCCGCCGTGGTCGAGCAGCTGGTCGACCGGGGCGGCGAGACCGCGGAGCAGGCCGCCCGGTTCGGGGCGGTCGAGGCGCTCGGATTCAGCGCCACCAGCACCGACGAGGGCGGCCGGTTCGTCCTGCGGATCACCACGCGGTGAGCGGGGCACCCGGAGGCCCACCGTCGGACGAGGCCCGCTGGGCGGAGGCGCAGTCGCTCCTCGACCGGACGCCCACGGAATCGGCGGAGGAGCGCCTGCGCCGATGGCGGGTGCTCACGCTGCTCTTCGTGCTCGGCGTGGGCCTCGCCGCGCTGGTACTCGGCCTGGTGGTCGTCCTCCTGGTCGACGGCGGGGTGGCGCGTCCGGACGACGGTCCGCTCTGGCGGGAGCTCCTCGGCCTCGGCGTCATCCTCGTGGCGTTCGTGCTCGTGGTCGTCGGCTTCGTGCTGCAGCTGCGGGGCCACCGCCGGCTGCATGCCTGGCGCAACCCGCTGGCGCCCCTCACCCGGGCGCAGCGCAAGGAGCTGGCCGACCAGGTGCGCGCCGGCTCAGCCGAACCGGCGGACCGGCTGCCGCTGGCCCGCTACACGGCCGAGCTGCTGGTGCACCAGCGCACGGCGATGACCGGCCAGGTCGGCATGCTGCTGCTGTTCGCCGGGCAGTGGATCGCCTCACCGAGGGCCCTGCCGCTCGCCCTGGCGTCCGTCTTCGCGCTGCTCGTCGTCCTGAGCGCGACGATCTTCCGTCGGCAGGTCAGGCGGGCACGCGACTTCCTGGACGCGCACCCTGCGCCGGACCGCTCGGCCCGGTGAGCGCCACGGGCGCCCTCACCGGCATCGGTGAGGGCGCCCGGCGCGACGCTGTGCCCGACGTCAGAGCGTGCAGCCGCCGTTGTTCGCGACGTCCAGCTCGGTCGCCAGGGTCAGGATCGTGCTGCGGTTGCCCGAGGCCAGAGCCGCGTTGACCCGGCTGATGACCTGGGTGCTGGTGAAGGCGTAGGCCACGTCGTCGTGCGCGGCGTTGAGGACCGCGGCCACCGCCGCGCGCAGCAGGATGCGCGAGGCGCCGTCGACACCGTTCCCGCCGCCGAAGGACAGGCCCTGCAGAAGGGTGGTGGAGGCGTAGGCGGCCGGCGTCGCGGAGAACACCGAGCTGAGCGACTGGCTGGGCGCGTAGCCCTGCCAGGCCGAGGAGTGGTTCTTCCAGTAGCCCGGGGTGCAACCCTGCGAGCCGGTGACCTCCTCGTAGCCGTTGTCGGGGTAGCCGTTGCTGTAGGCGTTGGCCAGGCCGGCGGGCACCAGGGCGAGCGGGATGGCGGCGGCCGCGGCGAGAGCGGCGAGGCGAGCGCGGTTGTTCACAGGTCGTTCCTCCAGACGAGAGCGATCACGGAGGTGGGACGTTAGGTCGCAAGCCCGTGACCGTGGGCGCTCGAACACCCGTTCGCCTGACCCCGTTCGAGGGAGACCCGTCGAGATCCGCGGCGGGCCGTTGCAGTCCGTGACCGGGAGTTCACTCCCGAATGTCGAGGCCCAGGTCGAGCACCGGAGCGCTGTGGGTCAGCGCGCCCACGGCCAGGTAGTCGACGCCGGTCGCTGCGACGTCCTTGGCGCGCGCCAGGGTGAGGCCGCCGCTGGCCTCGAGGCGGACGGCGCTGCCCCGCACCAGTTCCACCGCTGCACGGGTGTCCTCGAGCGAGAAGTTGTCGAGGAGCACGAGCTCGACGCCGACGGCAAGGGCCTCGCGGACCTGGTCGAGGGTGTCGCACTCCACCTCGAGCGGTACCTCGGGCGCGTGCGCCCGGATCGCGTCGACGGCGGCGCGGATGCCGCCCGCGGCGGCCACGTGGTTGTCCTTGATCAGCGCCGCATCGCCGAGTGCCATCCGGTGGTTCACCCCGCCGCCGCAGCGGACGGCGTACTTCTCCAGCGCCCGGAGCCCCGGGGTGGTCTTGCGGGTGTCCCTGATCGCCGCCCCGGTGCCGGCCACCGCATCCACCCAGGCGCGGGTGAGCGTGGCGATCCCGGACAGGCGGCCGGCCAGGTTGAGCGCGGTGCGTTCCGCGGTCAGCAGCGCCCGCGCCGGCCCGGTCACCGTGAGGACCGCCTCGCCCGGCTCGGCGGCCGCTCCGTCGGCGACGTGCAGGACGACGTCGGTCTCCGGGCCACCGACGAGGGCGAAGACCGCCGCCGCGACCGGCAGACCGGCGAGCACCCCGGTCGTCCGAGGGACGACGTCCGCGGTGGCGCGGGCGTCGGCCGGCACGGTGGCCTCGGTGGTCACGTCCGGGCCGAGGGCCAGGTCCTCCCCGAGTGCCCGGCGCACGACGTCGACGACGTCGGCCACGTCGAGCCCGCCGGCCTCCAACGTCGCCGCGATGCCCGGACGAAGCTCGCCGGTCATGCGACCACCCCGGCCGCGGCGAGGGACCGCACCGGCTCGGTGCGCAGGTGCAGGTGACCGGCGCGGTCCAGCCGGTGCACGAGTCGGACCTCCCACTCCGGCTGCGTCTCGGGGAAGTCGCTGCGGCGGTGGCAGCCCCGGCTCTCGGTGCGCGCGGCCGCCGCGACGGCCAGCAGCGTGGCGACGGTGTGCAGGGCGGTGGCCTCGACCGCGGCGAGGTCCAGGGCGTCGCCGCGGTCGCCGGCCTCGGCCAGCAGGCGGCCGAGGCAGACCAGGCCGTCGGCGTCGCGGAGCACGCCGGCGTGCCGGGTGGTCGCGGCCGTGACCGCCGCACGGGCCGCCGGCGCGATCGCCCGTCCCTGCTGCGGTTCGACCGGCTCGCCGCGCGCGGGCAGTTCCGTCACGAGCAGCGCGGCGCACCGACGAGCCGCCACCAGGCCTTCGGTGATCGAGTTCGAGGCGAGCCGGTTGGCTCCCTGGACGCCGGTGCACGCGACCTCGCCGACCGCGAACAGGCCCGGCACGCTCGTCCGGCCGTCGAGGTCGGCGAGCACGCCGCCGCAGGAGTAGTGCGCGGCCGGGGCCACGGGCACCGGCTCGCTCGCCAGGTCGTAGCCGGCGACCCGGCAGGCCAGCGAGATACCGGGGAACCGGCGGGCGAGGAAGTCCGCCCCCAGGTGCCGGGCGTCGAGGAAGACGTGCTCGGCGCCGGTGGCGGCGAGGTGTGCGGAGATGGTCGCGGAGACGACGTCGCGCGGCGCGAGGTCGGCGAGCGGATGGGCGCCGGGCATGATCCGGCGCCCATCGGCGTCGACGAGGACGGCGCCCTCACCGCGGACGGCCTCGGAGACGAGCGTCTGCTGCCCCTCGGCCCCCGGGCCGGTCCACAGCACGGTGGGGTGGAACTGCACCATCTCGACGTCGGCCACCTCCGCGCCGGCCCGCAGGGCGAGGGCGAGCCCGTCGCCGGTGGAGTCCGCGGGCGTGGAGGTAGCGGCGTAGACCTGGCCGTAGCCGCCGGTGGCCAGCACCGTCGCGCGGGCGAGCAGGTCGCCGGCGTCGGCCAGCGATCCGTCGTCCCGGACGCGGGCGACGCGCAGCCCGACCGCGGCGCCGGACCGGTCGCGCAGCGCGTCGAGCGCGACGGTCCGGTCGAGGACGTCGATGCCATGCGCCCGCAGGACCTCGCCCAGCGTGCGGGTGACCTCCGCGCCGCTGGCGTCGCCGCCGGCGTGCACGATCCGGTCACGGCTGTGGCCGCCCTCGCGGGTCAGCGCCGGGCGGCCGCGGTCGTCCAGGTCGAGGCGGGCCCCGAGGCGCCGCAGCTCGGCGATGGCCTCCGGTGCCTCGGCGACCAGCGTGCGGACGGCCTCCTCGTCACACAGGCCGGCACCGGCGACGAGCGTGTCGCGGACGTGCAGCTCGGCGTCGTCGTCCGGGCCGAGGACGGCGGCGAGCCCGCCCTGTGCCCAGGCGGTGCTGCCGTCGCCGAGCGCCCCCTTGGTGACGACGGTGACGTCGACGCCGGCCTCGCTGAGCGCGAGCGCCGTCATCAGCCCGGCGGCGCCGCTGCCGACCACCGCGACGCCGGTGGTGCGGGTCCAGCCGGGGGCCGGGAGGGGGAGTGCCGGGACCACCCGGGCCGACGGGGCGCGCACGTCACTCGCCGACCGGCGACGGGGTGCCGATGGCGACCATGGCCTCCACCGCCGCGCGGGCACGGGCGGCAATCTGCGGGTCGACGGTCACCTCGTCGCGGCCCTCGCGTAGCGCGCGGAGCAGCTTCTCCGGCGTCGACATCTTCATGTAGGGGCAGGCGGCCCGCGGGTTGACCGGCTGGAAGTCGGTGACCGGGTTGGCCTGGCGCAGCTGGTGCAGCATGCCGATCTCGGTGGCGACCAGCACCCGCTTCGCCGTCGTCCGCCTGGCCTGGTCGAGCATGCCGCCGGTGGAGAGGACGTGGACCCGCTCGGTCGGCAGGTCGCCCTGGCCGACCATCCAGAGGGCGCTGGTCGCGCAGCCGCACTCCGGGTGCACCAGCAGCTCGGCGTCGGGGTTGCTCTCGACGCTGGCCTTGAGGTCGGTGGGGGAGATGCCGGCGTGGACGTGGCACTCGCCCATCCAGATCCGCATGTTCGACCGGCCGGTGACCCGCTGGACGTGCGCGCCGAGGAACTGGTCGGGGAGGAACAGCACCTCGCGGTCGGCCGGGACCGATTCGACGACCTCGACGGCGTTGGACGACGTGCAGCAGATATCGGTCTCGGCCTTCACCTCGGCCGAGGTGTTGACGTAGGAGACGACGACGGCGCCGGGGTGCTCGGCCTTCCAGGCGCGCAGCTGGTCGGCGGTGATCGTGTCGGCCAGCGAGCAGCCGGCGGCCGCGTCGGGCACCAGCACCGTCTTCTCCGGGGCCAGGATCTTCGCCGTCTCGGCCATGAAGTGGACCCCGGCGAACACGATCGTGCTCGCGTCGCTCGCCGCGGCGATGCGGGACAGGGCGAGCGAGTCGCCGACGTGGTCGGCGACGTCCTGGATCTGCGCCTCCTGGTAGTTGTGCGCCAGGACGACGGCGTCGCGGGCAGCGGCCAGTCGCCGCACCTCGCTCCGCCAGTCGTCCCACTGGTCCGGCGACCACGAGGCGGCGGGGGGCATGGGCAGCGTTGCGGTCACCGGGACCTCCGAACGAGAGGGTTTCGTACTGAGAGGCGAAAACCTCGTGCGGGGACCATAACATTCCCGTCGTGACATCCGTGTGGTCCTCGCCGGACCGGCCCGCGTATCCCCACCACGCGCTGGCCGCGGTGCTGCAGGTCAGGGCCGGGCGGCTGCACGTGATGCTGTGGCGACGCGCCACCGACCCGTTCGCCGGCGCCTGGGCGCTGCCCGGCGGCCCGCTGCTCGGGGACGAGACGCTCGGGGCGTCGGTCGCCCGCCAGCTGGCGTCGAAGGTGTCGGTCGACCACCTGGCGCACCTCGAGCAGCTGGAGACCCGCAGCGACCCCGGCCGCGATCCGCGGGGACGCACGGTGGCCACGGCATACCTGGGGCTCATCCCGGCCCACGTCGAGCCGGCCCTGCCCGCGGACACCGCCTGGCACCCCGTCGGCGCCCTGCCCGCCACGGCGTTCGACCATGGATCGATCGTCGGGTCGGCGCTGGGCCGGCTGCGGGCCAAGCTCTCCTACACCAACATCGGCTTCGCGCTGGCGCCGCCGACGTTCACCATCGCGGAGCTGCGGGAGATCTACGTGGCCGCGCTCGGCTACGAGGTCACCGCCACCAACCTGCAGCGCGTCCTCCTGCGCAGGGGGTGCTCGAGCCCACCGGGCAGCAGTCGCACCCCGGTCGCAGCGGTGGGCGGCCCGCGATGCTCCATCGCTTCGCCGTGGAGACGCTCGAGGTCACCGATCCGTTCGCGGTGCTCCGCCCGCCGTCGTCCCGGGGGAGTGAGCACGTCCGCCGATCTTGCGGAGTCCTTGCGGTTCCCTGGCGGGTGGCCTGCGGTTGACCCAGGACCGTCTCCCTCGTCGCCGGGTGGAACCACCACCGGGCAGCAACCGGGGGAGAAGGAAACCGTGACCACCAACCTGACGACTCGTCGACGGTCGGCCACCACGATCGTTGCCGCCATCGGGGCCGTCGGTGCAGCTGCCGCGGTCGCCGGGATGGCGACCTTCGGCGACTTCACCGACAGCACCTCGCCGGTCAACACCAACGTCGACACCGGCGTCGTCTCCATCGACCTGTCCGACGGCGGCTCCGGCTCCGTGCCGTTCACCGGCGGCCTGATGCTCGCGGGTGACTCGCGCAGCCACCTCGTCGACCTGGTGAACGACGGGAACACGGCGCTCGGCCGGGTGAGCCTCACGTCGTGGGCGACCTCGCCGAGCGTCCTCGACAGCGACACGGTGAACGGGCTGCAGCTGAAGGTCGAGTCGTGCTCGGTCCCGTGGGAGGTCTCCGACACCAGCCCCGTCTGCACCGGGACGGTGCGCACCCACACCGACGGTCCGATCGTCGTGACCGACGTCGCCCTCGCCGGCAGTGCCGCGCTGACGCCGGGTTCGGTTGACCACCTCAAGCTCACCGCATCGCTGCCGGTGACCGCTACCGGCGACGACTTCCAGGGTGCCACCAGCTCGCTGAGCTTCCAGTTCACCGGCACCCAGAAGACCGGATCGGCCCGCTGATCCAGGGCTGATCGTGTGGGCTGGGGGGCCCACGGACAGGCGCGACCCGCGGACAGGGGGAGAACGGGTGTCCGCGGGTCGCGCCTTACCTCTGCTCGGCTTACCTCTGCTCGCCGGACCGGCAAGCCGTCAACGGCAGCCGCACGGGCTCGTCACGACGGGCAGAGCGGCAGGGTCAGGGGCAGGCTCACATCGGTCGCCCGCCGGCAGGTCTCCCCGGGGATCAGCGGCGGCGGCGGTGCCGTCACGACCGGTGGCGGCTGCGGCGCGGGAGCCGGCGGGGGAGCCGGTGCCGGCGCCGGTGCAGGAGCAGGGACCGGAACTGGCACCGGCAGTGGCTGGGCCGGTGCCGTGCCGGGGTTCTGCGGGGCGCCCGGCTGTCGCTGCGCAGGCGGCGGCGCCGGCGTGTTGGCCGGTGGCGGCTCCGACGTCGAGCCGGAGGAATTGTTCGCCGGCGTCCCGGCGCCGGAACCGCCTGACCCACCGCCCTGCGCCGCAGGAGTGCTGTCGGGCCGCCGCGGCGGCGGGGCGGCGCCGGTGGTCGGGCCGTTCGGGGGAGTCCTGTCCTCGAAGCCGATCGCCGGTCCGGGTGCCGCCGGTGCCGCCCAGTAGGGGCCGGACGGCGGTGGGACGGGTCCGCTCGTGATGCCGAACAGCGGGCCGAGGTCGGCGACCGGGATGCCGGCCGCGTAGGCGCGGGCGAGCGCCAGCACCTCGGCGACGTAGCTGTCGGAGTGGTTGTAGGCGAAGATCGCCTCGATCATCCCGGCCTGGGTGCGCAGGTTCCCGCCGGCGGTGCACAGGTAGTTCGCGGCGGCCAGCGCGGCGTCGTTGATGTTGAACGGATTGGACACCCCGTCGCCGTCGGCGTCGATGGCGTAGGAGCGCCAGGTGGTCGGGATGAACTGCATGGGGCCCATGGCGCGGTCGTAGGTCGTGTCGCCGTCCCACAGACCGTTGTCGCTGTCGCCGATGTAGGCGAACCGTCCGCCGTCCAGGGGCGGGCCGAGGATCTTCGGGGTCGACGTCCCCTCCGGGCCGAGGACGGCGCCGCCGTAGCGGCCGTGGTTGGACTCGATGCGCCCGATGCCGGCCAGCAGCGACCACTCGATGCCGCAGCCGGGCTTGGCGTCGGCCATGCGGGCCGCGGCCACGCGGTAGGCGTTCAGGGCGACGTTCGGGATGCCGTTGGCGGCGAGGCCGGTGATGACCGTGGGCGCCGGCGGGGCCTGGCCGGCCTGCCGGGTCGGCGCCTCGGCGAGCGTGACCGCGCCCGGCGGCGCGCCCTCGGAGAGCTGGGGGACGATGAGGGCGGCGCCCGCGGCCCAGGGCAGCGGCGCGTCTCCCACGCGGCCGGCGGCCTCGACCTCCGTGGACTGCGCCGACGCCCCGATGGCTGTGACGAGCAACAGGGCCGCGCCGGTCACCAACCAGCGACGGCGTCCTGGAATCCGTGGCTTCCTGCCGCTGTCCCTGTGGTTCCGGACCTGGTTCGACGCATGCCGCACCGCACACTCCCGACGATCACCCGGTGGCACCTGCATCCCCCGCTACCTGGCGGGAGCGCAGTTACCCCGGCCGGGTTCGTGTAACCCCGGGTGTCAGGGACGGCTTCGTCCGGAAATCCTCACTCGCTGGGCTGGGGCAGTTCGCAGTTCTGCACCTCGGGGTTGACGCCCAGGTAGTTCAACGGTCCGGCGACGATCGTCAGCGCGATGGTGCCCAGGCCCGCGCAGCTGGTGTCGCTGCTCTCGAAGTAGCCGCGCTGGAAGGCGGCCACGCCGCCGATGATCAGCCACAGCAGCACGAGGAGAGAGATGATCTTCATCGTCGGGAGCTACCCGGCGTATCCGCTCCCATGCGAGCGGTCGGGCGCGCCCGGCAGGACTCGAACCTGCGACCAAGTGCTTAGAAGGCACCTGCTCTATCCACTGAGCTACGGGCGCTCGGCTGCCGATCATCGCACCGGTGCAGGCCGGGACGCCCAGAGCGTTATGCGGCCGTCATGCGGGGGAGTGAGGCCGTCCACAGGTGGCGGTGCCGTCCACAGATCGGCGGGCGGGCTCCCGAGCGGCTCCGCGAGCCCCGAGGGTCGTCCGCACACCGGCACGGAGCCGGTCGCGCCGGCCGGCGCAGCAGACCCGAGGAGCACCGTGAACGCCACCGAGATCACCGTCATCGGCAACGTCGTCAACTCACCCAGCCGCAACCGCACGCAGAACGGCAGCGTCACCAACTTCAGGATGGCCGCCACCGAGCGCCGTTTCGACAGCGGCACGCAGGACTGGATCGACGGCCACTCCTTCTTCGTCGACGTCGAGTGCTGGGGCGAGCTGGGCGGCAACGTCTCGCACAGCATCAGCAAGGGCGACCCGGTCGTCGTCGTGGGGAACATCCGGACGCACGAGTGGGAGTCGGAGCAGGGCAGGCGCAGCCGTCCGCAGATCAGGGCCGAGGCGGTCGCGCCGAACCTGGCCCGGGGCACCGCCGAGTTCAAGAAGACACAGCGGTCCTCGGTGGCGGCCCAGGAGGCGCCGGAGTCGGCGAGCGACGCTCCGTCCGTCGAGGAGCTGGCCGAGATCCTGGGTGGGCGGGAGTACGACGGGGCCGTCGGGGCGTTGCAGGAGGAGGACGCCGCCGACCTCGACCCGGAGCCCACGCACGCGTAGTTGCCCGGGGCTGGGAGGATCGGAGGCGAGAACGCACGGGGTGGGGCCGCGACCGGTGGCCCCGCCCCCGCTCGCGAACCGGACGGAAGGCTCGGCAAGCCCAGTGGCTCAGTACATCTACTCCATGGTCCGTGCCCGCAAGGCGCACGGCGACAAGGTGATCCTCGACGACGTCACCCTGGCGTTCCTGCCCGGCGCCAAGATCGGCGTCGTCGGCCCCAACGGCGCCGGCAAGTCGACGGTCCTGCAGATCATGGCGGGGATGCAGCAGCCCTCGAACGGCGAGGCGACGCTCGCCCCCGAGGCGACGGTCGGCATCCTCCTCCAGGAGCCGCCGCTCAACGAGGAGCTCGACGTGCGCGGCAACGTCGAGGAGGCGGTCAAGCCCCTCCGTGACGCGCTGACCCGCTTCGAGGAGGTCAGCGCCGCCATGGGCGAGCCCGACGCCGACTTCGACGCCCTCCTCGCCGAGCAGGGCGAGCTCATGGAGGTCATCGAGCAGCACGACGGCTGGGAGCTCGACGCCCGCATCGAGCAGGCGATGGACGCGCTGCGCTGCCCGCCCGGCGACGCCGACGTCACGGTCCTCTCCGGCGGTGAGCGCCGCCGCGTCGCGCTGTGCAAGCTGCTGCTCGAGGCCCCCGACCTGCTGCTGCTCGACGAGCCCACCAACCACCTCGACGCCGAGAGCGTCGCCTGGCTCGAGCAGCACCTCGAGAAGTACGCCGGCACCGTGGTCGCCGTCACGCACGACCGGTACTTCCTCGACAACGTGGCGCAGTGGATCCTCGAGCTCGACCGCGGCCGGGCGTACCCCTACGAGGGCAACTACTCCACCTACCTCGAGACCAAGGCCGCCCGCCTCAAGGTCGAGGGCGCCAAGGACGCCAAGCGGCAGAAGCGCCTCAAGGAGGAGCTGGACTGGGTCCGCTCCGGCGCGAAGGCCCGCCAGGCCAAGAGCAAGGCGCGCCTGGCCCGCTACGAGGAGATGGCCGCCGAGGCCGAGAAGTACCGCAAGCTCGACTTCGAGGAGATCCAGATCCCGCCGGGCCCGCGCCTGGGCAACGTCGTCGTCGAGACCAGGAACCTGGACAAGGGGTTCGGCGACCGGCTGCTGATCGACGACCTGTCGTTCACCCTGCCGCGCAACGGCATCGTCGGCGTGGTCGGGCCCAACGGCGCCGGCAAGACCACGCTGTTCAAGATGCTCGTCGGCGAGGAGAAGCCCGACGACGGCGAGATCAAGGTCGGCGAGACGGTCAAGATCTCCTACGTCGAGCAGAGCCGCGGCGGCATCGACCCGAAGAAGACGCTGTGGGAGGTCGTCTCCGACGGCCTGGACCACATCAAGGTCGGCAACGTCGAGATGCCGTCGCGCGCCTACGTCGCGGCGTTCGGGTTCAAGGGCCCCGACCAGCAGAAGCCGGCCGGCGTGCTGTCCGGAGGTGAGCGGAACCGCCTCAACCTCGCGTTGACCCTCAAGCAGGGCGGCAACCTGCTGCTGCTCGACGAGCCCACCAACGACCTCGACGTCGAGACGCTCTCCAGCCTGGAGGGCGCGCTCGAGGAGTTCCCCGGCTGCGCCGTGGTGGTCAGCCACGACCGGTGGTTCCTCGACCGGGTGGCCACGCACATCCTCGCCTACGAGGGCGACTCGAAGTGGTTCTGGTTCGAGGGCAACTTCGCCGACTACGAGAAGAACAAGGTCGAGCGGCTCGGTCCCGACGCCGCCCGCCCGCACCGGGCGACCTACCGCAAGCTCACCCGCGACTGAGGGGGAGCACGCCCGCCGCCATGGCAGGGTGGCGGGCGTGAGACACACGGTGCACGTGCCGATGCGCTGGTCGGACATGGACGCCTACCAGCACATCAACAACGTGGCGTTCCTCGGCTACTTCGAGATGGCTCGCGTCAACCTCTTCTTCGAGCACCCGACGCACGACGAGCGCACGGGCATGCGTCGCGGTCTGGTCGTCCACTCGCACGAGATCACCTACAAGCGCCCCGTGGAGTACGACGCCGAGCCGCTGGAGATACAGATCTGGGTCTCCGCCGTGCGGGCGGCGTCCTTCCGGTGCCACTACGAGCTGTTCGACCACGGGCAGCTGGCGGTCACCGGCAGCACGATGCTCGTGCCGTTCGACTTCGCGCTGAACCGGCCGCGGCGCATCACCCCGGAGGAGAAGGCCTTCCTCGCGCGCTACGGCGACGATTCCTGATCAGGAACTCTGGACGAGGAGCGACGTCGGCGGCTAGCGTCACCGCATCGTGACCGACGCCCTGGCCCTGCTGCGGCCCCTGCAACCCGAGGCGAGCGACGCCCTCGAACGGGCCGCCGCCGTCGCCACCGCGACCGTTCCCGACCCGGCGGTCTTCGAGCTGTGCCGGGCACGGACGGCCGAGCTGCTGGGCCACCCCGCCCCGCCGGCCGAGCTGGACCCGGCGAGACGTGCGGCACTCGCGAACTGGCGGCGTTCGGACCTGTTCACCGCCAAGGAACGCGCCCACCTCGACTTCACCGAGCAGTACCTGATGTCGGTGGCCGCGCTCACCGACGCCCACGTCGACGCCTTGCTCGCCCATGGGAGCGCGCTGGACGTGCACACGTTCATCGCCGCCCTCTACGTCACGGAGTTCCGGATGCGGCTGAGCCTCGTGGCCTCGGCCGTCCTCGCGGACGAGGACCGAGAGGCGGAAGTGCCCGCATGAGCCAGCCGTCCCGCATCCCGCCGCCCTCGGGGCCCGGTCCGCGCTACGGCACCGACCTCGACCACGCCTGCGTAGCATTCGAGAGCGCGGTCGTCCTCCTCGACGGCGTCGACCCCCTGACCACCGAGATCGTCCGGCTCCGTTGCGCGCGATACCACGACTGCCGGCGCTGCCGGTCGGTGCGGTTGGAGACGGCCCTCGAGCAGGGCTTCGACGAGGAGCTCGGCGCCAAGATCGACCGCTGGCAGGTCAGCGATCTCGACGACCGCCACAAGGCGGCCCTCGCACTCACCGACGCCATCATCATGAATCCGGGCGCGATCGACCCGTCGCTCCGCCGGCAGGCCCGCGGGCACTTCACCGACGCGCAGATCGCCGAGATCTGCCTGGACGTCATGAAGTGGAGCGTGCAGAAGGTCCTCGTGGCGCTCCGCATCGAGCCGGCGGCGGCCGACGACCATCTCAGCCGGCTGCGCTTCGACGACAGCGGCCGGTTCGTCATCGGAGGGCCGGTCACCCCCGCGGCGGTCTGACCCGGCGCTGCGCTCACCCGACGATGCGCGGGACCGGCCGGTCGGCACCGGTCGGGGCACCCCGACCGATCGCCTCCTCCTCGGAGACGGCTCGCACGGGCGACCCCTCGGCCACCGTGCCACCGGCGAACACCGCCGCGTTGATGCCGCCCCGGTGGACGATCGCCTTGACCAGCTTCACACCCGTCAACCGCTCGAGGTGCGTGCACGGCGGGCAGCGCTTCATGCCGAAGAGCAGCACGTCCCCGACGGTGAACCACCGGCCCACCAGCGCGGGCAGGTCGACACCGGTGGTCACCACGTTGCGCCGGGTGTCCCCGGTGGTGATCGAGGACGACGTCTCGGCGGCGACCGCGGCGACGTCGGAGCGGTCGATGAGGGTGACCTGCTTCTCGAGGTCCGGGTACTGCGCCCACGTTCCCCCGCCGAGCGCGTAGCGGTCACCCGCCAGCCCGACGCCGGCGATCGCCTCGACCGACGGCACGCGCCGCATCGGTGAGGCCGCGGCATCGGCCAGCCAGATCTCGGCGACGGAGCCGCCCACGGGGTCACGCGGCACGGGCTCCCCTTCGCCGGACGGGCACGTCGTCGGCCCCGCGCGCGTCCAGCGCCTCGGCGACGGTGTGCGCCAGCTGCAGCACCTGCACGAGCAACGGCACGACCGACGTCCGCAGGCCGTGCAGGCCCCGCAGGGTCCCGCCGCGGGCGGCCTGCGCCTCCCGGATGCGGTCGGCGCGCTCGATCAGCAGCGGGATGAACCGCAGCGCCATCGCGATCACCAGCCCGATCCGCGCCGGCCGCACACCGACCACCGACAGCGGCCGGCAGACCCGCTCCACCACCGCCACCATCGCGCTCACCCGGGTCGTCGCAGTCACCACCGCTGCGGCCAGCACGAGCGCCAGCAGCCGCATGACCGTCAGCGTCCCGGTCGCCAGGTCCGTCACGAACGCGTGCAGCACGAAGATGGCGACCAGCCACCACAGGACCGCCCGGGCCTGGCGCGCCAGGGTGACCACCGGCAGCTGCGCCACGACCAGCCCGACCAGGACGACCAGCACGAGGGCCCCCGTCACCACGGGCAGCGTGGGGACGACGAAGAGCAGCACGCTCACGGCGACCAGGGCGAGCAGCTTCGCGCCGGCCGGGGCCCGGTGCACCAGGCTGGCCCGCGGGACGTACAGCGCCAGCGTCACCGGTGCACCACCAGCGCGCGGTAGGCGGCGATCGAGCTGTCCGGAGCGCCGTCCTCGACGACCCGGCCGCCGTCGATCACCAGCACCCGGTCGAAGCGCTCCAGCAGCTCGAGGTCATGGGTGACCACCACGACCTGCTGCTCGAGCTCGTCGATCACCTGCGCCACCCGGCGGGTGTTGACGAGGTCGAGCAGGGTCGTCGGCTCGTCGAACACGATCCGGGCCGGCCGCATCACCAGCACGCCCGCGATGGCCAGCAGCTGCTTCTGCCCGCCCGAGAGCAGGTGCGCCGGATGGTCGGCGTGCCCGTCGAGGCCGTAGCGCTCCAGGACCTCGGCGACCCGCGCAGCCCGCTCGGCCACGGGCACGCCCTGGTTCTCCAGCCCGAAGGCGACGTCCTCGGCCACGGTCGGGTAGACGATCTGCGCGTCGGGATCCTGGAAGACGAACCCGACCCGCCGCCGGACCTCGCGCAGCGCCGTCCGGGTGTCCAGGCCGTCGACCAGCACGGAGCCGGACGTCGGCTGCACCAGGCCGTTGAGCAGCCGGGCGAACGTGCTCTTGCCCGACCCGTTGGCGCCGACCACCCCGACCCGGCGCTCGGTCAGCCTCAGGTCGACGTCGCGGAGCACCACCCGCTCGCCGTACGCGTGCCCGACGCCCCGGAGCTCGACGCCCCGGGTCGGATCGGCGACCGCCTCGGCCGTCTCCCGCCGGAGCCTCACCGGACGGCGACCGCCCGCTGGGGTCGCTCGATGACCGGGTAGCTCCGGCGCACCTGGACGGCGACGGCCGCGGCCAGGACGGCCTTGACGGTGTCGCCGACGAGGAACGGCAGCGCGCCGGAGACGATCGCCGCGCCGGGGGAGAGGTTGGCGATCGCGGCCAGCACCGGCACGCCGATCGCGTAGATGACCAGGATGCCGCCGACGACGTTGGCCACGATGCCCCAGGCGAGGTTGTAGCGGACCCAGAACCGCTCGGTGAGCAGGCCGATGACGAACGCGGCGATCGGCCAGCTGAGGAGGTAGCCGGCCGACGGGAGCGCGAACACCGCCAGGCCGCCGGAGCCGCTGGCCAGCAGCGGCAGCCCGAGCGCGACCAGCACCAGGAAGAGCAGCTGGGACAGGAACCCGCGGCGGGCGCCGAGGATCGACCCGGCCAGCATCACGCCCAGGGTCTGCGCGGTGATCGGCACCGGCCCGACGTTGATCGCCGGCACGAGGCCCAGCACCGCGGTGATCGCGGCGAACAGCGAGATGTAGGCGAGGTCCTTGGTCTTCACGAGCCGTCTCCCGAGGGGCAGGCGCCCGCGGGCGGCGGGCGTCGTCGTCGCCGGGAAGGTACCGGAGCGGCCGTTACGGACCCCGCCCGCTCCCGGAACGTCAGGCCTGCAGCCAGACCGCGCCGTCGGTGGGCAGCATCCCGTCGGCGACGTCGGCACTGGCCAGCAGCACCCTGCCCTCCGGCAGCGGGACGGCGTCCTCGGACAGGTTGAGCAGGCAGACCAGCCCGCCGGGACGGCGGAAGGCCAGGCATCCCTCCGGTGCCGGCAGCCACGTCAGACCCTCGCCGGAGAAGGCGGACGACGAGGCTCGCAGCGCCAGCGCCGCTCGGTACAGCGACAGCATCGAAGCCGGATCGGCGTCCTGTGCCTCGACCGTCACCCCCGCCCACGCCGGCGGCATCGGCAGCCACGTCGACTCCGCCGTCGAGAAGCCGAACGGCGGCTCGGCGCCCGACCAGGGCATCGGCACCCGGCAGCCGTCGCGACCGCGGCGGGTGCGCCCCGAGCGCTCCCAGACCGGGTCCTGCAGCACCGCCTCGGGGAGGTCGTCGACGTTGGGCAGGCCCAGCTCGTCGCCGTTGTACAGGTAGACCACTCCGGGCAGCGCCAGCTGCAGCAGCGCCGCGGCGCGCGCCCGCCGGAGGCCGAGGGTGCCGTCGCCGTAACGACTGACGTGCCGCCGCACGTCGTGGTTGGACAGCACCCAGCAGGCCGGCGCGGGCGTCTGCGCGACCGTGGCCAGCGAGTGGACGACGGCGTCGCGCAGGTCCTCCGGCGTCCACTCGGCGGTCGTCAGCTTGAAGTTGAAGGCCAGGTGCAGCTCGCCCTCGCGGATGTAGCGGGCGAGCCGGTCGTCGTCCGAGACCCAGACCTCGCCGACCGCCATGGCGCCCGGGTACTCGTCGAGCACCGCGCGGATCCGCCGGTGCACCAGATGCACGTCGTCGTGGTCGAACCGATGGTCGCCGGGTCCGTGGTCGGCGAGCAGGCCGGTGTCGTCCATCGGCAGCATGTCCGGCAGGCCGTCGGGCTTGGCCATGCCGTGCGCGACGTCGATCCGGAAGCCGTCGACGCCACGGTCCAGCCAGAACCGCAGCGTCTCCTCGAGGTCGGCGACCACCTCGGGGTTCGCGAAGTCCAGGTCGGGCTGCTCGGGTGCGAACAGGTGCAGGTACCACTGCCCGTCGGCGAGGCGGGTCCACGCGGGCCCGCCGAACACCGACGGCCAGTTGTTCGGTGGCTCCTCGCCGCCCGGACCACGGCCGTCGCGGAACAGGTACCGGGCACGCTCGGGCGAGCCCGGTCCGGCGGCCAGGGCCGCCTCGAACCACTCCCGCTGGTGCGAGCTGTGGTTGGGCACGAGATCGATCGTGACGCGGATGCCCAGCTCGTGCGCCTCGGTGAGCAGGGCGTCGAACTGCGCGAGGTCGCCGAACACCGGTTCGACGTCCCGGGGGTCGGCGACGTCGTAGCCGTGGTCGGCCATGGGCGAGGGGTAGAAGGGCGTGATCCAGAGGGCGTCGACGCCGAGGCCTGCCAGATAGGGGAGCCGGCTGCGGATGCCGGCCAGGTCACCGACGCCGTCGCCGTTCCCGTCGGCGAAGCTGCGGATGTAGACCTGGTAGAAGACGGCGGAGCGCCACCACTCGGCGTCGCTCATCGAGCCGGCGAGAGGTCGCCGTGGGTCTCGTCCGGGAAGCGGTTCTGCATGCTCATCGCCGCCATCTCCAGGTAACCCCAGAGCGTCGCGTCCTGCTCGGGGGTGAGTTCCAGGGAGTCGACGGCCTCGCGCATGTGCCGCAGCCAGGCGTCCCGCTCGGCCGGCCCGATCGCGAAGGGCGCGTGCCGCATGCGCAGCCGCGGGTGGCCGCGCTCCTGCGAGTAGGTGGTGGGCCCGCCCCAGTACTGCTCCAGGAAGCCGCGCAACCGCACCTCGGCGCCCTCCCAGTCGTCCTGCGGGTACAGCGGCCCGATCACCGGGTCGGCGCGCACCCCGGCGTAGAACCGTGCGACGAGGACGCGGAAGGTCTCGTGGCCGCCGACCTCGTCGAAGAAGCTGCGCGCCGAGGGCAGGGACCGGCTCGACTCGCTCATGCCCCCGATGGTCCCTCACCGGCGGACGCGCTCGCCACGGAGCCCTGGGTGCGCCGGTAGGCCACCAGCACCGGCGCCACCGCGAGCAGCCCGACCGCACCCGACAGGGCCACCACCGCGCTGGCCGGCACGCCCTCGGCGGTGAGGCCGGCGACGAGCGCGCCGAGGCCCTGCACGCCGTAGAGCCCGCTGACCGCGACGCCGAATGCGCGCCCCCGGTAGGCGCTCGGAACGGCCTGGACGAACGACACGTTCAGCGGGATCACCCACGCCGCGCCCAGCCCCGAGACGAACAGCAGGGCCACGACGGTCGCGAAGGACACCGCCCCCGGTCCGGCGACCATGCCGACGACCCCGGCGACCGCGATGGGCACCAGGGAGAGGACGACCAGCGGTGTCACCAGGCGCTCGCGCCGCTCGGGGGAGACCAGCCGCGCGAGGACGAGGCCGCCGATGGTGACGCCCAGCGGGTTGGCGGCCAGCAGGACGCCCAGCCCGGCGGCGCCTCGACCGAGCTCGTCGGCCCACGGCACGGCGACGCCCTCGGAGGCGTACCCGAAGAGGGTGCCCACCCAGAGCAGGGCCACGATGGCCAGCAGCCGGGGCGTCCGCCGGATCAGCCGCAGCCCCTCTCCGGTGTCGTGCAGGAACGACTGCCGCGGTACCTCCGACAGCGGAGCCGGGCGGCGCTCGAGCCGGGCGGCCAGCCACAGCGCCGACACCGCGAAGGTCACCGCGTCGATCAGGAGGGCGGCCGACGGGTTCAGCACGGCGACCAGCGCGCCGGCCGCCACGAAGCCGACCACCTGCGACAGCTGCAGGGAGATGTTGGTCAGCGAGGTGGCGACGGCGTACCGGTCACCATCGAGGACGTCGGCCATCAGCGCCGACCGCGCCGACTCGAACGGTGGTGCGCACATCGACACGAAGAAGAGCAGGACGAGCAGCACCCACAGGGGCAGGCCGGGGACCGCCATGGCCGCCAGCAGCACCGCCCGGGCGACGTCGACCCAGATCAGCACCCGGTGGCGCGGCAGCCGGTCGGCCAGCGTGGACAGGAACGGACCACCCAGCAGCCACGGGAAGTGCCCGATGGCGAAGGTCAGCGCCGACAGCAGGGGCGAGTTGGTGCGCTGGTACACGAGCACGGTCAGCGCCACACGGGCCAGCTCGTCACCGGCCGTGGAGAGCAGGAAGGTGCCGAACAGCGGCCGGAACTCGCGGACGGCGAAGACCTCGCGGAACGTGGCCTGCCGTGCGGGCGCGCTCAGCGTGGCCCCGGGGCGGCGGGGACCGTGGCCCCGCCCGCGCCGGTGAGCAGGGGCAGGGGCGTGCGGATGCCCTCGGCGACGAACCGCTCCTTGAGTCGCATGCGCAGTTCGCGGCCGACCCGCCACTGGTCGGCGCTGGCCGAGCGCACGACCAACCGGAGCGTGACGCCCTCGGGGGTGATGTGCTCGACACCGAGCGACTCCGGCTCGGCGAGCAGCACGTCGGCCCACTCCTCGTCGGCGTAGAGGGCGTCGGCGACCTCCTGCATCACGACGCGGGCGGCCTCGAGATCGGTGTCGTGGGCGACCGGCATGTCGATGACCACCTGGGCGTAGCCCTGGCTCTTGTTGCCGACCCGCAGCACCTCGCCGTTGCGCACGTACCAGACCACGCCGTTGACGTCCCGCAGTCGCGTGATCCGCAGGCCCACCGCCTCCACGGTGCCGCTGGCCGGGCCCAGGTCGACGACGTCACCGACGCCGTACTGGTCCTCGAGGATGATCCCGATGCCGGCGATGAAGTCCTTGATGAGGTTCTGCGCGCCGAAGCCGAGGGCCACGCCGACCACGCCGGCGCTGGCGACGATCGGCGCCAGGTTGATGCCGAGCTCGCCGAGGACCATCACCACGGCGATGCCGAGGATCACGAACGAGGCGAAGCTGCGCAGGACGGAGCCGATCGCCTCGGCCCGCTGGGTGCGCCGCTCGGTGATCTGCTCGACCACGTCGGTGTTCTGCTGCACCCGGTTGCGCAGGGGACGCAGGATCGTCGGGACGGCGCCGGTCGCCGTCCGGTCGGTCAGCCGGCGGATGCCCCGGTGCACGAGCCCGCGGACGACGGCGGCGAGCGCGACGACCAGCAGGATCCTGGCCGGCTTCGCGATCAGCGCGTCGGCGTTGGCGGCCAGCCAGTCCAGGCCGGACCAGTCGTAGACCTTGGCGCACAGCGTCGTCGCTTCGTCGACGCAGCCGGGGACGGCGGTGGGACCGCTGTCGGCCGCGGCGAACACGACGGGTGATCGATTCATCACCGGAAATACTTCCAGGCGACCGGTGCCCTTGTCAGCGAAGGACACCCATCGTTGTTGTCACACCAGTCACGGTTGTGCGAGGCCCGTGTGCTCGGCGAGGAAGGCGAGCTGGTCGGCGGCCAGACCGACGGTCCGGCTGACCGCCCGGGCGCCGTGCCCGACCGACGTCTCCCGACGCAGGAGGATCGGAGCCTGCGCGCTGGTCGCGTGCTGCAGGGCCGCGGCGAGCTTCCGGCCGTGCAGCGGGTCGACCCGGGTGTCGGACTCGAACGTCGTGAACAGGACCGCCGGGTACGCGGTCCCCTCGCGGACCGCGTGGTACGGCGAGTAGCCGAGCAGCCAGCCGAGCTCCGTCGGGTCCTCGGCGGTGCCGTACTCGTCGTTCCACGTGCGGCCGAGCCCGAAGAGCTCGTAGCGCACCATGTCGAGCAGCGGGGCGCTGCAGACGACGGCGGCCGCGAGGTCGGGCCGCTGGGTGAGCGTCGCGCCGACCAGCAGGCCGCCGTTCGAGCCGCCCATCACCGCCAGCTGCTCGTGCGTCGTCCAGCCCTGGGCGACCAGGTGCTCGCCGGCGGCGGCGAAGTCGTCGAACACGTTCTGCTTGCGCTCGCGCATGCCGGCGCGGTGCCATTCCTCGCCGTGCTCGGAGCCGCCGCGCAGGTTGGCCACCGCCCAGACCCCGCCGGCGGCCACCCAGGCCAGCGCCTGCGCGGTGTAGGCCGGGGTGAGGGAGACGTTGAAACCGCCGTAGCCGTAGAGCACGGTGGGCCGCGGTCGGTCCGCGACGCCTGATCCGGAGAGCACGAACAGGTGCACCGGCGTGCCGTCCCGGGACGTGGCATGGGTCTCGACGACCGACAGGGCCGGTACGTCGCCGGCGACGGCGGCCTGCTCCCAGGTCTCGAGGGCGGACGGCGCGCCCGCGTCCCAGCGCAGGACCGACGGCGGGGTGGCGTAGTCGGTGTAGCCGACCCACGCCGTGGTCCCGCCCTCCGGCGGCGCGCTGACGCCGGAGATGCTGCCGACGCCGAGACCTTGGACGTCGACGAGTCGCCCCGCCCCGTCCGCCGCCCACACCGAGAGCCGGCTGGTCGCGTCGACGGCGTGCACGGCCAGGACCTGCAGGGCGCCGTCCGGACCGTCGACGAGGGCGACGTCGGAGAGCACCGCGCCGTCCTGCTGCGGGACGACGTCCCGCCACCGCTCCGGCGCCCACGTCGCCGGGTCCTCCGGGTCGGCGACGGCCAGCCGCCAGCGCGGCGTGCCGCGGTCCGACATCAGCCAGAGCCGCCCGTCACGGGCCACCCAGGCGGCGGTCTGGGCGTCGACGCCCACCTGGAAGTCGCGCAGGGTGGGTGGGTCGTCAGGGGCATCGCCGGCGAGGTCGGCGATCCACACGTCGTCGCGCGGCGCGGTGCCGGCCGAGCCGGAGACGACCAGCCATCGGCCGTCGCGGCTGGTGTGCACGCCGAAGTAGGTGGTGGGGTCGGTGCCCTCGCCGTGCACCAGCACGTCGTCGGTCTCGGCGGAGCTGCCGACGCGGTGGCGCCAGACGCGCCGGTGGAACTGCTCCTCGCCGGCCGGGACCAGGTCCGGCGCCAGCCGGCGCACGTAGAACAGCTCCTCGCCACCGGGCAGCCAGGCCACGGGGGAGTAGCGGCATCGGTCGACCGGCCCGTCGAGCACCTCGCCGGTGGCCACGTCGAGCACGAAGAGCTTCGACTCCTCGTCGCCGCCGGTGGAGACCTGGTAGGCCAGCCGGTCGCCCTCCCACGACGGGGACCAGGCGTCGAGCGTGGTCGTGCCGGCTGGGTCGAGCTGCATCGGGTCGACCAGGACCCGCACGCTGCCGTCGGGCTCGCGGACCCGGAGGGCGGCGTGCTCCTGGCCGGGGTCGCGGCGCGTCGAGAACGCCCGCTCGCCGCGCCAGACCGGCACGCCGACGGCGCCGGCGTGCACCAGCTTCTCCAGCCGCGCGGCGAACTCCTCCCGCAGCGACAGGCCGGAGAGCACCTGCTCGGTCAGGGCGTCCTGGGCCTGCGTCCACTCCTGGGTCCGCGGGTCGGCGGGGTCCTCGAGCCAGCGGTACGGGTCGGCGACGCGGTGTCCGTGCAGGTCCTCGACGAGGTCGAGCCGGGGGGCCTCGGGGTAGCGCATCGCACCAACGGTAGTTCGCCGCCCGTCACGGGACGATTACGAATGCGCCGATCGCGTGTTCTCGGGTCAGAATGAGCCTGCCCGCGGGTCTCGGAGCCACCGGCGGTCCGGGGCGACCGGAGGTGTCCCGTGCCGCGTGCAGCGAGCGGGTCGTCGAAGGCGGGTCATCCAGCCCCGCGTCGCGACCCCCATCATCCATCGATCCTGCCCGTGCCCTCGCGGGGCACCACGGGCGCCACCCTGCTCCTCAACGCCACCTACGAGCCGCTCTGCGTGGTGTCCAGCCGTCGGGCCATCGTGCTGGTGCTCGCCGAGAAGGCGGAGTCGGTGGACTCCGCTCCCGACGTCGTGCACGCGGAGACGATCAGCCTCCCGGTGCCCGTCGTCGCACGGCTGACCCGCTACGTCCGGGTGCCGTTCCCGACGTCGGTGCCGCTGTCGCGCCGCGCCGTCTTCACCCGCGACGGGCAGACGTGCGTGTACTGCGGCGGCTCGGCGACGAGCATCGACCACGTCGTCCCGCGCAGTCGCGGTGGCACGCACACCTGGGACAACGTGGTGGCCGCCTGCCGTCGCTGCAACCACACCAAGGCCGACCGGTCGCTGGCCGAGATGGGCTGGGCGCTGCCACACCCCCGCGCACGCCGAGCGGCGCCGCGTGGCGACTGCTCGGCACCCGCACCGTCGACCCGCGCTGGCGTGAGTGGCTGGGCGTGCCCGAGAGCGTGAGTGCGTGAAAGAGGCCCCCCTCCTCCTCATCCCTCGCACGCTCGGGACGAGCCTCGGGAGGGGGTCGAACAGATGACTTCCCCGGCGACCGCGCGCCGGCTGTGGGCGCTCGGGGAGCCGCTGCACGCACTGATCTACTTCGCCGCGGAGTGCCGCGCAGCCGGTGAGGCGGCCGGGCTGGCCGGGTTCTGGCGGACCTACTTCGCCTTCCGGGCCGCGCCGCTCGGACCGGTCGGCCCGGACGTCGTGACCGCGACGTTCGCCAACTTCGAGCCGGGGTTCGTCGCCCGCCGGGTCCCGGCCGTCTGGGACGCCGTCCGCCCGGCCGAGGCGCTCGCGGCGCGGCTGACCGGTGTCGACGCGGCCGTCCGCCGGGTCCTGGGCGAGGACTGGCCGGCGTCGGCCGAGGCGTCGGAGGCCGCCGGGCTGGCGCGGGCCGCCGCGGCGGCGGTCGACCTGCCCGGCCGTCCGCTGGCGGCGGCCAATGCCGGGCTGACCGTGCCGGACCAGCCGCACCTGGCGCTCTGGCAGGCGCTCACCACCCTGCGCGAGCACCGGGGCGACGGGCACGTCGCGGCGCTGCTCGTCCGCGAGATCGACGGGATCGGCGGCCACGTGCTCGCCGCGGCCGCCGGTCGCAGCACCCGCGAGTGGCTGCAGCGTGCGCGCGGGTGGGACGACGCCGCGTGGGACGCCGCAGCCACCCGCCTCACCGCCCGCGGCTGGCTGGACGGCGACGAGCTGAGCGCCGAGGGCCTGACCGTCGTCGCCGGGGTCGAGACCGACACCGACCGGCTGGCGCTGCGCCCGTGGCAGGCGCTCGGCGACGTCGGCTGCGACCGGCTGGCCGAGCTGCTCACCCCGATCCGGCGCGCGATCGTCGCGGCCGGGGACTTCCCGCCGGGCAACCCGATCGGCGTCCCCGACCCCGGCTGAAGGAGCCAGAACCGCGGTTCTGGCTCTCAGGTGACCCGGGCGCGCTGGGCCGGGTACGCCTCGTGACCGCCGCCCTCGAGCAGCCGGCGGAAGCGGTCCATCGCGTCCCAGACGTCGACGAACCGGGTGTAGAGCGGGGCCGGGCCCAGCCGCACCCGGTCCGGCGTCCGGAAGTCGGGGACCACGCCCCGGTCGATCAGCGCCTGCGTGAGCTGCCAGGCCTGCGGATGGGTCATGGTGACGTGCGATCCGCGGCGCCCGGCGTCCCGCGGCGAGGCCAAGGCGACACCGTGCCGGGCCAGCCATGCGTCGGCCAGCGCGACGACCAGTTCTCCCATCGCCCGGCCCTTCGCCGCGAGGCGATCGATGCCCGCCTCGGCGACCAGCCGCGCGCCGACCTCCAGCGCGGCCATGCCGAGCACCGGCGGGGTGCCGGCGCCGAACCGCTCGATTCCCGGGCTCGGGTCGTACTCCGGGCCCATGGCGAACTGGTCCCGCTGCCCGAACCAGCCCTGGATCGGGGAGCGCAGCTGCTCCTGCAGGTCCCGGCGCACGTAGAGGAACGCCGGCGCTCCCGGGCCGCCGTTGAGGTACTTGTAGCCGCAGCCCACCGCGAGGTCGGCGTCGGCCGCGGCCAGGCCGACCGGCACCGAGCCCACCGAGTGCGACAGGTCCCAGAGCACCAGCGCCCCGACGTCGTGCACCTGACGGGTGATCCCGGCCAGGTCGGCCAGCGCCCCCGACCGGTAGGCCACGTGGGAGAGGACGACGACGGCGACCCGGTCGTCGAGCACCGCGGCGATCCCGGCCGGGTCCGGGCCCTCGTCGATGTGGGCGGGCAGTTCGCGCACCGTCATGCCCCGCGCCCGCGCGACACCGGCGACGACGTAGCGGTCGGTCGGGAAGTCGTCGGCGGTGCACACCAGGACGTCCCGCCCGGGGCGGGCCTCGGCGCCGGCGACCAGCAGCTTGTAGAGGTTGACCGTCGTGGAGTCGCCGACCAGCACCTCGCCCGGTGCGGCACCCAGCACGCCGGACGCCAACTGGTCGCCGAGCCGGGTCGCCTCGCCGATCCACGACGACCAGGAGCCGACCAGCCCCGACGCCCACTCCTGCTCCACCACGCGCCGGAGGGCGGCGGGGGTCTCCAGCGGCATCCGCCCGAGCGAGTTGCCGTCGAGGTAGAGCACCCGGTCCGCCGAGTCGTCGTCCGTTCCGGCGAATCGGCCGCGGAAGCCGGCGAGGGGATCCGCGGCGTCGAGGGCGAGGGCGGCGTCCCGGGTCAGGTCCACGGCCTCCTTCCTACGGCACCCTGTCCGATGCCCACGAGTCCAGGGCTAGGTCAATCGCCCACGGGTCCAGGGCTAACGTGCGATCGCGTGACCCAGCTGCACGACCTCACCGCGCTCGAGCAGGCCGCCGCCGTCCGGGCGGGCGAGGTGAGCCCCACGGAGCTGGTCGAGCACTCGCTGGCCCGCATCGATGCGCTCGACGGCGGCCTCGGCGCATTCATCACCGTCACGCCCGAGCGGGCCCTCGCCGCAGCTGCGGCCGCGGAGCGCCGCCTCGCCCAGGGCGGGGAGCTGCCCCCGCTGCTCGGCGTCCCCACGGCGATCAAGGACCTCAACAACACCGCCGGCGTCCGGACCACGTTCGGCTCCCGGGTCATGGCCGATTTCGTCCCGACCGTGGACGACGCGGTCGTGACCGCGCTGGCCTCGGCCGGGACGATCAGCGTGGGCAAGACCAACACCCCGGAGTTCGGCTACCCCTGCTACACCGACAACGACCTCGCCGGTCCGGCCCGGTGCGCCTGGGACACCTCGCTGCTCGGCGGCGGCTCGAGCGGGGAGCGGCGGTGGCCGTGGCGGCCGGGCTGGTGCCGTTCGCCCAGGGCAGCGACGGTGGCGGCTCGATCCGCATCCCCGCCTCGATCAACGGGATCTTCGGTCTCAAGCCCAGCCGGGGCCGCATCAGCAGCGCGCCGCTGGGCGGCGACGTGACGGGGTTCGGCACGAGCGGTCCCCTGACCCGCACCGTGCGCGACGCCGCGGCGATGCTCGACGCGATGAGCGGCCCGGTCCTCGGCGACTTCGCCTGGGCGCCGCCGCTGCCGGAGGGGGAGACGTTCCTGGCCGCGGCCGACCGCACCGTCGGCCGGCTGCGGATCGGTCGCTTCACCGAGTCGGCGATCCCGGGGGTGCAGCTGGACCCGCAGGTCGTCGACGCCTTCGAGGACGCCTCGCTGCTGCTGGAGAGCCTCGGGCACGCGGTGGACGACGTCCCGCACGGGCTGCTCGGCCCCGAGGTGCTGCCGTCGTTCGAGCGGGCGTGGGCCCTGTCCGGCACGTTGCTCCCGGTGCCGGCGGCACGGGTCGGGGAGCTCCGGCCGCTGACCCGGGAGCTGCGCGGCCGCGGGCTGGCCATGTCGGCATCGGAGGTCATGCAGGCGCTGACCGCGCTGCGGCTGTTCGCCCGCCGGTTCCTGCAGGCGACCGCGGAGTTCGACGTCCTCCTGGCACCGGTCACCACCATGACGCCGCGGCCGCTGGGGTGGTTCGACGCCGACGGCGACGGCGCCGAGGACTTCGAGCGGAATAAGCGGTATGCCGCCTTCACGGCGCTGTTCAACGTCACGGGGCAGCCCGCGGTCAGCGTTCCGCTGCGCTGGACGGCCGACGGCCTGCCGATCGGGAGCATGCTCGTCGGCCGCCCGGCCGACGAGGCGACGCTGCTCGCGTTGTCGGCGCAGGTCGAGGCGGCGCGGCCGTGGGCGGACCGCCGCCCCGCGGTCTGGGAGAGCAACGGCATGGATCCTGGGTCCGACCGGTAAGTTGTCGCCCGTGACCGTCGCCGAGACCCTCCTCGTCTTCGCCGGCGCCCCGCTGGCCATCATCGCCGTGCTGGCGCTGATCATCTACTGGCCCCGCGGGCGCAAGCGCGCCAGGTACAAGTCCGGGCAGCCGTGGGAGCACGAGCCCGTCTGGTACGAGCCGCACCCCGAGGGGCCGGCCGGTGGCCACGGCGTCGGTGGCGGGTACGGCGCGGGCGTTCCCGGTGCCGGCACCCAGGCGATCGGCTCCTCGGTGTACGGGGAGCCGACCGACGGTGGTCACGGCCGTCCCGGCCAGGCGTCGCACGGTGCCACCACGGCCGGCGTCTCCGCCCCGCCGCGCGGCACCGGGGGCCCGCTCGGCGGCGCCCGCGGGACCTGGTGACCCGCCGGTGACCCCCACGACCTGCCCCGACGTCCCCCTGAACGACACCTCTGGAGGCCGGCGATGACCCGCGCGCTCGAAGCCGAGTCCCACGACACGGCCACCACCCAGACGGCTCCGACGCGGACCGACGAGGGCGGCCGGCTCGACAAGATCTTCACCTTCCAGGAGCTGGCACGCCTCGACGAGGCGCTGACCATGTCCTCCCGGGAGACCGGCCTCCGGTTCACGCTCTACATCGGCGACCTCGGCAAGCGGACCCGGGTGATGGCCGAGGAGCTGCACGCCCGATCGGGGGCCAACCCGTCGGAATGCGTGCTCATCGCCATCTCGCCGGGCCAGCGCGTGGTCGAGGTGGTCACCGGCGCGGCGGCCGCCCGCCGGATGCCCGACCGCGCGTGCGCGCTCGCCGTCCTGTCGATGACCGGCTCGTTCGCCGCCGGTGACCTCGTCGGCGGGATCGTCAACGGCCTGCGGCAGCTCTCCGACCAGGCGGGCCACCCCGCCTCCCTGCGCCGCCCGCACTGAGCACATAGGGGTCCTCCGGACCGCACCGCGGTCAGGAGCCGTTCCCGGCTTCCGCTGAGCCGCTCCCCGTGGACCGATCGGAAGGCCTCCGGCCCCCGCGATCGGTCCACGTCGGTCAGCGTCTCAGAGCCCTTCGTCCGCGTCGCGTTCGCGGGCGCGGAGGGCACGGGCGATGCCGTCGCGGCCCTCGTGCACCAGCCGGCGCAGCGGAGCGGGCTGCACGGCGTCGGCCAGCCAGGTGTCGGCCGCCGCGATCGTCCGCGGCTCGACCACCGGCGGGAACAGGTACTGCACCGCATTCTTCGCGATCTCACCGGGCCGCCGGGCCCACAGCGGACCGATCTCCTCGAAGTACCGGTCGACGTATCCGGCGGTGAGCTCCCGCTGGGCGGGGTGCCAGAAGCCCAGGAGCATCGCCTCGTGGACGGCGTTCGGGATCTCGTCGTCCCGGCAGACCAGCTGCCAGGCCTCCGCCTTCGACTCCGCGGTCGGCCGCAGTGCGCGGGCGGTCGCGGCGCGCCGGATGCCGGTCGCGGTCGCGTCCCGCTCGGCCTCGGCGTCGATCTCGGTGTCACCGGCCGCGCCGATCGCGACCAGGCCCGAGAGGAAGGCCCAGCGTGCGTCGGCGTCGACCTCGAGCCCCTCGAAGGTGTGCGACCCGTCGAGCACCCCCCGCAGGATCGCCGCGTGCTCCTCGGTGCGCGCGGCACTGGCGAAGGTGCGCGACCACTGCAGCTGCATGTCGCTGCCGGGCGCCGCGGCCTCGAGGGACTTCAGCGCGTGGTCGGCCAGCAGCGTCCAGCCCGTGTCCGCCCAGGTCGGGTCGGCGTAGGAGACCAGCGCGGTCTGCACGCGGGCCAGCAGTGACTGGACCACGCTGATCTCGCTCTCGGCGTCGACGCCGGCGAGCACCAGCTGCACCCACTCCCGGGCCGGGAGCTCCGCGTCCCGGGTCATGTCCCATGCGGCCGACCAGCACAGGGCGCGGGCCAGCGGGTCGGGGATCGCGCCGATCCGCTCGCGCAGGGTGGTCAGCGAGCGCTCGTCGAGCCGCAGCTTGGCGTAGGTCAGGTCGTCGTCGTTGACCAGCACCAGGTCGGCGACGGGGTGGCCGACGAGCTCGGGGACCTCGGTGCGGGCGCCGGACACGTCCAGCTCCACCCGCGAGCTGCGGGTCAGCCCGTTCGGGCCCTCGCTGTAGAGGCCGACGGCGAGCCGGTGGTTGCGCAGCACGGGGTGCTCGTCGACGGCGGTCTGCTCGATCGCGAAGCTCTTGTAGCGGCCGTCGTTGGTCAGCTCGAACACCGGCCGCAGTGTGTTGACCTGGCTGGTCCTCAGCCACTGGTCGACCCACTCGGTGAGGTCGCGGCCCGAGCTCTCCGACAGCGGGCCGAGCAGGTCGTCGAGCGTGGTGCTGCCGTACTCGTGCCGCCGGAAGTACCGCTGCACGCCGCCAGGAACTCGTCCCGGCCCACGTAGGCGACCAGCTGCTTGAGCACCGAGGCGCCCTTGGCGTAGGTGATCCCGTCGAAGTTCACCTCGACCGCGGCGACGTCGGGGATGTCGGCCGCGATCGGGTGCGTCGAGGGCAGCTGGTCCTGCGCGTACGCCCACGCCTTCTCGGTGTTGGCGAACGTCGTCCAGGCGGTCGTGTACTCGGTCGCCTCGGCCTGGCACAGCGTGCTGATGTAGGTGGCGAAGGACTCGTTGAGCCACAGGTCGTCCCACCAGCGCATGGTCACCAGGTCGCCGAACCACATGTGCGCCAGCTCGTGGAGCACCGTCTCCGCGCGGCGCTCGTAGCGGGCGCGGGTGGCCTTGGACCGGAAGACGTAGTCCTCGAGGAACGTGACGGCGCCGGCGTTCTCCATCGCACCGGCGTTGAACTCCGGGACGAAGAGCTGGTCGTACTTGTCGAAGGGGTAGGGGTAGTCGAAGACCCGGTGGAAGAAGTCGAACCCCTGCTTGGTGACGGTGAACAGCTCGTCGGCGTCCAGGTACTTGGCCAGCGACGCCCGGCAGTAGAGGCCGAGCGGGATGCCCTCGTGGGAGTCGGTGACCTTGGCGTACGGGCCGGCGATCAGGGCCACGAGGTAGGTCGAGATGCGCTTGGTCGGTGCGAAGTGCGCCAGCTGCGACCCTCCCGGGCCGGCCTCGATGGTGCGGCCGCCCGTGTTCGAGACGACCTGCCAGTCGAACGGCGCGACCACGTGCATCGTGAACGTCGCCTTGAGGTCGGGCTGGTCGAAGCAGGCGAACATGCGCTTGGCGTCGGCCGGCTCGAACTGGGTGTAGAGGTAGACCTGCCCGTCCTCCGGGTCGGCGAAGCGGTGTAGGCCCTCGCCGGTGTTGGAGTAGCGGCAGTCCGCCGTCACCACGAGCGTGTTCCGCTCGGCCAGGCCGGGCAGCGGCAGGCCGCCGTCCTCGGTGTAGGAGCTGACGTCGAGCTCGGTGCCGTTCAGGGTCGCCGAGTGCACCCTCTCGGCGACCAGGTCGATGAACGTGTCGGCGCCCGGCCGGCGGCAGCCGAACTCCACCGTCGTGGTCGACCGGAAGGTGCCCTCGCCGGGGTGCCCGGCCCCGTCGGTCACGTCCAGCTGCAGGTCGTAGCCCTGCACGGCGAGCAGCTCGGCGCGCGCGGCGGCATCGGTGCGGGTCAGGTTCGGAACGGCCACACGGGCCAGCTTTCCATGCACGGGCGACATGCTTTTCGGGCCCCGCCTCGCTCGCGCGGGGGAACAAGTCGTCGCCGATCCGGATTGTTCGGCGTAGCAGGTCGGCGCCGACGGGGCCGGACCACGACCCGAGGAGCGTTCCCCATGACCGAGGCAGTGCAGAGCGCGCCCACGACGGCCCGCGTCGACTTCTGGTTCGACCCGCTGTGCCCCTGGGCGTGGCTCACCAGCCGCTGGGTGCTGGAGGCCGCGAAGGTCCGTGACATCGACCTGCACTGGCACGTCATGTCGCTCGCCGTCCTCAACCGCGGGCGCGACCTGCCGGAGGACTACCAGCAGATGATGGAGCAGGCGATCGGCCCGGTCCGGGTCGCCGTCGCCGCTGCCCAGCAGCACGGCGACGAGGTCCTCGGCGACCTCTACACCGCCATGGGCACGCTGCGGCACCACGAGGGGATGGAGCTCGCCGACCTGATCGTCCCCGCGCTGGAGCGGGTGGGTCTGCCGGTGCAGCTCGCGGAGGCCGCCACCTCGACGGAGTACGACGCGGCACTCGAGAAGAGCCACCACGAGGGCATGGACCCGGTCGGCGACGACGTGGGCACTCCGGTCATGCACATCGACGGCGTCGCCTTCTTCGGCCCGGTGATCAGCAAGGTGCCGACCGGTGAGGACGCCGGCAAGGCGTTCGACGGTGCCGTCCTGCTGGCCAACCTCCCTGATTTCTGGGAGCTCAAGCGCACCCGGCTCTCCGGCCCCGACATCGACTCGGTGCCCGCTGACGCCTTGGAGCTGACCTCCCGGAGCTGACGGGACGACCGATCACCCCCGGGCGTCGGGTGTCTCCCCGGTCGGCTGGGCGACGTCGGCCGCGGGCGCCCCAGGCTGCTCCGGGATGCCCGGAGCCGCGTCCGATGCACCGACGGCGAGCGCAGCTCCGGGCGTGACGTCCGTGGCCAGGTCCTCGTGCCGGATGGACAGGCCCACCACGACGACGACGGTGACGGCGGCGAGCATCCAGAACGCCACCATGAAGGCCTGCGACGTCCCGAACGCCTGGGCCTCCAGAGCCGCCGAGGGGGCGAGCTGCCCGCCGTTCGCGGCGGCCAGTTCCGCGGTGCGCTCGGTGATGGCGTTGGCGAACACGGTGCCCAGCACCGCGATGCCGACGGCGCCGCCGACCTGCTGCACCGTGTTCAGCACCGCCGAGCCGACCCCGGCGTCGCCGGGGTCGATGCGGCTCACCGCGGTCAGCGTGAGCGGGACGAAGATCAGACCCATCCCGACGGCCTGGACGACGATCCACGGCAGGAGGCCCGTCGCGTAACCCGAGTCGACGTCGAGCAGGCTGTAGCCCCACATCGACACCGCGGCCAGCACGCCGCCGGTCCCGGCGATCCACCGCGGGTCCACCCGGGACGCCAGCGCGGAGGCGATCTGGGCCGCGATCACGATGCCCGCGGTGAACGGCAGGAACGCGAACCCGGACTCGAGCGGGCTGTAGCCCAGCACCTGCTGCACGAACAGCGACAGGAACAGGAACATCGCGAAGAGTGCCGCCCCGACCACCAGCATCGTGGCGAAGCTGACCGCCCGTGTGCGGTCGGCGATCACCCGCACCGGCAGCAGCGCGTGCGGGGAGCGGGCCTCGATCACGAAGAACACGACGATCAGCACGACGCCCGCGAGCAGCGGGTACATGACCAGGTCGTCGGACCACTCCTGCGGCTGCCCGGTGTCGGCGTCGGTCTGCGCCTTGCGGTTGAGGCCGTAGACGATCGAGGCGAGTCCGAGCGTCGCGGTGAGGGCTCCGGGCAGGTCCCACTTGCCGGGCTGGGGAGCCGACTCCGCGAGGAACCGCGGGGCGAGCACGGCGACCACGAGCCCGATGGGCACGTTGATCAACATCGTCCAGCGCCAGGACGCCTCGGTGAGGGCGCCACCGAGGATGAGGCCGACCGCCGCGCCGGCACCCGACATCGCGGCGTACACGGCGAACGCCCGGTTGCGCGGCGGGCCGGCCGGGAAGGTCGTGGTGATCAGGGCGAGCGCGGTGGGGGAGGCGGCCGCGGCGCCGCCGCCCTGCAGGGCACGCGCCGCGAGCAGGTGCCACTGCTCCTGGGCGACGCCGGCCAGGAGCGACCCGAGGGTGAAGATCAGGATGCCGGCGACGAACACCTTCCGCCGGCCGATCAGGTCGCCGAGCCGGCCGCCGAGCAGCAGCAGGCCGCCGAAGGCGATCGCGTAGACGGTGACGATCCAGGTCAGGTCGGCGTCGGTGATCGCCAACTCGGCCTGCATGCGCGGCAGGGCGATGTTCACCACCGAACCGTCGAGCACCACCATGAGCTGAGCGGTGCTGATCAGCACCAGAGCGACCCACAGCGGCCGTCCGCCGGGTCCGGTGCGGCGCTGGGGACGCGCGGTGCCGCCGTCGACACGCTGACCGACGGGGGCACGGGGATCGGGAACGGGCGGGCGATCGGTGGTCATGGCTGTTCCTCCGCAGCAGACTGCCCCGTCTGAGACCGCGGGCGACGCTAGCGACGAGGCCTCGGAATCGAGACCGCCGCGCATCTGCTCGACCGCCGCCCCGGCGCGTGCTCATGCCCTGCGACCGCTCGCTCACCGAGCGATCCGGCGCACCGGGCACAAGGACCCTTGCGGAGCTGACGAGCGAGGAAAACCTGCCCCGTCAGCCTCCGTTCCGGCGTGCGGCATGCTGTCGCGATGCCGCACCCCGTTCGCCAGCGCATCCTGATCACCGGCGCCAGCTCCGGCCTCGGCGAGGGCATGGCCCGCCGCTTCGCCGCGATGGGCCGTGACCTCGCGCTCGCCGCCCGCCGCACCGACCGCCTCGACGCCCTCGCGCAGGAGCTGCGCGCGGCGCATCCCGGAATCCGCGTCGAGACCGCGGCCATGGACGTCGACGACCCGGAGTCGGTCGCCCGCGTCGTCCCCGAGCTGGTCGAGCGGCTCGGCGGGCTCGACCGGTTCGTCGTCAACGCCGGGATCGGCAAGGGCGCCTCCATCGGCACCGGCAAGGCGTGGGCCAACCGCGCCGTCCTGCACACCAACGTCCTGGGTGCGCACGCCCAGTGCGAGGCGGCCATGGAGGTGTTCCGGCGTCAGGGCGCCGGGCACCTGGTGCTCATCTCGTCCGTGGCCAGCATCCGCGGGATGAAGGAGACCCGGACGGCGTACGGCGCGAGCAAGGCGGCGGTGAATGCGCTCGCCGAGGGCATCCGCTCCGACGTGTGGGGGAGCGGGATCGTGGTGAGCACGATCCTGCCGGGCTACATCGCCACGGACATCAACGTCGGCCGCCGGGGGCCGTTCACCGTCGACCTCGACACCGGCGTCGACGCGCTCACCGCGGCCGTCGAGCGCGAGCCGGTCCGGGCCTTCGTGCCGGCGTGGCCGTGGCGGCCGATCGCCCGCCTGCTCAAGGTGCTGCCGCTGTCGGTGGTCCGCCGGGTCACCTGAGCCGCCGAGCCGCGGTGCGCATCGTCGCCGGGTCGTAGGGACCGTCGTCGGTGCGGCCGGCCCGGACCGCCGCGACGACGGCCAGCAGCTCCTCCCGCTGGGCACCGACGAACGCGGCGTCGACCACGGCCCCGTGGCCGGGCACGACCGGGCCGCCGGCCAGGCCGTGCAGCCGGCCCAGGGTCGCCGGCCACTCGGCGGGGAAGGCGTCGTCGAAGGCCGGCGGTGCGCCCTCCTCCACCAGGTCGCCGGCGAAGATGACGCCGTCCGCGACCTCGACCACGAGGTCGTGGTCGGTGTGCCCGCGGCCCAGGAAGCGGAGCACCACCTCGCGGCCACCCACGTCGAGGTGGGCCACGTCGTCGACGAGGTGGTCCGGTGGGTCGATCGGCGCGGCCGCGACCAGATCCGCGGTTCGGGTCCTGCCGGCGTCGCGCAGCTGCCGCACCACGGCGGCCCGCTGCTGCTCGCCCGTGGCGACCAGGTCCGCGGCGCAGCCTCGGGTGGCCCACACCTCGGCCGGCCGGAAGGCGGCGTTGCCGAAGCAGTGGTCGTAATGGGCATGGGTGTTGACCAGCGTCCACGGGTGCGGGGTGACCGAGCGGACGGCGGCGATCAGGTCGGCGGCCTCTCCGAGGTGGGAGCGGCTGTCGACGACGAGGCAGGCGCCGTCGCCGAGCACGAGGCCGCAGTTGAGGTCCAGCTCGGCGTGCCGGCGCACCAGGACGCCCTCGCCCACCTCGACCCAGCCGGCGGTCACCGGTGCGCCGCCGGAGGCGTCGGGTTCCCCACCGGAGGTGTGTGCCGGTGCGCCGCCGGAGGCGTCGGGTTCCCCACCGGAGGTGTGTGCCGGTGCGCCGCCGGAGGCGTCGGGTTCCCCACCGGAGGTGTGTGCCGGTGCGCCGCCGGAGGCGTCGGGTTCCCCACCGGAGGTGTGTTCACCAGCTGATCCGCATCGGCCGGCCCCGGCGGTCGGTCCCTCCGTCGCCGACGGTCTCCTGCTCCCCGTCCGCGATCCGCTGCGCGGACCACGCCGCCGCACACGCGTCCAGCGCGTCGACCAGGGGAGTGTCGGGAGGGGCCTGGGCCAGTGCATGCTCGACGTCCATCACTGCGCGCAGGGCCCGGAGGCGCTGGATGGTCCCGCGAGCAGTGCCCTTCCGGTGGGTGATGCCGGGGTCCAGCGCGCGGAACGACAGCTCCGGGTGGACCTCGACCACGCGGTCGTCCGGCGGGTCGCCGAGCGCGTCGTCCAGCGCCCGGATGGCTTTGACCAGTTGGAAGGCCTGCGCCGAGGGGGCTCGCGGTGGGTCCGTCGCTGCCCGGGACAGCGCACGGGCCTCGGCGTAGTCGTCGGTCGCCAGGACGGCCCGCACGGGGGTCGGGAAGACGGAGCTGCCGGCCGGTCCCAGCCGGCGGCGCGCCTCGACGTCGCAGGCCCGGACGCCGTCCTCGGACAGCCCGATCGGCATGTCGACACCGACGACCTCGACGTCCGGCACGGCGAGGACGTCGGCGACGGTGGCGAGGTGCAGGAGTTCGACGTCCCCGCCGTCCAGAAGGGCGCCGACCCACTGCCCGCGCCAGCCGTCCACCCCGAGCACCGCCACGTGCCGAGCCTGACAGACTGCCCGCCATGCGCGTCTTCATCGGCACCGATCACGCCGGGCTGGAGTTCAAGGAGCACCTGAAGAAGGCCCTGGCCGACGCCGGCTACGAGCCGGTCGACTGCGGAGCCTTCGAGTACGACGCCGAGGACGACTACCCGCCGTTCTGCTTCGAGGTGGGCGAGCGCACCGTCACCGAGCCGGGATCACTGGGTGTCGTGATCGGTGGGTCGGGCAACGGCGAGCAGATCGCCGCGAACAAGGTCCCGGGCGTGCGGGCCGCGCTGGTCTGGAACACCTCGACCGCGCAGCTGGCCCGTCAGCACAACGACGCGAACGTGGTCTCGATCGGCGCCCGGCAGCACTCCGACGCGGAGGCGACCGAGCTCGTGCTCGAGTTCCTGCGGACGCCGTTCAGCGGCGACGAGCGGCACGTCCGACGGATCGGTCTGGTCGCCGACTACGAGCGCGACCGGCACCGCCCCGCCGGCGGCCTGCCAACCAGGTGACGTGATGGAGCGGCCCCGCTGCAGGGTCCCGCGTCGAGCTGGCGAGACGCGGGGAGCAGGGGGTCCTTGTTCAGAATTCGTCGGGACACCACGGGGCGACCGGCCAGCCGAATGCGGTCGAGGCGTTGACGACCGCGCCGGGGCTGATCTCCCGCACCCGCCCGGCCGCCTGCAGCGAGGCCAGGGAGACGCCGCCGAGGTAGGCGGCCGAGAGGTCCTCGATGCCCAGCGACAGGTCGGGGTCGCGATCGGTCCGGTCGCAGAACGCGCCGGCGGGGTGGCCCCACAGGTGCCATCGGCCGGTGTTCCACTCGCAGAAGTCGTCGCGGACCTCCAGCACCAGGTCGATCGGTGAGGGGTAGCGGCGGGCCGACAGCCCGCGGCCGACGTCCACCAGCCGGACCCACAGCGCGTCGACGGGACGGGCGTGCAGTGCGCGGGGATCGGCGAGCAGGTGGCGCAGCGGGTCGTCGGCGGAGGCCATGGGCGCCTCGATGGTGCGGACCAGGTCGTGCGACAGCAGGAACTGCCAGAGCGCCGCGTAGGCAGCCGGCGTCGTGGACCGCACCTCTCCGACGCGGAGCCTGCCCTCCGGCTCGCTGCCGTCGGTCCACGACGCCTTGACCCGGTAGGTCGCGTAGCCGCTGACCGTGCCGTCGGCCTCGGTGTGCAGCACGTGCCGGCGAGCGGTCCAGCCCTGCCGGTCGTTCTTGTCGTCGCGGAGCTGGCGGTCCCACCAGCGGTCGTCGCGGGCCATGTTGCCAGGGACGTTCCGTCGGACGGCGTCGTGGATGCCGACGGCCGCCGCGCGGAACTCGTCGACGTCCACGAGCCGGACGCGGCCGGACCCGGAGTCGACGTCGCGGCGCAGCCGCAGGCGCTCGGTCTGCCCGGTCCACCCACCCCGCCAGCTGGCCGTCGCGTAGCCGAACCGGCCGTAGATGGACGACTCCGCCGCCCAGAGCGCCGCGACCGGCTCGCGCTCCTGCTCGCGGATCTGGTCGAGCTGCCGCCGCATGATCGCGGTCAGCACGCCGCGCCGCCGGTGGGTGGGGGAGACGGTGATCCAGGTGATGCCCGCCGTCGGCACCGGGGCGCCGCCCGGCACGGTCATCTCCAGGCTGTAGATGCCGGCCGTGGCGGCTACGCGGTCGCCGTCGAAGAGCCCCAGCGAGCGGTCGAGCTCGGCGACGGGGGGCACCGTGTCGACGAACGGCCCGGAGGGGTCCTCGCCGAAGACGTTGCTCATGGCGCGCGTGAAGCGGGGCCACTCGTCGGCGGTGATCGGGCGGAGCTGTTCGGTCAGGTCGGACACGGTGGACTGTCTACCGGGCTGGTCCGACACGACGCCAACGACTTCTCCAGCGTCAGCTCCGGAGGTAGGCGAGCGTGGCCATGACCCGGCGGTGCTGGTCCTCGTCCTGTGCCAGGCCCAGCTTGGCGAAGATGTGCTGGGTGTGCTTCTCCACGGCACCGGGCGTGACCACGAGCGTGCGGGCGATCGCGGTGTTCGAGTGGCCTTCGGCGATCAGGCCGAGCACCTCGCGCTCGCGCGGCGTGAGCCGGCGGACCGGGTCGTCGGCGCGCCGGCGGGCGAACAGCTGCGCGACCACCTGCGGATCGAGCACCGTGCCGCCGCCGACGACGTCCTCGAGGGCGGCGAGGAACGTGTCGACGTCCGCGACCCTGTCCTTGAGCAGGTAGCCGACGCCGCCGGCGCCGTCGGCCAGCAGCTCGTCGGCGTAGGCCACCTCGACGTACTGGGACAGCACCAGGACGGCGGTACCCGGCACCGCCTGCCGCGCTTCGACCGCCGCTCGCAGGCCTTCGTCGGTGTGCGTCGGCGGCATCCGGACGTCGACGACGGCGACGTCCGGACGGTGCTCGACGACGGCCCGCACGAGGGACGGACCGTCGCCGACGGCGGCGGCGACCTCGGTGCCGGCCTCCTCTAGGAGCCTGATCAGGCCCTCGCGGAGCAGCACCGAGTCGTCGGCGAGCACTACGCGCACGGCAGGCTCGCTGTGAGGCGCGTCGGACCGCCGCGCGGACTGTCCACGACGAGCTCACCGTCCACCGCGAGCAGCCGGTCGCCGAGGCCCGACAGGCCGTGCCCGGGCGCGAGCACCGCGCCGCCGTGGCCGTCGTCCTCGACCACGACCCGGAGCCGGTCGGCCACCTGGGTGACCACGACCTGGACGGCGCTCGCCCCGCTGTGCTTCGCGACGTTGGCCAGCGCCTCGCTGACGACGAAGTACGCGGTGTTCTCCGCGACGGGCGCCAGCCGCTCCCGCTCCAGGTCGACGGCCAGCTCGACCGGCACGGGGGAGCGGGCGGCCAGCGCGGCCAGCGCCGCGGCCAGTCCGCGGTCGGCTAGGACCGGGGGAGCGATGCCGCGGGACAGCGCCCGCAGCTCCTCGAGGGTCTCCCGGGCCAGGCCCGCCGCCTCGTCGATCGTGGCGCGGGCGGCCGCGGGGTCGCGGTCGAGCTGCCGCTGGGCGCGGGAGAGGTCCATGCCCAGCCGCACCAGCCGCTGCTGGGGGCCGTCGTGGATGTCGCGCTCCAGCCGGCGCAGGGCGACCGCCTCGGCGGCCACGGCCGCGTCGCGGCCCTCCGTGAGCCGGACGACCTCGGCCTGGTTGGCGGCCCGGGAGGTGAGCAGGGCCCGGCCCAGACCGGCCTGGAGCAGCGCCGAGCCGCGGACGACGAACGGGAGTGCCAGGGCGAAGAGCACGCCGAGCACTGCGTACGCCATGACCGTCTCGCCGTACGTGGGCTCGAACCCGAGCAGCTGGAACAGGTCCTGGTCACCCGGATCGTCGGGCAACGCCCAGCCCCAGGCCCAGTAGGTGAGCCCGCCGACGGTGACCGACCAGGAGGTCACCGTGACGACGAACCCGAAGACCGCGACGGGGAACCGGACGACGGCGTGCAGCGCGTCCAGCCACGACTGCGGATCCCGCCACGGCGTGACCAGGCGGGTGACCGGCCGGGCATCGGGCCCGGCCTGCCGGTACACCGGCTTGGGTACCGGCCGCCGAGGACGGCGGGCAGTTGCCGGCGCTCGACGGCGGCGAGCCCCGGGCGATCAGGAGCGTGAGCGTGAGGACGGCGACGCCGACCCAGACCACCAGGAGACCTGCGCCGAGCGCGAGCCCGGTGATCACGACGACGAACGCGACGACGGCGACGGGAAAGCCCACCAGGAGGTAGGCGGTGTCGACGCCCAGCTGGCGCAGCCGCGGGGCGCGGTCGGGGACGTCCAGTGCTGGGTTCATGGGCGGGCGGAGGGCGGTGTCCGTGGTCATGCCGTCGAGCCTGGTGCCGGGCGTCGTCCGGACCCATCCCGCTGACTGGCCGAACGGCAGTCGGGCCGGCCCGACCGTGGGTTGCCGATCATCTCGGCCGGAGATGCTCCCCCGGCACGGCGTGCGCGTCCAGCACTCCGCCGACGGGGTGCCTAGGCTGGCCGGGAGCGCTCCGCCCGTGACCGAACCGCTCCGGAGCGCCGATCACCCGAGGAGATCCGTGCGCCTTCGTTCGTCGTTCCTGGTCCTGGCCTTCGCAACGGTGTCCTGCACGGCCGCCGTCGAGCCCGACCCGACGCCGACCGACGAGCCCTCGGCCGACGCCGCCAGCGTGACGACGACGCGCCCGGGGCAGCCGCTCACGGTCGTCGCGGACGTCGAACCGGCCGCCTCCGCGACCGCCATGAGCCGGGCGGTGTTCGAGCGGTCCCCGGTCGTGGTCGCGGCGCCCGCGGACGACCGCGCCGGCACGCTGATGGGTGCATCGGTCGCCGTGGGGCTGGGCGTGCCGCTCCTCCTGGTCCCGCGGTCGGGGGAGGAGTTCGCCGGGGTGGCAACCGAACTGGACCGGCTGCGCGTCGACACCGTGCTCGCCGTCGGTGACACCGAGGGAACGGCCCTGGACGCCGACGCGTACGACGTCGTGTCCGTCGCCGCCCGGTCCGAGGCGCTCGCCGCCGTGACGGGCCTGGACCTCGACTCGCCTAAGACCGTGGCGCAGGACGGCGACGCGGCCGCGGTCGCCGCGCTGGACCCCGACGCCCTGGTCGCCCTGCGCCCGGAGGATGCCGAGTCCGACACGGAGCGGGGCGGGGCCGAGGGCGAACTCCCTCCGGTCGTCCGGGCGGACCCGCTCACCGGCACGGTGGTCCTCGCGACCGGCGAAGCCGAGTCCGCCGCGGCGCTGGCGACGGCGCGTGCGGCCGGGATCGAGGTGGTCCTCACCGGAGGCACCACCGATCCGCGCGGCTCGGCCGACGCGATCGACGCCCTGGCCCGGAGCGGAGAGCAGGCGGTGATCGCACTCGGCGCCGGGTTCGCCGCCGAGGCCGGCCTGGACTGGAAGGCCGCCACCGCGGCCACCGGTCAGCAGCTGCCCGGTGGAGGCCAGTTGCTCTTCCCCGGCCGGCTCATCGTCGCCTTGTACGGGCACCCCGGCACCGGCGCCCTCGGCGTCCTGGGGGAGCAACCGCTCGATGCGGCGATCGAGCGCGCGCGGGCGCACGCGGCTCCCTACGAGCCGCTGGTCGACGCCACCGTGGTGCCGGCGTTCGAGATCATCGCGACCGTCGCTTCGTCGTCGGCCGGGGCGGACGGGAACTACTCGGCCGAGGCGGATCCGGAGTTCCTGCGGCCGTGGGTCGAGGCGGCGGGTGAGGCCGGGCTGTACGTCGTCCTCGACCTGCAGCCGGGCCGCACGGACTTCGTGACGCAGGCCGAGCAGTACCGGTCGCTGCTGGAACTGCCGCACGTCGGGCTGGCCCTGGACCCCGAGTGGCGGCTCGGCCCGAACGAGGTGCACCTGACCCAGATCGGCTCGGTCGAGGTCGAGGAGGTCAACCAGGTGGTGACCTGGCTGGCCGACCTGACGCGGGACAACGCCCTGCCGCAGAAGCTGCTCGTGCTGCACCAGTTCCGGCTGGACATGCTCCCCGGCCGCGAACGGGTGGACACCTCGCGTGATGAGCTCGCGGTGATGATCCACGCCGACGGCCAGGGCAACCAGGGCGACAAGCAGGCGACCTGGCGGGCCTTGCACGCCTCGGCGCCGGCGAACCTGGCGTGGGGCTGGAAGAACTTCTACGACGAGGACCAGCCGATGCTGACGCCGGAGCAGACGATCGCGCAGGTCGACCCGGTGCCCGACCTGATCAGCTACCAGTAGGCCGCCGGCCCTGCCGAACTGTCGGCGTCCTGTGATGTGCTGACGCCGCACATCCCAGGGAGAGGTGGGCCAGTGACCAGCGTCGCCATCGGACCGGCCGACCAGCTCGATCCCCGGTTGCTCGAGCACCGGCGGGAGCTGACCGGCTACTGCTACCGCATGCTCGGATCGTCGTTCGACGCCGAGGACGCCGTGCAGGAGACGATGGTCCGGGCGTGGCGGGGCATCGGCGACTTCGAGGGCCGGTCTGCGCTGCGTTCGTGGCTCTACCGGATCGCGACGAACGTCTGCCTCGACCAGCTCTCGGGTCGGCAGCGGCGGGCGCTGCCGATGGACCTCTCCGGGCAGCCGTGGCAACCGGTCGAGGCCTCGCTGGCCGCTCGCCGTCCGCACACGGCGTGGGTCGAGCCGGTGCTCGACCGGCAGGTGATCCCCGAGGACGCCGACCCCGCCGAGCGCGCCGTCGCCAAGGAGTCGATCCGGCTGGCCTTCGTCGCGGCGCTGCAGCACCTGCCGCCTCGGCAGCGCGCCGTCCTCATCCTCCGCGAGGTGCTGCGGTGGAAGGCGGAGGAGGTCGCGCAGCTGCTCGAGACGACGGTGGCCTCGGTGAACAGCGCGCTGCAGCGGGCTCGGGCGACGCTCGCCTCGGTCGGTGGGGTGGTCGAGCCGCGGCCGCTGGACGAGGACCAGCGCGACCTGCTCGCCCGGTACGTCGACGCGTTCGAGCGCTACGACATCGACGCGTTCGTGAGGTTGCTGCACGACGACGCGACCCAGCACATGCCGCCGTTCGAGATGTGGCTGCGCGGCGCCGACGACATCGGCACCTGGATGCTGGGGCCGGGCAGCGACTGCCGCGGGTCGCGGGTCATGGCGACCGAGGCGAACGGCAGCCCGGCGGTGGCGCAGTGGCGGCCGACGGCGGACGGCGGCTTCACGCCGTGGGCGCTGCACGTGCTGGAGGTCTCGGACGGGCGGGTCGCCCACATCTCCAGCTTCCTGAACCTGGACAACGAGCTTTTCCGGAGGCTGGGCCTCCCGGTCGATCCCGCCCGACGATGAGTTCCGGGCCCCTCCGCCGGTCACACCAGGGACACGACAAGAGGGGACGACGGTGCTCGACTGCCCCGTGCCCGACGTCGAGCGGGCGGCGAGCCGGCTCGTCGAGCGCTCTTCACCGCCCCGGCGGGCGACGTCTCCTCGGTGGTGCAGGACGACTGAGCGGGCCTCAGACGACGGGCTTGTCCGGGACGCGCTCGGCCTCCGGCGGACCTGCCGGTGGCGGGACGACCGCGGCCGGTTCCGGCTTCGGCGCCTCGCCCGTAGCCGGAGCGGGCGCGACCCTGTCGCCGTTGGCGAGCTTCTCCTCGCCGATGAACGACGGGCCGTCGCCCTTGCCGAATGTCCCACCGCCGATGGCCAGCAGGATGCTGACGAGTGCGGCCATGCCGGCGACGGAGACCTTCTCCCCCCAGCTGGTCTCGAGCAGGCCCGTCCCTGAGGCCGTCAGCAGCGAGGCGAGCGAGGCGGCGAAGGAACGGATGGCCCGCTCCGCCGTCGCGATCCAGAACTTGCGCGAGAACAGACTGTGAACGGTCATGACCCGACTTCCCCCGGGCGGATGAGACGCGGTCACGATGGGCGTCGGCTCCACTTGTGGACAGAGGCCTCCGGTCACGCGTTGCTGTCCCGTGACGACGCGACGCGTGTCCTCAGCCGACCGCAGTCGCGTCGTCACTCGCCGCTCCTACTCCGGCCGTTCGACAGCAGCGGCGGTGGCGCCGGTCGGTGCGAACCGGCGCCGGAGAGCGGGTCTGAACCGATGTGGACCGGCTACCGTGTTCTGTCTCGACGGAGGCCACCGGACGTCGGCAGGACGCACCCGGTGGGCCGGGATCGGGAGGGGACATGAGAGCCACGATGCCGACCGCCGTGGTGGCGGTCCTGCTCCTGGCCGGCTGCGGGGGTGCCGAGGAGGAGCCCGAGACCACGGCCGTGGAAGGGGCTCCGACCCTGACGGCGATGGTCGGGACCGAGGAGTCGCCGGACGCGTTCGAGATCTCGTTGCTGGACGAGGACGGGGAGCCGGTCACCGAACTCGAAGCCGGCGAGTACAACATCGAGGTCACCGATCCCACGAGCATCCACAACTTCCACCTCGACGGTGGCGACGGCGCGGTGGACGAGAAGACCGGCGTGAGCGAGAAGGGCGAGACCACGTGGGTGGTCACGTTCGAGCCCGGCGACTACCGGTACATGTGCGATCCGCACCCCAGCATGCGGGGCGAGTTCACCGTCACGTGAGCTGCCTGTGCATGGGACGGCATCGCGACGGTGGTGCCGCCCCTCGGCACCTCGTCGCCGGGTCGACCGCGCACCTTCACAGTGCGGTCTCCACGGCTCTCCCTTGAGCGCCGTGAGGTTGGCGGCGCCGCGGAAGGTGCCCTCGGGACCGCGGCCGTGCAGCTGGCTGCGCACGCCGGCGCGCATGTGACCGGCACGCCCCGGGCGTGCGGCAGGGCGGCGACGGTGGCGGGCCGGAAGCCCGTGACGACCAGATAGACGCCGAGGGAGGACTCCCACCCCGCGACCGGGATCGTCGCGAGCGCGGCGGCCGGCGACACCCGGTCATGCACGCCGAAGAACATCGCGATGTCGGAGGCCAGCGGCAGCGGGGCACCGATCAGCCCGAGCGCCGGCAGGATCCGGGGTATCGCGGTGGCGCGGTGACTCCGTTGACGAGTCATAGCGACGGCCAAGGCGCATATCTCGTTCAGGCCGAGCTCACTGATGGTTGGGCTCCGGATCCCGGACCCGGAGGGAGATCGGTGTAACTGCTCCGAAGGCGCCGCCGCCCACGGCCTGCCGCAGGGTCCGGCAGCCGCTGTCCTTCACCTCCGCGACCAAACAGAACCCCCTGCTTCTCCCGGGCGCGACGAGAAGCCCGGGTAGGACACTGTCCGGAGCGGCGGCCAGTGGGGCGGACCCGGCCGCGGCGCCGCAATCCGACCGACGGACACGGTGTCACGGGACACCTGTGAACGGTGTCCCGTGACATCGCACGTGGAGCGGGTGACCGAGATCGAACCGGCATGGCCAGCTTGGAAGGCTTGAACCCCTCAGGCGCGTCTCTGCTGGTCAGTGGCTCGGCCGGCAGCGTTCCTGCCTTCCATGTGTCTCAGCATCGGCTCGTCTCCGCGGAAACCTCCAGCAGCTCGGCCCTTCGTCTTACAACCGGTGAGACACTTCAAGGATGGCTGAAACGATCACCTTCCGTCCCGACGAGGACGCCCGCCGGGCGTTGGCCGTTCTGACGCAAGATGGCACCCCTGTCTCCACGGCCGTTCGAGCAGCTCTGATCGAGGCCGCCAAGACGGCAGCGCAGGACAGGCTGCGCGCAGAGGCTGTTGCGCTGGTCGCCGATGACGCGGATCGTGCCGAGGCGGCTCAGATCCTTCGGGACATGGAGACGCTGCGTGCGTGGTGAGGTACACCGGCTGCGCACACCCCGGGGTGCCCGGGGACATGAGCAGGCCGGCGTCCGCTACGCGGTCGTCGTTCAGTCCGACCTGCTGCCGCTGTCGACCTGGCTGGTCGCTCCGACGTCCACCTCGGCACGCACGGCCACGTTCCGTCCTGAGGTATCCATCGAGGGGCGCCCGACCCGGGTGCTGGCTGAGCAGACGAGTGCCGTGGATCCTCAGCGGTTGGGGGAGGTGGTCGGGCGCCTCAGCTTCGATGAATTGCGCCAGGTTGACGCCGCGTTGCGCCTGGTCCTCGGCCTGTGACAGGCAACCTCAGTCGCTGCTCACTAGAGCTGAGGTCACCGACCACGGGCAGCGGACCTGCCTCGAGCGTCACACCTGGGCCTGGGCGAGGTCGCGGGCGGCGGTGGTCCGAGTGGTCCAGGGCCAGGTCCAGGCGGCGCGCAGGACGAAGGCCAGGAGCAGCACCTCGAGTCCGATGGAGAGGCCGTAGAAGAAGGAGTAGGTCCACGATTCGCCGTCCGCGTTGTAGATCGAGACCGGGATGTAGAGCGCCGCCACGACGAGGTTGGTGACGCGATTGACCCGGGCGGGCAGTGTCGCGGAGAGCAGGATCATGAGGATCGGGATGGCCATGAGCGTGAGCGCGAGGCCGACGAAGGTCGGGCCGGTGTCGAACTCGTGGACGACGCCGCCCCGGATGCCGTCTATGAAGCCCGGCTTGTACAGGGCGAGGTAGTCGACGTAGATGTAGAGGAACATGAAGCTGGTCCAGGCTGCTGCGAGCTTCGCTCGAACCGGGAGCCGCGCTTCCTGGAATGCGCCGGCGGTCGTGCTGCTGCTGGTCATCACGTCTCCTGTGTGCTGGTGAGCTGGTCGGCTCGGTCGACGTCCTCACCGTGACCTGCGTGGACAGGCGACACATCCGCCTGCGGGCTCCAGCTGTCCTGGCCGCGGGGACTGGACATCCGCAGTACTTTCGGCTGATCCGCCCGAGTGGCGGCCCCTCTACGGTGGCGGGGAGGGGGAAGCATGCTGGCTGCGTTGTGGGCCGAGCCGCGCCCCGGGAACCCGCCGGTGCGGGTCTGGCGGGACTGGGCTCTGGTGGCGGTTCTCGTCGCGGGCTCGGTCGTCGAGACGCTGCTGCGCGAGGACAAGGCATGGGCACCCTTGGTCCTCAGCGTGAGCCTGGTCGTCGCCGCGTGCCTGCTGTGGCGGCGCACGAGGCCGCTGGCCGCGGTCGCCGTCGCCTTCGGATCCCTCCTTGCCTTCGACATCGCGAGAATCGTGGCCGTCGATGCCACCGGCCTGCAGAGCATCGCCGGGGTGCTCGTACTGCCCTACGCCCTGCTGCGCTGGGGGGCAGGTCGCGAGGCTGCCCTCGGACTCGGCATCATCCTCACCTGGCTACCCGTCACCTTCATCGCGAACCCGGCTTCACCTGCGGAGTGGGTCGCCGGCTACGGCTTCTTCCTGTTCTCGGCCGCGCTCGGCGCGGCAGTGCGCTACAGCACCAGCAGCCGCGTCCGGGAGATCGAGCAGGTGCGGTTGCGCCAGCGCAACGAACTAGCCCGCGAGCTGCATGACACGGTCGGGCACCACGTATCGGCGATCGCGGTCCAGGCGCAGGCAGGTCGCGCGCTGTCGGCTGCAGATCCTGAGCGCGCGCTGGCCACCCTGGTCACCATCGAGGAAGAGGCGTCCCGGACGCTCAAGGAGATGCGGGCGCTGGTGGGTGTGCTGCGCGACGGAACGGACGCCGATCTCGCCCCCGCCGGGGCGTGGCGGACATCGAGCGGCTCGCTCGCCCCGGAGGCGAGGTGCTGGGCGTCCGCGTGCAGGTCTCCGATGACGTCGATGCTGTCGACCCAGCAGTCAGCACCGCCCTCTACCTGATCGCCGCCGAGGCGGTCACCAACGCGACCCGGCACGCATCCGGGGCTACCCAGGTCACCATCGACGTCGCCGCCTCCCGCGGCCAGGTGCGCCTGCGAATTCACGACGACGGCGAGGCCAGTACGGCCAGCCCCACGCCCGCCGGCTACGGGCTGCGCGGCATGGCGGAACGGGCGGGCCTCCTCGGAGGCACCCTCCAGGCGGGACCTGACCCGGACGGCGGCTGGAGCGTCGACGCCTCGCTGCCTTTGACGGTGCGTGCGTCATGACCATCCGCGTGCTCGTCGCCGACGATCAGGACATCGTCAGGGCGGGGTTGTGCATGATCTTGGACGCGCAGCCAGGCATCACCGTCGTCGGCGAGGCGGCGGACGGCCGACGGGCGATCGCAATGGCGCGTTCGCTACGTCCCGATGTGTGCCTGCTGGATATCCGCATGCCGGACGTCGACGGGATCGAGGCCACCCGGCAGCTCGCCGGGCCCGATGTCGTCGACCCTTTGGCCGTCGTCGTCATCACCACCTTCGACCTCGACGAGTACGTCTACGGCGCGCTGAAGGCAGGGGCTCGCGGCTTTCTGCTCAAGGATGCCGGTGCCGAGCTGCTCACCCAAGCCGTGCATGCCGCCGCCCGCGGCGACGCCCTGATCGCACCGAACATCACCGCGAGGCTCCTGTCCTCTTTCGCCAACAGCCGCTCACGCTCGGTGCCACCCGAGCCCGTCGAGCCGCTGACCTCGCGGGAGGAACAGGTCCTGCTCGCTGCCGCTCGCGGGAGGACCAACAGCGAGATCGGCGATGAGCTGTCGATCAGCCTCAGCACCGTCAAGACACACATCGCCGCCCTGATGCGCAAGCTCAATGCCCGCAACCGCGTCGAGATCGTCATGTGGGCCTACGAGACGCGCCGCGTCGACACCTGATCCGCTCGGAAGCCCCGAGGCCACAGCGGTGACGCCTCAGCCGAATGTGCGTGGCGCAGGTCGTCCCCCTCGTCCAGGGCAGACGAGCCCACAGAGGGATGCCGCCGTCACAAGGCCCCGTCATCGGTGTCGGCTGACACCGCGCTACGGCGGTGCCAGTGGTGGAGCGCTCTCGGCGCGCGCTACTCGCGGCGAGCTTCCCTGCATAGCGCCGTCCTTCCGGAGCTTCACCGTGGTGGACGGGACGCTGGAGCCGTGGGGTGTCCACGGCGACGTCCCACCGCCAGCGCGGGCGGCGCCGAGACTTGCGGCCCGCCCCACAGGATCCGCAGCGCCGCCCTGGTGATCACCACGTGAGCCCACGGCGCAGCGTCGGCCGCGCCATGGGCCACATCGCCACCGTGGTCGGCCTTTCGGCCAGTACAGGTTTGGCCTCGAGGCCGATGTGCCGGCCGCGCCTCCGGCCGGACGGTGGTCACCATGACGACGACAACCTCAACCCCCTTACCCACCACATCCCGAACCTCGTCCGGGCTTCAGCGCGCAGGTGGCATCGCGAGCCTCGTGAAGGCGGCGACGTACCTCGTCGGTTTCGGCGTCCTGGGCGCCTACCTGGCGCCGGCAGGGTTCCTCGAAGCACAGGGCGACCCCGCGCGCTCCCTGGCGTTCCTGCTCGACCACCAGGCGGCGATGTACACCTGGCACTTGGTGCTCTACCTCATCGGCGGAGCAGCCTTGGTCAGTCTCGTGATCGGGGTGCACGACCGGCTCTGCCGAGCAGCCCACGGCCTGTCACAGACGGCGGCCGCCGTGGGCATCCTCTGGGCCGGCCTCTTGTTCGCCAGTGGCCTCATCGCGCTCGTGGGGCAGGGCGCCGTCATCGAGCTCGCGGCGGCCGACCCTGTCACCGCCGTGTCGACATGGTCGTCGGTCAGCGTGGTGCAAGACGCGCTGGGCGGCGGCATCGAGATCGTCGGCGCTGCCTGGGTATTCCTGGTCAGTTTCGCCGGTATGCGGACCGGGGCACTGAGCCGCTACCTCGGCGCGCTGGGCATCGCGGTGGGGCTGGCCGGCGCGTGGACCCTCGTGCCGCAGGCAGTTGACTATGCCGGAGCCATCTTCGGGCTGGGATTCATCGCCTGGTTCGTGTGGGCCGGGATCAGCTTGCTGCACGGGCACCGACAAGCCGACTGACTTCGCACGCCAAGCTCCAGTGAGGCCGTTGCCAGCCTCAGTGAGCTGGTCAGGACGTGGAGCGGTGACCGGGATCGAACCGGCATGGCCAGCTCGGAAGGCTATGGCTCTGGACCCACTGATCTGCTGGTCAGACGGCTACCGGCCCGGGGTCGTGCCTTCTGTGTGCCTCAGCGTCACGTTTGGGCGATCGGAGGACGGCGAGCACCTCACCGCGCTGTGCCGGAACATGCTTGCCCGATGGACCGGCGGCCGATGCCATGTGCGGCGTCCTCCACGATCTCCAGGTAGGTCACTCCACCGTGACAGCATCAGTCCGCGCAGTCGACCGCGACGGCGAGGGCTACGCAGATCTGCCGCATGCGCGTGTCGGCCAACCGGCCGAGCCGCTCGACGAGGACCGCAATAGAGACGCTCTCGATCGAGTCCATGTTGACCACGCAGCGGCGGGGTACCGGGTCCTCACCGGGCTCGAGGCCGACTTCGCTGACGAGGCCGCGGATGGTGGTGGTGCATGGCGCGACGAGTGCGCGCCGATGGCGCGGGATGACGGCGTCACGCGAGAGGACGACGACCGGGCGGCGCCCTATTTCGGGCAACTCGCACCACCAGACCTCACCGCGCGAGGGCAGCGTCGTCACGACCGTCCGGCGGCTTCCCTAAACGACGCCAAGTCACCCCACTCATCCGGCTCGTCGAGCGGGTGTTCGTCGTACGCGGCGTAACTCGCGTCGACTTCGACTGAACGGTGGCGCGCCACCAGCGCGCGAAGCGCCTCATCGATCATGGCGGCATCGGTGTCACCCGATCGCAGCCGTCGAGCCGCCTGAAGGAGATCGTCATCGACGGTCGTGCTGATCCGTGTTCGACTCATGCCACAATCATGCCACGAAGGTCGTCTGGGACCCGACCGACGTCCGCATGTTCGCGCCACGGGAACTCCCCCGTCCACCGCACCCGGCACCACCTCGGTCGCCGGGTCGGCGGTTCACCGGGACCGTTCGCCTGCGGGGTAGGCGCTCCATCGCTGACGCGCACGACGCACGACGGCCCGGCTCCGGCTGGTCCCCACCTACGGGGCAGCGGTGGCCCCGTCACGTGCTCTCAGGGCCGGCGGCCCGCCCCGACAGCATGGTCAGCCGGCCCGGGCCCGTGTCGTGAGGGAAGGCCGGATCTCGTCCGGCGCTCGTTGTCCCGGATCCGGGGCTCGTAATGGCGACGGAAGGCGACCGCGACCAGCTCATGTCGGCTCCGGACGCCGGTCCTCTCGAAGATGTTGCGTACGTGTGCCTGGACCGTGCCGCCCGTGATGGACAGCTCACGGGAGATCGACTTCGTCGATCGCCCGCGGAGCACCTGGCGGGTCACGTCCTGTTCGCGCGAGGTCAGCCCGTAAGCCCGCATGAGGAGCAAGGTGAGGTGCGTGGGGTGCGCGGCTTCGAGGACGACCGACGCCTGACGCTGTCCGCCTCGGCGGGCGAGGAGGGCGCCGTGCAGGACGATCCATTGCCCGCTGTCGGCACGCACTCGGGACTCGACTGGGCCGCCGCCACCGCTCAGCACGTGGCCCGCGACGGTGAGAACACTCGCGGGGGGCGCTCGAGGGTGCCGCCCAAGTCGGCCAGCCACGGGACGCTGTGGGGGTCGCCGAGTCGACGGCGAGCCGCTCGTCGAGGACGACCAGGCCTGGTGCCTGCGGTAGGTCGGGCTCTCGGGCCTGCCCGAGTAGCAGGGCGTGCCGGGCGCCGGCGGCGAGTCCAGGCGCAACTCGCCGCGCCAACGCGATGTCCTGGGCGGAGAAGTCCGGTCTACCCGTCTCGCGGTACAGCCCGACGAGGCCCCAGGCCCCTCCGTCTCGGGTGCGCAGCGCGACGAGCAGCTCCTGGTCGCAACCGAAGGGCCGCATCTCGTCGTGGAACTTGCGGGACAGCTCCGGCCGCACTCCCGGTCGCGTCGTGCAACGTGCCCACGCCGGTCGCTGACCGCAGCACCTCCCGTATGGAGTTGTAGTCGCCCTCGGCGTACTCCCTGCCCAGCCACTCGGCCGGGATCTCGGGCAGCCCCGCTTGGAAGTGACTGGTCGTGAGCAGCGACGAGGGATCGACGGTGAAGAAGCACGCGGCCGCAAAGTGTGGAACGGCCTCGGCCAGCAAAGGCTCCGCCTCCCGCCGGAGGGTGACCAGGTCGAGGCCCGAGCCGGCGACGGAATCCAACTTGTCGATCACCCGCGCGACATCGGTCATGTCGACGGCCTACCAGACCCGCGGGACGGCGTACCAGGTTTGTGCAATGGCGTGAGGGTGCGTCGCGCAGGACGCTCGGCTCATGAAGGCAAGGGTCATTCGCGCCGGCGCGGGCGAGATCCTCGGTGCGCCATCAGGATGTCGGGACCGATTCCTGATCGACTCCAAGGACTGGGGCGGACACCTGGCGGTCGTGGAACACTGCTGGCGCCGCGGGCCATCGCGGCTCCCTTGCAGCAGCACACCAAGGAGGACGAGTTCAGTTTCGTCCTGGAAGGTCGGGTCTGGTTCGTCGCCGACGGCGAGAAACTCGTCGCCGAGGTCGGCGACCTGGTCTTCAAACCGCGCGGCGAGTGGCACACGTTCTTCAACGCCGCCGACGAAAGTGCCCGCCTGCTGGAGCCGATCTCGCCCGGTGGGCTGGAGGAGGGGTTCCGCATCATCGACAGCGCACCGGACGACTTCGACCTCGGCCCCGTCATCGCACCCTACGGATGCGAGAAAGATTTCGAAGCCACCGTGCCCATCATCGACAAGTACGGACTGACCTTCGGCTGACGGTCCACTCTGCTCGACCTGATCTGCTTCGCCACCTGCATCGAGGGGCCGTCGCACACCACCTTGGTGGACGCCACTGAGTGCATGAGGATGATAGCGATCCTCAGCGGGTTCCCACGCGACAAGGCCTGACGACTGTGGGCGCCCGGGCGTGGCAGGGCCTCGGCCGCCGTACGTTGACGGTCGAGGCCCAGCGGCCAAGGGCGACCAGGCGATCAATCGCTGGGATCGGTGCTGCTAGCCAACCAGAGAACCTCGAAGAGGCTGGCTTGCATGTGTGCGTATTCGGCGCTCTCGATCATCATCGCAAAGTTCTCTCGGCGTGAGGACATCACCGCCACCTCGTTCGCGCCGATTATGGTCGTCATGGTGAAGACGTAGTCCGGTGGCGCATATCTCGATCGGCGGTAGTCGGCGTTGCTGCTGGGCCAGCCACGGGCGAAGTCGCGCTCAGGTGAGCGGACCACATGCAGCCAAAGCTCGCGGTCGCGTCGCCCTTGGATGTATTCCTCCATCGCATCCCGACCCGGAACCGACCACAGATCTTTCATGGACAGAATTCCGCGCAATGGCGAGGGCCACTCCAAGGTCTCGAAGAGTGCGCTCCGAATCCCGCTGGCGCCCTCGAGATAGCGCACCCTGGGCCTGCTGCCGCCCTTGCCCCGCATGGCGCGAAGCTTGGGCACCAATCCGTCGAGAAGTGCCTTGCGTTCCACCAGATCGTCGAGGAGATGCCCGGGGTCGTTCGCGGTGAGCACCGCACGCCCCCGTCCCGCGGGTTTTCCGGTAGGTCCGGTCTCGGTGATGCAGATGAGTCGCCGGTGCACCAGCCGCTTGGTGATGTCGTAGGCGTTGGTTCGACTGACCTCGGCCCGATCGGCCGCTTCGGCGACAGTGCAGCGCTCCATGTCCAGGACGGCGAGGTAGAACCGCGCCTCCTTCGGCTCCAGTCCGGCATCGACGAGCTCCTGCCACATCAGCGCTCCTATTGTCGAGATCGGACGACACACTCGCCCCGAAGAGGGTGAATGTCAATCCCTTGACGGGCCTGGTTAGCGCTCTTAGTGTCCCCGGCGCTTCACGACGGTACGACCGCATGTTGTCGAGAATCGGCGACATACTCCCGCCCCGTGGAGCTTCGACAAGGAGGAACCATGGCGTCAGCAACGCCGGTCAATCGATTCTCGCCACTGCGGGTCGCAGCCGTTCAGGCAGCCCCGGCCCTGTTCGACACCGACACGACCCTTGCCAAGCTCGAGGGCCTGGTCAGGGAGGCTGCTTCCGAGGGCGCCCAGATCGTCGCCTTCGGCGAATCGTTCCTATCCGGCTTCCCCATCTGGGCGAACGTGCTGCCTCCGGTGGATCAGCACGACTTCCAGATCCAGCTGGTGGAATCGGCCATCGAGGTTCCTGGTCCCGAAGTGCGCCGTCTGGCCTCGATCGCCCGGTCGCATGAGGTCGTGCTCTCGGTCGGAATCAACGAGGTCAGCCCCGTCAGCGTCGGCACTGTGTGGAACTCGAACCTGATCTTCGGGCCCGACGGCACGTTGTTGAATCACCGTCGCAAGCTCGTTGCCACGTGGGCCGAGCGTCTGGTGTGGTCCCACGGGGACGGTCATGACCTCGGGACCGTCGAGGTGGCGGGCACCCGGCTCGGCATGCTGCTGTGCGGAGAGAACACCAATCCGTTGGCCCGGTATGCCCTCATGGCGCAAGGCGAAGAAGTCCACATCTCGGCCTATCCGCCTGCGTGGCCCTTCGACCGCAGTGACAGCCGGGACGAGTACGACCTGGCCGAGAGCATCCGGCTTCGCAGCGCGGCGCACTCCTTCGAGGGCAAGGTGTTCAACATCGTCGCCTCCACGGCCCTCGACGACCACGCCGTCGATCTCGTCGCCCGTGGAGACGAGGGCATCGTCAAGTTGCTGAGAGGGAAGCCGACGGCCTCCATGATCCTCGGCCCCTCCGGCCAGTACCTCGCCGGACCACTCATTGCCGACGAAGGCATCCTCTACGCCGACATCAATCCTCGTGACCGGATAGTGCCCAAGCAGGCCCACGACGTCACTGGCACCTACCAGCGGATGGACGTCTTCTCGTTCGGCGTGAACAAGTCTCGCCATGTGCCGGTGAGCACCAGCAACGACAACCGCAGCCCTCGCACCCTCTCAACCGAGGAGATGTCCCATGAGTGAGACCGGATCCACGGCGCTTGCGAACGTCGACCGGCCGGTAGCTGCGTCAACAGTCGAGGACACGCCGGAGTTCCGGGCCAAGGGACGTCGCGCGCTCGGTGCGGCGATGTTCGGCTTCTTCGTCGACATGTACGACGTCTACCTGCCGGTCATCGTCCTCGCGCCGGCGATCGCCTACTTCACTGCCACCGGGGCCACCACAGTTGACATGGCCGTGTACGGAGCGCTGATCTTCGTCGCCTCGATCATCGGCCGCCCCCTCGGTTCCTTGATCTTCGGGCCTCTGGGCGACAAGGTCGGACGTCGCAAGACGACCCTGATCGCAGCCGGTGGCTCCGCAGTGTGTACCGGACTGATGGCGATGCTCCCCGGCTACGCCGTCATCGGCATTTGGGCGCTCGTGCTCCTGATCGCACTCCGCCTGCTTGACGGAATCTTCCTCGGTGGTGAGTACACCGCCGCCAACCCGCTGGCTATGGAGTACACGCCCCGCCACAAGCGCGGTGTCGCCGGGTCGATGATCAACATGGGGTATCCCCTCGCGCTCGGCTTCATCACCGTCGTCACCCTGCTCACCTTGGCCGCTTTTCCTGCCGGGGGCCCTGACTCCGCCTACGCCGTCTGGGGCTGGCGCATCCCCTTCGTCGTCGGGTTCATCTTCTGCTCCTCGCTGTTCTTCTACTACCTCACCTCGGTGCCGGAGTCGGAGATCTGGACCAAGATGCCGAAGAACACCGGCAACCCGCTCAGGACACTGTTCTCCGGGAGCAACGCCAAGTCCTTCGGCATCGCGTTCCTCGTCGGCACTGGGGCGTGGCTGACGCTCAACGGCACCATTGGTGTCTTCGCCGGCCACTTCCGGGCCCTAGGAGTGACCGATACCCGAATCAACACGGTCATCCTCATCTCCGCAGTAGTCGGGGCGGCGCTGTTCCCGGTCGTGGGAGCGGCGGGGCAGCGTTACGGGCGGCGTCAGATGATCATGGCTATCGGCCTGGCCTGCACCGTGGTCGCCGCGACCGCCATGGGGCTCGCCGTGGCCAACAGCGACAACGTCGCGATGATCCTGTTCTCGATCGTCGCGATCGTTCCCGGGTTGACGATCTGGGCGATGATCACGGCGTTCCTCATGGAACTCTTCCCAACGAACGTTCGGGCATCGGGCTACGGGGTGGCCTACAGCCTGCCCAGCCTCATCCCGGCCTTCTACGCCTACTACATGGTCGGCATGGGCACGTTCATGGACTACGACTACACCCCCGTGGTCATCACGGCAGTCGGCGGCGTGTTCCTCCTGGTCGGTGGATTCGCGGCTCGTGACCGGCGACACCTCGACCTGGAGCACATCTGAGCGGCTCCGGCCATCCAGGAGCGGGTCGTGGGGACCGCTGCGGTCCCCACGACCCGCTCCCGCAGCCATGGGCCGGAGCAACCCGCCCGCCAGCGCGGGCCAGTCGTCAGCACTCGCGCTCTCTCTCTGCCGCTCTGACCGAATGGATCCGATCGTGTGGACGTGTGGAGCCTCCAGCGGGGCTCGTCTGACCCCGGACCGCAGACAGTTCGCCGTCACTGTGACGGGCGGCCCCACCACCGTTATCGACGTGGCAGGGCGACGGCTACTGTGCGATCCCACATTCGATCCGCCGCACGACTACGGCTATCTGGTCAAGACCGAGGGCCCGGCCGTCGAGATCGGCGTGGTCGGAGACGTCGATGCCGTGCTGCTCAGCCACGATCTCCATCCGGACAACTTCGACGAGTCAGGTCGGGAATTCGCGCTATCGGCTCCCATCGTGCTCGCCCCCACCACCGCCGCTACCCGGCTCGGTCCTCCTGTGCAAGGCAGGGGCGTGTGGGAGACCTGGGACCTGCACGGAATGACCATCACTGCCGTTCCGGCACGCCACGGCCCTGCCGACGGAGAGCTCAACGACGAGGGGTTCGTCAACTGTGAGGTGACCGGATTCGTGATCGAGGCACCTGGCTCCCCGAAGACATACGTCAGCGGTGACAACGCCTCGTTGGCACTCGTTCGGGATATCTATAACCGGTTCGGACCGATGGACTGCGCGGTCCTCTTCGCGGGAGCCGCCTCGGTTCCGTCCAAGTTCGATGGGCGTCCCCTCAGTCTGACATCGGAGCGAGCCGTCGCCGCAGCGGAGATCCTCGACGCCCAGCACGTGATCGTCGCCCACCAAGATGGCTGGCGACACTTCGCCCAGAACGCGGGTGACACCCGGCATGCCTTCGCGGGCGCCGGCTGGCAGACCGGTTGTGCACCGCACCTCTCGGTCATCTGTGCGAACTGACGAGCGGTCCCGAGTCGCTGCTCAGCCGCTGATCGCGTGCTCGGCTCCTGGCCCGCTGGGGACGTCACCTGGTCAAGACATGGAGCGGGTGACCGGGATCGAACCGGCATGGCCAGCTTGGAAGCTTGGGGCTCGGAGCACCATCCTGGCTGGTCGGCGCAAGATCAGGCGGACGCTGTGCCTTCCACATGCCTGGACCGGATACACGCGGAGACCCCCTGTTCTCCTGGCTGTGGTCGGGGCTCTTGTCAGGCGGCAGTGGGTCGTGATCACGGAAGTACGTCCCTCGCGCGACCGAGCAAGAGTCGGTGATGCCCGGCACCTCGACCTGAGGCGCCGGGCATCACGGGTGGTCACTTGCTCAGCGAACCCCTGCCAACTCCCGCTTCTCGAACGGCGCCGCGCCGTCTCCTGTGGACGGGTATGTCTCCCGGGCGCCGTGGTTCTCGTCGTCGAGCATGGTGGCCTCGTCGAACGGGCTCTCACTGGACAGGGCTGCCGACAGTTGGGTGCGGTCGAGCTCCTTGGTCCAGGTGGCGACCAGCAGCGCGGCGGCAGCGTTGCCGGCGAAGTTGGTCACCGCGCGGGCCTCGGACATGAACCGGTCGATGCCGACGATGAGCCCCACCCCGTCGAGCAGGTCGGGGCGGTGGGCCGACAGGCCGCCGGCCAGCGTGGCCAGGCCGGCACCGGTCACCCCGGCTGCCCCCTTCGAGGCGATGATCATGAAGAGCAGCAGCCCGATCTGCTCGCCGAGCGACATCGGGGTCCCCAGCGCCTCGGCGATGAACAGCGAGGCCATCGTCAGGTAGATGGCGGTGCCGTCGAGGTTGAACGAGTACCCGGTCGGGACGACGATGCCGGCCACCGGCCGGCTCACACCGGCGTGCTCCATCTTGGCGATCAACCGCGGCAGAGCCGTCTCGGACGACGAGGTCGAGACGATCAGCAGGAACTCGCGGGCCAGGTACTTCAGCAGCTTGAAGATGTTGACCCCGGCAACCAGTCGCAGCAGCGAGCCCAGCACGACGAAGACGAACAGCGCACAGGTCGCGTAAAACCCGATCATGATCACGGCGAGGCTCTTCAGGGCGTCCAGGCCGGTCTCGCCGACGACGGCGGCGATCGCGCCGAATGCGCCGATCGGTGCCACCCACATGATCATCGCGAGGATCCGGAAGACCAGCTTCTGGAGGTGTCCGATGCCGCGGAGGATCGGCTCACCGGAGCGGCCCATCGCCTGCAGCGCGAAGCCGACGAGCAGGGCGACCAGCAGCGCCTGCAGCACCGAGCCGGCGGTGAGCGATGACACCAGCGTGGTCGGCACCAGCCCGAGCACGAAGTCCGTCGTCCCGCCGCTCTCGTGTGCCGTCGCTGCCAGGTCGGCGCCCTGGCCGCGGAGTGCCTCGGACAGTTGCAGGCCGTCACCGGGCTTCAGGACGTTGCCCACGAGCAGTCCGATGGTCAGCGCGACCGTGGACATGGCCAGGAAGTAGCCGAGCGCGAGGCCGCCGACCCGGCCGACCTTCGCCGCCTGCCGGATCGAGCCGATTCCCAGCACGATCGTGCAGAAGATGACCGGCGCGATCAGCATCTTTATGAGGCCGACGAAGGCGGTGCCGAGCCACTTGAGGCTGGTCGCGAACTCTGGGAACGCGAAGCCGACGGCGACGCCCAGGACGACGGCCGCGATGACGGCGAGGTACAGCCAGTGGGTGCGGTCCCGCCGCCTGCGGCTCGGCGGGGGAGCTGACACGGTGTTCGGGGCCATTCCTTCTCCTGTGGAGTGTGGAGTTGCTCCCGCCCGGGGGCCGGGTGGGGGTGTGCGATGTCCCACAGTGGGCCTGGCCAGGAGACCGGTCACCGATTCGTTCATTTCGTAAGTGGCCCCCGTCACGCTTGGGCGCGGCACACTTCCTCCCGTGGGAGACCCGGGTGTTCACGCGGGACGCCGCTCCGGTGGCGTGAGCCTGGCGCGTCAGCTCCTGGTCCTGCAGGCGCTGGTGGTAGCGGTGGTCGTCGTCGCGGCGTCAGTTATCGCCTACCTCGACGCCCGCCGGACGGTGCAGCGGCACGCCGAGGTCGAGACGACGGCGGTCGTGGAAGCCATCGCCGACGCGCCCTTCGTCGTCGAAGCGGTCACCGGCCCGGATCCCACGGCCGTCCTGCAGCCCTACGTGGAGACCGTGCGCTCCGACACCGACCTCTCCTTCATCACGGTGTTCGCCCCTGACCGGACCCGGTTCACCCATCCCGACCCGGCGCAGATCGGCCAGCCGTTCCGGGGCACGATCGAGCTGGCGCTGGAGGGACGCACGTTCACCGAGACATATACGGGCACGCTCGGGCCATCCGTCCGCGCCACAGGGCCGATCGTCGACAGCGATGGCCGGGTCGTCGCCCTCGTGTCGGCCGGCATCACCCTGGATGCCATCGGTGCCGACCTGGCCCGGGCGCTGCCCGGGATCATCGGAACCGGGCTGCTGACGCTCGCCGTCGGGACGGCGGGCAGCTGGCTCATCAGCCGGCGGCTGCGGCGGCAGACCGGTGGCCTGGACGCCGCAGCGCTCAAGCGGATGCTCGATTATCACAACGCCGTGCTGCACTCCGTGCGGGAGGGCCTTCTCCTGCTGGACGGCGACCGGCGGCTGCAGCTGGTCAACGACGAGGCCCGCCGTCTGCTGGGCATCGACGCCGAGGCGAACGGCCGGCACGTCACCGACCTGGGCCTGTCCCGCGACCTGGCCGAGACGCTGGCCGGTCAGGGCCGCACCGTCGACGAGGTGCACGTGAGCGGTGGCCGGGTGCTGGTGGTCAACCAGGCGCCGACGGGTGCGCCCGGCGGCTCGGACGGCACGGTGGTCACCCTCCGCGACCACACGGAGTTGCAGGCGCTGACCGGCGAGCTGGACAGCGTCCGCGCCTTCGCGGAGTCGCTGCGGGCTCAGTCGCACGAGGCCGCCAACCGGCTGCACACCACCGTGTCGCTGATCGAGCTGGGCCGCGGGCAGGACGCCGTCGAATTCGCGACCGCCGAGCTGGCGACGTCCCAACGGCTGACCGACCGCGTGGTCGACGCGGTGGAGGAGCCGGTGCTGGCGGCGTTGCTCCTCGGCAAGACCGCCACCGCGCACGAGCGCGGCGTGCGGCTCGACATCGATCCGGGCACCGCCGTCGGCACGACAGGCATCCCGAGCGGGGACCTCGTGACGATCGTGGGCAACCTGCTGGACAACGCGATCGACGCGGCGCTGACCGGTGAGCCGCCTCGGGAGGTGCACTTCGCCGCATGGGTGGAGGAGGGCCGGCTGGAGATCACCGTCGAGGACTCCGGCTCCGGCATCACCGAGGGGCAGATCCCGCACCTGTTCGAGCGAGGCTGGTCGACGAAGGGGACACCCGGCCGGGGCCTGGGGCTGGCGCTGGTCGCGCAGGCGGTCCGTCGCAATGCTGGTTCGATCGACGTGCGGCACGGACCCGGCGCGCCGTTCTCCGTCTCGTTGCCGGTGCGCGCGCCGTTGGACGTCGCCCCGTGACCGGCAGGACCGTCATCCGGGTGCTGGTCGTCGAGGACGAGCCAGTGGCGGCCGAGGCGCACCGCGCCTACGTCGATCGACCCCCGGCTTCGCCACCGTGGCGGTGGCGGCACCGGAGCGACGGCCGTGGACGCGCTCGCCCGCACCCCGGTCGACCTGGTGCTGCTGGACATGAACCTGCCGGACACGCACGGCATCGAGCTGTGCCGGCGGATCCGAGCAGGCCGCGTGGACGTCGACGTTCTCGCCGTCACCTCGGCGCGCGAGTTGGCCACCGTGCGCGCCGCCGCTGCGCACGGCGTCGTCGGTTACCTGCTCAAGCCGTTCACCTACGCAGCGCTGCGCGACCGGCTCACCGCGTACGCCGACTACCGCGAGCGACTGCGGACCGAGGGCGACGCCGTCGGTCAGGAGGACGTCGACCGAGCGCTCCAGGGGGCGCGCCCCGCGAGACCGGCCCCGCTGCCGAAGGGGATGCACCGACAGACCCTCGACGCGGTGGTGGCCGCGCTCCGCGGCGCCGAGGGACGCTCCGCGGCAGAAGTTGCGGGGCAGATCGGTGCCTCCAGGATCACTGCCCGGCGGTACCTGGAGTACCTCGCCGACACGGGGGTCGCTGCTCGCGCACAGCGCTACGGCGGAGCTGGGCGTCCGGAGACCGAGTACTGCTGGCGCTGAGGAGGGGCACGCGTCAGGGGCAGGACAGCACGGCTCACAACCATGCCGCGAAGCCCACGCTATCGAGTGACGGGCCGACCTTCGGGCTCTCGGTCGATGGAGCGGGTGACGGGAATCGAACCCGCATGGCCAGCTTTGAAGGCTGGCGCCTCTGACACCCTTCTCCGCAGCTCAGCGTCAAGTCACGTGGACGCCGTGCCTTTCACGTGCCTTAGCGCCAGACGGCCAGCCGGAGGAGCGGCTCCTCGCTGTCCTCGGTCTGCCAGCGGCCGTCGGTGCTGCAGGTCGCGGCCGCCTTCGCTGGAGCTTGGCGGCAGAAAGCTGCGCAAGCCGCTCACGGCTTGCCTGGCGCCGGCGTGCCGTTCAACCGGCGCGGCAGCGTCCAGGCGTTATCCGGGTGCACCGGCGGCGGGAGCAGGTCGGGAGGAAACCCCTGGTAGCTGACCGGCCGCTGGAATCGCTGGATCGCCAGCGTGCCGACCGACGTCGTCCGGCTGTCCGAGGTGGCCGGGAACGGGCCTCCGTGCACCATCGCGTGGTTCACCTCGACGCCGGTGGGCCAGCCGTTGACGATCAGCCGGCCGGCTTTCCGCTCAAGCACTGGGAGGACGGTGCGCACCGTGTCGTGGTCGGCCTCGGTGGCGTGCACCGAGATGGTCAGCTGGCCCTGCAGCACTTCGAGCGTGCCCTCCAGGTCCTTCTGGTCGTCGTAGGTGACCAAAAGGCCTGCCGCGCCGAACACCTCGTCCTGCAGATCGGGCGTGGCCCGCAGGTGCGCCGCGGTCGTCCGGAAGAGCGCCGGTGCAGGGGCGTTCTCGCCGGGGCCGGGACGCCCGGCGGCCACCCGTTCGGCGCCGGACGTCTCCAGTCGCTGCAGGCCCTCGCTGTAGGCGCGGCAGATGCCGGCCGAGAGCATGGTCTGCCCCGCGGACTCCGCCAGCGACGCGGCGAGCGCCTCGGTGAACCGCGCCGCGTCCCGCGGCAGCAGCACCAGGCCGGGGTTGGTGCAGAACTGGCCGGAACCGAGGGTCAACGAACCGGCGAGGCCTGCGGCGAGCTCCTCGGAGCCGGTCGCCAGTGCACCGGGCAGCAGCACGACGGGGTTGATGCTGGACATCTCCGCGTAGACCGGAATCGGCACCGCCCGGTCCGCCGCGGTACGCATCAGGGCGGTGCCGCCGGCCCGCGATCCGGTGAACGCGATCGCCGCGACGGCCGGGTGCGCGGCGAGCTGCTGGCCGATCGTCGTCCCGGGGCCGAAGAGAAGAGAGAACACCCCGGGCGGCAGACCCTGGTCCGAGACGGCGCGCGCGATGGCCTGCCCGGCGAGCTCGGCTGTGCCTGCGTGCGAGTTGTGCCCCTTGACGATCACCGGGCAACCCGCGGCGAGCGCGGACGCCGTGTCCCCGCCGGCGGTGGAGAACGCCAGCGGGAAGTTGCTGGCCCCGAACACCAGCACCGGGCCCAGTGGGATCTGGCGCTGCCGCAGGTCCGGCGCGGGCGCCGGCTGCCGCTGCGGCTGCGCCTCGTCGATGCGCACCTCCAGGTGCGCGCCGAGCCGCAGTTCGCGGGCGAACAGCCGCAGCTGGTTGGTGGTGCGGTCGTGCTCGCCGGTCAGACGACCGACCGGCAGCCCCGACTCGCGGTGCGACCGTGCCACGATCTCGTCCTTGATCTCGACCAGGTTGTCGGCGATCCGCTCCAGGAAGCGCGCTCGCTCCTCCGGTGTCGTGGCGCGGTAGGCGTCGAAGGCCTCGGTCGCCGCGGCCGTCGCCTGCTCGATCTCCTCCGGGCCCGCGAAGCAGAACTCCGGCTCCAGCTGCTCACCGGTGGCCGGGTCGACGGCGCGGACCGATCCGTGGCCGCCGCGGAACTGCCGGCCGGCGATGATCGATGCTCCGAAGATGGTCATGCGCGAGTACTCCTCGGGTGGTGGTCGGGCGGGACTCAGGAGGCCAGCCAACCGCCGTCGATGTTGATCAGCTGGCCGCTCAGGTAGACGGAGGCGTCGGAGAGCAGGAAAACGGCGGCGCCGCCCAGGTCGGCCATGCTGCCGAGCCGGCCCATCGGGATGCGGCCCAGGATGCGCCGCTCGTCGTCCGGGTTTGCCAGCAGGTCGGCGGTCAGCTCGGTGTGGAAGTAGCCGGGGCCGATCACGTTGGCGCGCAGGCCGCCGAGGCCCACTCGGTCGACAGCGAGCGGGCCAGGCCCAGGACTGCGGTCTTCGACGCGACGTAGGGGGCGATCCGGGGCAGCCCGATCGTGGAGTTCAGCGAGCCGATGAAGACGTGCGAGCCAGGGCGGCCGTCGGCGAGCTGACGGCGGGCGATCGCCGTGCTGAGGAAGAACGGCGCCTCGACGTTGAGCGTCTGGACGAAGCGCCAGTCCTCGACGGTGATGTCGACGGCGGCCCTGCGGCGCTGCACGCCCGCGGCGTGCACGACGCCGTCGACGGGCCGCTGCGCACCTATGGTGTCCGCGTGCCCGGGGATCGCCGCGATGTCGGCGAGGTCGGCCGGGTACGTCGTGCAGGACCCGCCGGCCTGCTCGACGAGGGTCGCCGTCCGGTCGAGCTGCTCGGTCGAGCGGGCGACGACGGTCACGTGGGCGCCGCCCGGGCGGCGGAGACGGCGATGCCTTGGCCGATCCCGCGGCCGCCGCCGGTGACCACGACGTGCCGGCCGTCGAGCCGGAAGGCCGACGGGGAGACGGCGAGCGCATCAAGGTCGGGGGCGGGGTCGGTCATGATACTCCTGCTCGACTGGCTAAGGGGTCAGGGACTCAGTCGACCGGCGCGGCGTCCGCGTCCTGCACCAGCTCCTCGCTGCCGGCGAGGATCCGGCCGAGGTGCCGGCGCATCAGCTCGCCGGCGCGGGCAGCGTCACCGGAGTCGATGGCCTGAGCGATCTGCTCGTGCTCGGCCAGCGTCTGCGGCCGGGCCGCCTCGTACCCGAGGCTGGGCTGGTAGGCCCGGCGGAGATAGTCGTTGACCGGCACCACCACGTGGCTGAAGAACGGGTTGTGCGAGGCGTGCGCGATGGCGGTGTGGAACTCCAGGTCCGCCTCGAGCGAGGAGTCGTGCTCGTCGGTTGTGGCAAAGGAGTCCAGGGCGGCCTGGATGCGTTCCAAGTCCTTCGAGGTCCGGCGCTGCGCGGCGTACTCCGCGACCCCCACCTCCAGCACCAGCCGCATCTCCATGAGCTGGCGGAAGCTGCCTTGCTTCAGCTCCAGCAGCAACCCGTACTGCCGCGCGATGCTGGAGCCGTCGAAGTCGGCCACCACCATCCCGCGGCCGGGCCGGATGTCCACCAGCCCGCGCTCCACGAGCAGCCGGCCCGCCTCCCGCACGACCGTCCGGCTGACCTCGTACTGCTCGACCAGCTCCGGCTCGGTCGGCAGCCGGTCGCCGGGCTGCAGGCCGTGGGCGATGACGTACCGGGTGATCTGCTCGGCCACGTCCTCCGACAGGCGCTGCCGCTTGGCGGGGACCACGGTGAACACCGGCGGAATCGCGCTCACGCCCTCTCCGGTCGAGGTCACAGCCCTGCTCCTTCCGTCGCCGGGCGCGGCGGCCGGGCGATCAGGCGACCGAGCATCGCAGTTCCTCCCCGCGCAGCGCCCGCCCGGCTTCCTCGCTGGCCAGCTGCTGGAGCCGGGCGAGGGAGTCCTCGTCGTAGAACGCGGCGTGCGGGCTTAGCAGGATCGCGGGCTGGACGCGCAGCGGTGAGTCGGCGGCCAGCGGTTCGCTCTCGAAGACGTCCAGGGCCGCGCCGGCCAGGTGGCCCCGGGCGACCGCCTCGGCGAGCGCCGCCTCGTCCACCAGTGACCCTCGGGAGGTGTTGACCAGCACCGCCCCTGTCGGCAACGCGGCCAGGAAGCCGGCGTCGACCATTCGTCGCGTCTCCGGCGTGCTCGGCGCGTGCAGGCTCACCGCGTGGGCGCGCCGGGCCAGCTGCGGCAGCGCGACCCGCTCGACGCCGAGCCGGTCGAAGTCTTCCTGCGGGGCGTGCGGGTCGTGCCCCACGAAAGTGCAGCCGAACGGCACGAGCCGGGCGTGCACGGCCTGGGCGATGCGGCCCAGGCCGACCAGGCCGACCACCGTGGACCGCAACCCGCGGACGGGGCCGACCTCGGCGGGACGCACCCAGCCCTCGCCTCGGATCCGGCGGTCGTAGTCGGGGAGCCGGCGGACCAGCGCGAGCAGCCCGGCCACCGCGTGGTCGGCCACCGTGTCGACGCCGTAGTCGGGCACGTTGGCCACCCGGATGCCGAGCTCGGTGGCGCTGGCCACGTCGACGTTGTCGTAGCCGATGCCGTAGCGGATGACGGTCGACCCCGGCCGCATGCGAGCGAGCACGGATCGCGTCATCGGGGCGAAGTTCACGAAGGCGACGGTGGCGCCGTTGACGGCCTCGGCGGTCTCCGCCTCGCCCGAGCAGGAGAAGCACGCGAACGAGGCGCCGTGGTCGCGGGCCACCTTCGCCTCGGCCGTCACGCTCTTGAAGGTGTGATCGGTCACCACCACGCGCTTGCCGGCTGCGTCCCCCACCGCATTCCTCTCCGTCCGCGGCGTTCGACGCCGGTGTTCGTGGTGTGTTGATCCTAACATATGATGTTGCTATCTTCCTTCCCGCCGCGTTGGGCGACGGGCCTTCCCGCGGACCTGACCTCTAGGTGAAGGGACATGGAGCCGGTGATGACACAGCGGATGCGCAGGACGTGGGGCCTCGCGGGAACGGCCGTGCTGACCGCTGCCTTGGCCGCCTGCGGCGGGGAAGCGCCGCGGACGGCCGATGCGGCCGAGGACGGGGCCCTGCGGGTGGGGATCTTCGTCGACAACGCCTTCGGTGACGGCGACTTCTTCGACCAGGCCGGTAGGGCGCAGCAGCCGCTCGAGGACGACGGCGCCGTCGTGAACACCTACGAGGGCCAGCTCCAGGCGCAGAACTTCGAGCCGCTGCTGCAGGATGCCGCGGACGCCAACGACCTCGTCTTCGTGCTCGGGTTCGAAGCGATCGACGCGATGACGAAGGTGGCCGCGGAGAACCCTGACACGACGTTCGTGTTCGTCGACGCCGTCGTCGACGACCCGAACATCGTCTCGGCCGTGTTCCGCACCGCGGAGGGCTGCTTCATGGCCGGCGCGCTCGCCGCGACGGTGAACTCCGCGCAGGGCAGCTCGGTCGCCGGCTTCATCGGCGGCGTGAACGCGCCGGTCGTCGAGAACTGCGAGTCCGGCTACGACCAGGGTGTAGCCCAGGTCGACCCGGCGCAGTCGGTGGCCTCACAGTACGTGGGCTCGTTCGTCGACCCCGCGAAGGGCCGGGAGATCACCCTGGCGCTCGCGCAGCGGGGCGCGTACTCCGTCTTCGCCTACGCCGGGCTCTCCGGCGCGGGTGCGTTCGACGCCGCCAGCTCCGGTGAGTCGGTCGCGCCGATCGGCGTGGTGGCCGACAAGAGCGATCTCGCCCCGGGGAAGGTCCCGGGCAGCCTGGAGATGGGCGTCGACGCGGTCATCCTGGAGCTCGCCGACCAGTACCGGAACGACGACCTCGAGCGGGGCTCGCAGCACGACTATGGCTTCGCCGAGGGTGGCTGGGCCATGGTCTACGACGACAGCCTGCTGACGCCGGACCAGATCGCAGCCCTGGAGGCCCTCGAGCAGCAGATCGTCGACGGCGAGCTGCAGATCAGTGCCTGATCAGGCTCCCGGTGCCGCCGGCCCGATCCTCGAACTGGTGGACATCACCAAGAGGTTCGGGCCGGTGGTGGCCAACTCCGAGGTGTACTTCGACCTGCGCGCGGGGGAGATCCACGCGCTGGTCGGGGAGAACGGGGCAGGCAAGACCACCCTGATGCGGGTGCTTTACGGGATGTACCAGCCCGACGGCGGCCAGATCCGGCTCGACGGTGCACCGGTGCGGTTTCGCCGGCCGCTGGACTCGATCGAGCACGGGATCGGCATGGTGCACCAGCACTTCATGCTGGTGCCGAGCTTCACCGTCGCGGAGAACGTGACCCTCGGCGCGGAGCCGCGGCGGGGGCGGCTGTTTGACCACGACGCGGCCCACCGCAGGGTGCGCGAGCCGATGGCCCGACTCGGCATCGATCTCGACCCCGACACGGTCACCGGCACGCTCAACGTCGCGACCCAGCAGAAGCTGGAGATCGTCAAGGTGCTGTACCGCGGGGCGCGGATCATCATCCTCGACGAGCCGACCGCCGTCCTCACGCCGCAGGAGACCGACGAGCTCTTCCGGCTGCTGCGCCGGCTGGCCGACGACGGCGCGTCGATCGTCTTCATCTCGCACAAGCTGCGCGAGGTCCTGGCGGTGGCCGACCGGATCACCGTCCTGCGCAACGGCCGCACGGTGCAGACTTTCGCCAGCGACCGGACCGAGCCCGCCGAGGTCGTCGCTGCGATGACCGGCCGCGGGAACGTCAACCTCGGCCGGGTGGAGCGGGACGTCGCCGCCGGCGACGTCGTCCTGTCCGTGCGCGGGCTGTCGACGGCGAAGCCCGAGCACGACGCCGCGCTCGACGACGTCTCCTTCACCGTGCGGGCGGGGGAGATCGTCGGGATCGCCGGGGTCGAGGGGAACGGGCAGTCGGTGCTCGCTGAGGCGCTCATCGGCACCGTGGCCCCCGCCGGTGGCTCGATCACCCTGGCCGACCACTCGCTGGACCGGCTGACCGTCGCCGACCGCCGCAACGCCGGACTGTCGTACGTGTCGGAGGACCGCCACCTCGAAGGGCTGCCGATCAACGGCACGGTGCTGGAGGGGCTGGCGGCCAATCGGCTGCGCGGCCGGCGGTCGCTGCGCGCCCTCGGCCCGGCCTTCACCCGCGCGGTGAAGGCGTGGGCCGCCGCCGTCGTGGGGCAGTACGCCGTGAAGACGAGCAGCCTGGATGCGCACTGCGCCACGCTCTCCGGCGGCAACCAGCAGAAGATCGTGATCGCGCGGGAGCTCGAGGACGAGCCCCGGTGCCTGGTCCTCGCCCAGCCGACCCGGGGCGTCGACCTGGGGGCCATCGAGTTCATCTACGACCGCATCGTCGAGGCGACCCGGCGCGGTTGCGCGGTCGTGCTCATCTCCGCCGACCTCGACGAGATCCTGCGCCTCTCCGACCGGGTGCTGGTGATGTACCGCGGCTGTGTGGTGGCCGACGAGCCGGCGCAGAGGACGAGCCGGGAGGAGCTCGGGATGCACATGATGGGTGCGCGGCCGCGGGAAGTCGCCGCATGACCGCCGTGCAGACTCCCGCCGAGGAGCGCGGCGACACCGGGCGCCGCGGCCCATGGCTGCGCCTCGGTTCGTGGCGCGACCGGCTGACCTCGGCCGGCTTCGTGCTGGTCGCCGGGCTGCTCGCGGCGGTGGTGCTGATCCAGTTGGAGGGTTACGCGCCGCTGCCGACCATCCAGGCCGGGCTGGAGTACGCGCTCGGGGACGGCACCAGCATCGCCCGCACGCTCGCCTGGGGGCTGCCCCTGTACGTGGCCGCCATCGGCGTCGCAATCGCCTTCCGCTCGGGCATGTTCAACATCGGCGCGGAGGGCCAGGTATACGGCGGTGCGATGGGCGCCGCGCTGGCCGGTGCCTACATCGGCCCGCTGTTCGCGCCGACGCACTTGGCGGTCGTGGTCCTGGCGTCCGCGCTCGTCGGTGGCCTCATCGCCGCCGGTCTCGGCTGGCTGCGGGCCGTCTGGGGCGTGGACGAGGTGCTCTCCACACTGCTGTCCAACTACGTGATCATCCTCTTCTGCACGTACCTGGCCACCGGACCGCTGCGCGACCCGACCCGGCAGAGCGGCACCACCCGCGAGGTGGCCGACACGGCGCGGTTCGGCGAGATCCTCCCGCGCACCGGCCTGAGCGCGGCGGTGTTTCTCGTGGTGGCGATCTGCGTGCTCGGCTGGTGGCTGAGCGAGCGTACGGTCACTGGATACCGGTGGCGGATGACGGGCGAGAGCCCGGCGTTCGCCTCGGCGGTCGGGATCGACGTGCGACGGTCCCGGATCGCCTCTATGGCGATCAGCGGCGCTCTCTGCGGCGTCGCCGGCGGGCTGCTGGTGGCCGCCTCCCAGGGGCGGTTCTGGACCGAGATCGGCTCGGGAATCGGCTGGGACGCCGTGCTCGTGGCTCTAATCGGCCGGGCCCGCCCGGTCGCCACCGTGGTGTGGGTGACCCTCTACTGCGTCATGCGCTCCGCCGCCCGGGGCCTGGAGCAGGTGAGCACCGTGCCTAGTGAGCTCTCGCTGATCCTCATCTCCGCGATCATCATCGCCGCTGCGGCCCGCGCTGGGGTGTTCTCCCAGTTCGCCGCGCTCCAACGGCGGCTGGCCACGTGGAAGGGGCGCTGACCGTGGACTGGCTCGATGCGTTCCTCGCCTCCGGCATGCGGTTCACCACGCCGATCCTGCTGGCCGGCCTCGGCGGCCTGGCGACGGCCTGGACCCGCGACCTCAACGTGGGCCTCGAGGGCATCATGATCTTCGGGGCGTTCTTCGGTGTCGTGGTCGGCTTGTTCACCGGCTCGTCGCTGGCCGCCCTCGCCGTCGTCGCGGTGCTCGGCCTGTTGTGCGGGATGATCTTCGGCTACCTGATCACGGTGCTGCGGGTGAACGTCTTCGTCGCCGGCATCGTGCTCAACGTGCTCGGCGCGGGCGGCACGGTGTACCTGCTGCGCTCGATGTACGGGGTCAAGGGCACCCTCAGCGACCCGGGCATCCCGCCGCTGCCGAAGCTGCACATTCCCGGTGTCGAGGACGTGCCCGTCCTCGGCGGCATCCTGTCCGGGCACACCGTGCTCACGTACCTGAGCTGGACGCTCGTGTTGCTGCTCGCCCTGGCCGTGCGGCACACCGTCGTCGTCCGGCACCTGAAGGCCGCCGGCGAGCACCCGGCCGCGCTGGCCACCGCGGGCGGGAACGTGACGTGGATGCGCGTCGTCGCCCAGGCCTGGTGCTTCGCCCTCTGCGGGCTGGCCGGCCTGCAGTTGAGCCTGGGGCAGCTGACCCTGTTCACCGAGGGTATGACCAGCGGCCTGGGCTTCGTGGCCCTCGCCGCGGTCATCTTCTGCCGCGGCCGGGTCGGCCTGTTGGCCGTCATGTCGGTCGGCTTCGGCCTGTCCTCCGCCGCGAGCGTGCAGATCAACGAGGACGTCATGCCGCCGCAGTTCGCCCAGATGATCCCGTACATCGTCGCGCTCATCGGGCTGATCGTCCTGGCACGGACATCGCGCGAGGGCGCGACGCGCATCGCCACACCCGTCATGGAGAGCTGAGCATGGCCCACCCGTCGCTGGACGACCGGTCACTGGACGCCGACGACCTGGCGCTGTTCGAACAGGCACGTGAGCTGCTGACCCGGGCGCACCATCCCGAGCGGCACCAGGTCGCCGCCGCACTGCGCAGCGCGAGCGGGCGCACCTACCTGGGACTGCACATCGGCTCCCGCCGGGTGAACGTGTGCGCCGAGTCATCGGCGATCGCCAACGCGCAGATGGCCGGCGACGAGGGCATCGCGACGATCGTCGCCGTGTGCAAGGACGACGCCGGCCGGGTCGTCGTCACCAACCCGTGCGGGGTGTGCCGCGAGCTCATGGGCACCTACGGCCGGTCGGCCGACGTGCTCGTCGACCTCGGCGGCGCGGTGCGCAAGGTGCGCGCGGCCGACCTCCTGCCCACCCCGTGGCAGTTCCCCCGAGAGAACGACTGGTCCGTGCAGGACCCGAGCATTGGAGCCGCTCCGTGAGCCGACCGACCATCACCGACGTCTGCCTGGTCACCCGCGACCTAGACACGGCGGTGCAGTTCTACATGGACAAGCTCGGGTTCGAGCTCGACTCCCGGATGCCCGGCTTCGCCGACTTCACCGGGCCGGGTGTCGTCCTGGCCCTCTGGGACGCCCAGCTGATCCGCGACACCACCGGAGTGCCGGCCCAGGTCACCGAGCCCGAGGGCCACGGCGTGATGATCGCCTGCGAGCTCGACTCCCCGGCGCACATCGACGAGATGTACGAGCGCCTGACGGCCCGCGGCGTCGAATTCTACCGGCCGCCGGCCGACTACCCGTGGAACGCCCGGTGCGTCTACTTCGCCGGCCCCTGCGGGGAGTTCTGGGAGTTCTTCGCCTGGTACGAGGGCGGAAAGCCCGGCCGGCCGACGCCCGACGCCCCGCTGCCCGCCTGACCCCGTCCTCCTGCCCTCTCGCCCTCCCGAACCGAAACGAGGACCCATGCTGTCCGTGCACGACCTGCTCCCGGTGGACGCCGAGACCGCCACGCTGGTGGGCCGGGTGTTCGACCCCGACACCCAGGGGCCGTGCGTCGTCGTCGTCGACGGCACCGACGCCGTCGACCTAAGCCACGTCGAGCCCACCGTCTCCACTCTGCTTGAGCGTCGCGACCTGACCGACGTCCTCGCCGCAGCCCGGCGCGGCACCCGCCGCTGGGCGCTGCAGCAGCTGGTCGCGGCCATTGAGACGGAGGACGACCGGTCGCTGCCGCGCCTGCTCGCCCCGGTGGACCTGCAGGTGATCAAGGCGGCGGGGGTGACCTTCGTCGAGAGCATGTTGGAGCGGGTCATCGAGGAGCGGGCCAAAGGTGACCCGTCGAAGGCCGCCGAGATCCGCGACCAGCTCTCGGAGGTCGTCGGCGGGGCGATCTCCGCGGTACGGCCCGGGTCGCCGCAGGCCGCCCAGGTGAAGGAGATCCTGCAGCGCGAGGGCCTGTGGTCGCAGTACCTTGAGGTGGGCATCGGTCCCGACCCGGAGATCTTCACCAAGGCGCCCGTGCTGTCGGCGGTGGGCAGTGGCCAGACGATCGGCGTCCACTCGCGCTCTGTCTGGAACAACCCCGAGCCCGAGGTCGCGCTGGCCGTCCGCTCCGACGGCACTCCGGTCGGCGCGACCCTCGGCAACGACGTCAACCTGCGCGACTTCGAGGGCCGCAGCGCGCTGCTGCTCACCGAGGCGAAGGACAACAACGCCTCCTGCGCGCTCGGCCCGTTCATCCGGGTGTTCGACGACGGCTTCGGGATGGACGACGTCCGGAAGCTGGAGGTCAACCTGGAGGTGGACGGGCCAGACGGCTTCGTGCTCAACGGCGTCAGCTCGATGCTGAACATCAGCCGCGACCCGCTGGAGCTCGTCCAGCACGCCATCGGCGACCACCACCAGTACCCCGACGGTTTCGTTCTGTTCACGGGCACCCTGTTCAGCCCGACGCAGGACCGGCACGCGCCGGGCGCGGGTTTCACCCACGTGCTGGGCGACGTGGTGCGTATTGCGACCCCGCAGCTCGGTGCGCTGGTCAACCGGGTGGCGACGGCCGAGACCGCCCCCGCTGGGAGTTCGGCATCTGGTCGCTGGTGCGCAGCCTGCGGCAGCGCGAGTTGATCTGACCGACCGACGCCGACCCGCACCCAAGGAGAGGATGAACAGATGTATGCAGTGACCAACCCCGCGACCGGCGAGGTCATCGAGACGTTCCCGACGGCGACCGACGACGAGGTCCGCGACGCGATCGACCGCGCGCACCAGGGCTACCTATTGTGGCGCGAGCGGCCCCCGGTCGAGCGCGCCGCGGTCGTCAAGCGCGCCGCGCAGCTGTTCGCGGAGCGGGCCGACGAGCTGGCCGCGATCATCACGACCGAGATGGGCAAGCTGCTCCCCGAGGCCAAGGGGGAGATGGGCATCGTCGTCGACATCTGGAACTACTACGCAGACAACGCCGAGACCTTGCTCGCCGACGAGCCGCTGACCATCCAGGGCGGCGAGGCGGTCATCCAGAAGCGCCCGGTCGGGGTGCTGTTGGGCATCATGCCGTGGAACTACCCCTACTACCAGGTCGCCCGGTTCGCCGCGCCGAACCTGGTCCTGGGCAACACCATCCTGCTCAAGCACGCGCCCAGCTGCCCGAGGTCGTCGGCGGCCATCGAGGCGCTACTGTGCGACGCAGGCCTGCCCGAAGACGCCTACCTCAACCTCTACGCGACCAACGAGCAGGTCGCCGAGATCATCGCCGACCCACGGGTGCAGGGCGTGTCGCTCACCGGGAGCGAGCGGGCGGGGGCCGCGGTGGCCGCAGAGGCCGGTCGGCACCTGAAGAAGGTCGTGCTCGAGCTCGGCGGGTCCGACCCGATGCTGGTGCTCGACACCGCCGATCTGGACCGGACCGTCAAGGTCGCGGTCGAGTCCCGCATGGGGAACACCGGCCAGGCGTGCAACGCCCCGAAGCGCATGATTGTGCTGTGCGACCTCTACGACGAGTTCGTCGACAAGCTCACCCGGCAGATGGCCGAGTTCACGCCGGGCGACCCGACCGACCCGGCGACCACGCTGGCGCCGTTGTCGTCTGACGCGGCGGCGGAGCGGCTCGTCGAGCAGATCGAGTCGGCCGTGCGGCAGGGAGCCACGTTGCGGACGGGCGGCCACCGGGTCGAACGGCCCGGCGCCTACGTAGAGCCCACCGTGCTCACCGACGTGACGCCGGAGATGGACGTCTACCGGCAGGAGCTCTTCGGGCCGGTCGCCCTGGTCTTCCAGGCCGAGGACGAGGACGACGCGGTGCGGTTGGCCAACGACACTCCCTTCGGGCTCGGCGCCGGTGTGTTCAGCGAGGACCGCGGCCGGGCGGCTCGCGTGGGGAGCCGCATCGACGCCGGCATGGTGTACGTGAACCAGGCCGGCGGGTCGCAGGCCGACCTGCCTTTCGGCGGCATCAAGCGTTCCGGCGTGGGCCGCGAGCTCGGCCCGTTGGGCATCGAGGAGTTCATGAACAAGAAAGTGATCAGGCTGTAGCGGCTTCTACCGACCGCTGACCGGTCGCCGCCGCCCGGCGCTTGGACGGGCGGCGGCGTCGTGTTCGAAGGCTCCTGGGTCCCCGGTCGCCGTCTTCTCCATGACCGGACTGCTCACGTGTGTCTTGGCGGGGATCCGCCGCAGGTCCGCCATGACCTCGTTCAAGTTCACACCCCAAGGCTGCTGCCACGGGCGGGCCTTCGGCTCTCGCGCGGTTGTGAGCGTCGACGACGGCGACGGTGAGGCGGGTTTCACTGCCGGCCCTGACGCGGGCTTACAGGCCGACGTACCACCCCGCCGACACGCGGCTGCCAATCACAGCCCGCGACATGAGCGATGTCCCGAGACACCTGTGAACGGTGTCGTGGGAAATCCCGGGTGGAGCGGGTGACCGGGATCGAACCGGCATGGCCAGCTTGGAAGGCTGGGGCTCTACCATTGAGCTACACCCGCGAGGTGCCCGACCAGCGTAACGGCCGTCCCGCCGCACGAGGCGGCGGGTGCCTTGCGTCTCACCAGACGGGTGGCGCGGGCGCGCACGGCCGACGCCTAGACTCGACCGGCCGCGGGGTGTGGCGCAGCTTGGTAGCGCACCTGCTTTGGGAGCAGGGGGCCGCAGGTTCAAATCCTGTCACCCCGACCATGGGTGCAGCGGGCTCGTATCCCGCCACCCCCAGAAGGCCCACCCGTCTCTAGACTCGTGGGCGATTCCGCGCCGTCGGTCCTGTCGGCGCCTGTCTGTCTGCAATCCGAGGAGCACTGCCGCTGTGAAGAGCACCATCGAGGAACTCGGCCCCACGCGGGTCCGGATGGCGATCGAGGTGCCGTGGGGCGACCTGGACCATGCCTTCGGCGAGGTCTACAAGGAGCTCGGCAAGCAGGTGCGCGTGCCCGGCTTCCGCCCCGGCAAGGTGCCCAACCGGGTGCTCGACCAGCGCATCGGGCGGCCGGTCGTCCTCGAGCAGGTCGTCCAGCACGCCGTCCCGGAGGTCTACTCCCAGGTCGTGCGCGAGAACCAGGTGCGGGTGCTCGGGCAGCCCGAGATCGAGGTGACCCGCCTCGACGACAACGACACCCTCGCCTTCACCGCCGAGGTCGACGTCGCCCCGCAGCTGGAGCTGCCGTCGCTGGAGAACCTCGCCGTCACCGTCGAGGACATCGAGATCACCGACGAGGAGATCGACCAGCAGATCTCCGTCATGCGCGAGCGCTTCGCGATGCTGACCGGCGTCGACCGGCCGGCGCAGGACGGCGACTTCGTGTCGATCGACCTCGAGGCCACGCTGAACGGTGAGGTGCTCGAGGACGGCTCGACCACCGGCATGTCCTACGAGGTCGGCACCGGCCAGCTCATGGAGGGCCTCGACGACGCGGTCCGCGGGCTGTCGGCCGACGAGTCGAAGACCTTCCAGACCGCGCTGCTGTCGGGCCCGAACGCCGGCGAGACCGCCGACGTCACCGTCACCGTCCGCTCGGTCAAGACCAAGGACCTCCCCGAGCTGGACGACGACTTCGCCCAGACCGCCAGCGAGTTCGACACCCTGGCCGAGCTCCGGGACGACGTCCGGACCCGGCTGACCCGTACCAAGACCCTGCAGCAGGGGGCGCAGGCCCGCGACAAGCTGGTCGAGCACCTGCTCGAGATCGTCGACGTGCCGATGCCGGAGAACCTCGTCGAGCGCGAGATCGAGTGGCGCAACCGCGCTTTCGAGCAGGAGCTCCAGCAGGCCGGCATGGACTGGGACACGTTCCTGTCCATGTCCAACACCGAGTCCCGCGAGGCCTACGACGCCGAGCAGCGCAAGAACGTCGAGGAGGCGGTCCGGACGCAGTTCATCCTCGACGCGATCGCCGACGCCCGTGAGGTCACCGTCGACAACGACGACCTCTCGGCGCAGATCATGGCCCAGGCCCAGCGCAGCCGGATGAGCCCGGAGCAGTACGCGCAGCAGTTGCAGCAGGGCGGCAACATCGCCGAGTTCGTCGCCGACGTCCGCCGCACCAAGACGCTGGCCCAGTTGCTCGAGGAGACGACGATCACCGACGCCTCCGGCAACGTGGTCGACCTCGAGGCGCTGCGCCCGAAGACGGTGCAGGCACCTGCAGCCGCCGAGGCGGCCGGTGACGAGGCACCCGGCCCGGTCGAGATCAGCGACGACGAGGCCGCCAAGGCCTGAGCCGACACCTCCACGACGCCGCCTCGCCCGACCAGGTGAGGCGGCGTCGTGCATTCCGAGGCCCGTGGTGAACGTGCGCTGCGCCGTCGGCGAACACCGGCCCGACGGGGACTGCCTCCTGCGGGGACCGCGTTAGGGTCGACAGGACTCAGGCGATCGCCGGGGGGTACCGCACCCGCGACTGCCGATCCCCGACCGCACCACTCACCGAGACCGACTGTCCGACAGTCCTACGGAGGTCACCGCACCCGTGAGCACTACCGACCCGAACCTGGCGGGCTCGCCCCTGATGCGTGCCGCTGCCGGGGGGATGAACCTCAACGACTCGGTCTACGAGCGCTTGCTGCGCGAGCGCATCATCTTCCTGGGCAGCCAGGTCGACGACGTCATCGCCAACCAGTTGGCCGCCCAGATGCTGCTGCTGTCCGCCGAGGACCCCAAGCGCGACATCCACCTGTACATCAACTCGCCCGGTGGCTCCGTGAGCGCCGGCATGGCCATCTACGACACGATGCAGTTCATCGACTGCGACGTGGCCACCTACGGCATGGGTCTGGCCGCGTCGATGGGCCAGTTCCTGCTCACCGCCGGCACCGCGGGCAAGCGCTACGCCCTGCCACACGCTCGGATCATGATGCACCAGCCGTCGGCGGCGTCGGCGGCACGGCCGCCGACATCGCCATCCAGGCCGACCTGTTCCGCCGCACCAAGTCCGAGCTCAACGAACTGCAGGCGCAGCACACCGGTCAGAGCGTCGAGCAGATCGAGAAGGACTCCGACCGCGACCGCTGGTTCACGGCTCAGGAGGCCCTCGAGTACGGCATGGTCGACCACGTGGTCAGCCGCGCCACGATGACCGGTGCCGAGAACCCGGTCACGGACAACTGACGGTTCGGAGGAGAACCCCATGAGCTTCCAGATGCCCTCCAGCCGTTACGTGCTGCCCTCCTTCGTGGAGCGGACCAGCTACGGCATGAAGGAGTCCAACCCCTACAACAAGCTCTTCGAGGAGCGGATCATCTTCCTCGGGGTGCAGATCGACGACGCCTCGGCCAACGACGTCATGGCCCAGCTGATCACGCTGGAGTCAGCGGACCCCGACCGCGACATCACGATCTACATCAACTCGCCCGGCGGCTCCTTCACGTCGCTCATGGCGATCTACGACACGATGATGTTCGTCCGCCCGGACATCCAGACCGTGTGCATGGGCCAGGCCGCCTCGGCTGCCGCCGTCCTGCTGTCGGCCGGCACGCCGGGCAAGCGGCTGGCGCTGCCCTACTCGCGGGTGCTGATCCACCAGCCGTCGGGCGAGGCCGGTGGCCAGGTGTCGGACCTGGAGATCCACGCCGCCGAGATCCAGCGGGTGCGGTCCCAGATGGAGGAGATCCTGGCGCGGCACACCGGCCGCTCCGTGGACCAGGTCCGCGCCGACATCGACCGCGACAAGATCCTCACCGCTCCCGAGGCGAAGGAGTACGGCATCGTCGACGAGGTCATCCAGAGCCGGAAGCTCAACGCCCTTCCCGCTCGCTGACCCGGCCGGGTCGGGGACGCGCGCGGAGCGTCCCCGACCCGTAGCCTCAGGTCACGGGCACGCGGGGCAGAGGGCACCAGCGAGACAGATGTGGGACGGCCGGCCGGACCGGGTGAGTCATTGCCCGGCAGCGTCGGTGGCAGCGGTTACGGTCTGCGGACGCCCGATCCCCGGCCGGTGACGGCGGGTGGAGAGCCTCGCGGAATTCGCCCGGAAACATGAGGCCGAGCGCGGGCGCAGCAGTCAGAATCAAGGCGCGGGTCCTGACGTCAGGACCGGCTTTTCACAGGTGGAGGTCAGCAGGTGGCACGAATCGGTGAGAGCGGTGACCTGCTCAAGTGCTCCTTCTGCGGGAAGAGCCAGAAGCAGGTCAAGAAGCTCATCGCGGGCCCCGGGGTCTACATCTGCGACGAGTGCATCGACCTCTGCAACGAGATCATCGAAGAGGAGCTGTCGGAGTCCTCGGACCTGAAGTTCGACGAGCTGCCCAAGCCCAAGGAGATCCACGACTTCCTCGAGCAGTACGTCATCGGCCAGGACAAGGCCAAGCGCACGCTGTCGGTCGCGGTCTACAACCACTACAAGCGGATCCAGGCCGGTGGTGACCGCCGCGACGAGGGCGTCGAGCTGGCCAAGTCCAACATCCTGCTGATGGGCCCGACCGGGTGCGGCAAGACGCACCTGGCGCAGACCCTCGCCCGCATGCTGAACGTACCCTTCGCGATCGCCGACGCGACCGCCCTGACCGAGGCCGGCTACGTCGGTGAGGACGTCGAGAACATCCTCCTCAAGCTCATCCAGGCCGCCGACTACGACGTCAAGCGCGCCGAGACCGGCATCATCTACATCGACGAGGTCGACAAGATCGCCCGCAAGTCGGAGAACCCGTCGATCACCCGCGACGTCTCCGGTGAGGGCGTCCAGCAGGCGCTGCTGAAGATCCTCGAGGGGACGACGGCGTCGGTGCCCCCGCAGGGCGGTCGCAAGCACCCGCACCAGGAGTTCATCCAGATCGACACGACGAACGTGCTGTTCATCGTGGGCGGCGCCTTCGCCGGCCTGGAGAAGGTCATCGAGGCGCGCACCGGCAAGCAGGGCATCGGCTTCGGCGCCGAGATCCGCGGCAAGGCCGAGATCGCCGAGGCGAACGCGTTCGCCGAGGTCATGCCCGAGGACCTGCTGAAGTTCGGCATGATCCCCGAGTTCATCGGCCGCCTCCCGGTGATCACCAGCGTGCAGAAGCTGGACCGCGAGGCGCTGATCAACATCCTCACCGAGCCGAAGAACGCGCTGGTGCGCCAGTACCGCAAGCTCTTCGAGCTCGACGGGGTCGATCTGGAGTTCACCGACGACGCCCTCGAGGCGATCGCCGACCAGGCCATCCTCCGTGGCACCGGCGCCCGCGGGCTCCGCGCGATCATGGAGGAGGTGCTCCAGTCGGTGATGTACGACGTCCCGAGCCGCGACGACGTCGCCCAGGTGGTCATCACCAAGGAGGTCGTCCTCGAGCACGTGAACCCGACGATCGTGCCGCGCAAGCCCACCCGCGAGCGCCGCGAGAAGTCCGCCTGACCATCGCGTTTCGGCGGCCAACCGGTGGACCCATGTGGCCCAGAACGGCCGGCGGAACGAGTCAGCGGGGTCCACTGGTCGTCAGTCGCTGCCGGAGCACGGCGAGGATCTCGCGCCGGCAGCCCTCAGGATCGGCGACCAGCCTCGCGTAGCTGAACCTCAGCACGATCCAGCCTTCGCCGGCCAGCGCGGTGTCCCGTCGCAGATCGCGCTCACGGGCCTGCCGACTGCCGTGGAAGGCGGCGCCGTCGAGCTCGACCGCCACCCGCGCCTCCGGCCAGGCGGCGTCCAGCTCGACCCGTCGACCGTCGGCCAGGACGACGCGGTGCTGCTGCACGTACGGCGGGACCTCCGGTGGTCGGGGAAGAGCGTGCAGGACGCCCCAGATCTCGAGTTCGCTCTGGCAACCCGCCTCCACGAGCGCGAGCAGTCGCGACAGTTCCGCGCGACCTGGGTGCCGGCTCCGCCGCTGCGACTCCCGACGGATGACCGCTGGCCGCGCCTCCTTCGTCCGCACCGCTTCGATCAACGCCTGGCGGACGACCGGCTGTTCGGCGGAGCTGCGGACGTTCCGGGTCGGGGACTCCGCCCACACCCACGCCTCGACCAGGCTCCGAGCGGGTTCGGTGACCTCCAGTCCGCTGCGCCGGATCGTGACCAGGCGCTGCCGTGACCGGTGCACGACGACGTCGTCCGCGTCGCGCAGCCGGCGCGCTGGCGGGACGGTGACGTGCACGGGACCCGGGGTTTCGGGAGCCAGCCCCGCGGCGGTGAGCGCCGAGAGGTGACTGAGCACGCCGTCGGCGTAGAGCGTCGCGGCTCGGGCACGGACCAGCCATTCGGTCGCGCGCCGCGCGATCGCGACCACGCCCGGCGCCACGAGCAGGAGGTCGCCGCGGGCCAGCCACCGGCCGACGCTGCTGGAGCTCGTGATCCGGGCCAGCTGGCCTCGCGACGCCACCCCACCGGGCAACAGGTCGTCCAGTCGGTGCACGCGGAGAGACTGGCCGATCCGCGGCCGCCGCCGCTCACGTCCTGTGGACACGCGCGACGAGTGGACCCGGGCGCCTCAGACGGCGGGCGGGTCTGGGCCGCGGGGGTCCACCGGTTCTCGGATGCCGGGGGCTGGTGGCGGAACTAGCCTGGGCGCGTGGCGGACACGGACCTGCAGGACCTGGTGCGCCGGCGGCTGCTCGAACTGGACATCACCCCGGTCGAGGCGTCCCGCCGCTGCGGCTGGGTCGTCGCCCCCGAGACCATCGAGCGGCTCGCGCGCAGCGGAGGCCGAGGATTCATCAGCGAGGCGTTCGCGGGCAGCCTCGCCCAGGCCATCGACGTCCCCGAGAACCGGGTCCGGCGCGCCGCGGGGCTGCCGCAGATCCCCGACCAGCGGGAGAGCATCTCGACCGGGCCGCACCTCCGGCTGCTCCGCGGCAACGGCTGAGACCCCTACGCCTCCGCGACCGGCGCGAGCACGACGGCCACGCTGAGCGGGCCGCTCCCGGCGAGCACCTCCAGCGAGGCGATCCGCCCGGCGTCGACCAGGTCGGGGCGGATGGCCTCGACCGCCGCCACCCGCTCCTCCGGGGCGATGATCGTCGCGGACTGCACGTCGGCGCGCATCGACTGCTTGGCGTCCGACTTGGCCTTGCGCACGCCGGCCAGCGCCTCGGCCGCGGCGTCGACCAGCGCGGCGTCACCGTCGGCCGGCAGCTCGGAGGCAGCCGGCCACGCAGCCCGGTGCACCGAGCCGGACCGCCACCACGACCAGACCTCCTCGGTCACGAACGGCAGGACCGGCGCGAACAGGCGCAGCTGCACCGACAGCGCCAGGGCCAGGGCGGCGTGCGCCGACTCGGCGTCGGGACCGGCGCGGTAGGCCCGGGACTTCACCAGTTCCACGTAGTCGTCGCAGAACGACCAGAAGAACGACTCGGCCACCTCGAGCGCGCGGGTGTAGTTGAAGGCCTCCATGGCGGCGGTGGCCTCGTCGACCACCGACGCCAGCGCGGTCAGCAGCGCCCGGTCGATCGGCTCGGTGATCCGGTCGGCGGCGGTGGCGAGGTCGACCGACCCGGCGCCCAGGCCGAGCACGAACTTGCCGACGTTGAGGATCTTCATGGCCAGCCGCCGGCCGACCTTCATCTGCGCCTCGTCGAAGGGGGAGTCCGCGCCGGGACGCGCACCGGCGGCCCGCCAGCGGACCGCGTCGGTGCCGTACCGCTCGAGGACGTCGATCGGCGTCGTCGCGTTGCCCTTCGACTTCGACATCTTCTTGCGGTCGGGGTCGACGACGAAGCCGGAGATCGTGGCGTGCGACCACGGCACGGTGCCGTGCTCGAAGTGCGCCCGGACGACGGTCGAGAACAGCCAGGTGCGGATGATGTCGTGCGCCTGCGGCCGCTGGTCCATCGGGAAGACCGCCGCGAACAGCTCCGGGTCGGTGTCCCAGCCGGAGGCGACCTGCGGGGACAGCGACGACGTCGCCCAGGTGTCCATGACGTCGGGGTCGCCGACGAAGCCGCCGGGCTTGCCGCGCTGGTCCTCGGTGAACCCCTCGGGCACGTCCTCCGACGGATCGACCGGAAGCGCGGAGTCCGGCGCCAGGATCGGGTCGTCGTGGATCGGCTCGCCCGACTCGTCCAGCCGGTACCAGACCGGGAACGGGACGCCGAAGAACCGCTGCCGGCTGATCAGCCAGTCTCCGTTGAGCCCCTCGACCCAGTTCTCGTACCGGTGCCGCATGTGCTCGGGCACCCACTGGATCTCGCGGCCCCGGGCGATCAGCGCGTCGCGCAGGTCGGCGTCCCGGCCGCCGTTGCGGATGTACCACTGGCGCGTGGTGACGATCTCGAGCGGGCGCTCGCCCTTCTCGTAGAACTTCACCGGGTGGGTGATCGGCTTCGGCTCGCCGTCGAGGTGGCCGGACTCGCGGAGCAGCTCCACGATCCGCTGCTGGGCGCTGAAGACCGTCTTCCCGGCGAGCTCGTCGTAGGGGCGCGCAGGAACGCCCGGCGGCGGGTCGGCCAGGATCCGGCCGTCCCAGCCCACGATCGCCCGGGTCGGCAGCTGCAGCTCCCGCCACCAGGTGACGTCGTTGAGGTCGCCGAAGGTGCAGATCATCGCGATGCCCGAGCCCTTGTCCGGCTCTGCCAGGCGGTGGGCGACGACGGGGACCTCGACGTCGAACAGCGGCGTCCGCACGGTCTTGCCGAACAGCGGCTGGTACCGCTCGTCGTCGGGGTGGGCCACCAGCGCGACGCAGGCCGGGATCAGCTCCGGACGGGTGGTCTCGATGTAGACGACGCCCTCCCGGCTGGAGAACCCGATCCGGTGGTAGGCGCCGGGGCGCTCGCGGTCCTCGAGCTCGGCCTGGGCCACCGCGGTGCGGAAGGTGACGTCCCAGAGGGTCGGCGCCTCCTGGGCGTAGGCCTCACCGCGGGCCAGGTTGTGCAGGAACATCCGCTGGGCGGTGGCGCGGGAGGACTCGGAGATGGTCCGGTAGACGTTCGTCCAGTCCACCGACAGCCCGACCCGGCGCCACAGCTGCTCGAAGGCGCGCTCGTCCTCCTCCGTCAGCCGCATGCACAACTCGACGAAGTTGCGGCGGGAGACCGGCACCTGGTCCTTGCCCGGCTTGGCCGGCGGCTCGAACGACGGGTCGTAGTGCAGCGACGGGTCGCACCGGACGCCGTAGTAGTTCTGCACCCGGCGCTCGGTCGGCAGGCCGTTGTCGTCCCAGCCCATCGGGTAGTAGACGTGCTTGCCCCGCATGCGCTGGTAGCGGGCGACGATGTCGGTGTGGGTGTAGCTGAACACGTGCCCCACGTGCAGCGAGCCCGACGCGGTCGGCGGCGGGGTGTCGATCGAGTAGATGTCCTCGCGGGGGCCCTTCAGCGCGGCCGCCCGGTCGAAGGCGTACGTGTCGTCGGCCGCCCAGCGCTCGACCCACTTCTCCTCGAGCCCGTCGATCGACGACTTCTCGGGTACACCGGCGCCCGCTCCCAGGGCAGCAGTGGCCGGGGGCGCGATGTCGGAAGCCATGCCCCAATCCTAGAAAGGCCCGACAACGCGATTCCGCGCACGCCGGGGAACCGACCACAGGCGTTGTCCGTGGGGCAGTCGTGGACACCCTGCGCCTCCTGCTGAACGTCGTGTGGCTGGTCCTCCAGGGCTGGCTGCTGGCGCTGGCCTACGCCGCGGCCGGCGTGCTCGCCTGCCTGCTGGTCGTCACGATCCCGTTCGGCATCGCGTCGTTCCGTCTCGCCTCCTTCGTCCTGTGGCCCTTCGGCCGGACGACGGTGCGCGCGCCCGGCGCCGGAGCGGCGTCCGCGCTCGGCAACCTGGTGTGGTTCCTGATCGCCGGGTGGTGGCTGGCGCTCGTGCACGTCGTCGCGGGCATCGGTTTCTGCCTGACGATCGTCGGCATCCCCTTCGGCGTGGCCTCGTTCAAGCTCGCCGCGGTGGGGCTGTTCCCGCTCGGCAAGCGCGTGGTGCCGACGGACCCACCGCGCGACTGGATGCACGCCGGCAGCGGCGTCGTCCACGGCGTGCCCCGGGAGCGCGCGGTCGCCGCCTGACCGGCTGGCATCCTGGGACATGTGGACGGCAGTACCGGAGACATGGCCCGGGTCGAGAAGGAGCTGCTGGCCCGCTGGCCGGAGAGCCGCCTCGAGCCCTCGCTGACCCGCATCAACGCCCTGGTCGACCTGCTCGGGTCGCCGCACCGGGCGATGCCGGTCATCCAGGTCGCCGGCACGAACGGCAAGACGACGACCGCCCGGATGATCGACGAGCTGCTGCGTGGCTTCGGTCTGCGGGTGGGCCGGTTCACCAGCCCGCACCTGGAGTCGATCCGCGAGCGGATCGTCCTGGACGGCGAACCCGTCGGCGCCGCACGTTTCGTGGAGACCTACGACGACGTCGCGCCGTACGTGCAGATGGTCGACGCCGGCGGCGAGCACCCGATGAGCTTCTTCGAGGTCATGGTCGGCATGGCGTACGCGCTGTTCGCCGACGCGCCGGTCGACGTCGCGGTCGTCGAGGTCGGCATGGGCGGCACCTGGGATGCCACCAACGTGGCCGACGCGCGGGTCGCCGTGGTCACGCCGGTGGACCTCGACCACGCGGAGTACCTGGGCCCCGACGTCGCCACGATCGCGGGGGAGAAGGCGGGGATCATCAAGCACGACTCGATCGCCGTGCTGGCCCACCAGCAGCCCGGCGCGCTCGACGCGCTGGTGCGCCGGGCGGTGGAGGTCGAGGCCGTCGTCGCGCGGGAGGGCACCGAGTTCGGGCTGCTGGACCGGCGGATCGCCGTCGGCGGTCAGCAGATCCGGCTGCAGGGCCTGGGGGGCGAGTACGAGGAGATCTTCCTGCCGCTGTTCGGTGCCCACCAGGCGCAGAACGCGACGACCGCCCTGGCGGCCGTCGAGGCGTTCCTGGGTGCCGGTGCGGCGACCGGGCCGATCGAGCAGGAGACGGTGCGGGCGGCGTTCGCCGCCGTGCGGTCACCGGGTCGGCTGGAGCGGGTCCGCACCAGCCCCACGGTGCTGGTCGACGCCGCGCACAACCCCGCGGGCATGGCGGCGACCGTCGCCGCGATCAAGGAGTCCTTCGACTTCACCCGGCTGGTCGGCGTCGTCGGATGCGTCGCGGGCAAGGACGTCAGCGGCATGCTCGCCGCGCTCGAGGACGTCTGCGCCGAGCTCGTCGTCACCCAGAACAGCTCGCCGCGGGCCATGCCGGCCGACGAGCTGGGCGCGCTGGCGGTCGACGTCTTCGGCGCCGACCGGGTGAGCGTGTCGCCGCGGCTGCCCGAAGCCCTGACGGAGGCGATCGAGCTGGCCGAGGCCGGCCCCGACGACGCGCTCGGCGGATCCGGCGTGCTGGTCACCGGCAGCGTGATCACGGCAGGGGAAGCCCGCACGCTGATGAGCGGGCGCCGGTCGTGACCGCCCCCGATCCGGGCCGGGCGGCGCGGGCGCTGGGGGCGCGGCCGCGGGCATCCTGGTGCTCGAGGGCATCGCCACGCTGTTCGTCCCGCGGGGGATCGCGCAGACCGGCGACGGCCTGACCGGCGCCCGGCTGGCCGTCCTGCTGGTGCTGGCCGTCGTGCTGATCCTGGCGGCGGGTGTGCAGCAGCGGGCCCGCGGCGTCGTCATCGGCACGGTGCTCCAGGTGCCGCTGCTGCTGACCGGGCTGCTCAACAGCGTCATGTGGTTCGTGGCGGGTGCCTTCGTGCTGATCTGGCTCTACCTGCTGCAGGTGCGCAAGCAGCTGCTCGGCTCGCCGTTCGGTCCACCGGTGGACGCGCCCCCGGCCTGACCGGGGGTCATCGCAGCGGGACGACGGTGCCGCTCCTCGCCGACATCGGGCCGGTACCGGTGGCGTTGCGCGCGGTGACGGTGAACGTGTACCCCACGCCGGGCCGCAGGCCCCCGCGGTGAGGCGGGTGGTGCTCGCCGGGACCGTGACCGTCCGGCCGAGCGTGGAGCCGTAGTAGATCCGCACGACGTAGGCATTGATGGGCACCCCTGCGTCGGCCGGGGGTGCCCAGACCACGGTGGCGGAGGACCGGCCCGGTGCGTAGCCGGTGATGCGCGGCTGGGCGGGGAGTCCGGGCACCACGCGGGCGCTGTGCGCGGACGCCGGCCCGTATCCGGCGGCGTTCTGCGCGTACACGACGAAGGTGTACGCCACTCCGTTGGTCAGCCCGGTCACGGTCGCGCTGGTCGCCGTTCCGGCGGCCGGCACGGACGTCACCCAGGTGGCGCCCCGGTACACGCGGACCGAGTAGCCGGTGAGCGGTGCGCCGCCGTCACTGAGCGGCGCCGCCCACCTGACCACGGCGGACCCCGCGCCGGGCGAGGCCGCGCCGATCCGCGTCGCGCCGGGCACGGTCCGCGGCGTGGCCGTGAACTCCGCGACCGGTCCCGAGCCCTGGGCATTGGTCGCGGTCACGGAGAACCGGTGCGCCGTCCCGTTCGGCAGGCCCGTCACCAGGTAGCTCGTCGTGGCGGGCGACACCACCCGCGTCCCGAGCAGCGTCGCGCCGCGGTAGAGCCGCACCGTGTAGCTGGTGACAGGGGACCCGCCGTCGCTGGCCGGGGCGGACCACTTCACGCGGACGGCGGTGCTCCCGAGGTCCGGCGTCCCCATGACCGGTGCGGACGGGACGGTCAGCGGCGCTCCCGGCGTGACCGGGGCGCTGTGCGCCGAGGCGGTGCCCGGTCCGGCCGCGTTGTGCGCCGTCACGGTGAAGGTGTGCGGCTCCTGCTCGGCGAGGGGCAGCGCCAGGCTGGTCGCCGTGCCCGGCGCTCCGGCGGAGGTGACCTCCACGCCGTTCCGGTAGGCGCGCACCGTGTAGCCGCTGATCGCCGCGCCACCGTTGTCGGCCGGCGCGGTCCAGGCGACGACGACGGACAGCGGACCCGGGGTCGGCGTTCCGATGACCGGGGCACCGGGCGTGGTGCGGGGCGTGGCCGAGACCGTGTTGACCGTGCCCGAGCCCTGCGCGTTGCTGGCGGAGACCAGGAACGTGTGCGCCGTCCCGTTGGCGAGGCCGGTGACCGTCATGCTCCTGTCCGCGGCTCCCGCGGTGAGGGTCTGCAGCAGCGTCGACCCCTGGCGGACCAGCACCGTGTAGCCGGTGATCGGCGAGCCGCCGGTGTCGGCCGGCGGGTTCCCGCCCAGGACCACGGAGGCGTCGCCGGGCGTAACGGTGCCGACGACGGGCGTGCCCGGAACGCCGTAGGGCGTCGCCGAGACCGTGGCCACGGGGCTCTGCCCCTGGGCGTTGGCGGCGACGACGGTGAACGTGTACTCCGTGCCGTTCGTCAGGCCGGTGAACCGGATGCTCCGACCCGTGGCGTCGAAGGTGGCCGTCCCCCGCAGCGTGCCACCCGCGTAGAAGCGCACCGTGTACCCGGTGATCGGCGAGTAGCCGTCGTCCGACGGCGCACCCCAGGCGAGGTCCACCTGGCGCGAGGCCACCGCCGACGACAGCGCCGCGGGCGCACCGGGTGCGCTCACCACGACCGGCGGCAGGGAGACGGCGCCCGTGCTCTCGAGGCTGTTCGCCGCCCGGACGGCACGCGAGGCATCGACGACCCCGTGGCCGTACACGTCGTCGCGGCCCACGGCGCCGCGGTCGACGGCACCGGCCACGAGTGCCTGCTCCACCTGGTCCGGGGTCAGCCCCGGCGCGGCGCCTTCGACGAGCGCGGCGACACCGGCGACGTGCGGGGCGGCCATCGACGTGCCGCTCTTGACCGTGAAGCCGCCGGTGTGGGCGGCGGACAGGATCCGCACGCCCGGCGCGGCGAGGTCGACGGCGGAGCCGTAGTTGGAGAACGAGGCCTTGGCCTGCGCCTCGTCGACCGCCGACACGGCGATGACACCGGTCAGCCCGGCGGGGGAGTACAGGGCCGAGGAGTTGTCGTTGCCCGCGGCCGCGATCACGGTCACGCCGAGGGAGCGGGCGTGGGCGACGGCGGACTGCTCCACGGCCGAGTAGCCGGGGCCGCCGAGCGACATGTTGATGACGTCGGCGCCGTTGTCGGCCGCCCAGACGATGCCGGCGGCGATCCAGCTGTCCCAGCCGGGTCCGCTGTCGCCGAGCACCTTCACCGGCATCAGCTTCACGCCGTGGGCGACGCCCTCCATGTCGGAGCCGGCGTCGGCACCGATCGTGCCGGCGACGTGGGTGCCGTGCCCGTGCCGGTCGGTGGTGTCCAGGACGCCGCCCGGGCTGTCGGTGAAGTTGCGGCCCGGCACCAGCGCCGAGACCAGCTCCGGGTGGGGGGCCACACCGGTGTCCAGGACGGCGACGACGACGTCGGACAGCAAGTTGTCGACGTCGGCGCGGGCCGGCTCGGAGCGCACCATCGCGTTGCCGTACAGGTCAGCGGCACGGGCGGAGGTCGTGGGCAGGGCGAGCTGCGAGACGTTGGCGGCCTCGACGGACGGCTGCGCCTCGAGCAGCGCAGCGGCCGCGGCGGCCTCGGACCGGGAGCCGGCCTCGAGGGTGACGATCTCCGGACCGTCGGGTGTGGTGACGAAGGCGGATAGCGGCACGCCGTCGCCGCTGGTCGCGGCGGCCAGCCGCTGCGTCTCGGCCAGCGAGAGGTCGGCATCGAGGGCCGCGGGAATGCCGTCGAGGTCCTGCGACGTCGGCGACTCGGCCAGCGCGGGGGCGGCGGAGGAGACGCCGAGGACGACGCCGACCGCGCAGGCGACGACTCGCCAGCTCCTGGTGCTCACACAAGGTCATTCGGACGCAACGGTCCAGTTCTTGAGTCGCCTGAACGAGCGAGTCGATCTGGCCGTAGGCTGCCGCCCCGTGACCGAACGCACTCTCGTCCTCGTCAAGCCCGACGGCGTCGCCCGCGGCCTGGTCGGCGAGGTGATCACCCGCCTCGAGCGCAAGGGCCTCCGGCTGGTGGCCGCCGAGCTGCGCACGCTGACCGCCGATGTCGCGGAGACCCACTACGCCGAGCACCGGGAGCGCCCGTTCTTCGGCTCGCTCGTCGAGTTCATCACCAGCGGCCCGCTCGTCGCGCTGGTCGTCGAGGGCCCGCGGGCCATCGAGGCGTTCCGCGCGCTGGCCGGCGCCACCGACCCGGTCAAGGCCGCACCCGGCACGATCCGGGGCGACTTCGCCCTCGAGGTGCAGAACAACATCGTCCACGGTTCCGACTCGCCGGAGTCGGCCGCCCGCGAGATCGGCCTGTTCTTCCCCGACCTCGGCTGAGGCAGGACCCCGTGCCCAGCAGGTGGGTGGTCGCGGCCGGCGCCGCCCTCCTGCTGGTCCTCGCGGTCGTGGCCGCCCGGGGAGACGGGGGCGAGGAGGAGCGCATCCGGCATCTGCAGGCCCTGCTCCCGATCCCCGAGGGCGCGCCACCCGGATGGTTCTCGCTCGAGTTCGCCGACGGGTCCCTCGAGCTGATGGGTCCCACGGGGACGATCGAGACCATCGGCGAGGTCGCTCGCTTCTCCGGCGGGAAGCTGGAGCTGGGCCCCAACCCGCGGTGCGACCGGGCCACCAGCGGAGGGCTGTACGACGTCGACCGGGACGGCGGCACGGTCACGTTCGAGGCGGTCGGCCCGGACGGGTGCCCACCCCGCCAGCAGCTGCTGACCGCGGGACCGTGGACGACCTACACGCCCCCGCCCATGACCACCGACCTGCCGGCCGCCCGTCCGGCCGAGGTGGCGGCGACCGTTCCTCTTCCCGGGGCCGCGGACCTGGCGCTCGACGACGGCTCGGTGTGGGCCGCCCTCGTGGGGTCCACCGAGATCGCACGCATCGACCGGACCACCGACTCGGTCGCCGGCACCGTGGACGTCGGGTACACCGAGCAGGTCCCCGGCCTGGCCGCCGGGGACGGCGCCGTGTGGCTGACCAGCTGGCTGCGCAGCACCGTCACGCGCATCGACGCCGGCGCAGGGCGGGTCGCCGCGAGGATCCCGGTCGGCCGGAACCCCTCGGGCGGCCTCCTCGCGTCCGGCGACGACATGTGGGTGGCCAACGGGGGGGACGGCACGGTCAGCCGGATCGCCGCGGCCACCGGAAGGGTCACCCGGACCGTCGCGGTGGCCCAGGCGGGGATCGGCGTGCCGCAGGACGTCGTCGCCTTCGGCGGGCGCGTCCTGGTCAGCGTTCCGCAGGACGGGCAGATCGCGCAGATCGAGCCACCGACGGAGAAGGTCTCGTCGTTCTACACCGGCCGGGTGACCAGCCGGCTGGCGACGACCCCGGACGCGGTGTGGGCCGTCGAGGGAGGCAACGCCGGCTGGGTCACCCGGATCGGCGCCGACGGTGTCCCTGAGCTGCGGGTGGGCGTGGGGCAAGGGCGCCGTCCGCAGGTCCTCGCGGCGTCCGGGGAGGTGCTCTGGGTGGTCACGGTCGGCGGGGACTCCCCGGCGGCCGACGTGGAGCTGCTCCGGATCGACGCCGACACCGGGGAGGTCGTCCAGCGGTCGGCGGTCTGGCACCCGACACAGCGCCTCGAGATCGCGGTCGACGACACCGGGGACGTGTGGCTGACGACCGTGGACGCCGTCCTGCGCGTCGCCGCGACGGAGGTCGGGGCGGGGGGCTGATCCACGCAGCCGTCTACCCTGGACAGGTCATGACTGGTGAGACTGTCTACCCGCGCCTCGAGCCCCTGCTGGCCCAGATCCAGAAGCCGATCCAGTACGTCGGCGGTGAACTGAACTCGCAGGTGAAGCCCTGGGACGACGTCGCGGTCCACTGGGCGCTGATGTATCCCGACGCCTACGAGGTCGGGCTGCCCAACCAGGGGCTGATGATCCTCTACGAGGTGCTCAACGAGCGCCCGGACGCCCTGGCCGAGCGCACCTACGCCGTCTGGCCGGACCTCGCCGCCCTCATGCGCGAGCACGGCGTCCCGCAGTTCACCGTCGACGGTCACCGATCGGTCAGGGACTTCGACCTGCTCGGCGTCAGCTTCGCCACCGAGCTGGGCTACACCAATCTGCTCGAGGCCCTCGACCTCGCCGGGGTGCCGATCCACGCAGTGGATCGCGACGAGACCCACCCGGTCGTCGTCGCCGGCGGGCACGCGGCGTTCAACCCCGAGCCGGTCGCCGACTTCGTCGACTGCGCCGTCCTCGGTGACGGCGAGCAGGTCGTCGGCGACATCACCGACGTCGTCGCCGCCTGGAAGGACCAGGGCCGCCCGGTGGCCGGACCGAACTGCTGGCCCGCCTGGCCCGCGTCGAGGGCGTCTACGTCCCCGGCTTCTACGCGGTCACCTACGGGGCGGACGGCGCCATCGCCCAGGTGGTCCCGCTGCGGGACGACGTCCCGACGAAGATCGCCAAGCGCACGGTCATGGACCTCGACGAGTGGCCGTACCCGAAGACGCCGATCGTGCCGCTGGCCGAGAGCGTGCACGAGCGGATGAGCGTCGAGATCTTCCGCGGCTGCACGCGTGGCTGCCGCTTCTGCCAGGCCGGCATGATCACCCGCCCGGTGCGCGAGCGGACCATCACCGGCATCGGCTCGATGGTCGAGCAGGGGCTCAGGAGTACCGGCTACGAGGAGGTCGGTCTGCTCAGCCTCAGCTCCGCCGACCACTCCGAGATCGGGCAGCTGGCCAAGGAGCTCGCCGACCGCTACGAGGGCACCAACACCAGCCTGAGCCTGCCGTCGACCCGCGTGGACGCATTCAACGTCACGCTGGCCAACGAGCTGTCCCGCAACGGGCGGCGCAGCGGCCTGACCTTCGCCCCCGAGGGCGGCAGCGAGCGCATCCGGCGGGTGATCAACAAGACCGTGTCCAAGGAGGACCTGGTCCGCACCGTCACCACCGCCTACGCCAACGGCTGGCAGCAGGTGAAGCTCTACTTCATGTGCGGGCTGCCGACGGAGACCGACGAGGACGTGCTGGAGATCGCGGAGCTGGCGGTCGAGGTCATCAAGGCCGGCCGCGAGGCCAGCGGCCGCAAGGACATCCGCTGCACCGTCTCCATCGGTGGGTTCGTGCCCAAGCCGCACACCCCGTTCCAGTGGGCGGCCCAGGCCAGCGCCGAGACCATCGACCACCGGTTGAGGGTTCTCCGGCAGGCGATCAACGCCGACCGCCGCATCGGCCGGTCGATCGGCCTGCGCTACCACGACGGCAAGCCCGGCGTGATCGAGGGACTGCTCTCCCGCGGCGACCGGCGTGTCGGCCGGGTCATCGAGCGGGTCTGGCGCGACGGCGGCAGGTTCGACGGCTGGAGCGAGCACTTCTCCTACGACCGCTGGACGACAGCGGCTGCGGAGGAGCTCGCGACCTTCGGCGTCGACCTCGACTGGTTCACCACCCGGGAGCGCGGCGAGCACGAGGTCCTGCCCTGGGACCACCTTGACTCCGGGCTGGACAAGGAGTGGCTCTGGGAGGACTGGCAGGAGGCGCTCTCGGAGGAGGAGGTCGCCGACTGCCGGTGGACTCCCTGCTACGACTGCGGCGTCTGCCCCACCATGGGCACCGAGATCCAGATCGGTCCCACCGGGCGCAGCCTGCTGCCGCTGACCGTCGTCTGATGGACACCGTCTGATGGACACCGTCTGATGGCCCGCCAGCCCGACGGCCCCCCGCCGCCGCCGACCGTCCAGAAGCTGCGCATCCGCTACGCCAAGCGGGGACGGCTGCGGTTCGCCAGCCACCGCGACCTGGCGCGCACGCTGGAGCGGGCGCTGCGCCGCGCGCGGGTGCCGATGGCCTTCTCCGCCGGCTTCAGCCCGCACCCCAAGATCTCCTATCTCGGCGCCGCCCCGACCGGCGCGGCCAGTGAGGCCGAGTACGTCGAGATCGGCCTGTCCACCGCCTGCGATCCCGAGGCGGTGCGCGCCGCGCTGGACGCGGCGCTGCCGGCGGAGGTCGCGATCCTCGAGTGCGTGGAGGCGGGGGAGGGGACCGGTGCGCTGGCCGACCGGATCGACACCTCCGTGTGGCGGGTCGAGCTGCCCGGTGTGGCGTTGGCCGACCTGCAGGCCGCCGTGGCGGCGTTCCTGGCCAGCGACGTGGTGACCGTCGCGAAGCGGACGAAGAACGGTCTCAAGGACGTCGACGCGCGGGCCTCGGTCGCCAGCGCGTCGGCGGCCGAGGAGGCAGGTTGTGCCATACTGCACATGGTCGTCCGGCAGCTGACGCCCGCTGTACGACCTGACGACGTGTTGGCCGCCCTGGCTGCCGTCGCCGACCTGCACCCGCCGTTGCCCGCCAGGGCCGTGCGTGAGGCGCAGGGCCGGCTCGACGACACCGGGACCGTGGCCGATCCGCTCGGTCCGGACCGCGCGGCGCGCCTCCTCCAGGGGCACGCGGCGGGCTGACCGGCGGTCCCCGGGGCCGCGCGCCGTCGAGCGGCACGGCTGCCAGACGTGACGCACCCGACCGGCCCGCCCGGGCCCGGCCAACCCAGACCACCCGGAAAGACCGGCACGACCGCCAGACCAGCTCCACCGGCCACGGCCGCGGCAACCGCCGCGATGTGGCCGACCCACAGACTTCCGCAGGACGAGCCACACCCGCCGTACCCCGTGCGACGGCCCGTCCGGCCCAACCCGTGCTCCTGCGCGGCTGCCAGTCCTCGTGATCGGCGCCCGGGAGCGACAGAGGAGGCGAGCCCTCGTGGCCGACACCGACAGCACCACCAACGACACCACCGACGAGACGACGGAGGAGGACACCGGGACCGCGGTCACCGAGGTCCCCGCGGTCTCCGAGGACTCCTCCGTGCCGAACGACGCCGAAGCGGCCGAGCCGGCCGAGGACGAGCCGGAGCCGGAGCAGGAGCCGGAGCAGGAGCCGGAGCCGGAGCTGCCGCGGTTCGCCGCGCCGTTCAGCTCCCCGGAGCCGACGGCCGTCGTCGCCCGTCCCCGCCGCCGTGCCACCCGCACGGTCATCGCCGCCGACCCCGACTCGGTGGACGCGCCCGCGCCCGCACCGGCGGTCCCGGCGTTCATCAGCTTCGTCGCGCCGTCGGAGCCCGACGCCCCGCCGGCGCCGCGGCGCCGCAGCCGCCGCGCCGCGGCGTCCGCCGAGGACGTCGAGACGGACGAACCGACCGCCGAGACCGACGACGCCGACGAGCCGGCACCGCGCTCCCGCCGCAGCCGCTCGCGCCGCCGCCCGGTGGAGACGCCGGACGTCGAGGACGTCGACGAGCTGACCGACGAGGAGGCCGAGGACGCCGAGGACTCCGACGACACCGAGGACCGCGACGAGGGCACCACCGGCAGCCGACGCCGGCGCCGCGGCCGCCGCGGCCGGGGTCGGGGGCGCACCGGCGACGACAGCTCCGAGGACTCGGACGCCGACGACACCGAGGACTCCGACTCCGACGACGACGAGACCACCGCCGACGCCGACGCCGACTCGGATGCCGACTCCGACGACGCCGAGGGCGGCTCCAGCACCCGCCGCCGGCGCCGCCGTCGTCGTCGCGGCGGCAGCAGCGGTGGCGAGGGCTCGGCCGACGACGTCGACGACGACGACCGCCCCGAGCGGGCCGGCCGCAACGGACGCACGACCAGCGACGACGACGTCCGCGGGGTCACCGGGTCCACCCGCCTCGAGGCCAAGCGGCAGCGCCGCCGCGACGGACGGGACACCGGTCGTCGTCGGGCGCCGATCCTCACCGAGGCCGAGTTCCTGGCCCGGCGCGAGGCCGTCGACCGCAAGATGGTCATCCGGCAGAAGGGCGAGCGCACGCAGATCGCCGTCCTCGAGGACGACGTGCTCGTGGAGCACTACGTGACCCAGGCGTCGGCGACGTCCTTCGCGGGCAACGTCTACCTCGGCCGGGTGCAGAACGTGCTGCCCAGCATGGAGGCGGCGTTCGTCGACATCGGCAAGGGGCGCAACGCCGTCCTCTACGCCGGTGAGGTCAACTGGGACGCCGCCGGTCTGTCGGGCAAGCAGCGGTCCATCGAGACCGCGCTGAAGTCCGGCGACAAGGTGCTGGTGCAGGTCACCAAGGACCCGATCGGCCACAAGGGCGCGCGGCTGACCCAGCAGATCAACCTGCCCGGCCGCTTCCTGGTGTTCGTGCCCGGCGGCTCGATGACCGGCATCAGCCGCAAGCTGCCCGACACCGAGCGGCAGCGGCTCAAGGACATCCTGAAGAAGATCGTGCCCGAGGACGCCGGTGTGATCATCCGGACCGCGGCCGAGGGGGCTTCCGAGGAGGAGCTCACCCGCGACGTCAACCGGCTGACCGCGCAGTGGGACGTGATCCAGAAGAAGGCGGAGTCGACCAGCAACGCGCCGACACTGCTCTACGGCGAGCCGGATCTGGCGATCCGGGTCATCCGCGACGTCTTCAACGAGGACTTCAAGGAGCTCGTGGTGCAGGGCGACGACGCCTGGGACACCGTCGAGGCCTACGTCGCGCACGTCTCCCCGGAGCTGAGCGGGCGTCTTACCCGGTTCACCGGTGAGGGCGACGCCTTCCGCGACCTGCGCATCGACGAGCAGCTGGCCAAGGCGCTGGACCGCAAGGTGTGGCTGCCCTCGGGCGGCTCGCTGGTCATCGACCGCACCGAGGCCATGACCGTCGTGGACGTCAACACCGGCAAGTTCGTCGGCTCGGGCGGCAACCTGGAGCAGACGGTCACGCGCAACAACATGGAGGCGGCGGAGGAGATCGTCCGCCAGCTCCGGCTGCGGGACATCGGCGGCATCATCGTCATCGACTTCATCGACATGGTGCTCGAGAGCAACCGCGATCTCGTGCTGCGGCGGCTCACCGAGTGCCTGGGCCGCGACCGCACCAAGCACCAGGTCGCCGAGGTCACCTCGCTGGGCCTGGTCCAGATGACCCGCAAGCGGGTGGGCCAGGGTCTGCTGGAGGTCTTCTCGGAGCCCTGCGAGCACTGCCGCGGGCGGGGGATCATCGTCAGCACCGACCCGGTCGACGAGAAGCGCCGCGGAGGCAACGGCGGAGGCAACGGCGGAGGCAGCGGCGGTGGCGGGACCGGCAGCGGCCGCCGCGACCGGTCCAGCGGGTCCCGTGACGCCAAGGACAAGGACGGCGGCAGGGACGGCGGCAAGGACGCCGTCGACGCGGCGCCGGAGCAGCCCGACGTGCCCACCGAGACCGACGGCGACGCAGCAGAGGGCGGCCGTAGTAGCGGTCGGCGCAACCGCGGCCGGCGCAACCGCGGACAGGCGGGGGAGGAGCGCGCGGCCGAGGACGCCGCCGTGCTCACGGCTGCCGAGCCCGTCGTCGAGGAGACCGCGGAGACACCGGAGAGCGCCGAGACGACGGCCGAGGAGTCGGTGGCCGCGGTCCCCGCTCCGGTGGGAGCCGCTCCGGTGGAGCCGGTTCCGGTCTCACCAGCCGTGACGACGGTCGAGCCGGTCGTGGAGGAGGCCCCCGAGCCGGCCGCCGAGCCGGCCGTCGCCTCCGACGAGGCGCCGGCGACCGGGCGCCCGCGCCGTCGCCGGGCGGCCAGCCGTCCGGCGGGTCCGCCCGTCTCCTGAAGGAGGACCCCGCTGCCCCCACCACTCGCAGGCTCGTGGCGGGCCCCTGCAGCGGGGCCGGACGGTCGGGTACGCTGATCGGGTTGCACCGCCACCGCGCGGGCGCCTCCGGGTGCCGCGGGTCAGGCGTCCGCAGCCCGTCCAGCACCCGGCCATCGCTCCGGTCGTGCGCGTGAGGACACGAAGAAGCGAACGAGGAGTTCAGTGGTGTACGCAGTGGTGAAGGCTGGTGGCAGCCAGCACAAGGTGGCCGTGGGCGACACGCTCAGGATCAACCGCCTGGCGGGTGCGACCGGCGACACCGTCGCCCTCCCGGCCATCCTGCTGGTCGACGGCGACACCGTCACCAGCGACGCCGCCGCCCTGGCGAAGGTGACCGTGACCGGCGAGATCGTCGAGCACGGCAAGGGCCCGAAGATCAAGATCCACAAGTTCAAGAACAAGACCGGCTACCACAAGCGGCAGGGGCACCGTCAGCCCCTGACCAGCCTCGTGGTCACCGACATCAGCACAGACACCTCGAAGGGCTGAGGCCGACATGGCACACAAGAAGGGCGCCTCGTCGTCCCGTAACGGTCGCGACTCGAACTCCCAGCGCCTGGGCGTGAAGCGCTTCGGTGGCCAGGTCGTCAAGGCCGGCGAGATCATCGTGCGCCAGCGCGGCACCCACTTCCACCCGGGCCTGGGCGTCGGCCGCGGTGGCGACGACACGCTGTTCGCCCTCGAGGCCGGTGCGGTCACCTTCGGCACGCGGCGGGGACGCAAGACCGTCTCCATCACCGCTGTCGACGCCTGAACCACCCCTCAGTCACACGCCGTCGAGCGCACGGGCGATCGGGCCCGTGCGCTCGCGGCGCTTGGTAGGTAGAGCATGGCCGCTTTCGTCGATCGGGTAGTCGTGCACGTGGCAGCCGGCAACGGCGGGCACGGCGTCTCCTCGATCCACCGCGAGAAGTTCAAGCCCCTCGGCGGTCCCGACGGCGGCAACGGCGGCGACGGCGGGGACGTCGTCCTCGAGGTCGACCCGAACGTCCACACGCTCCTCGACTTCCACCACCGCCCGCACCAGAAGGCCGGCAACGGCCGCCCCGGCGAGGGCAGCAACCGGCACGGCGCCCGCGGCGAGGACAAGGTCCTGCGCGTGCCTGCCGGCACCGTCGTGAGCACCCCCGACGGCCGCCAGATCGCCGACCTCGTCGGCGCCGGCACGCGCGTCGTCCTCGCGAGGGGCGGCAAGGGCGGACTCGGCAACGCGGCGCTGGCCAACGCCCGCCGCAAGGCCCCCGGCTTCGCGCTGCTCGGCGAGGAGGGCGAGGCCTTCGACGCGGTCATCGAGCTGAAGAGCATCGCCGACGTCGGCCTGGTCGGCTTCCCGTCGGCGGGCAAGTCGTCGCTCGTCGCCGCCATGTCCGCGGCCCGGCCGAAGATCGCCGACTACCCGTTCACCACGCTCGTGCCGAACCTGGGCGTGATCCGCTCGGGCGACACGGTCTACACGATGGCCGACGTCCCGGGGCTCATTCCCGGCGCGTCCACCGGCAAGGGCCTGGGTGTGCAGTTCCTCCGGCACGTCGAGCGCTGCGCCGTCCTGGTGCACGTCGTCGACATGGCCACCATGGAGCCCGGCCGCGACCCCGAAACCGACATCGACGCGCTCGAGCACGAGCTCGCCGAGTACGGCGGGGACGAGCTCGACCTGGTCGGGCGACTGCGGATCGCCGTCCTCAACAAGATCGACGTGCCGGACGCGCGGGAGCTGGTGGACCTCGTCCGCGACAGCCTCGAGAAGCGCGGCTTGGCGGTGTACGCGGTGAGCGCGGCGACCGGCGAGGGGCTGGCCGAGTTCGGCTACGCGCTCGCCGCGGCGGTCGAGGAGCACCGGGCGAGCCTGCCCCCGATGGAGCCCGCGCGGATCACCGTCACGCCGAAGGCCGTCGACGACTCGGGCTTCACGGTCGAGCGCGACCCGGAGGATCCAGCCGCTTTCGTCGTCCGCGGCGTGCGGCCCGAGCGCTGGGTGCGGCAGACGGACTTCACCAACGACGAGGCCGTCGGCTTCCTCGCCGACCGGCTCAACCGGCTGGGCGTCGAGGAGGAGCTGGCCAAGGCCGGTGCGGTGGAGGGCGACGCCGTCACGATCGGCGGGGTCACCTTCGACTGGGTCCCGACGCTGCCCGCCGGAACGCTCACCGTCGAGGAGTCGGCGGGTCTCGGCGGCCGCGGCACCGATGCGCGCGTCGACGCGCCGCACCGGGTGCGCGCCGAGGAGCGGCTGGCGGCCAAGCGGGCTCGCCGGGTGCCCTACGAGCTCAGCGAGGACACCTGGACCGACGGCGACATCCCGGACGACCGGACGTGACGCGGCCGGAGCTCGCCGGCGCGCGGCGGGTGGTCGTGAAGGTGGGCTCGTCGTCCCTCACCACGCTGCCGGGGGGCTGGACGCCGGCCGCCTGGCAGCGCTGGTCGACGTCCTCGGAGCGGTGCGGGCCTCCGGCCGGGAGGTCGTCCTGGTGTCCTCGGGCGCGATCGCCGCGGGGCTCGCGCCGCTGGGCATCGGTGGCCGCCCGCGGGACCTCGCGACGGCCCAGGCCGCGGCCAGCGTCGGCCAGCTCCGGCTGGTGCAGACCTACGCCGACGCCTTCGCCCGGCACCGGATCACCGTCGGGCAGGTGCTGCTCACCGCCGACGACCTGACCCGGCGCAGCCACTACCGCAACGCGCACCGGACCGTGGAGCGCCTCCTCGCCCTGGGCGCGCTGCCGATCGTCAACGAGAACGACACGGTCGCGACCGAGGAGATCCGGTTCGGCGACAACGACCGGCTCGCCGCCCTGGTCGCGCACGTGGCGCAGGCCGACGCCCTGGTGCTGCTCTCGGACGTCGACGGCCTCTACGACGGCGATCCACGGGTCGGCCCCGCGCAGCTGATCGACACGGTCACCGGCCCGGATGACCTCGCCGCGGTCACCCTCGGCACCGCCAAGCGCAACGGCGTCGGCACCGGCGGCATGGCGACCAAGGTCGAGGCCGCGTTGATCGCCGCCCAGGCGGGCGTGCCGGTCGTCGTGACCTCGACCGCCCAGGCCGCGGCCGCCCTGGCGGGGAGCGGGTGGGCACCCTCTTCCCGGCGACCGGTCGGCGTCCCGGCGCGCGTCAGTTCTGGCTGCGCTACGCCAGCCGGCCACGCGGCCGGCTGCTCCTCGACGAGGGCGCCGTCCGCGCCGTCCTGGAGCGGCACGCCTCGCTGCTGGCGGCGGGCATCACCGGGCTCGCCGGTGACTTCCTCGCCGACGACCCGGTGGAGCTGGTCGGGCCGGACGGCGCCGTGGTCGCCCGCGGTCTGGTCGCCTACGACGCCCGCGAGATGCCCGGGCTGCTCGGTCGCAAGACCGCCGACCTGCCGCCGGAGCACCGGCGGGAGGTCGTGCACCGCGACGAGATGGTGCTGGTCGGCCGCTGACTCGTACGGCGGGAGGGCCGGTCGAGGCCGGGGCGAGCGGCTGAGAGACTGCCGGGCGTGACGATCCGTCCCATCCGAGAGCTCGGTGACCCGGTCCTGCGCACCCCCGCCGACGAGGTCAAGGCGTTCGACGGCTGGCTGGCCAGCCTGATCCGGGACCTCCTCGAGACCGTCGACCACCCGGGCCGGGCCGGGCTCGCCGCTCCACAGATCGGCGTGGGCGTGCGCGCGTTCTCCTACAACATCGACGGCGAGATCGGGCACATGGTCAACCCGACCATCGTCGAGCTGTCGGAGGAGACGCAGGACGGCGACGAAGGTTGTCTCTCGGTGCCCGGCATCTGGGCGCCGACGGTGCGCGCGATGCACGCCGTCGTGGAGGGCTTCGACGTCGACGGCAAGCCGCTGCGGCTGGAGGGGAGGGCCTCATGGCCCGCTGCCTGCAGCACGAGGTCGACCACCTCGACGGCAAGGTCTTCCTCGACCGGCTCACCGGTGACGCGCGCAAGTCCGCACTGCGGGCCCTGCGCGACCGGAGCTGACCCCCTCAGACGGCGATCTGCGCGCGGGGGAGCACCAGGCCGCGCACCTCGAACGTCCGCGCGGTGTCGGCCGAAGACGGCGGCGGGGCGTCGCCGGTGAGCTCCCGCGCGATCGGGCCGACGATCTCGGTCGTGCTCCGCTCGTAGGCGGCCTGCGACTCCCACACCTCGACGATCTGGAACCCGCTGCCGGTCTCCCGGGCGAGGTGGACCAGCAGGCCCTCGACCGAGCCGCCGGTCCGTTCCAGGAGGCGGGCGTGCATCGCGTCGTAGACCTCCACCGGCGCCGGCACGTCGACGATCACACCCCAGGTCATGACGGTCTCCTCATCTCCTCGCGGCGCCGCAGGGTGCGCACGCCGTCGCCGGTGAGCTGGTCGAGGGCGGCCTGGCGGCCGGTGAGCAGGAGCAGGAGGGCCGCGATGGGGCCCTCCACCTGTGCGCCCGACCCGACGGTCCAGTCGGCGTCGGTCGCGGTGAGCCGGAGCCCGGCCAGTCGCCGGCGGGCGCGGAACGGGAAGCCGACGTCCCACGCCGCCTGGGCGGCCACGGCTGCCGCCGCGGCCGGCATGGGACGGGAGCGGCCCAGCGGGACCGTGATGTCCTGCCCGTGGACCAGCACGTCGAGGAGGGGCTGCTTGGGCGTGAGGAAGGGAGCGGTGCGCCGCGAGCCCAGCATCGCCCGCAGCCGGCGCGGATACTCCTCCTGCGGCAGGGAGGCAGCCCGCAGGGCCTCGTCCCGGATCATGCGGTCGAAGTTCCCCCGCGCGCGAAGGGCGGCGGTGAACACGTCGCGGTAGCCCGCATGGGCGAGGGTCAGGTGGGCGGCGACGTCGCCGACCCGCCAGGCGTCGCACAGCGGGGGCGTGCGCCACTCGGACGGCGAGAGGTCCTCGAGCAGGTCGGCCAGGCTCGACCGTTCCGCGTCGATGGCCGCCCAGATCTGGTCGACGTCCATGTCGCCCCCTGCACTTGGTACGATGTCCTGACCATCTTGGTTCGATGTTCTGACCAACGTCAAGGGGGATCGTGCGCGTGGCAACGGAGGAGCGGCAGAACCTCGGCCTGCTCTGCTTCTACCCGTCCCGGGCCATGGAGGCCCGAGTGCTCGCGGCGCTCGCCGCGGCCGGGATGGACGATCTCACGCCGGCGCAGGCCCGGATCGCCGCACGCATCGGCCCGGACGGCACCCGGCTGACCGACCTCGCCGAGCAGTCGCTGGTGACGAAGCAGACCGCCGGTCACCTGGTCGACCAGCTCGAGCGCGCCGGCTACGTCCGCCGGGTGCCCGACCCGACCGACGGGCGCGCGCGACTGGTGCGGATCGATGAGCGCGGACAGCAGGTGGTCGCCCTGGCGCGGCAGGTGGAGGCCGAGGTGGAGGCCGAGTGGACGGCGCACCTCGGCCCCGAGACCACGGCGCAGCTGCGGGCAGCCTTGGAGCGGCTGCGCGAGGTCACCGACCCGTATCGGTGACCCGCATGCGCGCTCGGGCCGTCAGACCTCGTAGGGGTTCTCCGGAGCGTCGATCACCCGCACCTCGACCGGCACGATCACCGGCTCGGGATACCCGCCGTCCGGGTGCGTCGTGGCCGGCCCCCAGGTGCCGATGATCTGCACCCACTGGTCCGCCACGAGGTCTCCCTGGTCGCCGGCGACCACGACGCCGACGGGCACGGCGTCCGCTGCGCAGCAGCTGATCCGGATGCGCGCGATCGACCAGGTGCCGTCGCTGCGCGGGAGTACGAACCCGGTCAACCGAACCGATCGGTCGCGCAGGGCCTCCTCTCCGCCGCCGAGTGCGTACATGGAGTACTCCAGCAGCGTCATCGAGCGGTGGTCGGCCCCGACGTCGTCGGGACCCAGGCGCCAGGAGGAGCCGCGGTCGGTCTCGGGCACCACGACGGCCTGCGCCTGGCGCTCGGCCGTGTATGCGCCCAGGGCAGGCGGCGCGACGAGGAGCAGGACGGCGACGGGCAGCACGAGCAGCCACGCGATCCTCGGGGGGCCGTGCGTCGGGTGGTCGTGGTCGCCGGCGCCACCCTCGTCGATGTCCTCGTCGACGTCCTCGTCCTCCTCGTCAGAGAGACGCAGTGGCCAGTCGCGCACTACTCCGACCGCGCCGAGCACCAGGAGGACGGCCCCCGCGCCGACCAGGAGCGGGCGGAACCCGGCCAGCACGTAGGCCAGGTGCGCATCGGTCAGGGCGGTCCGCAGGGTCACCCCACCCAGCAGGACCAGCAGCAGGTGCTGGGTCAGCCGTTCCACGGGACGTCCTTCACAGCAGCGCCCACCCGACGAGGAGGGCGCAACCGACGGCGACGACCAGCGTGGCCGGGGCGAATCGCACGGCGAAGCGCGTGCCGAAGGTGCCCGACTGCAACGCGATCAGCTTGACGTCCACGACCGGCCCCACCACGAGGAAGACCAGCCGGGAGGTGAGGCTGAACGAGGTGAGGCTGGCCGCCACGAAGGCGTCGGCCTCCGAACAGATGGCGAGGATGACGGCGAGAAGGGCCATCACGACGATCGACAGCACGACCGACCCGGCCAGGGTGTCCAGCCAGGCTCGCGGGACGACGACGTTGAGGGTGGCCGCGGTGAGGCCGCCGACGACGAGGAACCCACCGGCGTGCGCGAAGTCGTGCTGCGCCGTGCCCACGAAGGTCGCTGCGCGACTGCCGTCGGCGGTCGATGGCGACCGAGAGGAGAGCCGTAGCCAGGACGGGCGTCCGAACGCCGACCACAACCAGCCCATGATCAGCGCCACCAGCAGCGACGCGATGAACCTGCCTGCGGCCATCATGGGTTCGTCCGGGAAGGCGACCACGGTCGCCACGACGACGACGGGGTTGATGGCCGGCGCGCTGAGCAGGAACGCCAGCGCCGCGGACGGCGCCACGCCTCGGCGGACGAGGCTGCCCGCCACAGGTACGGAGGCGCACTCGCAGCCGGGCAGCACCGCACCGGCGGCGCCGGCGACGGGGACGGCGACGTTGGGGCGGCTCGGCAGGGCCCGCTCGAAGAAGGACGCCGGGACGAAGGCCGTGATCGCCGCGGACAGGAGGACGCCGAACACCAGGAACGGCAGTGCCTGCAGGCAGACCGCCACGAACACCGTCGACCACGCCCGCAGTGCCGCGCCCTGGAACCAGTCGGGGCGCACGAAGTGCAGCGCGATCGGGATCAGCAGGAGAAGGAAGAGGAGGTCGCCGGAGGTGATGCGCCGCGTGGGCGGAGCGGCATCCGCCCCGGTGTGGACGTCGTCCCGCAACGGCGGCGCCTCAGGCGTCATCGGTACGGTCTCCTCGGGGATGGTGGGTCGCCGCACACGGGCGACCGAGGCTCTCACGCTCCGGGTGCTTCCCGGCGGAACCTCCACGGGTGGCACGTCGACTGCCGCCCGCCGGGCGCCCGGCCTCTCGGTGGGTCACCGCTCACCGCGCCGCCGGTGCGCCCGATCCGAGCCGTTCCGACGCGATGGTGCGCCGGTACCGGACGAGTCGGGCGGAGTTGACGGCCACCGCTACCGACGACGCGTTGTGCAGTACGGCTGCCAACACCGGTGACAGTGCGCCGGCGGCTCCGACCAGGAGACCGGCCCCGTTGACGGCGATGGACATGCCGTAGTTCTGGCGGACGATCCGCAGGGTCTGCCGGCCCAGGTCGCGCAGGTCGAGCAGATGCCTCAGGTCGTCGCCCACGAGCGCGACGTCGGCGGTCTCCACGGCCACGTCGGTTCCGGAGACGCCCATGGCGATTCCGATGTCCGCGCTGGCCAGGGCCGGTGCGTCGTTGGTCCCGTCACCCACGACGGCGACCGTGCGGCCCTCGGCCTTGAGGGCGGTCACGACGTCCTGTTTGTCCTCCGGCAGCGTCTCCGCCCGCCACTCGGTGATGCCGAGCGAGCCCGCCACGGCCTGCGCGGTCGCCTCGTGGTCGCCGGTCAGCATGACGATGCGCTCGACCCCCGTGGCACGCAGCGTGGCCAGCACCTGCGCGGCCTCGGGGCGGATCTCGTCCCGCAGGCTGACCAGCCCCACGAGCTCGCCGTCCACTGCCAGCAGCAGGGGGTCTCGGTCGCCGCGCGCAGCTGGGCCAGCCAGTCCAGCGCCTCCGCGGCCACCGGCACGTCCTGGTCGGCCATGAGGGCCTCGCTGCCCAGGAGGAGCACGCGCCCGTCGGCCTGGGTGCGCATGCCCAGACCGAGGAGCACCTCGCACTCCTCGTGGGGCGGGATGTACACGTGCCGCTCCTCGGTCGAGCGGATGACCGCCTGGGCGAGCGGGTGCCGGCTGTGCACCTCCGAGCTCGCGGCGTAGCCCAGGACCGTCTCGGGCGTCCAGGCCGGGGAGAAGGAGACGACGTTGGTGACCACCGGGCGCCCGACGGTGAGCGTCCCGGTCTTGTCGAACACCACCGTGTCCACCCGGCCGGCCGCCTCCAGGTGCGCGCCTCCCTTGATCAGCACGCCGCGGGACGCGCCGTTGCCGATGGCGGCGCTGACCGCCGTGGGGGTCGACAGACCCACGGCGCAGGGGCAGGCGATCAGCAGCATCGTCATGGCCCGGCGGACGTCGCCGGTGACCAGCCAGGTGGCTCCGGCGAGGGCGAACGACAGCGGCACGAAGCGGCCGGAGAAGGTCTCGCCGACCGTCTGGACCGGCGCCCGGTCGCCCTGAGCCCGCTCGACCCGGGCGATGATCCGGCCGATGGCGGTGTCCGAGCCGGTGGCGGTCGCCCGGACCACGATCCGTCCACGCAGGTTGACCGAGCCGGCGTGCACGCGAGACCCAGGCCGGACGGACACCGGCAGCGGCTCGCCGGTGATGGCCGCCTGGTCGACGACGCTCTCGCCGTCGACGACCTCGCCGTCGACCGGGAGAGTGGCCTGGTCGTGGACCACGACGTGGTCGCCGACTCGCAGCCGGGCGAGCTCGACCTGGACCTCGACGTCCGGGGTCCCCGGCCGGAGCACCCACGCCGAGGTCTGGGTACCGGCGAGCAGCGCGGAGATGGCGGCACGCGTCCGGCGCAGCGTGAGGTCCTGCAGCCACTCGCCGATGTTGAGCAGCCAGAGAACGGTGAGCGCGACCACGTTCTCGCGCAGCAGCAGGCTGGCCAGGGTCGCGGCGGTCACCAGGGCGTCGGTCCCGGCGGTGCGCTCGCCGGCCAGGGTGCCGACCGTGCCCCTGGCGAACGGGTAGCCGGTGAAGATCGTCACCACGGTCGCCGCGAAGCGGCTTCTTCCCGACAGCAGGGGAGGGCGCCGCAGTCCGTAGCGGCGGACGCCGAGCAGGACCAGGGCAGCACCTCCGACGCCGATCCGCACCAGATCGATCGTGGCGACGTCGGCGGAGCGCGGGGCTCGGTCGGCCACCGCGTCGGCCGGAAGCTCCTCGACGGCGGCGATGGCGGTGAGGATCTCCTCGGGGTCGGCGCCGGGACCGACGAAGACCACCACCGTCCCGGTGATCGGGTAGGCGTGTGCGGCCAGCACGCCGGGGATCTCGTCGAGGGCGTTCTCCACGTGCACGGCTCGGGCCGCCGAACCGATGAGGGCGGGCGCCGAGAGCCGCATCCGCCCGCCGGCATCCGCGACGATGCGGGGGCGCATCAGTGGCTGTGGTCGTGTCCGCCGGACCGGTCGGCCGGCGGAGGCACCCGCTCGCCGAGATCGGCGTACGCCTGTGCCCGGACGTCGCCGGCGGCCAGGCGCGCCTGCTCCATGGCAGCCTCGGCGCGGCGGGACGCCACGATCCCCCAGCGGGTGGCGCGGACGGCGGCCTTGCGCGGGAGACTGCCGGGCTCTCCGCGCTCCGCCGCTCGCACGACGAGCACGCCGACGACCCCGGTCACGACCGTGCCGGCGGCCTTGCGGAGCAGGCGCCCGGCACCGGCGGTCCGCCCGTGGGCTGGTGAGTCGGACATGTGCCCTCCGTGCAATCGTGGGTCCTTGCGACAACGGTTCCCATTCCTACATCGTCACCTCGATGCGCGCCCAAGGTGTACCACTGCCCGCACTCGGGCCTTCGACGCGGCGGCGCGCGATGTCGCGCACCTCACCCCGCACCTGCGGGGACCGGCGGACGAGGGCACCGTGGGCGTCACGCGTCCCGTCGAAGGAGAGTGCGTCCTCGACGCGTGGTGCGGAGCGGGCGCCTCGGCATCGGCGACCGCCGTGGTCGTCGGTCCCACCGGGGCCGTCGACGCCGTCGACCTCTTCGCGCCGATGGTGGGCTTCACCGCGCGTGCCGCTCACGGGATGGCGTGGCTGCGCGGGTCCACCGGACCGACGTCACCACCCGGCATGCGGGCTCCTATGACGTCGTCCAGGGGGTGCTGGGCGTCTTCTGCTTCCCGGCATGGAGGCTCGTCGCGGCGGGGCGCAGACCCGGCGGCTGAGCCGGCATCGCCTCGGGCGGGGCCGTCTCCGGGACCGGGTACTGACGCCGTCCGGTCGCGAGGCCGGTGATGGCCTCCGTGTAGCGCTCCGCAGCCATGCGCGCGCCGGCCAGACCGCGGGCGGCGGGTCCGATGCCCATGGCAGCGAGCCCGCCGCTGACGTGCACGGACGTGCCGCCCCACGACAGGGACGCCGTCAGCACCGGCAGTCCGTCCACCACCTCCACGGGCGCCTCCTGCAGGAGCCCGGCGGTGAGGCGGTGGCGGCGGACGTCGAAGGAGTAGCCGGTGGCGAGCCAGACGTGGTCCGCGTGGAGGTCCTCGCCGTCGGCGAGGTGGGCCCGGCCGGCCGACACGCGGTGCAGACGTCCGAGCCGGATCCGAACCCGTGGATCGACGTGCACGGCGTCACGGACCGCGGGCGGCACGGTCCCCGGGCGGGCGGTGCGGACCAGCGCGGCGCGGTCGGCCGCCGGTCGCGCGAAGAAGCCGGGCAGCTCCGTGCCGAGCCAAACCGCGTCGACGTCCATCAACCGGGAGCGCAGTGGCGCCCGGGGCACCAGCACGACGTGCGCGCCGCGGAGGGCCGCGCGCCGGGCGAGGTGCGCCGCGGTGAGCCCGCCGCCGACGACGACCACCGCCTGCCCGGCGCGGACGGCGGACAGGTCGACCGATCCGCTGTGCACCCCGCCCGGCACGGGCACGTGGGGGCGCCCGCCGCCTGCGGCGAGCACGACGCGGCGGACCCGCAGCCGGCGACCCGGGAGTTCGACGTCGACGCGGCCGTCGTCGCGCGGGTGGAGGCCGGTAACCCGCAGCGCGATGCGAGCGCGCTCCAGGTCGTGCCGTGCGACGAGGGACCGGCAGAAGTCGGCGAACAGGGTGGTGTCCGGGGCGCCGACCGGACCGCTGAAGTGCCCGGAGCGGCCGGCGGCGGAGGCCCAGTCGAGCAGCGCGTACGGCTCCGGGTGCGGGTGATGGACGCAGGCCGACCGGAGGGTGGTGAGCTCGAGCGAGGAGAAGCGGGCGTCCCAGCCCGCCAGCCAGGGATCGGAGTCGGCCACGGCGAGCCGGCCGGCGAGCGACGGATCGGCCGCGAGCAGGTAGGACACCGCCGCGAGGCCATGCGGACCGGCGCCCACGACCAGTACCTCGGGATCTCTCACGGCACGTCGCGGCGGGTGACTGCCCTCCACTCGAGCCCGGCTCCGCTCCCGAGGAGCTCGAGATCGAGGCCCGCGGCGGTCAGCTCGGCGCTCAGCTCCTCGGCGGTGGATGCTGCCCAGGCCGAGGTGGGGCGCTCGCTGCGGACGGCGCGCGCGCCGTCGAGAACCTGGTACTCCGTCACCGAGGTGCCGTCGTCCGCGGACTGCAGGTGGCGGGCGAGGTAGCGGAGGTCGCCGATCGTGCGGGGCTGCTCCAGCACCGGGACGTCGTCCCGGGCCCGGGTGGCGAGTGTCACGACCCCACACCGGACGGGCCGAGCAACCGCGCGAGTCCGGCGAAGGTAGCCCTCCGGTCCCGCGGGGGCAGGTGGCCGAGCACGTGCGCGCAGACGAACCCCGCGATCGGTCCGCGCATCGCGTCGAGCGCCTCCGGTACCTGCCCGGCCAGCACCGTCACCCGTGTGCGGACACCGGTGCCCGCGCCCACGTCGAGGACGACCGCCGACCCGTCCAGCTGCCCGAAGGCCTGGGTGAGCGCCGGCCGGAGCCTCGCCCAGGCGTCCTCGACGAACAGGTCGTGGAGCTCGCCCATGTCCTGGTAGGAGTCGCTCACCGGGCTGCCCGGCTCACCGCTGTGCGGCGGTCGGGTAGGGCAGCAGTGCCATCTCCCGCGCGTTCTTGATGGCGCGGGCGACCTGGCGGTGTTGCTGCGGGTCCAGTCCGGTGAGCCTGCGGCTGCGGATCTTCCCGCGATCGGAGATGAACGAGCGCAGCGTCGGCACGTCGTACCAGCTCACCGGATCGGGCAGGGTCCGTCGGCGGCGGGGCCGCGCCGGCCTCACCACGACGACTTCCGGACCCCGGGCAGCTCGCCGGCGTGAGCCATCTGCCGGAAGCGGATCCGGGAGAGCCCGAACTTCCGCAGATGGCCGCGCGGCCGGCCGTCGGCCACGTCACGATTGCGCAGCCGGGTGGGGCTGGCGTCCCTCGGCAGTCGGCGGAGGGCACGCAGGGCCTCGGCGCGCTCCTCCGGCGTGGCCGCGGTGCGGGCCGTCTCCTTCAGCGCGAGGCGGCGTTCGGCGTGCCGGGCGACGATCTCCCGGCGCTGCCGGTCCTTCACGATCTTCGACGTCTTGGCCATCTCAGCGCTCCTCCCGGAACTCGACGTGGCGGCGGACGACCGGGTCGTACTTGCGCAGCACCAGGCGGTCGGGGTCGTTGCGCCGGTTCTTGCGGGTCACGTAGGTGTAGCCGGTGCCGGCCGTCGACTTGAGCCGGACGACGGGACGGATGTCGGTGCCGCGTGCCATCAGGCGTCCCGCCCGGCGCCCAGCCGACGGCGGACGTCGGGGTCGGTGGCGCGCAGCCGGGCGATGACCGCCTCGATGCCCTGGGCGTCGATCGTCTTGATGCCCTTGGCCGACACGGTCAGCCTGACCCAGCGGTTCTCCGACGGCAGGAAGAAGCGCTTGCGCTGCAGGTTGGGGTCGAACCGCCGGCTGGTGCGCCGGTGCGAGTGGCTGACTGCCTTGCCGAAGCCAGGCCTGCGGCCGGTCACCTCGCAGTAGGTGGCCATGATCGTCTCCAGTCGTGGGGAGTCGGGACGCCGATAACCCTAGATGAGAATGATTCCCATGTGCAGTAGGGTGGCCGGTATGACTGCGGCAGACACGCCCCTGGTGCTCGTGACCGGTCTCCGGGCGGCCGACTCGGCCCGGGTGGCCTCGGCGTTGCTCGACCGACCGGGAACGGTGCTGATCCACCACGACGTGACGCGGCTCGGCGAAGGCGTGGTCGTCCGGACACTCCGCCGCCGCCGCGCCGGCGTCGTGGTCGAGGAGACGACTGCCGTGGAACTGGCCCACGGCTGCGTGTCCTGCACGCTCCGCCTCGACCTCCTGCCTCTTCTCCGCGAGCTGGGCCGCCGCCGCGACGTCACCCGGATCGCCCTGCACCTCGATCCCGCGTTGGAGCCGGAACACCTGTGCTGGGCCATCGCGAACGTGGTGCTCGACGACGAACCGGAGGGCGCACCGGAGGTCGCCGGCGACTTCGTCGACGTGACCGGGGTGCTGGCGGTGATCGACGGAGCCACGTGGCTGGACGACGTCACGGGCGGTGACGACCTGGCCGACCGTGCCCTCGCGGCGACGCCGGACGACGACCGCTCCCTGGCGCAGGTCGCGCTGGGACAGGTCGCCTTCGCCGACGCGGTGCTGCTGGCCGGCGGTCCGCTGGACGCCTGGACCAGTGCCCGGCTGCATGCGGTGCTCGACCGGCTGGTGGCCGGCGTGCCGAGGGCGCAGACCGCTGTCGGGCCCGAGCGGTTGCTGGCAGCCATTCCGCGGGACTCCCGGCGCGGTCGGCTCTCCACGGCCTTCGACCCCCTGCTCCCGGGCGAGCCGCCGCTCGGCGAGGACGTCGGCGTCGGACTCGTCCGGTACTCCGCCGGTCGGCCGTTCCACCCGGGTCGCCTGCACGAGGCCCTCGACGTGCTCCTGGAGGGCGTGGTCTGCAGCCGCGGGCGGCTGTGGTTGGCCAGTCAGCACGACCGGGCCGTCTGGCTGGAGTCGGCGGGCCAGGGGTTGCGCGTCGGCGACGCCGGCCCCTGGCTGGCGACCTTGCCGGACCACCCGGACGCGTGGCGCGACGTGGCTCCTCAGCGGCGCGTGGCCGCAGCGCTGAGATGGGATGCCCGGTACGGCGACCGGCACACCGAACTCGTCGTCCTGTCGCACCGACAGCCCGCCGTCGCGGTGATCGCGGCGCTGGAGGCGGCCCTGCTGACCGACGAGGAGCTGGCGGCCGGCCCGGATGACTGGCGCACGCTCCCCGACCCCTTCGGCACCTGGCACGAGGACCCCTGCGAGGCCTCCACCCCGGTCGACGACCGGACCGGCGCCACCACCGAGCCCGACCGAGAGGAACGTTCCCGATGAAGCACGGCATCCATCCCGAGTGCCGCGACGTCGTCTTCCGGGACGCGGCCAGCGGCGCCCTGTACCGCACGCGGTCGACCGTGGCCACCGACCAGACGGTGGAGGTGGACGGGCGCAGCTACCCGCTGGTGGTCGTCGACATCAGCGCGGCCTCCCACCCCTTCTGGACCGGCACCCAGCGGGTGGTCGACAGCGCCGGCCGGGTCGAGAAGTTCCGCCGTCGCTACGGCCTCCCCACGGAGGGCTGACCGGTGGCCGTCCCGAAGCGACGCATGTCCCGCTCGCGCACCCGATCCCGGCGGGCGCAGTGGAAGGCCGTCCCGGTCCAGCTGGTGCGGATCCGGGTCGATGGCCAGGAGCGACTGGTGCCGGCCAACCTGCGCCGGGCGTACGAGCGGGGCCTCCTCCGGTGACCGCCGCGCGGGGGTGGACCCGGGTGGCCCGGTGGTGGCGCTCTGCCTCGGGCCGGCCTGCGCCGCAGCCCTCCGGCCCACGCGGGCGGGCGCGCTGCCGGTCCGCGACGCCGTTCGGGGCTCGCGCGGCGCCGTCCTCGTCACGACGGCCTGCCTCGGTCGCTGCACTGCCGCAGCCGTGGCGGTGGTCGCGCACCGGGACGGAGGGGGCCGCAGCTCCGGGGCCACGGTGTGGCTCTCCGGTGTCCACGAGCCGTCTCGGGCCGAGGCGCTGGCGGTGTGGGTCAGGGACGGCGGACCCGCGGCCGAGGGGCAGCCCGACAGCACGCTCCCGGCGAGCCTCGTCCCGGCCGCCGCCGGGCTCGGACCGCCCATGCGGATGCAGTCGCCGACCTGAGCGGCCCGATCAGCCGGTCCGGCAGGAGGCGCAGGTGCCGAAGACCTCCACCTGGTGCTGGACGTCGACGAACCCGTGCTCGGCCGCGACCCGTGCCGCCCAGCGCTCCACCGGAGGGTCCGCGACTTCGGCCGTCGTCCCGCAGCCGCGGCAGACGAGGTGATGGTGGTGCACCGGCGAACACCGCCGGTAGGAGGCCTCGCCCTCCGCGCTCCGCAGCACGTCCAGGTGCCCGTCGTCCACGAGGGCCTGCAGCGCCCGGTAGACGGTGGCCAGGCCGACGGTGTCACCGCGTTCCCGCAGCAGCGCGTGCAGCTCCTGCGCACTCCGGAAGCCGTCCAGGTCGGCGAGCAGCGCCAGGACGGCGCTGCGCTGCCGGCTCGGTCGCCGCGTCGTCCCCTGGACCGGGTCCGTGGTGCTCACGGGGTCTCCCTCGCGGCGGCCGGCTCGACGGGCGGCCGGGTCGTGCCGTGCTCGTCGTAGTGGACCCCCGCGCCGGTCAGGTGCGGTGCGTGCAGGTGGCCGTCGTGGTCGTAGTCGACATGGTCGCCGTGCCGCACCGGTGGGTGCCCGCAGCCGTCGCCGTGGACGTGTGGATGGGCGGCGTGCACCTCGCCGCGGCGACGGTGCCGGCGGCGTGCGGTCGCATCGCGCAGGGCCACGCCCGCCGAGACGGTCAGGAACAACGCGATGGCGATCAGCACGATGGTTCCACCCGACGGGGTGCCGGTGTAGTAGGACGCCGCCGTCCCCGAGACGCTGACCACGAGGCCGAGTGCGCACGCCAGGAACAGCGCCTGGCGGAAGCTGCGGGCCAACAGCTGGGCGACGGCGCTCGGCACGATCATCAGCGCGCTGATCAGGAGCAGGCCGACCACGCGCATCGAGAGCACCACCGTGCACGCGACGAGGGCGGCGAGCACGACGTTGAGGCCGAGCACGGGCAGCCCGACCGCGCGGGCGTACTCCTCGTCGTCGCTGACCGCGTACAGCCGGGCACCGAGCAGGCCGACGACGGCGAGCACGGCCACGGTGATGACCGCGAAGACGGCGAGGTCGGCGTTGCTGGTCGTCGTGATCGCCCCGAAGAGGTAGGCCTCCAGATTGGTCGCCTGACCGCGGGGGGCGAGGCTGAGCAGCACCACGCCGCCGGCGATGCCGCCGTAGAACAGGACGGCGAGCGCGACGTCACCGCTGGTGCGACCGCGGGCCCGCACCAGTTCGATGAGCACCGCACCGAGGACCGCGGCGACCAGAGCGGCGCCGACCGGCGCCGTCGACGTGAGGACGCCGATGCCGACACCGGTCAGCGCGACGTGCCCCAGGCCGTCGCCGAGCAGCGACAGTCGCCGCTGGACCAGGAAGACGCCGACCGCCGGCGCGACCAGGCCGACCATCAGCGATGCGAGCAGCGCCCGCTGCATGAATCCGTACTCGAGGATCTCCACGTCATCGTCCCCCGCCGGCCGTCCGGACGGAGACGGTGGGCTGGTCCAGCCGGTATCCCCGCACCGGCGGCTCCGGCTCGGCGCAGTGCTCGTCGCCGTGGCCGCCGTGCGCAGCCGCCTCCGGCAGCGGACCGTCGTAGCGGATCCGGCCGTGGTCGACGACGACGGCCCGGGTCAGCACCCCCGACAGCGGCCCGGCCTCGTGGGTCACGACGAGGAGGGTGGTGCCGGCGGCCGACACCTGGGCGAGCACGCCGGCCAGGGCCTGCTGGCTCGCGGCGTCCACCCCGGCGGTGGGCTCGTCCATGATCAGCAGCTCGGGCTGGGCGGCCAGGGCGCGTGCGACGAGCACCCGGCGCTGCTGGCCGCCGGACAGCGAGGCGACCGGCTCCTCCATCCGGTCGGCGAGACCGACCGCCGCGACGGCCTCGCCGACGGCGGCGCGGTCGACAGGGCCGAGCCGGCGGAGGAGCCCCTTGCGCGCGAGCCGGCCCACGGAGACGACCTCCCGGACCGTGGCCGGTACCGCTCCGCTGACCGTGTGGCGCTGCGGGACGTAGCCCACCCGGCCCCGCTCGCGCCGTCGCCCGACCGGTGCACCGAGCACGGCGACCTCGCCACCGAGCACGGTGGCGAGGCCGAGCAGGCCGCGGGCCAGCGTCGTCTTCCCGGAGCCGTTCGAGCCGAGGACGGCGAGCGCCTCGCCCCGGCCGACGGTCAGGTCGAGGCCGCCGAGGATCGGCACGTCGCCGTAGCCGATGCTGGCGTCGCGGATGCGGACGGCGAGGTCCTCGCCGGGCGTGGCGGTCATGAACAGGACTGGCCCTCCTGGAGGGTCGCGAGATTGGCGCGCATCACCTGGACGTAGTCGTCGCCCGCCGACTCGTCGGTCAGCCCCTCCAGCGGGTCGAGGACGGCGGTCTGCACCCCCGCCTCCTGCGCGACGGTCTCGGCGACGGCCGGATCCACCAGCGTCTCGGTGTAGACGGTGGTGACGCCGCGGTCGCCGACCAGGGTGGCGATCTCCGCGAGCTGCGAGGGCCGAGGCTCCTGCGAGGGGCTCAGCCCGCTGATGCCGACCACCTCCAGACCGTACCGATCCGCGAGGTACCCGAAGGCGTCATGGCTCGTGACCAGGGTGGTCACGGCGCAGTCCGCGAGTCCGGCCTGCATCTCCTGGTCCAGCGCCTCGAGCTCGGCACGCAGCGCTGCGGCGTTCTCCTCATAGGTCGACTCGCCCTCCGGGTCGAGTTCGGTCAGCCGCTCGGCGAGCGCGTCCCCCACGGCGGCGAGCCGGGTCGGGTCCAGCCAGAAGTGAGGGTCGGCCGCTCCCTCCTCGTGCGCGTGGCCCTCGTCGTCGGTGTGGCCCTCGTCGTCGGTGTGGCCCTCGTCGTCGGTGTGGCCCTCGTCGTCGGTGTGGCCCTCGTCGTCGGTGTGACCCTCGCCTTCGGAGGTCAGTGAGAGGTCTGCCGCCTGCCCGGCGTCCCAGGCCCGGTCGCCGGCCTCGGACTGCACGGCCTCGTCGAGGGCGGGCTGGAAGCCCGCCAGGTACACGACGAGATCGGCCTCCGAGACCACGGCGACGTCGCGGGGCGTCAGCTCGAGGTCGTGCGGCTCACCGCCCGGTGGGGTGGCCGACGACACCGAGACCCGGTCGCCGCCGATGCGTTCGGTGGCCCACTGCAGCGGATAGAAGCCGGCGACGACGTCCAGCCCGCCGTCGGAGCCGCTCTGAGCCCGACCGTCGTCGCCGCAACCGGCGAGCAGGAGGGCGGCGGCCGAAGCGGCCGCCAGTGTGGTCCGGTGATGTACGGAAGTGGCCATGGGAATCATTCTCACACAGCGGCGGAACCGTTCCGCCGGCCAGGTTCCCGCCGGTGGTTCGACCGTCTCCGCGTACCCTCGCTTCGTGTCCGACGTCTCCGACCTGCCGCTGATCGGCGCCGCCGCGCTCCGTGCACGGTCGGCCGCCCGGGTGCTGCGCACCCTGCCCACCGACGCCAAGGACGCCGCGCTGGCCGCGATGGCCGACGCGCTGGTGAGGCGCGCCGACGAGCTCCTTTCCGCCAACGCCGCCGACGTGGCGGCCGCGCGGGCCGACGGGACGCCGGAGTCGATCCTCGACCGGCTGCGGCTGGACGCCGGCCGCGTCGCCGGGGTCGCCGACGCGCTGCGCCAGCTGGTCGCGCTGCCCGACCCGGTCGGGGACGTCGTCCGCGGCTCGCGGCTGCCGAACGGGCTGCAGCTGCGCCAGGTCCGCGTGCCGCTCGGCGTCGTGGGCATCGTCTACGAGGCCCGACCCAACGTGACCGTCGACGCCGCCGGGCTCTGCCTCAAGAGCGGCAACGCGGCCCTGCTCCGCGGCTCGGCATCGGCGTTCGGCACGAACACCGCGCTGGTCGAGGTGTTGCGCGAGGCCGGCGCGAAGGCAGGGCTGCCCGAGGGCTTCGTCGAGCTGCTGCCCGCCGACCGCGCGTCGGTGGGCGAGCTGCTGAACGCCCGCGGCGTCGTCGACGTCGTGATCCCCCGCGGTGGCGCCTCGCTGATCGAGCGGGTGGTCCGCGAGTCGACGGTGCCGGTGATCGAGACCGGCGTCGGCAACTGCCACGTCTACGTCGACGCGTCGGCCGACGCGGCCATGGCCGAGGCGATCGTCCTCAACGCGAAGACCCACCGGGTGAGCGTCTGCAACTCCGCCGAGACGCTGCTCGTCCACCGCGACGTCCCGTACCTGCCGCGGCTCTTGGCGGCGCTGGCCGACGCCGGGGTGACCCTCCACGGTGATCCCGCCGCCCGGGCGGCCCATCCGTCGGTCGTCCCCGCCACCGACGAGGACTGGGCGACCGAGTACCTGTCGATGGACATGGCGGTGCGGGTCGTCGACGACCTCCCGTCGGCACTGGATCACATCGCGCGCTGGGGGAGCGGGCACAGCGAGGCCATCGTCGCCGACTCCGCCACCGCGATCGCCGACTTCGTCGCCGGGGTGGACGCCGCCGCCGTCCTGGTGAACGCCTCGACGCGGTTCACCGACGGCGGGGAGTTCGGGTTCGGTGCCGAAATCGGCATCTCCACGCAGAAGCTGCACGCCCGCGGGCCCCTGGGCCTGCCCGAGCTCACGTCCACCACGTACGTCGTGACCGGCAACGGCCACGTCCGCTGAGCCGTCGTCCACCCGCCTGACCAGGAGCCGCATGACCCGCCCGCAGTCCCCGCAGTTCTCCTCGGTCGGGGACGTCGAGAAGCGGCTCTCGGAAGCCGGCTACCTGCCTGACGCGCAGATCGCGACCACGGTCTTCCTGGCCGACCGCCTGGGCAAGCCGCTGCTGGTCGAGGGGCCTGCCGGCACGGGCAAGACCGAGCTGGCCAAGGCGCTGGCCACGGCGACCGGCTCGGAGCTGATCAGGCTGCAGTGCTACGAGGGTCTGGACGAGGCCCGGGCCCTCTACGAGTGGAACTACAAGAAGCAGCTCCTGCGCATCCAGGCCGCCCAGGGCGGCGACGGCGCGGACTGGGACACCGTCCACGACGACATCTTCGGTGAGGAGTTCCTGCTCTCCCGGCCGCTGCTGACCGCGATCCGGCGCACCGAGCCGACGGTGCTGCTCGTCGACGAGACCGACAAGGCCGACGTCGAGGTCGAGGGTCTGCTGCTCGAGGTGCTCTCGGACTTCCAGGTGACCATCCCGGAGCTCGGCACGGTCACCGCCACCCGGCGGCCGATGGTGGTGCTCACCTCGAACGCCACGCGTGAGCTGTCGGAGGCACTCAAGCGCCGCTGCCTGTACCTGGCGCTGGACTACCCCTCGGCCGAGCGGGAGCGCGAGATCGTGCTCTCGCGGGTGCCCGACCTGGCGCCCGGGCTGGCCGAGCAGCTGGTGCGGACCATCCGGGCGCTGCGGGCACTGGAGCTGAAGAAGTCGCCGTCGATCTCCGAGACCCTCGACTGGGCGCAGACCCTGCTCGAGCTGGGGCTGGACACGCTCGACGAGTCGGCCATGCGCTCGACGCTCGGGGTGGTCCTCAAGCACGCCAGCGACCAGGACCGCGCCGCGGCCGAGCTGCGGCTGAACTGACGGAGCCGAACCGATGACGGCCCCGGTGCCTGCCCCCGGCGGACTCGCCGGGCACCTGGACGGCTTCGTCCGCGCCGTGCGCGAAGCCGGCATCCCCGTCGGGATCAGCCAGGCGGTCGACGCGGCCGAGATCCTCACCGTGGTCGATCTGCTCGACCGCGAACAGCTGCGGCACGGGCTGGCGGCGGTCCTGCTGCAGCGCGCGGCGCAGCGGCCGACCTACGACGTCCTCTTCGACCTCTGGTGGCCGCTGTCCGACCGGCCGGCTGCGTCCGGGTCGGATCCGGACGAGCCCGAGGAACCCGGCGGCTCGACGCTGGACGTGCCCGGTGGGGACGACGCCGACCTGGCGCAGCTCATGCGCGAGCAGCTCCTCCAGCTGCTGGTGGACGGCGACGAGGAGGCGCTGCGCCGGTTCGCCCGCCAGGCCGTCGAGCTGCTCGGTCGCGGCCAGCCCTCGCCGTCGGGGCAGTCGTACTTCAGCTACCGGGTGCTGCGGGCGCTGTCGCCGGACACGCTGGTCTCCCAACTGCTCGCGGGGCTGCTGGCCGAGGGCGACCGAAGCGGTCTGGCCGAGCGGGTCGCGCGGCAGGCGGTGCGGGAGCGGCTGGCCGCCTTCCGTGCCGCGATCGAGGCCGAGGTGCGTCGGCGGACGGCGGCGGAGAAGGGCCGGGAGAAGGTCGCGAAGAACGCCGTCCGCCCGCTTGCCGACCAGGTGGACTTCCTGCGGGCGCAGTCCGCCGACCTCGCCGAGCTGCGGCGGGCGGTGGCCCCGCTGGCCCGGCGACTGGCCGTGCGGCTGTCCGCGCGGCGGCGCCTGGGCCGGGAGGGCCGCCTGGACTTCCGCAGGACGGTGCGCGCGTCACTGGGCACCGGCGGCGTGCCGGTGGTGACCCACCACCGCCCGCGCAAGGTCCACAAGCCGGAGCTGGTCGTGCTGTGCGACGTCAGCGGTTCGGTGGCCGGGTTCAGCCACTTCACCTTGATGCTCACGCAGGCGCTGCGCGAGCACTTCACCGGCGTGCGGGCGTTCGCCTTCGTCGACACCACCGACGAGGTGACGCGGTTCTTCCGCCCCGGGGCCGACGTGATCGACGCCGTCGCCCGCATCGGCCGGGAGGCCGACGTCGTCGGCTTCGACGGGCACAGCGACTACGGCACCGCCTTCGACGTGTTCGCCGACCGGTGGGCGTCGGCGGTCGGGCCGAAGACGTCGCTGCTGGTGCTCGGCGACGGGCGGACCAACTACCGCCCCCGGGCGTGCCGGTGCTGGCCGAGCTGGTCCGCCGGTCGCGGTCCGCGCACTGGCTCAACCCGGAGCCGCGGCGGTCATGGGGGAGCGGTGACTCGGCGGCCGACCGGTACGGCGAGGTCATCGACATGGTGGAGTGCCGCAACGCCGTCCAGTTGTCGGAGTTCATCACGACCCTGTGAGGTGCACGTCGTCGACCTGTTCCCTTGTCGACGCCGCGTCCTGTCGACACCGCGTCCTGTCGACACGTCGCCTCGTCGACCGGAGGCCTCGCTCCGGTGCCGTCGGGCGCATCGTGCGAAGTTCCGGTGCGCAGCCGTAACCGAACCGGTATTCATCCGTTGGGCAGCGCGGTGCCGGGGCGTCAGCCCCGACATCTCCGGAGACGCTCAGCGCCTCCGGAGGCTGCGACCGGCTGCACGGGGAGCCGGTCGCGGCGATCCGTCGTCCCCGCTGAGGGGCCGCTGGGCTCGCCGGCCGGAGCCGGTCCCTCACGGGGCCGGCTCCGGTATGCCCGGATACGCTCGCCCGGTGGCAGGCGGCCGGATCGGGATCATGGGCGGGACGTTCGATCCCGTCCACCACGGTCACCTGGTCGCCGCCAGCGAGGTCGCCGGCCTCTTCGGTCTGGACGAGGTCGTCTTCGTGCCGACCGGCCAACCGTGGCAGAAGACCGAGCGGGCGGTCAGCCCTCCCGAGGACCGCTACCTCATGACGGTCATCGCGACCGCCTCCAATCCGCGCTTCTCGGTCAGCCGGGTCGACATCGACCGCGGCGGGCCCACCTACACGATCGACACGCTCACCGACCTGAGCCGGCAGCGTCCCGACGCCGACCTGTTCTTCATCACCGGCGCCGATGCGCTCGGTCAGATCCTGACCTGGCGCGACAACGAGCAGCTGTTCCAGCTCGCGCACTTCATCGGCGTCACCCGGCCCGGCTTCCATCTCGCGGACGCGCACCTGCCCGAGGGCGCGGTCAGCCTGGTCGAGGTGCCCGCGCTGGCGATCAGCTCCAGCGACTGCCGTGACCGGGTCGGGCGCGGGATGCCGATCTGGTACCTCGTGCCGGACGGCGTGGTGCAGTACATCGAGAAGCGCGGGCTCTACCGCTCCGGCCCCCGTCGAGGGCCGACCGACACCGCCCGCCACACCGACACACATCTCCAGGAGGTACCCCGATGACCGCCTCGGCCGAGGCGCGGGACACCGCGCTGCTCGCCGCGCAGGCGGCTGCGGACAAGCTCGCCACCGACGTGTCGATCGTCGACGTCAGCGACCGGCTCGCGATCACCGACGCGTTCGTGCTGGCCTCGGCGCCGAACGAGCGCCAGGTGCAGTCGATCGTCGACGAGGTGGAGGAGCGGCTGCGCGAGCACGGCATCAGGCCGGTGCGACGCGAGGGCGTCGCCGAGGCGCGCTGGGTCCTGCTCGACTTCGTCGACGTCGTCGTGCACGTCCAGCACGCGGAGGAGCGCGCGTACTACGCGCTCGAGCGGCTCTGGAAGGACTGCCCGACCATCCCCTTCTCCGATCGTGCCCGGCCGGCGCCGGCTGACGAGGGCACGACCGGGCAGTGACCGGCCCAGGGCTGCCTCCGCTGGCCGTGCCGCGGCTCATCCTCTGGCGCCACGGCCGGACCGAGTGGAACGCCAGCGGTCGGTTCCAGGGGCAGCTCGACCCGCCGCTCGACGAGGAGGGCCGCCACCAGGCCGCGCTCGCGGCGCCGCACCTCGTGGCCGGCGGCTTGACCCCCGGCGAGACGATCGTGATCTCCAGCGACCTGAGCCGGGCCGCGGAGACCGCCGCGACGCTGACGGCGCTGCTCGGTGTGCCGCTGCACCTCGACCCGCGCCTGCGTGAGCACGGCATGGGCTGCTGGGAGGGGCTGACCCGCGCCGAGGTGGCGCAGAGGTTCCCCGAGCAGTACGCCGACTGGATGGCCGGCCGGACCGTGCGTGGCCGGGGCGGCGAAGAGCCGGCAGCCGTGGCCGAGCGGGCCCTGGCCGCGCTGGCCACCCTCCCGGAGGCCCCCGTCGCGGTCGTCGTCACCCACGGGGGCACCGCAGGCCGGCTCATGGAGCGGTTGCTGGGTCTCGGGCCGGACCACCGGCGGATGTTCGGGCCGCTGGCCAACTGCGCGTGGAGCGAGCTGGTGGCGCATGGCGGCCGCTGGCGGATCGTGCGGCACAACAGCACGGTGCTCCAGCTGCCGGAGATCGCCGCCGAGAGTGTCCCCACCCCGGGGCCGGCCCTCCGTGTGGTGCGGGACGCCACCGACGGTGGGGGAACACCGGACGACGCGCCACCACCTGCCTCCGACGCGGACGCGGTGCTCTGACATCGCGGCCCGCGCGCCGTCGGCTGCGTCCCCGCGGGATCGGCGGCGCAGCGGGTTAGCCTCGCCGGATGTCCGTCGTCGTCGTCACCGATTCGTCGGCGTATCTGCCCGATGAATTGGTCGACGGGTACGGCATCCACGTCGTCCCGCTGTACGTCGTGCTCGCCGGCCGGTCGGGGCGGGAGGGCTGGGACATCAGCCCGGCCGACGTCGCCGGCGCGCTGGCCGTGCGGGGCCAGCACGTGTCGACGTCCCGGCCGACGCCCGGGGACTTCGTGGCGGCCTACCGGCGGGCGCTGGACGAGGGGGCCGAGCGTCTGGTCTCGATCCACCTGTCGGCGGAGCTCTCCGGGACCTGGGACGCCGCACGGCTGGCCGCATCGCAGGTCGGCGAGCACATCGTCACCGTCATCGACTCCAAGTCGGCGGCGATGGGCACCGGGTTCGCCGTGCTGGCGGCCGCCCGCTCCGCCGCCGCCGGTGCCGACGCCGCGGCGGTCGCGGAGTCGGCCCGCTCGACGGCGGCGGGCACCCGCACCCTCTTCGTGGTGGACACCCTCGAGCATCTCCGGCGAGGCGGGCGGATCGGCTCGGCAGCGACGTTGTTCGGCTCGGCGCTCGCCGTGAAGCCGGTGCTGCACGTCGTCGACGGCCGCGTCGTCCCGCTCGAGAAGGTGCGGACCTCGGCGCGTGCCCTCAACCGGCTGGTCCAGCGGGTCGTCGATGCCGCCGCCGACGGGCCGGTGTCGGTGGCGGTGCACCACCTCGCCGCCGAGGAGCGGGCGGAGCGGCTGGCGTCGGAGATCCGGGCGCGCGTGCCCTCGCTGCGCGAGCTCCACGTCAGCGAACTGGGCGCCGCGATCGGCGCGCACGTCGGACCGGGAGCGGTGGGCGCGGTGGTCGCACCGTTCTGGCAGGACCCGCTGGACGACCCGCTGCAACGCTGATCGGACCGCTCGGACGCGGTCGAGACGCACGGCATGGTGGGGGAGACTTCGCGAACCGAGCGGCCTGAGTCCGCTGGTCCTCTCCCGACGAGTGGGTGCGCCGGGTGCCCATTCTGGCGCGTCGAATGCTCAGTGCGCGCACCCGCTGGGGGCCGGGGCGCCCGACGTGTCGGCGTGACGGCCTCGCAGAGGGATCGGGCCCCGCGGCGGTGCCGAGCATGCACAGGCATCATCACTGTCCACAGATCTCCACGGAGGCCGTGGCGACGCCGACGAGCGACTGACGATCCGTCGGTGCGCCTCTCCTCCCGACGCAGCGACGACGCCGACGTGATCCGCGCCCGCCTGCGGGTGCTCCTGGACGAGCGCACCAGCATCGGGGGCTGGTTGCCGGACGACGACTGGCTCCCGGACGACGACCGCGTGACCGTGCCCCCGCCCGACGAGGGCGACGAGCCCGGCCCGCCGTTGCCCAATCTCGGGCGCCATCGCGCCCCCGATGCAGTGGTCCGCTGGAACCCCGGCCGGCCGGCGGCACGGTCGCTCTGGATCGCCGGTCTCCTCGCCGCCTGCCTGCTCGTCGCCTGGACCTGGCTGCAGCGGCCGACGGTCGAGCCCGTCGGCGACGCCACTCCGGCCGTCAGCGAGCCGGCCCCCTCGGCGACGCCGGTGGGGGAGGCGGCCGACGCCTCCAGCACCGTCGTCGTCTCTGTGGTGGGGCTCGTGGCCAGCCCCGGCCTGGTCACCCTGCCCACCGGCGCCCGGATCGCCGACGCGGTCCAGGCCGCGGGCGGACTCCTGCCGGACGCCGACCCGGCGTCGGTGAACCTGGCGGCCGTGGTCGCCGACGGGCAGCAGGTCGTCGTCGGCCTCCCGGGAGCTGGCCCAGCGGGGCCTGCTCCAGCAGGGGCCGGGCCCGCCGCAGGAGGCGTGGTCAACCTGAACACGGCGGGCGTCGCGGAACTGGACGCCCTGCCGGGCATCGGGCCCGTGCTCGCGCAGCGGATCGTCGACCACCGCACGGCGGAGGGGCCGTTCACCAGCGTCGACCAGCTGGACGACGTACCGGGCATCGGCCCCACGATCGCCGCCGAGCTCGCCGACCTGGTGGGCGTGTGACCACCGCGAGGGACGCGGCGCGCTGGTCCTGGGTCGACCTCCGCCTCGCCCCGGTGGCGGCCGCCGTCTGGGTCACCAGCCTCGTCGCGCCCTGGACGACCGCCGGTGTCCTGTCCGCCGCCGCGGTCACCGCGACGATCGTGGCGGCCCCCCTGGCCCGGCGTCGGACCGCGGCCGCCACGATGGCCCTGGCGGTGCTGGCCGGCGTCGCCGTCACGTCGACGGCGGCCGCGGTCCGGCACGCGACGAGGGCCGACTCCCCCCTCGGTGCGGTCGAGGGCACGGCTGTCGTCGACCTCGAGCTCGACGGGGATCCGCACCTGCTGACCGGCGGCGGCGAGCCGCGCGTCGTGGTCGACGCAACCGTGACGGCCGTCCTCGACGAGCCGGTCGTGCACCGGCTGCACGCAACGGTGGTGCTGTTCGCCTCGGCTCGCGAGTGGCGGACGCTGCTTCCCGGGCAGCAGGTGCGGGTGCGGGTGAAGGTGGCGCCGCCGGAGCCTGGGGACGACGTCGTCGCCGTCCTCTCGGCTCGCGGGCCGCCCGCCGTCGTCGGCGAGCCACCGTGGGTGCAGCGGGTCGCGGGAGCGGTGCGGGACGACCTGTCGGACAGCGCGGCGAGGGTGCTCGCACCGCGGCCGGCGGGTCTGCTGCCGGGCCTGGTCGTCGGCGACACCCGCGCCATGGACCCGGTGCTCGAGGAGGACTTCCGCAGCGCCGGCCTGGCTCATCTCACCGCGGTGTCTGGTGCCAACGTCGCGATCGTCCTCGCCGGGGTCCTCTGGCCGCTGCGCCGCCGGGCGGTCGACCGACGGGTCCAGGCGGTCGTGGCGACGTTGGCGCTGGTCGGCTTCGTGGTGCTCGCCCGGCCCAGCCCGAGCGTGGTGCGCGCTGCCGCCATGGGCGCGGTGACGCTCGTGGCGCTGGCGACCGGCCGACCGCGGGTGGCGCTGCCGGCCCTGGGGGCCGCGGTGTGCGTCCTGCTGCTCATCGACCCGAGCCTGGCGCGGGATCCGGGCTTCGTCCTGTCCGTCGCGGCGACGGCCGGCATCGTCGTGCTGGCGCCGGGCTGGTCGCGGAGGCTCCGCGAGTCACGGTGCTGGCCGCCCGTGGCCGACGCACTGGCGGTCAGCGCCGCGGCCGGACTGGTGACCGCGCCGGTCGTCGCCGGCCTGTCCGGCACGGTGAGCCTGGTGTCGCTGCCGGCCAACCTGCTGGCGGCGCCCGCCGTCCCGGCGGCCACCGTCCTCGGGCTGGCGGGCGCGCTGCTGTCCGTGCCGTCTCCGTGGCTCGGCGACGGTCTGGTGTGGCTGGCCGGCTGGCCCGCGCGCTGGCTCGTCGCGGTCGCCGAGCGCTCGGCCGACCTCCCCGACGCCGTGACGGGCTGGCCGGCCGGAACACCCGGCGCCGCGTTGCTGACGGTGCTGCTGGCCCTGGCCGGGTGGCTGCTGTGGCGGTTCGGCCGGCTGCGCCCGCTGGCGCTGGCCGCGCTGGTCGGTCTGGTCGCGGTCGGCTGGCCGATGCGACAGGCCGTGCGTGGCTGGCCGCCGCCGCAGACCGTGCTGGTCGCCTGCGACGTCGGGCAGGGGGATGCGCTCGTGCTGCCGACCGGGACGCGGGCCGGGATCCTCGTCGACGCCGGCCCGGACGTGGCGGCGGTGGATCGCTGCCTGGAGCGGCTCGGCATCGACATCCTGCCCCTCGTGGTGCTGTCCCACCTCGACGCCGACCACGTCGGGGGCTGGCGGGTGCGCTCGGCGGCCGGGACGTCGGGGTGGTCGCCACGGGCACGCTGTCGCCCGCCGACGAGCGCGTCGATGACCTCCGTCGCGCGGTCCGGGCCCACGGAGCCGAGTGGGAGGTGCTCGTCCCCGGCGACCGCCGGACGATCGGTCCCGCCGCGATCGACGTGCTCGCCCCCGATCCGGCGCGGGCGACCGCCGGGGCCGAGCCCAACGACCTGTCCCTGGTCGCGCGGATCACCGTCTCCGGCATCCGGATCCTGTTCACCGGAGACCTGAGCGCCGACGCGGAGGCCCGACTGCTGCGCGCCGGCATCGACCTGCGGGCCGACGTCCTCAAGGTCCCCCACCACGGCAGCGGCGACGCCGACCCGGAGTTCCTCGCCGCCAGCGGTGCCCGCGCCGCCTTGATCTCCGTCGGCGCCGACAACACCTACGGCCATCCCGCCCGCAGGCTGCTCGACTGGCTGGCACTGGCCGGCATGCGGGTCCACCGCACGGACCAGGACGGCGATCTGGCGATCGCGGGTTCCGCGGAGGAGTGGGGAGTCGCCGCCCGCGGCGGCGGGAGGAGCAGGGAAGGTCGTACCCGCGTGACACGATGCAGGGGTGCCGGCCGCTCCCGTCGAACCCACCTCCCGCCTGCGCGTGGTGATGGGGGAGGAGGAGCTGCTCCGCTCCCGCGCCGTCTCGGCGGTCCGCACCGCCGTGCTCGCCCGCCACGAGGAGGCGGAGGTCCACGAGCTGCAGGCCGCGGGCCTCCCGGTCGGCGAGCTCGCCGACGTGCTCGCCCCCTCGCTGTTCGGCGGGCACCGCCTGGTGGTCGTCAGCGGCGTCCACGAGTGCGCCGCCGCGCTGGCCGATGCGCTGATCGGCTACGCGAAGGACCCCGATCCCGACCTGACGCTGGTGATCGTCCACTTCGGCGGCAAGCGGAACGAGGCCCTGGTCAAGGCCTTCACCGCCGCGGGTGCCGCCGTCGACGAGTGCCTGAAGATCACCTCGGCGGGCGACCGCGGGGCATTCGTGCGCAACGAGGTCCGCTCCGCGGGCGGCCGGATCACCGCCGACGCCGTCGTCGCTCTCGTCGACGCGATCGGCGCCGACCTCCGCCAGCTCTCGGCCGCGGCCACCCAGCTGGTGTCCGACTTCGGCGGCACCGTCGACGCCGACGCGGTGGCCCGGTTCCACCAGGGCCAGGCGGAGGTCAGCGGTTTCACCGTCGCCGAGCGGGTGTTGCTCGGCGACCGCGCCGGCTCCATCGAGATGCTGCGCTGGGCCCTCGAGCGCGGGGTGGCCCACGTGCTCATCGCCGACGCCATCGCCGACGGGGTGCGCACCGCCGCCCGGGTGGCCGCGCTGAGTTCCACGAACCCCGGCGAGCTGGCGCGGGTGCTCAAGATGCCGCCGTGGAAGGTCAAGAAGGCCCAGGCGCAGTCGCGCGGCTGGAGCATCGACGGCCTGCAGCAGGCGATCGGCGTGGCCGCCGACCTCAACGCCGACGTCAAGGGCGCGGCAGCCAGCGCCGACTACGCGCTCGAGCGCGCTGTCCGGCGGATCGTCACCATCCGCGCCGAGACCGGCCGCGGCCGGCCCGCCCGTACCGGCCGCTGACCGCCCCCTGAACAGCGACGAGCCCCCGACCCGAGAGGGACGGGGGCTCGTTCACGCCGCGCGGGGCGCGGAGCGCCGACTCAGAGGCCGGCGGTCAGCTTCGCCAGACCCGACTTGCGGTTGGCAGCCTGGTTCTTGTGGATGACGCCCTTGCTCGCGGCCTTGTCCAGCGCCTTCGCGGCGACCTGGAAGGCGGTGGTGGCAGCGGCGGCGTCCCCGGACTCGGCAGCCGTGCGGACGCGCCGGACCGCCGTCTTCAGGGCGGACTTGACGGCAACGTTGCGCTGGCGCGCCTTCTCGTTGGTCTTGATCCGCTTCTTCTGGGACTTGATGTTCGCCACGCGTGAGCCTCGGTGTCTCGCAGGAGGGGAGTACTTCTGACAGTGCGTCCGGGCGCAGCGCAACCAGCGCCGTACCGGCGGACCGGTCTGCCAAGATACCAGCGTCGATCGACCGAGCCCAACCCGCGGTCGGGGCGACCCTCAGCACACCGTCTGCCCACGGTCGCCCGGCCCGGACGGCCGGCGTGGGACGATGGCTGCACTGTGACGACTCCTGCCACCACCGATCCGGCCCGCATCCGGAACTTCTGCATCATCGCCCACATCGACCACGGCAAGTCGACGTTGGCCGACCGGATGCTCGAGGTCACCGGGATCATCGAGGCACGGCAGATGCGCGCCCAGTACCTCGACCGCATGGACATCGAGCGCGAGCGCGGCATCACGATCAAGGCGCAGAACGTGCGCCTGCCGTGGACGCCGAAGAGCGGCGGCCACGAGGGCACCGACCACGTCCTCCACATGATCGACACCCCGGGACACGTCGACTTCACCTACGAGGTGTCCCGGTCGCTGGCCGCCTGCGAGGGCGCCGTCCTGCTGGTCGACGCCGCACAGGGCATCGAGGCCCAGACCCTGGCCAACCTGTACCTGGCCATGGAGAACGACCTCACGATCATCCCGGTGCTCAACAAGATCGACCTGCCGGCCGCGCAGCCCGAGAAGTACGCCGCGGAGATCGCGCACATCATCGGCTGCGACCCCGACGAGGTCCTGCGGGTCAGCGGCAAGACCGGCGAAGGCGTGCCCGAGCTGCTCGACGCCATCGTCGACCAGATCCCCGCCCCGGTCGGCGACGCCGGCGGCCCGGCCCGCGCGATGATCTTCGACTCGGTCTACGACATCTACCGGGGCGTCATCACCTACGTCCGGGTCGTCGACGGGCGCATCTCCGCGCGCGACCGGATCAAGATGATGTCGACCGGCGCCACGCACGAGCTGCTCGAGATCGGGGTGATCAGCCCCGAGCCCAAGCCGGTCGAGAGCCTCGGCGTCGGCGAGGTCGGCTACTTCATCACCGGCGTGAAGGACGTCCGCCAGTCCCGCGTCGGCGACACCGTCACGCTGCAGCACAAGCCGGCCGCGGAGTCGCTCGGCGGCTACCGCGACCCGAAGCCGATGGTCTACTCCGGCCTCTACCCGATCGACGGCAGCGAGTACCCGCTGCTCCGCGAGGCGCTGGACAAGCTGCTGCTCAACGACGCCGCGCTCACCTACGAGCCGGAGACGTCGGCGGCCCTGGGCTTCGGCTTCCGCGTCGGCTTCCTCGGCCTGCTGCACCTGGAGATCGTCCGCGAGCGCCTGGAGCGCGAGGCCGGCATCAGCCTGATCTCCACCGCCCCCAACGTCGTGTACCGGGTGGTCATGGAGGACGGCTCCGAGCTCACGGTGACCAACCCCAGCGACTGGCCCGAGGGCAAGATCGACAAGGTCTTCGAGCCGGTCGTCAGCGCGACGATCATCGCCCCGAGCGACTACACCGGCGCGATCATGGAGCTCTGCCAGAGCCGCCGCGGCCAGCTGGGCGGCATGGACTACCTGAGCGAGTCCCGCGTCGAGCTGCGCTACACGCTGCCCCTCGGCGAGATCATCTTCGACTTCTTCGACGCCCTGAAGTCCCGCACCCGCGGCTACGCCAGTCTCGACTACGCCGAGGCCGGCGAGCAGGAGTCGTCACTGGTCAAGGTGGACATCCTGCTGCAGGGCGAGGCCGTCGACGCGTTCAGCGCGATCGTGCACAAGGACAAGGCCTACAGCTACGGCGTGATGATGGCCGGCAAGCTGCGCGAGCTCATCCCGCGGCAGCAGTTCGAGGTGCCCATCCAGGCGGCCGTCGGTTCCCGGGTCATCGCCCGGGAGACCGTCCGCGCCATCCGCAAGGACGTCCTCGCCAAGTGCTACGGCGGTGACATCACCCGCAAGCGGAAGCTGCTGGAGAAGCAGAAGGAGGGCAAGAAGCGGATGAAGATGGTCGGCCGCGTCGAGGTCCCCCAGGAGGCCTTCGTGGCCGCGCTCTCCACCAACGAGTCCACCGCGTCGAAGAAGTGAGCGGCAGCGACCGAAATCGCGGTTCCGGTCGCTCGGGGGTCCTCGAGGCGGTCTGCGTCTCCGGTCCCCGCCCCATCCGGCTGCCACGCGCGGGGGACACGACCAGCGCCATCGACAAGCGGCCGGTCGCCGGCCGGGTCGCCGTCCACCCGCTCGGCCTGGACGGAGACGTGCAGGTCAACCGCACGTGGCACGGCGGGGAGGGGCAGGCCCTGTACGCCTACGCCCAGGAGGACGCCGACTGGTGGGCCGCCGAGCTCGACCGCGAGCTCCCGCCCGGCCGCTTCGGCGAGAACCTGCGGATCAGCGGCCTCGACCTCACCGGCGCCGTCCTCGGCGAGCGGTGGCGTATCGGGAGCGTCCTCGCCGAGGTCACCGCGCCCCGCACGCCGTGCGCCAAGCTCCAGGCGCACTGGGGCGTCCCGCGGCTGATCAAGCGGTTCACCGAGCACGGCGCGAGTGGCGCCTACCTGCGCGTGCTCGCGACCGGCGACATCGGCGCCGGCGACCGCATCGAGGTCCTCGAGCGGCCCCACCACGGCCTGACCATCGGGCTGGCCTTCCGCGCGTTCACCACGGAGCGCCACCGGCTGGCCGACCTCGCACCGGCCCGCGAGGCGTTGCCCGTCCGCAACCGGCCGAAGGTCGACGCGGCGGTCGCCGAACGGCTCGGCGCGCAGGTCTGACCACCGGTCAGTGCAGCCACGGCGCGTAGGACAGCCCCACCACCAGCCCCTCGCCCGACTGCAGCCGGGCGACCGCCTGGCCCCACGGCTCCGTCCGCGCGCCGTGCAGCAGGTCGAACCCGCGGCTGGTCAGCTCCGCCGCTCCCGCGGACACCGCGTCGGCGTCCGCCAGCTCGAACTCGATGCTGGCCTGCGGTACCGGCCGGTCGGCCGGCCAGCTCTCCGTGCCGAAGCAGGCCCGCGCCGCCTCGGCGAGCGGCCACACCCCGAAGTGCTTGCTGCCCTCGATGCGCTCGCTGGCGAAGTACTCGCCGTCCAGCCGCTCGAGGGGCAGCCCCAGCGCCTCGACGTAGAGCCGCCGGCTCGCCGCGGGATCAGGGGCGATGACGCTGACGCTGGCGACGAAGAGCACGTCCATGCCCCACCCTGGCACCGGTCACCCGCGCGGAGGGACGTCGTCGGCGCCTGCGCCGCGGTGCTGCGGAGACGCGCTACTGTCCGCCGCGGTACGCCGGGGCCGCCCGGCCGACGGGGAGGTCGTCACATGTCGCTGCGCCGTACGGGCGGCTCGCTGCTCGCCATGGCCGTGTTCGCCGTCCCGGTGCTCGCCGGCTGCGGCGGCAGCGACGAGCCGGAGGAGTCGGCGGCCGACCTGCTGGCGCGCGCCAAGACGGTGCTCGACGACGCCAGCAGCGCGCACTTCGTCCTCGACAGCGAGGGCGCGCCCGAGTCCGGCACCCTGCTCGTCGGTGGCGAGGGCGACATCGCCCGTCCGGCGTCGTTCGCGGGCACGCTGAAGGTGCTCGCACTCGGCGCCACCCTCGACCTCGAGGTGGTGTCGGTCGACGGCACGGTGTACGCCCAGCTGCCGTTCACCTCCGGCTTCAGCGTCGTCGACCCGGCCCAGTTCGGGTTCGGCGACCCGGGCGCGCTGCTCGACGAGCAGACCGGCATCAGCCAGCTGCTCGCCGAGGCCGATTCGGCCGAGCTGGGGGAGGAGCGCCGGGTGGGCGGTGAGGTGGTCCGCGAGGTGACCGCCGAGCTGCCCGGGGCGCTGGTCGAGCAGATCCTGACCAGCGAGGACCCGAGCAGGCCCGTGCGGGCCCGCTTCTCCATCGCCACGGAGACCGGCGAGCTGCGCCGGGCCGAGCTGACCGGGCCGTTCTTCGCGGCCGAGGACGACGCGACCTACACCCTCGAGCTGAGCGACTTCGGTGCCGATGTCGAGATCACCGCGCCACCCACCGGCTGAGCGCGCGTCGCAGGCCGGCGCCGTCCCGGGGCTGCCCGCCGTCGTCCTGGCCACCCTCGCCGTGCTGGTCACCGCGGCCGACACCTACGTCGTCGTCCTGGCGCTGCCCGACATCCTCACCGGGGTCGGCGTCAGCCTCGACGAGCTGCAGCGGGCCACGCCGATCGTCGGCGGCTTCCTGCTCGGCTACACGGCGACGCTGCCGCTGCTGGGCCGGCTGGCCGACCTGCGGGGCCGCGTCCCCGTCCTGATCGGCTGCCTGCTGCTGTTCGCCGTCGGCTCCCTGCTCACCGCCACCGCCGACTCCCTCGGCCCGGCGGTCCTCGGCCGCGGCCTGCAGGGCATCGGCGCCGGAGGGCTGGTGCCCGCGACGCTCGCGCTGGTCGCCGACCGGTGGCCGCCGGAGCGCCGCTCGGTGCCGCTCGGGGTGGTCGGCGCGGTGCAGGAGGGCGGTGCCGTGCTCGGCCCGCTGGCCGGGGCGGCGGTCCTCGCGGTGGCCGACTGGCGGGCGATCTTCTGGCTCAACCTGCTGCTCGGCCTCGGCCTGGCGGTCGGCGTCGTGGCCACCGGCCGTGTCCGCCGCCCCGACCCGGTCGGCCTGGGGCTGGCGGTCGTGGCCGCGCTCGCGCTCGGCCTCCAGCTGGCCGAGCCGGCGCAACTGGCAGAGGACGTCACCCTCGGCCTGCTGTACGTGCCGGTCGCCGAGCCCTTGGAGTGGACGACGCCGCTGCTGCTGGTCGGCGCGGTCGCCACGCTGGCCCTGGTCGCCCGAAGCCTGTCGACTCCCGACGGCGCCGTCCTGCCCCTGCGAGGCGTGCGGCGCCTGGCGACCGAGGTCGACCTGCTGGGCTCCGCGCTCGTCGTGGTCGCCCTCGGCTCGCTGGTCTGGGCGTTCGCCGCGGCCGACACGTCGCGCCAGGTCGTCGCCCACGGCCCCGTCCTGCTGCCGGTGGCGGTCGCCGCTGCCGTGGTGTTCATCTGGCACGAGCGCCGCACCCCCCGGCCGGTCCTGCCGCTGCACGCGCTGCGGCCGGTCGGGGCGTGGGGCGCCCTGCTGGTCAACCTGCTCGTCGGCGTGGCGCTGGTCGCCGCCCTGGTCGACATCCCGCTCTTCGCCCGCAGCACCACGACACCCGGCGACCAGCTCGGTGCCGCGCTGGTGCTGCTGCGGTTGCTGATCGCGGTCCCGATCGGTGCCGTGGCGGGCGGCTGGCTCTGCCGGGTGGTGGCGCCGCGGCTGGTGGCGGCCGCCGGGATGGCCCTGGCCGCGGCCGCCTTCGTGGCGATGGCCCGCTGGGACGCCGACTCCCTCGACGGCGGGTGGTCGACGGTCGTGCTGCTGGCCGCGGGCCTCGGCTTCGGGCTCGCCATCGCGCCGGTCAACGCCGTCCTGCTGGCGGTCACCGAGTCGGAGGTGCACGGCAGCGCCAGTGCTCTGGCCGTCGTCGCCCGCACCGTCGGGATGCTCACCGGGCTCTCCCTGCTGACCGCCGTCGCCCTCCGGCGGTTCAACGCGGAGATCGCGGCCGCGGGCAGTCCGCTGGAGCTGTGCCCGCGGACGCCGTCGGACTGCGCGCCGTACGACGCGGCGGTCGACTCGGCGATCCTCACGCAGCTGCACACGGTCTTCGTGGGTGCGGCTGTCGCCGCAGCTCTGGCGGCCCTCGCCGCGCTGGTGCTGCTCCGGTCGGGCCGGACGACCGCCGTCGGACGCTGACCGCTCCCGAAACCGGGTCCGCTCGTCTACGGTCCCCGCGAGGGAGGCCGGGTGGAGACCGAGCAGTTGCGGATCAACCTGCTGGGTCCGTGCACGGCCACGTCCGGCGGCGTTCCGCTGGACCTGGGCGGGCCTCGGCAGCGCGCCGTGCTCGCCGTCCTCGTGATCGCGCGCGGCGAGGTCGTGCCGGTCGAGCGCCTGACCGACGCGGTGTGGGGTGCGGGCCCTCCGGCGGATCCCGCCGCCGCGCTCCAGGCCTACGTGTCGCACCTGCGGCGACGGCTGCACCCGGGCAGCGCGGCCCGCACCCGGGCGTCGGTCGTCGTCAGCGAGGGCCGCGGGTACTCCGTCCGTCTGCCGCCGGACGCCGTCGACGTGTGGCGCTTCGAGCGGCTGGTCGAGCGCGCCGGGACGGCGGACGGGCCGGCAGGCGCGGCCGACCTGCTCACCGAGGCGCTGCGGCTCTGGCACGGGCCCCCGCTGGCCGACTGGGCCGACGAGCCATGGGCCGAGGCCGAGATCGCCCGGCTGCTCGAGCTGCGCGCGGCGGCGCGGGAACAGCTCATGGCCGCGCGCCTGGCGCTCGGCGAGTCGGCGATGCTCGTCGCCGACCTCGAGGCCATGGTGGCCGAGGAGCCGCTGCGCGAGGAGCGCTGGCGACTCCTGGCGTTGGCTCTCTACCGGGCGCATCGGCAGGCCGATGCGCTCGGCGCCCTCCGCCGGGCCCGCAGCACACTCGCCGACGAGCTGGGCGTCGACCCCGGACCCGCCCTCCGTGAGCTGGAGGGGCAGGTGCTCGCCCACTCACCCGCTCTCGCCGTACCCGCCCAGCGGTCCCGCGCTCCCGAGCCGCCGCCTTCCCGGCCCGCCGCGGTCGCACCGGAGGACCTGCTCGACCGCGACCGGGAGATGCGCGCCGTCCGCGCCGCCCTCGACGACCTCGCGGGCGGCGGCCCTGGCCTGCTGCTGATCGAGGGGCCGGCCGGCATCGGCAAGACCCGGCTGCTCACCGAGGCCCGGCGGCTGGCCGGCGAGCGCGGGATGCGCGTGCTGACCGCCAGGGGCAGCCAGCTGGAGAAGTCGTTCGGCTTCGGCGCGGTCCGCCAGCTGTTCGAGCCGGAGCTGGCCACCGCCGAGCACCGGGAGGCGCTGCTCGCCGGGGCCGCCGCCAGCGCGCGCACGGTGTTCGACCTGGCGCCGGGGGAGTCGCCCGACGGGTCGTTCGCCGTCCTGCACGGGCTGTACTGGCTGGCGGTGAACCTCGCCGCGGACGGTCCGCTGGTGCTGGCGGTGGACGACCTGCAGTGGTGCGACAGTGCGTCGCTGCGGTGGCTGGCGTACCTGGCCCGCCGGCTGGACGCCGTCCCCGTTCTCGTCGTGGGCACCGTCCGCACCGGTGAGCAGCACCCCGACGAGGAGCTGCTCGCCGAGCTGTCGGTGGAGCCGTCCGCGGCCGTCGTACGGCCGGCCGCCCTGACGCCGGAGGCGACCGCGGACCTGGTCGAGCGCCGGCTCGGGGGCCGGTCTCGCCGCTGTTCGCCCTTGCCTGCCACCGCACCACGTCGGGCAACCCGCTGCTGCTGCGCCAGCTGCTGCGCGGCCTCGAGGCCGACGGCGTGCGTCCCGACGCGGCGCACGCGGACGTGGTCGTCGCCGTCGGCTCGCGGGCCGTCTCCAGCATGGTGCTCATGCGGCTGCGCCGGCTCCCGGGCGCGGCGGCCGACGTGGCGCGGGCGGCCGCCGTCCTGGGGGACGGCGCGTCGCTGCCGACCGTCGCCGCCCTCGCCGGACTGCCGGAGGCGGAGACCGCCATCGGGCTGGCGTCGCTGGCCCGCTGCGAGATCGTCAAGGACGAGCAGCCGATGGCGTTCGTGCACCCCCTCGTGCGGGACGCCGTGTACCGCGACCTGCCCGCCGCCGAGCGCGCGCTCCGCCACGAGCGGGCGGCGCAGCTGCTGCGGACGGCGGGGGCCAGCGACGAGCAGGTCGCCGCCCATCTGCTGCTCGCACCGACCAGGGGCGACCCCGCCACCGTCGAGGTGCTGCGCCGGGCGGCGCGGACGGCGGCCGAGCGGGGCGCCTCCGACAGCGCCGTCACGCTGCTGCGCCGGGCGCTGGACGAGCTGCCCGCCGGGAAGCTCCGCTGCGCCGTGCTGACCCAGCTCGGCATGACCGAGTCGCTCATCGACGGAGCCGCCAGCACCGAGCACCTGCTGCAGGCCTACGCGCTCACCGAGCAGCCGCGCGCACGGGCCACCATCGCCGTCGCCATCGCCCGCACCGAGGTGTTCGCCAGCCCGCCGGGCGTGGCATCGGCCTTCGCGCGCGAGGCGGCCCGCACCCTCCCGCCGGAGCTCGGCGACCACCGCCAGGCGCTGCTGGCCATCGAGCGCACCGGTGGCTACATGCACGGCCTGGAGCGCGAGGTCTGGGGCCGGACCGAACCGCCCGCTCCGGACGGCACCGGGCCCGGCGCCCAGATGCTGGCCGCCACCCTGTCGTTCGAGGCGACCATCGACGGCGTCGACCGCGCCCGGGCGATCGCGCTGGCCCGCTTCGCGCTCGACGGCGACCGGCTCTGGAAAGTCGACAACGGGCTGTTCTGGGTGGTCGCCGCCAACGTCCGCATGCTCTCCGACGACGACCTCGGCGACTTCTGGGCACGCGCCCGCACCGAGGCGCACGCCCGGGGCTCGCTGTTCATGGTGATGTCGGTCAGCCTGTGGGAGGGCTACTGGCACTGGCGGCGCGGCGAGCTCGACCAGGCACTGGAGTGCCTCACCGCGGCGCTCGACCAGGACCGGATGTGGGGCGGTTCGGGCATCGGCGAGCCCTACACGCGCTCGTTCCAGATCGGCTGCCACCTCGACCGCGGCGACGTCGCCACGGCCCGCCGGGTCGCCGACGCCGCGCTGCGGGGACCGGCGCTGGGGGAGGGCGGCCGGCTGCTGCGGCACGCCATCGCCCGGCTGCTCGCCGTCGAGGGCCGGCCCGCCGAGGCCCTCGCCCTGCTCGACGACATCCCCATGCCCGTGCCGGTGCGCAATCCGGTGTGGAACCCGTGGTTGACCACCGCGGCGATCTCGCTCGACCGGCTGGGCCGCACCGACGAGGCCGTCGCGCTCATGCAGGAGGAGGTGGACCGGCTGCGGCGGTGGGGCGCGCCGACCTACCTGGGGACGGCGCTGTGCCGGCTGGGCGAGCTGCGCGGCCCCGACGGGCTCGACGAGGTGCGCGAGGCGGTCGAGGTGCTCACGCCCACCTACGCAGCGGTGGAGCTGGCGCGTGCCCGCTGCATGCTGGGGTTGCGCCCGCAGGTGGCCGACGACGAGGCGGTCGACCTGCTGCGCGCCGCACTCGAGACGGCCCTGGACCGCGGCGCTCTCGGCCTCCAGCGGCGAGCGCGCAAGGGACTGGCGCTGCGCGGTCGCCCCGACGAGAGCGGCAGGGACGCGCAGCGCTGCCCCACGACCACCGAGCGCCGGATCGTCGAACTGGCCGCCACGGGCCTCGGCGTCCGCGACGTGGCGCAGCGGCTCTTCCTGACGCCCGGCACGGTGCAGGCCGTGCTGGAGTCCGCGTCGGCTGACGGCTGGTCCGGGAACGGCCTCAAGTTGTCCTCAAGTGCACCGGTCGATCCTCGGTCACCGGTGACCGGGAGGACCCCGTGACGACGCAGCAGGACATGACAACGGCACAGCCGAGGAGCGCATCCCGCGCCGAAGCGCTGCGCGGGCTGTGCGGCGGCTCGGTGCAGCTGCCCGGCGACCCCGCCTACGACATGGCGCGCTCCCTGTGGAACCTCCAGATGCGCGACGACCCGGCAGCGGTCTGCTATCCGGCCTTCCCCGAGGAGGTCGCGGAGGTACTGCTCGCGTCGGCGGCCGCGGGGCTGCGGGTCGCCGCGCAGGGCACCGGCCACGGCGCCCCGCCGCTGGAGGGCCGGCTCGGGAACGCGGTGCTGCTGCGCACGTCGGCGATGACCGGGCTGGAGATCGATCCCGACCGCCGCACCGTCCGCGCCGCCGCCGGCGTGCTGTGGGGCGACCTCACCGACGCGGCGGGCCGGCACGGGCTGGCCGCGCGCCATCCGTCGTCACCGGACGTCGGAGTGGTCGGATACACCCTCGGCGGCGGCATCGGCTGGTACGCGCGCAAGCTGGGCCTGCAGTGCAACGCGGTCACCGCGGCCGAGCTGGTGCTGGCCGACGGCAGCTTCGTGCGCGCGACCCCCGACCACGACGCCGAGCTGTTCTGGGCCCTGCGCGGGGGCGCGGCGCCGCTGGGTGTGGTGACCGCCATGGAGTTCGACCTGTTCCCGCTCGAGACCGTCGTCGCCGGGCACCTCACCTGGGACTGGACCGCGGTCGAGCGGGTGCTGCCCGCCTGGGTGGCCTGGTGCGCGGACGCCCCGGAGGACGCCACCACGGCGTTCCGGCTCCTCGATGTGCCCGAGGACCCGGTGGTCCCGGCCGAGCTGCGCGGACGGCGGATCGCGATGATCGACGGCGCGGTCCTCGGCGACGACCGGGCCGCCGACGAGGTGCTCGCGCCGCTGCGGGCGCTCGACCCTGAGTTCGACACCGTCGCGCGCGTGCCGGCGTCGTCCCTCGTGCGCCTGCACCTCGATCCCGAGGGCCCGACCCCGGCCTACGCCAGCAGCACGCTGGTCTCCGGCCTGCCAGACGAGGCGATCGGCCGGATGCTCGACGCGGTCGGCCCGGGGTCCGGCACCCGGCTGGCCGCCGCGGAGCTGCGCCAGCTGGGGGGTGCGCTCGCCCGCCCCGACCCCGACGGCGGTGCGCTGGACGCGCTCGACGGCTCGTTCCTCGCTCTGGGGCTCGGCCTCGGCGGCGGGGACGACCGGCACTGGGCGCGGCAGCGCGCGGATGCCGCCCGGTTCCTGGCCGCGGTCGAGCCGTGGGCGACCGGCCGGCAGTACCTGCCGATGCTCGACGACCGCACCGACACCCGGAAGGTCTTCCCGCCCGGCGTGCACGCCCGGCTGTCCGCCGTCCGCCGGGCCGCGGACCCCGGCAACCTCTTCCTGGCTCCGCACGATCCCGGGGGAGCTGACGCCGGGTCAGGCCGCCGAATCAGGCCGCCAGGGCCTCGGTCAGGTCGCGCCGCAGATCCGTGGGGTCGACGCCGCGTTCGGCGAGCACCTGCATGGCCAGGCCCTCGCCCTCGCGGAGGAGCCCCAGCGCGATGTGGACATCGGTGATGCGCTTGCACTTCAGCGCCAACGCCTCGCGCAGGGAGAGCTCGAGCACCTTCTTCGCCCGCCGGCTGAAGGGCAGGTGCGCGTCGCGTCGCGGGCTGCCCCGGTCGAGCGCGCCCGGCCCGAAAGTGGCCTCCACGCTGCTGCGGACGGCGTCCAGGTCGATGCCCAAGGTGGTCAGCGCGTCGGCGTCCAGGTCGTCCCGCGGAACGCGGGCCGCGACCGACTCGGCCACCGAGTCGTGCGTCAGCCCGTGTCGGCCGAGGACGGCGCCGGTGAGCGTGCCGGGCTCGGCGAGCATCGCCAGCAGCAGGTGCTCGGTGCCGACGACGCCCTGCGAGAGCCGCCGGGCCTCCTCCTGGGCTCCGACCACCGTCTGCCTGGCTGCCGTCGTAAAGCGTTCGAACATGTCAGTCCTTCCGCCGCCGGAGCGGCCCTCGGCCGCTCGCGTACTTCTTGTGCACCGCCTGCCGGCTGACGCCGAGGAGCTGGGCGATCTGGTCCCAGGTCCAGCCCTGGTCGCGGGCGTTGCCCACCTGGAGCGCCTCGAGCCGCTCGACGAGGACCCGGAGCGAGCGGACCGCCTTCAGCCCGACGGCCGGGTCCTTGCTGCTGGCGGCGGAGGCCACCTGCGTCGTGTCCGCCATGGCTGTCAACCTAAGTTGCAATCGGGTCCCTGTCAACATCGGTTGACAGGGTGCCCACGTGGTCGTTGCAGTCGGCGCGATCAGGCGGGGGAGTGGACCTCGCAGTGGGTCACGATGGTCTCGCGGTCCACCAGCCAGCGGTCGTCCTCGGGGTAGAAGACGGCCCGGGAGACGTCGTCGCCGGCGAACCCGCGGACGACGTCGATCGAGTCCCGGAAGCTGAGGGTCAGGATCTCGGTGCGGCCGTCGTCCAGCTCGCGGGTGAGCAGGTGGGCGCCCCGGTTTCCCGGCGGCCGGCGGTAGTGCGCCATGCCGGTCTCCGCGACGTACGCGACGTAGGTGTCGCGGGCCCCCTGCAGGGTCCCGCCGCGAGCCTGCGAGCGGTGGAGGGCAGGGGTGTTCTCACAGGGTGAAGACGATCTTCCCGGCCGTGCGGCCCTCGAGCATCCGCTCGAAGCCCTCCCGCGCCCGGTCCAGCGGCAGCTCGACGTCGATCTCGGGCCGGATGCCGGTCACGCGGCACAGCTCGATCAGGTCCTCGAGCTCGCCGCGGGTGCCCATGGTCGAGCCGATGACCGACAGCTGGGTGAAGAACACCCGGTTCAGCTCGGCGCCCGGGTTGAAGCCGGTCGTCGCACCGGAGGTCACGAGCACGCCACCGGGCTTGAGCGACTTGATGCTGTGCGACCACGTGGCCTCGCCGACGGTCTCCATGACGCCGTCGACCCGGGTCGGCAGCCGGGCGCCGGTCTCGAACGCCTGGTCGGCCCCCAGCGCGAGCGCGGCGGCCCGCTTCTCCTCGCTCCGGCCGGTCACCCAGATCCGGTAGCCCGCGGCGCGGCCCAGCACGATGAGGGCCGTGGCGACGCCGCCGCTCGCGCCCTGCACGAGCACGGTCTGCCCCGGGCGGAGCCCGGACTTCACGAACAGCATCCGGTAGGCGGTCAGCCACGCGGTGGGCAGGCAGGCGGCCTCGGCGAAGGACAGCTCGGTGGGCTTGGGCAGCACGTTCCGCTTCGGGACGGCGACCTTCTCGGCCATCGTGCCCTGGTGCAGCTCGGAGAACAGGGTCCGCTTCGGGTCGAGCGTCTCGTCGCCCGTCCAGCCCTCGGTGGCGACCACCCCGTGGACGACGACCTCGTTGCCGTCCTCGTCGAGCCCGGCGGCGTCGGTGCCCAGGATCATCGGCATCCGCTCCTGCGGCAGCCCGATGCCCTGCAGGCTGAACAGGTCGTGGTGGTTGAGCGAGACGGCCTTCACCCGGACGGTCGTCCAGCCGTCGGGAACGTCGGGCTCGGGGCGGTCACCGACCTCGAGGACGGAGAGCGGGTCCTTCGGGGCGGGCGTGGAGACGAAGGCGGCGAGCATGATCGCGACGTTAGGTCACGCTCGGCGGACCGGCGACACCGCGGTCGGGGCGGTCCCTAGGCTGGCGGGAGTGATCATGCGGCGCCGTCCGGTCGGCCAGATCCTCGACGCCGGTACTCGCGCCTGGGTTCGGCTGACCGGGCGACGGGTGGACCTGGACCGGAACGGCTGGCTCGGGGGCCCCACCGGCGACCTCGCCCGCGTGGACGACGCCTGGCTGGCCGACGAGGTGGCCCGGCGCAGCGGCCGGTTTCGCGACGACGACGGGGACACCGGGCTGCTGCCGTCCATGGCGCTGCTCGACGGTCCCGGCTTCGACGCGGCGAAGCTGCGGCCGGAGGTCCGCGACTTCTACGAGCACACAGCACGGTGGCGGCTCCAGGTCTGGACGCAGTGGTCGCCGGTCGCCTGGCCGCTCGGGTGGCTCGTCTCGGTCGTCTTCGCCCGCCGGCTGCAGCAGCTGAGCCTGCCGCTGCGCCCGCTGCAGGCCGCCCACGGCATGAGCAGCGAGGTCCGCTCGGTCGTCGACGCCGACGGAACGGTGCTCGGCACCTCCTGGCACCGCCGACTGCGTTCGACCGGAGAGACCGTCTTCAGCGGCTGGTACGGGGTCGACGCCCTTCCGGGCGCCGACCGCCCCAGCATCCGGGTGGTCTTCCCACTGCCGAACGGCCGGCTGGTGGTGCTGCTCCGGCCGGAGGTGGCGGCCGACGGCGCGTTGCTCCTGACGTCCACGCAGGGGCGCTGGGGCGACGAGGGCGCATACCTCGTCGTGCAGCCGCCGGGCCGCTCACGGGGCTGGGCGCGGCGCACCCCGGTCCACGAGCGGTTCCGGGTGTTCGTGGACGACGAGGGCGTGCTGCGCACCGACCACCGGATCGACCTCTGGCGGCTGCCGGTGCTGCGGCTGCACTACCGTCTGGACCGCACCGACGCCTGAACGTCCGGCTGGTCAGCGCACGACGACGACGTGCTCCCCGCGAGGGACGAACTCGCCGATCACCGGGGCGCCAGGGACCTCCCCGCCCAGCAGCAGACCGCCGGAGGTCTGCGCGTCGGCGAGCAGCAGGGCCTCGTCCTGGGACACCGCGGACAGGTCGGCGTGGGGCCGCACCCAGTCGAGGTTGCGCCGGGTGCCGCCCGAGACGAAGCCGTCGGCGAGGCCCTCGCGGGCGCCGGTCAGGTAGGGGACGGCGGCCGCGTCGACGACCGCGGTGACGCCGCTGGCCCGCGCCATCTTGTAGAGGTGCCCCAGCAGCCCGAAGCCGGTGACGTCGGTGCCGGCGCGGATGCCCGCGGCCACGGCAGCCCGGCCCGCCTCGCGGTTGAGCGCGGTCATCGAGGCGACCGCCGCCTCCGACACCTCGCCGGTGGCCTTCATCCGGCTGTTGAGGACGCCGACACCCAGGGGCTTGGTGAGCGACAGCGCCGTCCCCGGGACCGCCGCGTCGTTGCGGATGACGCGGTCGAGGTCCACCAACCCCGTGACCGCCATGCCGTACTTGGGCTCGGGGTCGTCGATCGAGTGACCGCCGCCGACGTGGCAGCCGGCCTCCTGGGCAACCTCGAGCCCACCCCGCAGCACCTCGGCCGCCAGGTCGGCAGGCAGCACGTCGCGCGGCCAGCCGAGCAGGTTCACCGCCACGACCGGAGTGCCGCCCATCGCGTAGACGTCGGACAGCGCGTTCGCGGCCGCGATCCGGCCGAACGTGTACGCGTCGTCGACGACCGGGGTGAAGAAGTCGGTGGTGAGCACCAGTCCCTGGCCCCCGGCGATGCGCACGACGGCGGCATCGTCGCCGTCGTCCAGGCCCACCACGAGCTCCGCGTTCGGGGCCGCCGGTCCGGCGGCGGTCAGCCCCGCCACCACCGCCTCGAGCTCGCCGGGCGGGATCTTGCAGGCGCAGCCCCCGCCGTGCGCGTACTGGGTGAGCCGGACACGGGCGGGTGCGGTCGTCACGCCGACGACGGTAGCCGCCACGGTCGGCAGACGTGATCATGAGCCGGTCGTCCCAGGAGAACCCGTGCGAGAGCGGCTGCTCGTCGTGCTGCTGCTGCGCGCCGCGGTCGCCGAGGGGCGGGCATCGTCGGGCGACCTCACCGACCTGGCCGAGATGGCCGAGATGGCCGAGGTCTGCGCCGGGGACCGATCAGGTGCGACCGCCGGGGAGGACGACGAGCCGGGGCGGACCGGTCGGGGCCGGCGGCGTGCGCAGTGCCCGGCCCGCGGGGTGGCGGGACGCCGGGGGAGCGCCCACGTCGGTGAGGTCGCGCCTCGGCGCCGCCTCGTCGGTGGTCTCGGCGCTCTCGACGCGGTCCAGCCGGAACCAGCGCATCGCCTGCCGCTCGCGGCACCAGGCGACCAGGAACCAGTGCTCGCTGCTGCGGACCAGCGCCTGCGGCTCGACCTCCCGGCGCGATGCGCGGTCCTGCCGGTCCCGGTAGCGCAGCACGAGCACCCGCCGGCGGGTGACCGCCTGCTCGAGCAGCGCGCGGACCTGCTCGCTGCGGTCGGCCTCGGCGCTGACCCAGAGACTGGTGGCCAGCAGCTGCGCGCGGCGCCGCGGATCGGGCTCGAGCACCTCGAGCACCTTCTCCAGCGCCGTCCTGCCGTCGGCGGCGTACGGCCCGTCGGGACCGGCGGCCAGCGCGACGGCGACGGCGGCTGCCTCCTCCGGCGTCAGGGCGACCGGCGGCAGGGGAGCGGCGGGACGGGGCTCGGTTCGGCTCACGCGGCGGATGCTGGCACCGGCCTCTGACATTTTCTGGTGAGGCCGATCCTCGGAACAGGCGCCACGTAGGCTGGGCTGCGGAGGCGTCAGGGTGTCTGGTGACCCCCGCGGCCTCTAAAGCCGACGTGGCCGAGCAGCTCGGTCAGGCGGGTTCGATTCCCGTCCGCCTCCGCCATACCTCCTCATCCGCGAGCAGAGCCGCCTACGCTCCGGGACGATGAGCGATCACCGCCGGCAGGTGCCCCGCACCGACACGCTGCTCGCCGATCCGCAGCTGGCCGCCGCCGGCGAACGGCTCGGCCGCGGCCTGGTGAAGGACGCCGTCCAGCGGGTGCAGCAGCGCATCCGCGACGGCGAGGTCGCCCCGCCGGAAGCCGTGCCCGCCGTCCTCGCGTCCCTGCCGTCGACGGCCAGCAGCCTGCGGCCGGTGCTCAACGCCACCGGCGTCCTCGTGCACACCAACCTCGGCCGGTCGCCCTGGTCGCCGGCCGCGGTCGAGGCCGTGGTGGCGGCCAGCGGCACCACCGACGTCGAGCTGGACCTCGCTACCGGCCGCCGCGGCCCGCGCGGGGAGGCGGCGATCGCCGCGCTGCTCGCCGCCGTCCCCGCGGCCGAGGCGGCGCTCGTGGTGAACAACTGCGCCGCCGCGCTCGCCCTGGTGGCGACCGCGCTCGGGCAGGGCAAGGAGCTGGTCCTCGCCCGCGGCGAGCTCGTCGAGATCGGCGACGGCTTCCGGATCCCGGACCTCCTGGTGACCACCGGCGCCCGGCTGCGCGAGGTCGGGACGACGAACCGCGTGACCCTCGGCGACTACCGGGGCGCGCTGGGCCCGGACACCGGCGCGGTGCTCAAGGTGCACCCGTCGAACTTCGTCGTCCGCGGCTTCACCCGGCAGGTCGCGGTGGCCGAGCTGGCCGCCGCACTGGCGGGCACGGGCACGCCGCTGGTCGCCGACATCGGCTCCGGCCTCCTCGAGTCCCATGCGCTCCTGCTCGAGGAGCCGGACGCGCAGTCCACGCTGGCCGCCGGCGCGGACCTCGTGCTGGCCAGCGGCGACAAGCTGCTCGGCGGGCCGCAGGCCGGGCTGGTCCTGGGCCGCGCCGATCTGGTCCAGCGCCTCCGCCGCCACCCGCTCTACCGCGCGCTGCGGGTCGACAAGACGACGCTGGCCGGGCTCGAGGCGACGCTGCGGGGCCCGCGACCGCCGGTCCAGCAGATGCTGGCTGCGGATCCGGCGCACCTGCGCGCGCGGGCCGACCGGATCGCCGCCCGGCTGATCGCCGCCGGCGTGGACGCCCGCGCGGTCGACAGCCAGGCACGGGTGGGCGGGGGAGGAGCGCCGGAGCACCCGCTGCCCAGCGCGGCGATCTCGCTCCCCGCCGGCTTCGCCGCACCGCTGCGGCACGGTGCGCCTCCGGTCGTCGGACACGTCGACGGCGACCGGACGCTGCTCGACCTGCGCAGCCTGCCCCCGGAGGCGGACGACGACCTGACCGCGGCCGTGCTGGCGGTCGCCGCACGGTGACCGGCATGCACGTCGTCGCGACGGCCGGTCACGTCGACCACGGCAAGTCCGCGCTGGTCCGCGCGTTGACCGGCATGGAGCCGGACCGCTGGGCCGAGGAGCGGCGGCGCGGGCTCACCATCGACCTGGGCTTCGCCTGGACGACGCTGCCCTCAGGGCGCCGGCTCGCGGTCGTGGACGTGCCGGGCCACGAGAAGTTCGTCGGGAACATGCTCGCCGGCGTCGGGTCGGTGCCGGCCGCGCTCCTCGTGGTCGCCGCCGACGACGGCTGGTCGGCGCAGACCGGGGAGCACGTCGCCGTCCTCGACGCCCTCGGCGTGCGGCACGCGCTGCTCGCCGTCACCAAGACCGACCTCGCCGATCCCGCACCTGTGCTGGCCGACGTCCGCGACCGGTTGCGGACGACGTCGATGGGCGAGGTCCCCGCCGTCGCCGTCAGCGCGGTGACCGGCGCCGGGCTGTCCGGGTTCACCGCCGCCCTCGACGACCTGCTCGCGGGGCTGCCGGCGGCCGACACCGCCGCGCCGGTCCGGCTGTGGATCGACCGGGCCTTCACCATCCGGGGCGCGGGCACCGTCGTCACCGGAACCCTCGCGGCGGGTTCCGTCGCCGTCGGCGACCGGTTGCAGCTCGGCGATCGCGAGGCGGCCGTCCGGGGCGTGCAGTCCCTCGGCGAGGCGGTCCCGAGCGCGGCGGCGACCGCGCGGGTCGCGCTCAACCTGCGCGGGATCGCGGTCGAGGAGCTCTCCCGGGGGGACGCGCTGCTGACGCCGGGTGCGTTCCGCGCGACCGGCACCGTGGACGTCACCCTCGCCGGGGCGCCCGAGGGCCGGCTGCCCACCGAAGCCGTCGTGCACGTCGGCTCGGCCACGGTGGGCGCCCGGCTGCGCCCCCTGGAGGGCCCGGTCGTCCGGCTGCGGCTGAACGCCGCGCTGCCGCTGCGGGTCGGTGACCGGCTGCTGCTGCGGGAGCCGGGCACCCGCCGGGTCCTCGGGGCCGACGTCCGCGACGTCGCGCCGCCGGAGCTGCGCCGCCGGGGCGCCGCCCGGCAGCGCGCCGCCGAGCTCGTGGCCCAGCCCGGAGGGGCGGCGGGTGCGGCGGCCGACCTGGCGCGCCGCCGGATCGTGCGGGCCGACGACTTCGCCGCCATGGGCTGGCCGGTGCCGGCGGGAGCCGCCGTGCACGGGCGCTGGCTGCTGGCTGCGGGGCTGGCCGACGAACTGGCGGCCCGCGTGCCCGACGTCGTCGTCCGGTACCGCAGGCTCCGCCCGCTCGAGCCCGGGCCCCCGACGGAGGTGGTCCGCCGGGCGCTCGACCTGCCCGACGCCGACCTGGTCGGTGCCGTGGTCCGGTCACCGCTCGAGCTGCGCGAGGGACGGGTGGTGGACGGTGCGGCCGACCTGCCCCCGCATGTGCAGCGTGCGGTCGACGCCGTGCGCACCCGGCTCGCCGACGACCCGTTCGCCGCCCCGGAGGCGCCGGACCTGCAGGCGGCGGGACTCGGCGCGCGCGAGCTGGCGGCAGCGGTGCGCGGCGGCCAGCTGATCCGCATCGCCGAGGGCGTCTACCTCGCGCCCGGGATCGCCGAGCAGGCCCGCGCCCGCCTGACCGGCATCGAGCAGCCGTTCACCGTCAGCCAGGCGCGCCGGGCCTGGCGCACGAGCCGCCGGGTCGCCGTCCCGCTCATGGAGTGGCTCGACGCACAGGGTGTGACCGTGCGGCTGCCCGACAGCACCCGCCGCCTGCGGTGACGGGGGGTGACCGGTGGCGATGCCGCCCTGCGCGCCGCCCGGAGCCGTTCCCGAGCCCCTGCACGAGCCGTGGGGAAACGGATCAGGCCGCTGGCGTCACCAGGAAGGAGGAGATGCTGCAGCAGGGGTGATGACACGGTGCGCACTCGAAGGGTTACTGCGTGTGCGACTCACCACGGGGTGGATCGTGAGTCCATTACGCCAGCGAGAGCGCAGGTAACAGAGTGTCACCACGAACGGGATACAGGGCAGGTGGGAACGGCGGCCGCCGCGGCATCGCCCGGGGGGTCGCCGTGGCGACCCTCGGTGCGCTGCTCGCCGGCAGCGGTCTGAGCGCCGCGCACGCCGACGTCCAGCCGGCGCTGGGCTACGACCCGGTCACCAACAAGGGCGCGCTGTACAACATCGCCGAGGTCGTCGGTGCGCACGACGCCTACCGCAAGGGGCTCACCGGCAAGGGCGTCGGTGTGGCGCTGATCGACACCGGGATCGCGCCGGTCCCGGGCCTCACGAGCGGCAACGTGGTCAACGGCCCGGACCTGTCGTTCGACAGCCAGCTCGACGGGATGGCGCACCTGGACGCCTTCGGCCACGGCACCCACATGGGGTCGATCATCGCCGGCCGTGACGCCGCGGGAACGCCGTCGTCCTACCTCGACCCCGGCCGCTTCACCGGGATCGCGCCCGACGCCACCCTGGTGAACGTCAAGGTCGGAGCCCACAACGGGGCCGTCGACGTCACACAGGTCATCGCGGGCATCAACTGGGTGGTCGAGCACGCCAAGGACCCGGGTCTCAACATCCGGGTGATCAGCCTGGCCTACGGCACGGACTCGCTGCAGAGCAGCACGGTCGACCCCCTCGCCTACGCCGTCGAGAACGCCTGGAAGCGCGGCATCGTGGTCGTCGCCGCAGGCGGCAACGACGGCCGGCCGGACAAGACGCTGGCCAACCCGGCCTACGACCCGCACGTCCTGGCGGTCGGCGCGATGGACAGCGCCGGCACCGTCGACTCCTCGGACGACACCGTTCCGTCGTGGTCGACGCGCGGCACCACCGCCCGGCACGTCGACGTGGTCGCCCCGGGCGTCTCGGTGCTCGGTCTGCGCGTGCCCGGCGGCGTGTCGGACTCGGACAACCCGCAGGCCCGCGTGGGCGACCGCTTCGCCCGCGCCTCGGGAACCTCCCAGGCGACGGCGGTGGTCGCCGGTCAGGCGGCGCTGATCCTGCAGCAGTACCCGTGGCTGGCGCCCGACCAGGTCAAGCAGCTGATGATGACCACCGCCAGCGGCATCCTCTCCACCGTGCCGATCTTCGGCGGCAGCGGCATGGTCAATCTGCGGGCGGTGCTGAACAACCCCATCGACTCGCTGCTGAAGACCGTCGGCGGCCTGCTGGACGGCGTCCTCAACCTCCGCTGGAGCTCCGGCACCGGGTCCCTCGAGAAGGCGCGGGGCAGCTTCCACGTCGGCAGCGGCACTTCCGAGCTCCGCGGCGAGATCGACATCTTCGGCCGCGCCTGGAGCGCCTACACCTGGGCGCGGGACACCTCCTACGGCACCGTCTGGAACTACGGCGACTGGCGTGGCGTCCGCGTGGCCGGCAACGCCTGGCGGGACGGTGCCTGGCCGACGGTCACCTGGCCGGGCGCCGACTGGACCGGGGCCAGCTGGACCGCCGACGGCTGGTCGGCCAAGACGTGGAGCGGCGATTCGTGGTCGGCCAAGACCTGGAGCGGCGACACGTGGTCGGCCAAGACCTGGAGCGGCGACACCTGGTCGGCCAAGACGTGGTCGGGCCACGGCTGGGACTGATGAATACGAGGTAGGGCCGCGCCGAAACGTCGGCCACACCACCAGTGACCCGACCGGGTGAGGCAGAGCGGGGTGGGACTCAACGTCCCACCCCGCTCTGCCGTCCTCGTCCTGGAGGAGGTGAGGACATGGCCGACGCCCGGCCGGGCCCACGTACCGTCCTGCGGCCGTCGCCGCAGACCGTGCTGGTGGTCGCGATGATCCTGGCTCTGCTCGGCCTCACCGCGCTCATCGGCCACCCGTTCGCGAAGCTGGCGCCCTACCTCGGGTTCGCGAACCTGCCCTGGTGGGCATTGGGCATCGGGTTCGCGGCGACCGAGGCGTCGGTCTTCTACCTCCAGACCCGCCGCGAGGCACGCACCGTCTCCATCAGCGAGCTGCCGCTCGTCCTCGGCCTGTTCCTCGCCTCACCGGTGCAGCTCCTCCTCGGCCGCCTGGCCGGGTCGTTGGCGGTCTTCCTCGCGCACCGTCGCGCTCCGGTGCTGAAGACGGCGTGGAACCTCGCCCTGGTCAGTCTGCAGACCGCCGTCGCCGTCGCCCTGTTCCACCTCCTCGCTGGTGGACGGGACGCGAGCAGCCCCGTGGTCTGGCTGGGTGCCTACTGCGGCGCGATCGCCGCGAACTGCGTCGCCAGCATCGCGCTGGCCCTCGTGATCGCCATCTACGAGCGCGACCTGCGGGTCCGCCCGATCCTCGACGACATGGTGAAGGGAGAGCCCTTCGCGCCGTTCGTGATCACCCTCGGCCTGATCGCCGTGATGAGCCTCTCGGCCGCTCAGCACAGCGCCTGGCTGTTGCTCGTCACCGGTGCCGGACTGCTGCTGGGCTACCGGGCGTACGCCGCGCTGGCCGACCGGCACCTGGGCACCGAGCGGCTGTACCGCTTCGCCCAGGCCGTGACCAGCGCGCCCGAGGTCGACGAGACCCTGCGCAAGCTGCTGCAGGAGGCCAAGGAGCTCCTGCGCGGCGAGCGCGCCGAGGTCGCCTTCGTCGCCTCCGACGGCGGGGACGTCGCCCACGTGCGGCTCGGGAGCACCGGGCGCCTCGGCCGGTCGTCGGAAACGCCCGCGCCGGCGGAGCAGTGGCTGATCGCGCGGGTCGTCGGGGACGGGGAGCCGCTGCTCATCACCCGCGGGACGCGAGACCCCGCCGAGCGGCGATGGCTGGACTCCCAGGTCGCCCGAGAGGCCGTGGCCGTGCCCCTCCGCGGAGGCACCGGCATCCTCGGTGTGCTGATCGTGACCGACCGGATCGGCGACGTCCGGACCTTCTCCGAGGACCACGTCCGCCTGCTCGAGACCGTGGCCAGTCACGCGTCCGTCGCGCTGCAGAACGGCAAGCTGATGGACCAGTTGCGCCACGAGGCGACCCACGACGCGCTGACCGGGCTGCCGAACCGGACCGCCCTCCAGCGCCAGATGGTGGCTGCACTCGAGGAGGTGTCGGAGGGCCGCTCGCCCGGGGCCGCGGTGATGATCCTCGACCTCGACAGCTTCAAGGAGGTCAACGACACCCTGGGGCACCAGCAGGGCGACCAGCTGCTCGTCGAGGTCGGCGCACGGCTGCGCACCGCCGCCGGCCCGGCCGGCTTCGTCGCCCGCCTGGGCGGCGACGAGTTCGCGATCCTGCTCAGCGGCACCGACGACGAGGACCGCGCCGTCCGCGTGGGCCGCCGACTCCTGCGCTCGCTGGAGCAGCCGGTTGCCCTCGACGGGCTCGAGGTCGAGGTGGGCGGCTCCCTCGGGCTGGCCATGGCCCCGACCCACGCGACGGATCCGGCCGGCCTGCTCAAGCGGGCCGACATGGCGATGTACGACGCCAAGGCCTCGACCGGCGGCCTGCGGCTGTACGAGCCGGACTCGGACGCGGACAACCCGCGCCGGCTCATGCTCGTCTCGGAGCTGCGCACCGCACTGAACCAGGACCGGATCGAGGTGCACGTCCAGCCACAGGCTCGGCTGTCCACCGGGAAGACGGTCAGCGTCGAGGCGCTGGTGCGGTGGAACCACGCGGATCTCGGGTTCATCGCGCCCGACGAGTTCATCCCGATCGCCGAGCGCAGCGGACTGATCGGCCTGCTCACCACCCGGGTCCTCGACGCCTCGCTCGCCGCGGTGGCCGACTGGCGGCGGCAGGGCACGGACCTCGGCATCGCGGTCAACCTCTCCGCCCGCAGCCTCCAGGACACCGATCTGATCGACGAGGTCTCCCGCCTCCTCCGCCGGCACGGCGTCCCCGCGTCACGGCTCACCCTCGAGGTGACCGAGAGCTCGGTCATGGCCGACCCGGCGCGGGCGATCGCGCTGCTGCACCAGCTGCGCGCGCTCGGCGTCCGGCTGTCCGTGGACGACTTCGGCACCGGCTACTCGTCGCTGTCCTACCTCAAGAGCCTGCCCGTCCAGGAGGTCAAGATCGACCGCAGCTTCGTCATCGGCCTGAGCAGCCAGAGCGACGACGTGGCGATCGTGCGGGCGATCGTCGACCTCGGCCGGCACCTCGGCCTCGAGGTCGTGGCCGAGGGCGTCGAGGACGAGGCGACCTGGGACCTGCTGGCTTCCATGGGCTGCGACCTGGTGCAGGGCTGGCACCTCGGACGCCCGATGCCCGTCGCCGACCTCGCTCCCTGGCTGCGGGCGCACGCCGGCCCGACGGCCCGCCCCACGCTGCGCGCCCTCTGACCCAGCGATCAGTCCTGCGACGGCACCCAGCGGGCCGGCCGCTTCTCCCGGAACGAGGCGATGCCTTCCTGGCCCTCCTCGCTGGCGAAGAAGCGGGCCGAGAGCTCCAGCAGCTCGTCGAACTCGAGCTCGGCCGTCCGCGCCCGGAGCAGCCGCTTCGTCTGAGCCAGCGCGGCGGGCGCACCGGCGGTGAGGTGCACCAGCTGCGCACGCACCTCGCCGTCCACGTCGGCGTCCGGGACGACGAGGTCGACCAGGCCACCGGCGGCAGCCACGTCGGCGTCGAAGGCCTGACCGGTCAGCATCAGCCGGTGCGCGACGTGCGGCACCATCCGCGGCAGCACGACGGCGGAGATGACGGCGGGCACGATGCCGATCCGGACCTCGGAGAAGGCGAAGGTCGCCGAGGTCCCCGCCACGACGACGTCGCAGGCCGCCGCCAGTCCGACGCCGCCGGCCCGGGCCGGGCCGCGCACGACCGCGACGACCGGCTTGGGCGACGTCCAGATGGCCTCCAGGAGCTCGGGGAACTCGCGGACGCCCTGGTCCTGCACCCCGCCGCCGGTGGCCTCGGAGAGGTCCATCCCGGAGCAGAACACCCGGCCGGTGTGGTCGAGGACCACGACGCGGACGCCGTCGTCGGCCAGCGCCTCGGACAGTGCGTCGCGCAGCTGGGTGCGCATCGCGCGGGAGAGCGCGTTCCGGTTCGCGGGGGAGTCCAGGGTCAGCGTGGCCACACCCCGCGAGACCTCGACCTGCAGCACTCGGTCCTGAGTCACAGCCGCATCCTGCCGGGCGGGAGCGCCGGCGCGGCACACTGGGAGCAGATGAACACCGTCCTGCCGCTGCTCGGAGAGACTCCCGCCTCGCTCGAGCTGCCCGCCGCCGCACTCGAGAACGTGGCCCGCACGCCGTTCGGGCTGTACGTGCACGTGCCGTTCTGTGCCACCCGGTGCGGCTACTGCGACTTCAACACCTACACCTCCGACGAGCTCGGGCCCGGTGCCAACCGCTCCGAGTACGCGGGCACGGCGATCGCCGAGCTGCGCCGCGCGGCGGAGACCCTGGGCCCCGACCTGCCGACGGTGTCCACGGTGTTCGTCGGGGGCGGCACGCCGACGCTGCTACCGGCCGACGACCTGGCGGCCGTCCTCGCCCAGATCCAGCGGCTGTTCCCCGTGGCCGACGACGTCGAGGTGACCACCGAGGCCAACCCCGAGACGGTCAGCACGGCCTACCTCACCCGGCTGCGCGAGGCCGGGTTCACGCGGGTCAGTCTCGGCATGCAGTCGGCCGCCGAGCACGTGCTGGCCGTGCTGGACCGCCGGCACACACCCGGGCGGGCGGTCCAGGCGGCGCACGAGGCCGCGGCCGCCGGTTTCGAGCACGTCAACCTCGACCTCATCTACGGCACGCCGGGGGAGACCGACGAGGACTGGGCGGCCTCGCTCGACGCCGTCCTGGGCAGTCCGGTCGACCACGTCAGCGCCTACGCGCTGATCGTCGAGGAGGGCACCCGGCTGGCGCGCCGGATCAGCCGTGGCGAGCTGCCGATGACCGACGACGACGTCCTCGCCGACCGGTACGTGCAGGCCGACGCGACGCTGCGCGAGGCCGGGTTCGACTGGTACGAGGTGTCCAACTGGGCGACGGACGACGCCGCCCGCTGCCGGCACAACGAGCTCTACTGGGCGAACGCCAACTGGTGGGGCATCGGGCCGGGGGCGCACAGCCACGTCGGTGGGCTGCGCTGGTGGAACGTCAAGCACCCCGCCGTCTACGCCGACCGGCTGGCGCGCGGCGAGAGCCCTGCCCAGGACAGCGAGCTCCTGGACGACGCCGACCGGGCGCTCGAGACGATCATGCTGGGCCTGCGCCTGCGCGAGGGGCTCCCGCTGTCCCTGCTGTCCGGCGCGGGCCGGGAACGGGCGCGGGTCGCCGTGGCCGACGGGCTGCTGGAGCCGGGCGCACACGCCGCAGGCTCTGCGGTCCTGACCGACCGGGGCCGGCTGCTCGCCGATGCGGTGATCCGCGACTTGACCGATTGAGGACCCCCTCCTCCTCACCGCTCGCCAGCTCGCGGCGGGCCTCTGGACGGGGCCACGACAGCGGGTCAGGCTGAAGGAATGGGACGACGGTTCGACGTGCTGCGCCGGATCGAGCGCCTGGACCCGGGCCGCGACCACGCCGAGATCTACCGGCTGACCGGCGGCTACGAGTTCCCGTGGGACATGACGCAGGCGCTGAGCTTCGCCCTGTTCCGCACGTACGCCGTCCCGAGCATCGGGGCGCTGCTGGCGCGCACCGGTGAGCTCACCGAGCACACCCAGAAGCGCTACGACGACACGGTCCTGATCCTCGACGCGATCGTGGAGCACGGCCTGGACAGCCCCGTGGGGCGCACCGCGGTGCGGCGGATGAACCAGATGCACCGCGCCTACGACATCGGCAACGACGACCTGCGCTACGTCCTGGCCACCTTCGTCGTGACGCCGATCCGCTGGATCGACGCGTTCGGCTGGCGGCGCATGACCGAGATCGAGCGCATCGCGAGCGCCAACTACTACCGCGAGCTCGGCCGGCACATGGCGATCCGGGACATTCCTGCCACCTGGCAATCCTTCGCCCGGCTGCTCGACGACTACGAGCGGCGGCACTTCGGCGTCGACCCCGGCGGCCGCACCGTCGCCGAGGCGACCCTCGCGCTGCTCGCGACCTTTCCCCCCAACCACCTGCTGCCCGAGCGCCTGGTGCGGCAGATCTCGCTGGCCACGATGGACGCCCACCTGCTGGACGCCCTCGGGTTCGCGCACCCGGCACCGGCGATGCGGGCGCTCGTGCGCGCCGGTCTCCGGGCCCGGGGACGGATGGTCCGGTTCCTCCCGCCGCGGGCGGCACCCTTCCACGCCCGTCAGTTGCCGCAGATCCGCAGCTACCCGGCCGGCTACGACGTCGCCGCGCTCGGCACGTTCCCGAGCGGTTGCCCGGTGCCGCACCCGCGGCCCGGTCCCGGGGCCGAGAAAGGCGACGAGGTGGGGGCCTCACCCGTCTGAGCAGTTCCGAATCTTCCCGGTCAGAGCTATGGTGCCCGTTCCGGCAACGGTGCCGGTTCCGGGTCGCGAGGGGGTGTCCGCGGTGCACGTGCCTGCGTTCCGCGCAGCACCGCCGGCCGTATCGGGCGGCATGCTGCTGGCCCTGGCCCTGAACCGACGCGCCCGCGGCCTGCGAGGGCTCGACGTCCTCCGGCGAAGTCAGGACCGGGCTCCGCCGCAGCGCTGCTGATCCGCTGCGACACCGAGTACCCGCCCTGACGCGCACCCGCTGGTGACCGCGTCCCCCTGGCATTGCTCCCCGAGGAGAACCGCATGTCCGCAAGCATCGACACCCCGTCCACCGCCGCGTCCGACTGGAGCCGGTTCCGGGCCCTGCTGGAGACCCAGCGGGCCGACTGCGCCCGCCAGCGCGAGGAGGCGCTCGCCGAGTGCGCCCAGTCCGTGCCCGACCCGGTCGCCCAGCGTCGCAGCGCCGACCTCCAGGTCACCCTGAACGAGATCGACGCCGCCCTGGCGCGCATCGACGCCGGCACGTACGGGGCGTGCGTGCACTGCGGCGCCGCCATCCCGGAGGAGCGGCTGGAGCTGCGCCCGTTCGCCGGTGGCTGCGTGGCCTGCGCCACGCCGCACTGAGCCCTCAGCTCCCAGTGGTGGCCGGTCCCCAACCCCCGGCGCCTCGGTGGTCAGACGCGCCGGGGGTTGGGGACCGGCGGCTGCACCGGGATGGAGGCCGTCGACGGACCGGACGCCGCCTGGACCGGGGTGAGCGCGTCGAGGTCGAGCACCCGGACGTGGATGACGTTGCGCTGCTGCAGGGCCGCCCGCAGGGCGCGGTGCAGCCCGTCCTCCAGGTAGAGCTCGCCGTGCCACTGGACGGCGTGGGGGAACAGGTCGCCGTAGAAGGTGGAGTCGTCGGCGAGCAGTGCGTCGAGCGCCAGTTCCTTCTTCGTCGTCGTCAGCGTGTCCATGCGGACCTGACGCGGCGGGATCATCGCCCAGTCACGGGTGGACAGGCCGTGGTCGGGATAGGGGCGTCCCTCGCGGACCGATTTGAAGATCAGGGAACCGACCTCCGCTCTCTGCCCCGCGAGGGGGCGCCGACCGCCCCACCCTAACCGCCGATCACCCGCCCCGCCCCGCCCCTGCCCGCCTCGTCCAGAGGCTCGCCGCGAGCGTGCGAGCGCCGAGGTGGACGGGCGTCCTTCGCGTAGACTGGCCTGGCACTCTGTCCGTGCGAGTGCCAGACCGCACGGCGTGTCGACCGGTACGGGGAGGTGTCACCGTGGCGCACGACGAACGCCGACTGGAGGTCCTCCGGGCCATCGTCCAGGACTACGTCTCGACCAACGACCCGGTGGGCAGCAAGGCCCTCGCCGAACGCCACGACCTCGGCGTCTCCCCGGCCACGATCCGCAACGACATGGCGGTGCTCGAGGAGCAGGGCTACATCACCCAGCCGCACACCAGCGCCGGTCGGGTGCCTACCGACAAGGGTTACCGGCTGTTCGTCGACCGGCTGTCGGCGGTCAAGCCCCTGTCGGTCGCCGAGCGCCGGGCGATCGAGCGCTTCCTCGACGGCGCGGTCGACCTGCACGACGTCCTCACCCGCAGCGTCCGGCTGCTCGCCCAGCTGACCCGGCAGGTGGCGGTCGTCCAGTACCCGACGCTGTCGCGCAGCGCCGTCCGCCACCTCGAGGTGATCCAGGTGGCCGCCGGCCGGCTGATGCTCGTGCTGATCACCGACACCGGCCGGGTCGAGCAGCGCGTCGTCGACTCGCCGGTGGACGTGACCGCCGAGGCGGTGGCGGAGCTGCGCGCGCTACTGAACTCCGCGTTCAGCGGGGTCAAGCTCGTCGACGCCGGCGGCAAGGTGCCCGACCTGGTCGAGACGGCGCCGCAGCACCTGCGGGGGCTGGTCGCCACGGTCAGCGCCACGCTCCTGGAGACGCTGGTCGAGCCCAGCGAGGACCGGCTGGTCATCGGGGGCACCGCCAACCTCGCGCGCGGCAACGCCCTCGACTTCCCGGGTACCGTGCGCCCGCTGCTGGAGGCGCTGGAAGAACAGGTGGTCGTCCTGCGGTTGATGGCTCAGGTGGACGCGAGCACGGTGCTGGTCCGCATCGGTGAGGAGAACGCCCACGAGGCGCTCACCGGGGCCTCCTTCGTCTCCGTCGGCTACGGCTCGGGCGACCGCGCCCTCGGCGGGCTCGGGGTCGTCGGGCCGACCCGCATGGACTACCCCGGAAACATGGCCGCGGTTCGCGCCGTGGCCCGCTACGTCGGCCACCTGCTGGCCGAGAGCTGAGGCTGAGACTTCTCGATGGCAACCGACTACTTCGGCGTGCTGGGCGTGTCCCACGATGCCAGTGACAGCGACATCAAGCGGGCCTACCGCCGGCTCGCCCGCGACCTGCATCCCGACGTCAACCCCGACCCGGCCGCCAAGGAGCGCTTCCAGCAGGTCACGCGCGCCTACGAGGCGCTGACCGACCCGGAGAAGCGACGGATCGTCGACCTGGGCGGCGACCCGTTCGACACCGGAGGCAGCAGCAACGGCGGCTTCGGCAGCGCCGGCTTCGGCGGGCTCGGCGACATCATGGACGCGTTCTTCGGCGGTGCGGCGACGCGCGGGCCGCGCAGTCGCGTCCGTGCCGGCCGGGACGCCCTGATCCCCATCGAGCTCGAACTCGACGAGACGGTCTTCGGGACGACGAAGGACATCACCGTCGACACCGCCGTGCTGTGCACCGTGTGCACCGGGGCCGGCACCGCGCCGGGCACCCACCCGACGACCTGCACCACCTGCTCGGGCCGCGGCGAGGTGCAGAGCGTGCAGCGCGGCTTCCTCGGCCAGGTCGTCTCCAGCCGCGTCTGCCCGACGTGCGCAGGCACCGGGCAGGTCATCCCGGACCCCTGCCGCGAGTGCGGCGGCGACGGGCGGGTCCGCTCGCGGCGCACGCTGCAGGTCAAGGTGCCGGCAGGCGTCGAGGACGGCATGCGGATCCGGCTGACCGGGCAGGGCGAGGTCGGTCCCGGCGGCGGGCCGGCCGGTGACCTCTACGTGGAGATCCACGAGCGGCCGCACGACGTCTTCACCCGCGACGGCGAGGACCTGCACTGCCGGGTCACCCTGCCCATGACCTCGGCGGCGCTCGGCACCACGCTCAGCCTCAAGACGCTGGACGGGGAGGAGGACCTCGACATCCGTCCCGGCACCCAGTCGGGCAGTGTGCTGACGCTCCGGGCGCACGGCGCGCCCCGGCTGCGTGGCACCGGCCGCGGCAACCTGGTCGTGCACATCGAGGTCTCCACGCCCACCCGGCTGGACGCCGAGCAGGAGAAGCTGCTCCGCGAGCTCGCGGCGCTGCGCGGAGAGGACACGCCCGAGTCCCACCGGGAAGCCCAGGGCGGGCTGTTCTCCCGGGTCCGCGACGCGTTCAACGGGCGCTGACGTGACGGCTCAGGACACCGGCGTCCCCGAGCTCGGCGGCGCGCCCATGTTCATCGTCGACGGCCTGGCCGATGCCGACGAGCTGCTGGTCACCGGCCCGGAGGGACGGCACGCGGTCGAGGTGCTGCGGTTGTCGCCCGGGGAGCGGGTCAGGGTCGGCGACGGCCAGGGCACCGTCGCCGACAGCGAGGTGGTCAGCGCGGGACAGGAGGGCCTGCGGGTCGCGGTCGTCCGCCGGTTCGAGGTGCCTGTGCAGTCCCCGGAGTTCGTCCTGGTCCAGGCGCTGCCCAAGGGCGACCGCGGTCCGCTCGCCGTCGACCTGGCCACCGAACTGGGCGTCGACCGGATCGTCCCGTGGGCTGCCGCCCGCTGCGTCACGCGCTGGCGCGACGACCGCGTGGCCAAGGGCGTCGCCAAGTGGCGGGCCGCGGCGCACGCGGCCAGCAAGCAGTCCCGTCGTCCGCACCTCCCCGAGATCACCGACCTCATGACCACCCGCGAGGTGTGCGGTCTGCTGGGCGCGGCCGACCTGGCCGTCGTCCTGCACGAGCAGGCGCGCCGTCCGCTGTCCGAGGTGCCGATCCCCGGGGAGGGGACGGTGGCCGTCGTGGTCGGTCCCGAGGGCGGGCTCACCGACGGCGAGGTCGTGGCATTCCGCGCCGCCGGCGCGCAGGCGGTGCGGCTCGGCGCCGAGGTCCTGCGGACGTCGACCGCCGGCGCCGCGGCCCTCGCGGCGCTGTCGGCCCGCACCCGCTGGGCCTGAGTGGCCGCCCTCCGACGGCCGTAGGGTCGCAGGCGTGAGTGACTGTCTGTTCTGCCGCATGGTCGCCGGCGAGATCCCCGCCGACGTCGTCCACCAGACCGACCGGGTGTTCGCCTTCCGGGACATCAACCCGCAGGCACCGACCCACGTGCTGGTGATCCCCAAGGAGCACCACCGCAACCTCGGCGCGCTCGCCGCGGCGGATCCTGCTCTGCTCGGCGAGGTGGTCGACGGAGCGCACGCCGTCGCGCTGCAGGAGGGCCTGGTGACCGACGGAGGCATCGAGCCGGGCTACCGCGTCGTCACCAACACCGGGCCGCAGGCGGGCCAGTCGGTGGATCATCTCCACCTGCACGTCCTCGGCGGCCGCCGCCTGGGATGGCCCCCGGGCTGACACCGGCTGCACCGGGCGATCGGAGGGCTGGCATCGTGCACCGGGTGACCGACTCGCACCCCGATCCCCTCCGCATCGAGCGGGACGGCGACGTCGCCGTCGTCGTCCTCGACAACCCGCCGCTGAACCTGTTCACGCCGGTGGTCTTCAACGGGCTCGAGCACATCGCCGCGGAGCTCGTCGCGATGACCGATCCCACGCAGCCGGGCCGGGCGCGCGCGGTGCTGTTCGAGGCCCGCGGCAAGGTGGTCTCGGGCGGCGTCGACGTCACCTTCTTCCAGGACATCGCGCAGAGCGAGGAGCCGGTGCGCCGGGGCGCGGACCTGTGGACCCGGCTGCTGCGGGTGGCGCAGACGATCGAGGACCTCCCCGTGCCGACGGTCTACGCCGCCCACGGGCTCACGCTCACCGCGGCGTTCGAGCTGGCGCTGTGCTGCGACATCCTGCTGGCGGCCGAGAAGGCGTCGTTCGGTCTGGTGGAGATCGTCGTCGGGCTCACGCCGTCGATGGGCGGGCCGCAGCGGCTGGCCGAGCGGGCCGGACCCGCGCGGGCGCGGGAGCTGATCTTCACCGGTGAGCGGTACTCCGCGGAGGTCCTGGAGCGGTGGAACGTCGTCAACCGGGTGCTCCCGGACGACGGCTTCGCCGCTGCCGCCCGCGAGTACGCCCACCGGGTTGCGGCGGGCCCGACGGTGGCGCACGCGGCCACCAAGCGGCTGGTCGCCACCTCCGTCCGGGAGGGGGCCCGGGCCGCCGACGCGCTCGTGCCGGAGGCGTCCGGCGCGCTGTTCGCCACCGCCGACCTGCGCGGCGCGGTGACCTCCTTCCTCACCGAGGGGCCCGGCAAGGCGCGCTACTCGGGGCGTTGATCGGGGTGAGGTCGACACGCTGAGCGGGATTTCCCGGGTGCGGGCGCGGGTAGACTCGACCGGTCCGCACGTCCCGTAGCAGGAAGGCAGGGTCGAGGGTTCTTGCCCGACACCTCCCCAGGCGACTCCGCGCCCGGCACCCACACGTCCCGTGAGGCCTCGGCGCAGGCCGCCGCCGCGGACAGCGCCGCCGGAAGATCCGCCCCCATCGGGTCCGCGCCGCCGCCGGTCCGGACCACCATCACCGTCCCCGACGCCGTCTCGATGGTCGCCCTCCTCGGGTCGGCCGACGAGCTCCTCCGCCTGGTCGAGGCCGAGGTCGACGCCGACGTCCACGTGCGCGGCAACGAGATCGCCGTCACCGGCCAGCCGGCCGACAACGCTTTCGCCGTCCGCGTGTTCGACGAGCTGATCGCGCTGCTCGGCACCGGGCAGGGGCTGCGGCCGGACTCGGTGCGCCGGGTCATCGCGATGCTCAAGAGCGGCGGCTCCGAGCGCCCGGCCGACGTCCTCAGCCTGGACATCATCAGCCGGCGCGGTCGCACGATCCGGCCGAAGACGCTGAACCAGAAGCGCTACGTCGACGCCATCGACGCACACACCATCGTCTTCGGCATCGGCCCCGCCGGTACCGGCAAGACCTACCTCGCGATGGCCAAGGCGGTGCAGGCGCTGCAGACCAAGCAGGTGAATCGCATCATCCTGACCCGGCCGGCGGTCGAGGCGGGGGAGCGGCTCGGGTACCTGCCGGGCACGCTGTCGGAGAAGATCGACCCCTATCTGCGGCCGCTGTACGACGCGCTGCACGACATGGTCGACCCGGAGTCGATCCCGCGGCTGATGGCCGCCGGGACGATCGAGGTCGCGCCGCTGGCCTTCATGCGCGGTAGGAGCTTGAACGATTCATTCGTCATCCTCGACGAGGCGCAGAACACCACCGCCGAGCAGATGAAGATGTTCCTCACCCGGCTCGGCTTCGGGTCGAAGTTCGTCGTCACCGGCGACGTCACCCAGGTGGACCTGCCCGGCGGCCAACAGAGCGGGTTGCGCATCGTTCGCGAGATCCTCGGCGAGATCGAGGACGTGCACTTCACCACCCTGACCAGCTCCGACGTCGTCCGCCATCGGCTGGTCGGAGACATCGTCGACGCCTACGAGCGCTGGGACACCACCCGGCAGACCACGACTCCCGCCGCGCCGGCCCGGACGGCGCGGTCGCGCCGGCAGGGGAGCTGACCGGCGTGCCCGTCGAGGTCGCCAACGAGTCCGAGATCGCGGTCGACGAGGCCGAGCTGGCCGGCGTCTGCCGCTTCGTGCTCGGCGAGATGAAGGTCAACCCGATGGCCGAGCTGTCGGTGCTCTGCGTGGACACCGAGTACATGAGCACCCTGCACGAGCGGTGGATGGGCGAGAAGGGCCCGACCGACGTGCTCGCCTTCCCCATGGACGAGCTCGACACCGGCCGCCCCGACGACCCCGATCCCGGCCCCGCCCTGCTCGGCGACATCGTCCTCTGCCCGGCCGTCGCCGTCCGCCAGGCGCGGGCCGCCGGCCACTCCATGGACGACGAGCTGGTGCTCCTGGCCACGCACGGCGTGCTGCACCTGCTCGGCTACGACCACATGGAGCCCGCGGAGGAGAAGGAGATGTTCGCTCTCCAGCAGAAGCTCCTGGAGGGCTGGCGCTCGGCGCCCCGCGAACCGGTGACCGGCGAGCCCCGATGAGCACCGGCGAGATCACGATGCTCGTGGTCGCCATCCTCCTGGTGCCGCTCGCCGGACTGTTCGGCGCCATGGACGCCGCCATCCAGCGGGTGTCGAAGGCGCGGGTCGAGGAGATGCGCCGCGAGGGGGTCAAGCGGGCCAGCGCCCTGGAGGAGGTCGTCCTCGAGCGCGCGCGGCACGTCGCGCTCCTGCTCCTGCTCCGCATCGTCTGCGAGATGCTCGCCGCGGTCCTGGTGACCGTCCTGTTCTACGACCTGTGGGGCAGCAGCTGGCAGACCGTGCTCACCGCCGCCGGCGTGATGATCGTCGTCAGCTACGTGCTCGTCGGCGTCGGGCCCCGCACCCTGGGCCGCCAGCATGCCTACGGCACCGCCCTGGCCAGCGCCGGGGTCGTGCGGCTGCTCGGCCGCGTGCTCGGCCCGGTGGCGACGCTGCTCATCCTGGTCGGCAACATGATCACGCCCGGCCGCGGCTTCCGCGACGGCCCGTTCTCCTCCGAGGTGGAGCTGCGCGAACTGGTGGACATGGCCGAGGAACGCGGGGTCGTGGAGTCCGGCGAACGGAACATGATCCACTCGGTGTTCGAGCTCGGTGACACCATCGCCCGCGAGGTCATGGTGCCGCGGACCGACGTGGTGTGGATCGAGCGCACGAAGACGGTCCGTCAGGCGCTGGCCCTGATGCTGCGCAGCGGGTTCAGCCGCATCCCGGTCATCGGCGAGAACGTCGACGACGTCGTGGGCGTCGTCTACCTCAAGGACCTCGTCCGCCGGTCGCAGAACGCTGCCGACGCCCGGGGGCCGCGGGTCGACGAGCTCATGCGGCCACCGACCTTCATCCCGGAGTCCAAGCCGGTGGACGAGCTGCTGCGGGACATGCAGGCGCAGCGCATCCACATCGCGATCGTGGTCGACGAGTACGGCGGTTTCGCCGGCCTGGTCACCATCGAGGACATCCTCGAGGAGATCGTCGGCGAGATCGCCGACGAGCACGACGCGTTCCAGCGACCCGAGGTCGAGCAGCTGTCCGACGGTTCCATGCGGCTCACCGCCCGGCTCCCCGTGGAGGACCTCGCCTCCCTCTTCGGGGTCGAGCTGCCCCAGGACGACGACGTCGAGACCGTTGGCGGTCTGCTCGCCCGTGCCCTCGGCCGGGTGCCGATCGAGGGCGCAGCCGCGGAGGTCCACGGCCTGCGGCTGGTCGCCGAGAGCACCGGTGGCCGTCGCAACCGCATCGACACCCTGCTCGTGTGCCGGGTGGAAGAACCGTCGGAGGACGGCGAGGCCGCGGACGAGCGCCCGTCCGGAGCCACCCGGGCCGAGGTCCCGGCGCCCGTGGAAAGCTAGCGCACCGTGCCTGACCTGCAGCCCGAGGACGCCAAGCTCGTCACCCTCGCCCGCTCGGCCCGCGGCCGCACCGGCGCGCCGGAGGGCGCGGCCGTCCGCGACACCGACGGCCGCACCTACGTCGCCGCCACGGTGTCGCTGCCGTCGCTGGAGCTGTCGGCGCTGCAGGCCGCCGTGGCCGCCGCGGTCTCCAGCGGCGTCGAAGGGCTGGAGGCCGCCGCGATCGTCTCGGCGGCCGACGAGGTGGAGTCCGGCGGGCTGGCCGCCGTCCGCGACCTGACGCCGTCCGCACCGGTGCACCTGGCCGGCCCCGACGGAACCCTCCGCACCACCGCCTAAACCCGCTTTCTGTACCGAAAGCGCACGTCTTTCGGTAGAGAAGGCAGGGATCAGTGCTGCAGGGGCTGGTCGAGCGCGTCGGCGAAGGCCTCCGGATCGCGGACCCAGCGGGTGAGGGCCCGTTCGGTCGTGGCGTCGTCGTCCAGGTACCGGACGGCGACCCGCGACCGTCCCGGCAGCCAGCCGCCCCGGCGCACGGCTGGTGGCCAGCCGTCCGGAGCGGGGCCGACCCGGACCTCCCGGACGAACGCCAGCGGGACGATCGCGTTCGCCCTCGTGCGCGTGGCGGCACGTCGGCGGACATGCCGTGGTCGCTCACGGTGAACCGGCCGATGTTGAACAGCAGGACGAGCAGTCCCGCGCCGAGCGCCAGCGGCGCCTCGTCGACCACCGCCGTCCACCCGCCGCCGAGGGCGAAGGCGCCCAGCCAGATCCCGACGACGACCACGACGACGGCGAGCGGCACCGGTCGGGGCGGGTCGTACTGCCAGTACCGCAGCGGCGCCGGGACGACGGTGGCGCCGCGGCGCGGGCCGCGGCCGGCGAGGAAGCCGTAGCCGCGGAGCTGCTGCTGGTGCAGCGTGCGTTCCTTCGCTGCTCTGCCTGCGAGTCCGGGATGCCGCGCCATGTGCCGATCATCCCAGTGCGTCGCCGGAAGCCGTGTCGGCCCTCGGTGGGAGACTGGGCGCGTGACGAGCCCCGAGGAGCAGCCGCACCGCAGCGGCTTCGTCTGCCTGGTGGGCCGCCCGAACGCCGGCAAGACGACGCTGACCAACGCGCTGGTCGGCGAGAAGGTCGGCATCGTCAGCAACCGGCCGCAGACCACCCGGCACGCGATCCGCGGGGTGGTGCACAAGCCGAACGGGCAGATCGTCCTCGTCGACACCCCCGGACTGCACAAGCCGAAGAGCCTGCTGGGCAAGCGGCTCAACGACGTCGTCCGCGACACCCTGTCCGACGTCGACGTGATCGTCTTCTGCGTCCCCGCCGACCAGCCGGTCGGTACCGGCGACGCGTTCATCGCCCGCCAGCTGCGCGAGGTCAAGGCGCCGGTGGTCGTCGTCGTGACCAAGACCGACGCGGCGAGCAAGAAGCAGGTCGCCGAGCAGCTGGTGGCCGCGAGCCGGTTGGTCGAGGCGGCCGAGGTCGTGCCGGTCAGCGCGGTGAAGGGTGACCAGGTCGAGCTGCTCGAGGACCTGCTGATCGGGCTGCTGCCCGAGGGCCCGCCGCTCTACCCGGAGGAGCAGACCACCGACGAGGACGTCGAGCGGCAGCTCGCCGAGCTGGTCCGCGAAGCGGCGCTGGAGAAGGTGCGCCAGGAGGTGCCGCACTCCCTCGCGGTCACGATCGAGGAGCTGGTCCGCCGTCCCGACCCGAAGCAGCCCGGCGGCGAGCTGGTCGAGGTGCACGCGCTGCTGCACGTCGAGCGCAACAGCCAGAAGCCGATGCTGCTGGGCAAGGGCGGGCAGATCATCAAGCAGATCGGCACCGAGGCCCGCACCGGCATGGAGGCGCTGCTCGGCGCCCGGGTGCACCTCGAACTGCACGTCACCGTCCTCGGCGAGTGGCAGGACGACCCCAAGAAGCTCAACCGGCTGGGGTACTGATGGCCGCCGAGAGCGACGCAGGAGCCGAGCCATGAGCACGACGCCGAAGGCGCTGTACCGGGACGAGGGCATCGTCCTGCGCACCCAGAAGCTCGGTGAGGCCGACCGGATCGTCACCGTCCTGACCCGGAGGCACGGCAAGGTGCGGGCCGTCGCCAGGGCGTGCGCCGCACCAAGAGCAAGTTCGGCTCCCGGCTCGAGCCGTTCAGCCACGTCGACCTGCAGCTCTACACCGGCCGCAACCTCGACATCGTCAGCCAGGCCGAGTCGATCCGCTCGTACGGGAACGACGTGGTCGACGACTACCCCTGCTACACCGCCGGCACCGCCGTCCTGGAGACCGCCGACCGGCTCACCGCGGAGGAGAAGGAGCCGTCGCTGCGGCTGTTCCTGCTCGTCGTCGGGGCGCTGCGGTCGCTGGCCGAGCGCACGCACCCCGCCGGGCTGGTGCTCGACGCCTTCCTGCTGCGCGCCATGTCGGTGGCCGGCTGGGAGCCGGCGCTGTCCGACTGCGCCCGCTGCGCGGAGCCTGGCCCGCACCGGCACTTCTCCGTGCCGGCCGGTGGCACGGTGTGCCCGTCCTGCCGTCCCACCGGGTCGGCGATGCCCAACCCGGTCACCATCGAGTTGCTCGACGCCCTGCTCACCGGCGAGTGGGCGCGCGCCGAGGCCACCCAGGGCACGAACCGTCGGGAGGCCAGCGGGCTGGTCGCCGCGCTGCTGCAGTGGCACCTCGAGCGCGGACTGCGGTCGCTCGCGCTGGTCGACCGCTCGTGAGGCGGGAGGTGAAGGCGCCGACGCCACACCCGTCGGGTGCCCGGCCACCGCAGCTGCCCAAGGACAAGGTGCCCCGCCACGTGGCCATCGTCATGGACGGGAACGGCCGCTGGGCCAAGTCGCGCGGGCTGCCGCGGACGGCGGGCCACGAGGCGGGGGAGCACTCGCTGTTCGACTGCGTCGAGGGCGCCATCGAGCTCGGCGTCACGCACATCAGCGCATACGCCTTCTCCACCGAGAACTGGCGGCGCAGCCTCGAGGAGGTCCGCTTCCTCATGGGGTTCAACCGCGACGTGATCCGCCGACGGCGCGACGAGATGCACGAGCTCGGCGTCCGGGTGCGGTGGGCCGGTCGCCGTCCGCGGCTGTGGCGCAGCGTCATCAAGGAGCTCGAGGTCGCCGAGGAGCTCACCCGCGACAACGACGTCCTGACCCTGACCATGTGCGTCAACTACGGCGGCCGGGCCGAGATCGCCGACGCCGCCGCGGCCATCGGCCGCGAGGTGGCGGCCGGTCGGCTCGACCCGGAGAAGATCGACGAGTCGACGGTCGCTCGGTTCCTCGACGAGCCCGACATGCCCGACGTCGACCTCTTCGTGCGCAGCTCCGGTGAGAACCGGACCAGCAACTTCCTGCTCTGGCAGTCGGCCTACGCGGAGTTCGTCTTCCTGGACACGCTCTGGCCGGACTTCGACCGCCGGCACCTGTGGGCAGCGTGCGAGGAGTACGCGTCGCGCCAGCGGCGGTTCGGCAGCGCCTGAGCGATCCGCGCCGTATCCACTCCTCCTACGGGCTCCTCCTCACTACGTTGCCGTCCACCGGGCAGCATCGCCCGCGCACGTCCGTGAGGAAGACCGAGCATTCATGACCCAGCCCCCTGGTCCGTACGGCCCCTACGACCCGCCGACGAACCCGAACCAGCCGCCGCCGTACCCGCCGCAGGGCCAGCCGCCGCCGTACCCGCCGCAGGGCCCGCCTGGGACGGGGCCGTACGGCCCGCCCGGGGGCTATCCGTCCGCCGGTCCGCCGCCCGCCGGCTATCCGCCGCCCGGCTACGGGCCGCCGACGCAGCCGCCGAAGAAGGGCCTGCTGCCCTGGCTGATCGTCGGGCTGGCCGTGCTCGTGTCCGGCGTCGGCGTCGCGCTCGTGGTGCTGCTCACGGGGAAGGACGACGACCCCGAGCCGCAGGCCGCGACGTCGTCCTCGTCGCCGGCGACGTCGTCGTCCGCGGAGCCGACCCGGGAGGCGACCGGAGACCTCCCCGGTGGGGCGCAGGTGGCCGAGCCGGCCGACGACGGCGGCGGCCGGTTCGAGGGTTCCGGCGACGTGGCGCTGGCCTGGGTGCAGGCGATGGCCGACGGTGAGTTCCAGACCGCCTACGATCTCTCCTGCGCCGAGGTGCAGGACGCGGCCACCTCCGCGGCGGCGACCAACACCGGTGACCCCGCCTGGGAGCTGGGCACCTACTTCTTCGAGCAGGTCCTCGGCGGTGTCGGCTTCACCGAGGGCACCTTCGACAGCGTGGAGCACCAGTCGGCCTCGAACACCGACATGGCGACCTTCACGCTGCTGCTCGACGACGGGCAGAGCTTCACACTGCTGGTCTACGTCACCCCGGACCTGACGGTCTGCGACTTCTTCTGAGCCTGGTCCGCCGGCCGGGCGTCCAGGGAGCCCTGGCAGGCGGCGCAGGTGCCGAAGATCTCCAGCGTGTGGCTGACGTCGCCGAACCCGTGCTCGTCGGCCACGCGGTCGGCCCACCGCTCGACGGCCGGGCCGGCCACCTCGACGGTGAGCCCGCAGCCGCGGCAGACCAGGTGGTGATGGTGCTGCGGGCTGCACCGGCGGTAGAGGGCCTCGCCGGTCTCGGTGCGGATGGAGTCCAGCTCGCCGTCGTCGGCCAGCGACTGCACGGCGCGGTAGACGGTCGAGAGTCCGATCGGGTCCCCGGCGTCGCGCAGGCGGGCGTGCACCTCCTGTGCGCTGTGGAAGCCGTCGAGGTCCTCGAAGACCGTGCGGACTGCAGCGCGCTGGCGGGTGGTGCGGACCATGCGTCTCATGGTCGCAGGTCGGCGTTCCGTGTCGGCATGGCAAGGTCTGCCGACACCGGACGAGAGGAGGGCCGCGGTGTTCGCGGTGACACGCCTGCGGGCGACGGGGGAGGACGCCGAGGCGCTGGCCGCGGCCGTCGCACCGCTGCTGGCCGCGCTGGGCGCCCGCCCCGGGTTCGTGGGCGGGGAGCTGGGCCGCTCGCCCGACGACCCGGCACTGTGGGCGCTGGTGACCCGGTGGGACGGCGTCGGCTCCTACCGCCGGGCGCTCGGTGCCGCCGAGGTCAAGATCACCGGCGCGCCCGTCTGGGTCCACGCCGTCGACGAGCCGGGCGTGTACCTGCCCCACGAGGACATCGCTTTCGGCACCCGGGACGCGTAGGTCGGTCACGGACGGGCACACAGCCACGGCTGCCGTCGTCGACGTCCGGGAGGACCACATGAGCGATCGTCCGCAGGACGACTCGCCCCCGCGCGACGACCGCACCCGTGACATCACCCTGCCGCCGCTCCCGGACCGCCCGCCGCCGGCGCTGCCGAAGGAGTGGGCGGACCTCGAGCCGCCGGACGTCGACGCACCGACGCTGCGGGCGCTCCCGGGGGAGGACCCGCGGCTGCACGACCAGCCCACCGACAAGGTGGGGTCGCCGAGAGTCCGGATCCGGCCGCCGGAGCGGACCATCGCCTTCAGCGCCCCCGAGATGGTGCAGCGGCCCGTGCACCCGGTCCAGGTCGACCGGACGCCCCGCCGGTGGCCCTGGGTCGTGCTCACCGTCGTGCCGCTCCTGGTCATCGCCGGGGCCGGCGTCGCCCTGCTCCTGCTGCTGCGCTGATCTCGACGGGGCCTGCGCCGGAGTCCGCCGCGGCGGGCCAACTACCGTGGTCGGGACCAACCCCGCCGACCGCCAGCCGGATGGAGCACCCTCGCCGTGAGCGACAGCGCCGCCAAGCACGACCCTGCCCGCCTCGACAAGGTGGTGAACCTCTGCAAGCGCCGGGGGTTCGTCTTCCCCTCGGGCGAGATCTACGGCGGCACCCGCTCCGCGTGGGACTACGGGCCGCTGGGCGTGGAGCTCAAGGAGAACATCAAGCGGCAGTGGTGGCGCACCGTCGTCCAGAGCCGGGACGACATCGTCGGTCTGGACTCGTCGGTGATCCTCCCGCGGCAGACGTGGGTGGCCTCGGGTCACGTCGGGGTCTTCACCGACCCCCTGACCGAGTGCCAGAACTGCCACAAGCGGTTCCGCGCCGACCACCTCGAGGAGGAGTTCGAAGCGCGCAAGGGCCGTGCGCCCGAGAACGGCCTGGCCGACATCTCCTGCCCCAACTGCGGCACGAAGGGCGCGTGGACCGAACCGCGCGACTTCAACATGATGCTCAAGACCTACCTCGGCCCGGTCGAGGACGAGTCGGGGCTGCACTACCTGCGCCCGGAGACAGCGCAGGGCATCTTCGTCAACTTCGCCAACGTCATGGGGGCCGCGCGCAAGAAGCCGCCGTTCGGGATCGGGCAGATCGGCAAGTCGTTCCGCAACGAGATCACGCCGGGCAACTTCATCTTCCGCACCCGTGAGTTCGAGCAGATGGAGATGGAGTTCTTCGTCGAGCCCGGGACGGACGAGGAATGGCACCAGTACTGGATCGACCAGCGGACGAGCTGGTACGTCGACCTCGGCATCGACCGCGACAACCTCCGCCACTTCGAGCACCCGAAGGAGAAGCTGTCGCACTACTCGAAGCGGACCGTCGACATCGAGTACCGCTTCGGTTTCCAGGGCTCGGAGTGGGGTGAGCTCGAGGGCATCGCCAACCGCACGGACTTCGACCTCTCGACGCACACCGAGCACTCCGGCACTGACCTCTCCTACTTCGACCAGGCGACCAACACCCGGTGGACGCCCTACGTCATCGAGCCGGCGGCCGGCCTCACCCGATCGCTGATGGCGTTCCTCATCGAGGCCTACACCGAGGACGAGGCGCCCAACGCCAAGGGCGGCGTCGACACTCGCACGGTGCTGCGGCTGGACCCGCGGCTGGCGCCGGTGAAGGCCGCCGTCCTGCCGCTGTCCCGCAACGCCGACCTCTCGCCCAAGGCCAAGGACCTCGCCGCCACGCTGCGCAGGAACTGGAACGTCGACTTCGACGACGCCGGCGCCATCGGCCGCCGGTACCGCCGGCAGGACGAGGTCGGGACGCCGTTCTGCCTCACCGTCGACTTCGACACCCTCGAGGACCAGGCCGTCACCGTGCGGGAGCGCGACTCGATGAGCCAGGAGCGGATCGGGCTGGACGCGGTCGAGGCCTACCTCGCCGCCCGCCTCCCCGGCTGCTGACAACCCCGAGTGGGTGCGCAGAGTGCCCATTCCGGGCGCTGGAATGGGCACCCAGCGCACCCACTCAGGGCGCGCCCGTGCCGCCCCGGACGGCAGCCCTCGGCGCGCGGCGGGTGAGTGACCGGCGTCGCCGCCTACCCTGGGTGGCGTGACCGCGCCGCTGCCTGCCCTGAAGCTGGGCACCCTGGCGGTCGACCCGGCGGTGGTGCTGGCGCCGATGGCCGGCATCACCAACCCGGCGTTCCGGACCCTGTGCCGGGAGTTCGGCGCGGGGCTCTACGTCTGCGAGATGATCACCACGCGCGCCCTGGTCGAGCGCAACGAGAAGACGCTGCAGATGGTCCGGGCGACGGCCGGCGAGCGCGACGCCTTCTCCGTGCAGCTCTACGGCGTCGACCCCGCCACCGTCGGGCGGGCGGTCGAGATGCTCGTCGACGAGCACGTCGCCGGTACCCGTCCGGCGCACATCGACCTGAACTTCGGCTGCCCGGTGCCCAAGGTGACGCGCAAGGGCGGGGGCTCGGCGCTGCCGTGGCGGCGCGTGCTGTTCCGCGACATCGTGCGATCCGCCGTCCGCGCCGCCAAGGACGTGCCGGTCACCGTCAAGACCCGCATCGGCATCGATGCCGACCACGTCACCTACCTCGACGCGGGCCACATCGCGCAGGACGAGGGCGCCGCGGCGATCACGCTGCACGGCCGGACCGCCGACCAGCTCTACAGCGGCACCGCCGACTGGGCGCCCATCGCCCGGCTGGTCGAGGCCCTCGACATCCCGGTGCTCGGCAACGGCGACATCTGGGAGGCCGACGACGCGCTGCGCATGGTCGCCGAGACCGGCTGCGCCGGCGTCGTCATCGGGCGGGGGTGCCTCGGCCGGCCCTGGCTGTTCGGCGATCTGGCCGCCGCCTTCGCCGGGACGACGGAGCGCGCGCTGCCCACCATGGCCGAGGTCGCCGCGATCATGCACCGGCACGCCACGCTGCTCAGCGAGGACCAGGGCGAGCCGCACGGCTGCACCGACTTCCGCAAGCACGTCGCCTGGTACCTGAAGGGCTTCTCGGTCGGATCGGACATCCGCCGGTCGCTGGCGATAGTGAGCGGCCTCGACGAGCTGGCCGACCTGCTGGCGCGCATCCCCGACCAGCCCTATCCGACCGCCGTCCTCGGGGCGCCGCGGGGCCGGACCAGCTCGCCCCGCCCGGTCGCCCTGCCCGAGGGCTGGCTGGACGACCGCGACGACCCGCGCCCCCCGTCCGGCGCCGAACTCGAAGTGAGTGGTGGATGACCCAGGGACCGTTCCTGTACGACGAGGAGCCGGCACCCCTGCACACCGGCACCCCGCGACGTCGGCAGGGAGTGCTCCTCCTCGTCTTCGGCGGCACCGTCGTGGCGGCCTTCCTCATGGTCGGGGCCTCCTTCTGGATCAAGGGGTCGCCCGACGACCAGGCGCGGGAGGTGGCCGGCGTCTTCCTGGAGGCGCTGGAGCAGCGCGACACCGAGACGGCCTGGGGCCTGCTCTGCGAGGAGGAGCGCGCCAGGGTGCCGGCCGAGGGTGTCGTCGCCGAGTACCAGCTGGCTGACGACGGGGAGATCGCCTCCGTCGCGGGTGCCGACATGGCGGGCACACCGGCGCGCCAGGTCGTCGTCGACTGGTCGGACGGGCAGCGCAGTCGCCTCGTGGTCATCAGCGAGAACGGCCCGCGCGTCTGCGGCGCCGCCCTGGGGGACTGACCACCCGGCTGAGTGGCTCCTCCGAGTGATCCGGGTCACCTGGCGCTCGTCCCGTCTCGCTTCCACCGCCTCCGTCCGCCACGATCAACGGCACATCGCGGATGGGACGTCTAGTACGTCTGTTCTGCCGCGATGACGTGCCCGCCGGGGGCTGACGAGCGCGGAGGTGCGCGGTGGCTGGAACGAAGTGGGTCTACGACTTCAGCGAGGGCAACAAGGACCAGAAGGACCTGCTGGGCGGCAAGGGCGCCAACCTGGCCGAGATGACGAACCTGGGCCTGCCGGTGCCGCCCGGGTTCACCATCACCACCGACGCCTGCCGCTACTACCTGGAGCACGGCGAGACGCCGTCCGACCTGGGCGATCAGGTCACCGAGTACCTGGAGGCCCTGCAGGAGGCCATGGGCAAGACCCTCGGGGATCCGGCCGATCCGCTGCTGGTCTCCGTGCGCTCCGGAGCCGCCGCCTCGATGCCGGGGATGATGGAGACCGTCCTCAACGTCGGACTCAACGACGAATCGGTGCAGGGCCTGGCGCAGCAGTCGGGCAGCGAACGCTTCGCCTGGGACTCCTACCGCCGGCTGATCCAGATGTTCGGCAAGACGGTGCTCGGCATCGACGGCGAGCTCTTCGACGAGGCGCTCGACGAGGTCAAGGCCGAGCAGGGCACCGACCTGGACCTCGACCTCGACGCCGACCACCTCAAGGACGTCGTCTCGCGGTTCAAGGCGATCGTGAAGGACCACACCGGCCGCGACTTCCCGCAGGACCCGCGCGAGCAGATGGACCTGGCGATCAACGCCGTCTTCGACTCCTGGAACTCCGACCGCGCCGTCCTGTACCGCCGCCGCGAGCGCATCCCCAGCGACGCCGGAACGGCGGTCAACGTCTGCTCGATGGTCTTCGGCAACCTGGGGCCCGACTCCGGCACCGGCGTCGCCTTCACCCGTGACCCGGGCAGCGGCGAGCAGGGCGTCTACGGCGACTACCTGCAGAACGCCCAGGGCGAGGACGTCGTCGCGGGCATCCGCAACACGGTGCCGCTGACCGACCTCGAGAGCATCGACAAGGGCGCCTACGACGAATTGATGGACACGATGGCCCGCCTGGAGTCGCACTACCGCGACCTGTGCGACATCGAGTTCACCGTCGAGCGCAACAAGCTCTGGATGCTGCAGACCCGCGTCGGCAAGCGCACCGCGGGCGCGGCGTTCCGGATCGCCGTCCAGCTGGTCGACGAGGGCCTCATCGACATGGACGAGGCGGTCCGCCGGGTGACCGGCGACCAGCTCGCCCAGCTGATGTTTCCGCGCTTCGTCTCCGGCGGGGACGCCACACAGCTCACCCAGGGCATGAACGCCTCGCCGGGTGCCGCGGTCGGCAAGGCGGTGTTCTCGTCGGAGACCGCAGTGGAGTGGGCGCAGCAGGGCGAGAAGGTCGTGCTCGTCCGCCGGGAGACCAACCCCGACGACCTGTCCGGGATGATCGCCGCCCAGGGCGTGCTCACCAGTCGCGGCGGCAAGACCTCGCACGCCGCCGTCGTCGCCCGCGGCATGGGCAAGACCTGCGTCTGCGGCGCCGAGGAGCTGCAGGTCGACACCAAGGCGCGGAAGTTCACCGCGCCCGACGGCACCGAGGTGAACGAGGGCGACGTCATCTCCATCGACGGGTCGACCGGCCGGGTGTGGCTGGGGGAGGTGCCGGTCGAGCCGTCGTCGGTCGTCCGGTACTTCGAGGGGGAGATCGACCCCGACGCCGAGGACGCCGACGACCTGGTGAAGGCCGTGCACCGGATCCTCACCCACGCCGACGAGGTGCGCCGGCTCGGCGTCCGGACCAACGCCGACACCCCGGAGGACTCCGCCCGGGCCCGGCGCTTCGGCGCTCAGGGCATCGGTCTGTGCCGGACCGAGCACATGTTCCTCGGCGACCGCCGGCAGCTGGTCGAGAAGTTGATCCTCGCCGAGGGGGACGAGGAGCGGCAAGCCGCGCTCGACGCGCTCGAGCCGCTGCAGAAGCAGGACTTCCTGGAGATCTTCGAGGCGATGGACGGGCTGCCGGTGACCGTGCGGCTGCTCGACCCGCCGCTGCACGAGTTCCTGCCCGACCTCACCGAGCTCTCGGTCCGCGTCGCGCTGGCCGAGGAGCGGGGCGAACCCGACGAGGGCAGCCTGCGCCTGCTGGCCGCCGTCCGCGGCATGCACGAGTCCAACCCGATGCTGGGCCTGCGCGGCGTCCGGCTGGGCCTGGTCGTGCCCGGCCTGTTCGCCATGCAGGTGCGGGCGATCGGCGAGGCGGCGTGCGAGCGGCGCAAGGCCGGGGGTGATCCGCGGCCGGAGATCATGATCCCGCTGGTCGGCGCGGTGCAGGAGCTCGAGGCGATCCGCGAGGAGTCGGAGAGGGTGCTCGCCGAGGTCTGCGAGGCAGAGGGGGTCGGGGTCGACACGCTGATCGGCACCATGATCGAGGTGCCGCGCGCGGCGCTGACGGCGGGCGAGATCGCCGAGTACGCCGAGTTCTTCTCGTTCGGCACCAACGACCTCACGCAGATGACCTGGGGCTTCTCCCGGGACGACGTCGAGGCGGCGTTCTTCCACCAGTACCTGGACAAGGGCATCTTCGGGATCTCGCCGTTCGAGTCGCTGGACCGCGACGGTGTCGGTCGGCTGGTGCAGATCGGCGTCGAGAAGGGCCGGGCGGCCCGTCCGGACCTCAAGCTCGGCGTCTGCGGCGAGCACGGCGGGGACCCCGACTCGGTGCACTTCTTCCACGAGGTGGGGCTGGACTACGTCTCCTGCTCGCCGTTCCGGGTGCCGGTCGCCCGGCTGGAGGCGGCCCGCGCGGCCCTGGGAGCGGACCGCGCGGGCAGTTAGCCCGTCAGGAGGGGTGCTCAGGTCCGGGCGCCGGCCAGCGACGGGCCGACCCCGCTGCGCTCGCCGGCGACCTGGATGCCGAGGAGGGCGATGCCCAGGTACAGCGCGGTCTCCGCGTAGCCGGGGTGGCCCCAGCCCGGTGCCAGCGCCTCGACCGCGAACGCCAGCCCGATCAACGGGACGACGGACACCATGAGGACGGCGGGCAGCCGCACCTCCGGCCGGCGCAGCAGCAACGCGCCGAGGACGACGCCCAGCACGAACATCAGCAGGAACGTGACACCGGCGACGATCCCGGCGGCGTCGGCGTCGACCACCGACACCACGAGGTAGCCGACGGAGAGGACCGCGAGGGCGGTGGCGAGCAGGCGGCGGACCCAGCGCCGGGCACCGCTGCCGTCGTCGATCCCGCGCGCGTTGCGCACCAGGACGGCCGCCAATAGCCCGAACGTGGCGACCATGAGCAGGTTGGTGGCGACGATGCCCCAGGTGGTGCCCGCCTCGTCGTCCCACGGCAGAACGGCATCGCTGACGCCGCGCAGGACGGCGTCGCCGACCGACAGGACGGACAGGGCCACCGCGGCGCCCAGCGCCGCACGCTCGAGATTCCTCATCGATCTGCTCCTCGCACCGGGCGCCGTCCTGGTGACGACGCGACGAGGCGAACGCTAGGAACCGCGACGGCGGCCGACGTCCTCCCGGACGCACCGATGCGACCGGCACCTCCGATGGAGCGCGATGCGACGTTCGGAGGACGCCTGGCGGACCTGCCGATGGCTACGGTCGGCGCATGCCGCGCACCCGCGTGCTGAGCGCTCTCGCCGCCGCCACGATCGTGGCTGCCAACGCGGTCTGGGTGTGGCTCGACGAGGCAGCGGGGGCTCCGGAGTTCCTCTTCGGATCGGTCGTGTTCCTCACGCTGGCCGCGGTGCTGCGGCTCGCCGTCCGCGCCGGCCGGCGGGCTGCGGTGGAGCACGCCCGTGCGGCGCGGCTGGCATCGACGCCGGAGGCCGACGTCGCCCGGGCCGCGGTGGCCGTCGAGCGGGCCCGGCTGGCCGGCGACATCCAGGCCGTGGTCCGGTCGGCGGCCACGACCATGGGCGCGGCCGCCGACGACGCCGTCCGGCGCTGGGACGACGACCCCACCCCGGCGCTGAACGCCGTCCAGGAGCACGGCCAGCGGGCCGGTCTCGAGCTGCGGCGCCTGCTCGGGCTGCTGCGGGAGGCCGACGAGGACGTCGAGGTCCGGCCCCGACCCGAGGCCGCCGTTCCGCGCATCTCGCGTCGGGACGTCCTCCTCGCCGCGGCGGTCACCGCGCTGGCGGTGGCGGAGAACTTCGCCTACCGCGGGGAGTTCCCCGCGGGCGCCACGATGGGTGCCGTCTCGGTGCTCCTGACCATCTGCGCCGCGGCGACCGTCGTCCTGCGGCGCGTCGCTCCGGAGCTCGGCGCGACGCTGTGCGGGCTGGTGTTCGCCGTCGGCATCTGGACCCAGCCCCTGCCCGCGGGGTTCTGGCTCATCGCCGGACCGGCGGCGCTCGCCTGGGCGGCGGCGGCGCGCGGCGTCCGCAGCGTGCCGGCGCTCGGCGTCCTCGGCGCGGGCGTCGGCGCGGAGATGTGGATCCGCGATCCGGACAACGTGTTCCTCGCGCTGCTGACACTGGCCCTCGCCGCGGTCGGCGGTGCGGCGGTCCGCGCCGGGGAACGGTGGCAGCTGCGGGCGCAGGAGCGCGCGGACCGGCGGGCGGCCGAGCTCGACGCGGCGGCCGGCGCTGCCGTGCGCGCCGAGCGCCTGGCCGTGGCCCGGGAGCTGCACGACCTGGTGTCGCACGCGGTCGGGGTCATGGTGATGCAGGCGGGCGCGGCTCTGGCCACCCGCGAGGGCGATCCGGCACGGGCCCGGCGCGCGCTGGACGTCGTCCGGCGGACCGCGGGTGAGACGCTCGCCGAGCTCGACCGGCTGGTCGAGGTGCTGGACCACGGTGTGCTCGGCGCGGCGATGACGCCGCCGGACGGACACGACCTCGACGCGCTGCTCGAGCGACTCCGCGGGGCCGGCCTGGCCGTGCGCTCCGACGTCGACGGGGAGCTGTCCGGCGAGGGAGCCGCCGTCGTCTACCGGGTGGTGCAGGAGTCGCTGACCAACGTGCTGCGTCACGCGCCGGGCGCAGCAGCGGTCGTGCGGGTCCGGGCGGACGCGACCGGGGTGGAGGTCGAGGTGGTCGACGACGGGCCCGGGCCGGGCAGCGCGCCGCGACGCGGCTACGGACTCGTGGGACTCGACGAGCGCGTGCGCCGGGTCGGGGGCGAGTTCGCCGCGGGCCCCGGGCCGGGCGGCGGCTTCCGGGTGCACGTGCGGATCCCCGCGCTGGCCGCGAGGCCGGCATGACGGGGCCGGTGCGCGTCGTCATCGCCGACGACCACGACCTGCTGCGCGACGGCGTGACGGCGATCCTGGGCGCCGACCCCGGGATCGAGGTGGTCGGAGAGGCCTCCAGCGGTCCGTCCGCCGTCGCCGCCGCGGCCGCGCTGGCCCCGGACGTCGTCCTGATGGACGTCGAGATGCCCGGCGGGGACGGGCTGACCGCGACGCGGCAGATCCTGGACCGCTGCCCCGGCACCCGCGTGCTGGTGCTGACCACCTTCGACCTCGACGAGTACGTGCTGGCGGCGCTCCGGGCAGGCGCCTCCGGTTTCCTGCTGAAGACCACCCCGGCGCCGGCGCTGGTGTCGGCTGTCCGGGCCTGCGCTGCCGGGGAGATGCTGCTGGCGCCGAGCGTCACCCGGCGGTTGGTCGAGACCTACGTCCGGCAGCCGACCGTGCCCGCCGAGGGCGCCGTCCCGCCCGGCATGGCGGAGCTGACCGAGCGCGAACTGGACGTGCTGCGGGCCCTGGCGCGCGGCCTCTCCAACGCCGAGATCGGGCGCCACCTCTACCTCGCCGAGACCACGGTGAAGACGCACGTGACCCACATCCTGGCCAAGCTGGGGCTGCGGGACCGCGTGCAGGCGGTGATCCTCGCCTACGAGAGCGGGCTGGTCCGGCTGGGCGAGCGGTAGCTCGTCCGGCACACCGTCCCCAGGCGCCGCACGTCGTCAGCCCGGCGTGGTACCCATGACGCGTGGGGGTGCGGCGGGCGAGCCTGATGGTGCGGGTCATCGGCGCCGCGTTCCTGGCCTGTCTCCTGTTCGTGGCGTCGACCGCGCTGGCGATCTGGTGGAACGCCCGGCAGGACTCCAGGCCCGCCTCGGACGCGATCGTGGTGCTCGGCACGGCCCAGTACAACGGCGTCCCGTCGTCGATCTTCGCGGCGCGGCTGGAGCACGCGATCGCCCTCTACGAGCAGGGCGTCGCTCCGGTCATCGTCACCGTGGGCGGCAAGGCAGCGGGGGACGAGTTCAGCGAGGCCGAGGCCGGTCGGGCCTACCTGGCCGGATCCGGCGTGCCCGACGACTCGCTGCTCGCCGTGGGACAGGGGGTCGACACCCTGGGGAGCATGCGGGCGGTGGCCGCGGCGTTCGACGAGCGCGGCTGGACCAGCGCCGTCCTGGTGACCGACCCGTGGCACGCCATGCGCGCCGAGCGGATGGCCGAGGACGCCGGCATGGCGGCGGAGAGCTCGCCGACCCGCCAGGGCCCGGCCGTGCAGACCCGCGCCACGCAGTTCCGCTACATCCTCCGGGAGACCGCGGCCTACCTGCTCTACCGCGTGACCGGCGAGAGCATCGCCGGCGCGCCCGGGATCGGCTGAGAGGGGTCACCGTGCTCGAACTGGGCAAGGCCGGCTCGGCCGGTACCCGCACCGTGACCGCGGGGACCGGCGGGGCCGTCGTCGGGGGAGCAGCTGATGGCCGGGCGGGGACGGATCCGGGCAGCCGACATCGCGCTGGTCCGCGAGCGGTCGAAGATCGACGAGATCGTCGGCGAGCACCTGCAGCTCAAGCGTGCGGGCGGCGGGTCGTTGAAGGGGCTCTGCCCGTTCCACGACGAGAAGTCGCCGTCCTTCCAGGTGACCCCGACGCGAAACCTCTACCACTGTTTTGGGTGCGGGGTCGGCGGCGACGTCATCTCCTTCGTCCAGCAGATCGATCACCTGTCGTTCTCCGAGGCCGTCGAACTGCTGGCGCGGCGGGCCAACGTCGAGCTGCACTACGAGGACGACGGCGGCCGCCCGACCGGGGCGCCCGACCGCGGCAACGCCGGCCAGCGCGCACGGCTGGTCGCCGCCAACACCGAGGCGGCGAGGTTCTTCGCCGAGCAGCTGGGCACCCCGGAGGCGGGTCCGGCCCGGCAGTTCCTCGCCGAGCGGGGCTTCGACCGGCAGGTGGCGATCGACTTCGGCTGCGGCTTCGCCCCGGGGGGCTGGGACACCCTCACCCGCCACCTGCGCGGCAAGGGCTTCAGCCAGGCCGAGCTCGTAACCGCGGGCCTGGCGAAGGAGTCCTCCCGCGGCACGCTGATCGACCGGTTCCACCGCCGGCTGATCTGGCCGATCCGCGACATCACCGGCGACGTCATCGGTTTCGGCGCCCGCAAGCTGCTCGACGACGACCAGGGACCGAAGTACCTCAACACGCCGGAGACCCCGCTCTACAAGAAGAGCACGGTCCTCTACGGCGTCGAGCGGGCCAAACGCGACATCGCCAAGCGCCACCAGGCGGTGGTGGTCGAGGGCTACACCGACGTGATGGCCTGCCATCTCGCCGGCGTGACCACGGCGGTCGCGTCGTGCGGCACCGCGTTCGGCGGCGAGCACATCAGCGTGCTGCGCCGGCTGCTGATGGACCAGCAGGAGCTGTCGGGCGAGGTGATCTACACCTTCGACGGCGACGCCGCGGGTCAGGCCGCCGCGATGAAGACCTTCGCCGAGGACCAGCGGTTCGTCGCGCAGACGTTCGTCGCCGTCGAGCCGAACGGCCACGACCCGTGCGAGCTGCGCCAGGAGCACGGGGACGCCGCCGTGCGCGACCTCATCGCCCGCCGCACGCCGCTGATCGAGTTCGTGCTGAAGACGACCATCGCCAACTACGACCTGGACACCGTCGAGGGTCGCGTGGCGGCGCTGGAGAAGACGGCCCCGTTGCTCGCGCAGATCAAGGACCACGCGCTGCGGCCGGCTTACGCGCGCCGGCTGGCCGGCCTGCTCGGTCTGCCGGACGAGACCGAGGTGATGGACCGCCTGCGCCGGATCACCGGCGACGGCGGCGCGCGGCCGCGCGCCCGTCAGCGGGGGCCGCAGCGGACGCCGGACGACGCCGCGCTGGAGGTCGAGCGCGAGGCGGTGAAGGCGGCGCTGCAGGTGCCCGAGGTCGCCGGGCCGTCGTTCGACGCGATCCCGCCCGCGGCCTACACCGATCCGGACCTCGGGGCGGTCGCCGAGGCGGTGGCCGCCGCCGGGGGAGCGGCCGGCGCCACCGTCACGGGCCCGGCGTGGCTGGATCAGGTGGCGGCGCACTGCACCAGCGAGCCGGCCCGGGCCCAGCTGACGGCCCTCGCGGTCGAGCCCATGCGCTCGGTGAACGGAGAGGGCGACGCGACCTACGTCAACGCGGTGCTGGCCCGGCTGCAGGAGATGGCGACGGTGCGACGGGTCGCGGCCCTGAAGAGCAAGCTGCAGCGGATGAACCCGGTCGAGGCCCCCGACGAGTACACGAAGGTGTTCGGCCAGCTGCTGTCGCTCGAGCAGCAGGCTCGATCGCTCCGCGAGCGGGCGATGGGCGGCCTGACCCCGTGAGCCTCCTCGACCTGCTGCGGCGCCGGTTCGCGAGGCCGCCGGAGCCGGTGCGCGTCGCCGTCCTGGCCTCGCCGGACGCGGACGAGCGCGTGCTCGCCTGGGGGGCCCTGACCCGGGACGCCGGCTGGCTCGTGGCCACCTCCCGCGGGCTGCGGGTGGTGCCGACCGAGGTCACCTCGGTCGAGGACGCCGTCGTGCTGCCGTGGCACGAGATCGCCGCCGCACAGTGGACGGCGACCAACGACGGGGGCGGCGCGTTCCGGGTCACGGCGCTGGTCGAGGTGGAGCCGGGGGTGCAGGCCCGCCGACCGGAGGTCCGCCACGTCCTGACCGACGCCGGCGACCTGCCCTCGGTGGTCCGCAGGCGGGTGGACCAGACGATCGTCGCCAGCCAACGCTCGCCGCTGCCGGGTGGGGGAGGAGTGCTGCTCGTCGCGCGCCGGATCCCGGGACGACCGGGCCGGGAGTGGACCGTCGTCTTCGACGACGACGAGCGCCGCAGCGATCCCGAGGCCCGGGAGCACGCCCGCCGGAAGCTGGCCGAGCTCGTCGCGGCCGAGCAGCCGGACTGATCCCCCGCTCAGCGCGGGGTGTCGCTGCCCATGCGTGCCCGCAGCGAGGCGACGACGTCGTCGGCGCGCGCCTGCGCCATGCCGGCGAGGCTCTGCAGGCGAGGGTCGTCCTTCGCCTGCTCCCAGCCGCGGCGGATCTGCTCGTACCGCTCGCGGCCGGCCTTGGCGCCCAGGACGTAGCCGCACCGAAGCCGGCGAGGAAGGACAGCTTGGCCACGGGGAACCTCCTGATCGGGGACGGTCGATGACGCTACCGGGACCTACGGCACGGGGCCCGCGGGCGAGCCGCTCCCGGGGCGACGGAAGGCCTGGGGTACCCTCGTCAGGCCGGCGGGTCGCGTACCCGCTCGTCCCCCGTAGCTCAATTGGCAGAGCATGCGACTGTTAATCGCAGGGTTATTGGTTCGAGTCCAATCGGGGGAGCTTGACCAGCAGGTTTGCCCGCCCCTAGCGAGTTGGCCTCGAAGGATGCATCATTTACTCACCAGAAACTGGTGAGGATGGTGTCGCCGTGGGACGGCCCCCGCAGCCCGTAGGGACGTACGGCAGGGTATACTTCGTCGAGCAGCCCAGCGGCGAGACGCAGGCGCGGACCAGATTCCGTGACTTTGACGGTCGCATCCGGATGGTGACGAAGGTCGGGCGGTCGCGGGCGGCTGCTGAGCGTGCGCTCAAGGCCGAGTTGACCAACCGCCAGGGTCTCGGTGGTGGCAAGGTGGTCACCGGAGCGACCAGGATCGACGCGTTGGCCGATGCCTGGTTGGAGGCCGACCAGGGCTGGTCGACCGGCACTATGCGCACCTACCGGTCGGTGGTCAGGAAGCAGGTCAAGCCGGCCCTCGGTCGACTATGCGTCCGCGAGGTGACTACCGGCGTGGTGAGCCGGGCGCTGTCCGCCATCGCCAAGAGCAGCGGACCGGGTGCGGCCAAGACAGCGCGGGCGTGCCTCTCCGGGATGTTCGCACTGGCGATCCAGGACGGCGCGATCGCGGTGAATCCGGTGCGCGACTCGACCGCCAAGATCAGCAGTGGTAAAGGCGCGCCGCGCGCACTCACGGCGGCAGAGACCGGACGACTCGTCAAGCTGTTCCGGACCAGTGACCGCGCGGTCGAGCTCGACCTGCCCGACCTCGTCGACTGGATGCTCGCCACCGGCTGTCGGATCGGTGAAGCGCTGGCCCTGCGGTACGGGACCAACGGCGACGGCAAGCCGATCCTCGACCTCGGGGCCGGGACATGGGAGGTGAACGCCACCGTGGTCCGCGTTCCAGGGGCCGGGCTGATGGTCCAGCCGCGGCCGAAGACCACCGCCGGCTGGCGGATCATCGCGCTCCCTGACTTCGCCGTCCGCATGTTGGAGGCGCGGCGGGCGAACCTGCGCCGGCAGAGGGACGCTCAGGTTGTCTTCCCTCCGCCACTGACCGGCGTTCTGCGGGATCCGTCGAACGTCTCAGGAGACCTCCGCCAGTTGCTCGATTCGTTCGAGTGCGAGACCTGCGGCAGAACGGGCTATCAGCTCGACGAGGATGGCTCCTTCAGGGCCGGGGCAGGCGGGCGGCGCATCCGCTGCGAGGAGGGGCCCTGGTCGTGGGTCACCTCGCACACCTTCCGCAAGACCGTCGCCACGCGCCTCGACGAGGCCGGCCTCAGCCCGCGCCAGGTGGCCGACCAGTTGGGGCACGCCAACCCGTCGATGACGCTCGATGTCTACTTCGGCCGGCAGGTCGTGAGCGCCGAGGCGGCGAAGGTGCTGAACCGCTGAGCTGTGTCGCCGTGAACTCCTGGTACGACGGCGGGGCGCCGGGCCCGGACGCCGTTCCGACCCTCCCCGCGCCATGTGCCCGCCGGGATGGCTCGCCGGGGGCCAACAGGTGGGCCCGGCGCACCAACAGCACCGGCAGCGACTCCGTCATGGCCACGGGAGCAGGACGGAGGCGCCCCGCTCACCCGGGGCGGGTGCATCTGCCGTCGCTGCCGCGCAACGGCACTTCAAAGAGCGCCGACCTGGCGAGCGTGGCCACGCATCGCGGGAATGCCTCAAGGGTGCTTTCCGACAGCACACCGGCCGACTTCGCCGAAGGCCCCAGCTGGCCGGTCAGGCGGGACGGCGGATGTCGCCGTCATCCGGCGCCGGCCTGTTCCGGGGTTCGGGGCTCGGTGCCTCGTCGTAGCGGGTGTACGTCGCGGCCATCGCCCCCGACGGGTCCAGTCTGCCCAGAATGGCGTCGCCGATCTCGGCCAACTGGTCGATCTGCTCGTCGCTGAGGGCGTCTATGACGTGCTGCCGCACGTTGACCACATGGCCGGGAGCGGCCTCCTGCACCTTGGCCCACCCCGCGTCGGTCAACCGGGCGTTGGTCGCTCGCCGGTCCTCCGGACAGCGGAAGCGCTCGACCAGGCCGCGGCCTTCCAGCCGGTCGATCACGTGGGAGAGCCGGGGCAGCGTGGCGTTGGTCTGCCGGGCCAGTTCGGTCATCCGCAGCGTGCGACCGGGCGCCTCGGAGAGCATCGCCAGCACGTAGTACTCGAACTCGGTGATGTCGGCGTCTCGTCGCAGCTGGACGTCGAGCACGCCGGGCAGGAGCTCGAGCACGCCGCGTATCCGTATCCACGCGCGCAGCTGACGCCGGTCGAGCCAGGGAGTGTCCACGGTCACATCCTCACCCGGAATGGTTGTCGCAACAAGTACGCTCACATGAGATGAACGTTGTCGCTACAACAAATCATCCTGGAGGAACCGTCATGGCACACGTCAGCATCATCGGCACCGGCAACATGGGACAGGCCATCGCCGGCATCGTCGGCAAGGGCGGCAACACCGTCGAGTTGCTCGGTGAGAACGACACCGCCAAGCCCGTCACCGGCGACGTGGTGGTCCTCGCCGTTCCCTACGGCGCGATCGCCGGCATCGTCGCCCAGCGCGGCGACCAGTTCGCCGGCAAGGTCGTCGTCGACATCACCAACCCGCTGAACTTCGAGACCTTCGACTCCCTCGTCGTTCCGGCCGACAGCTCCGCCGCCGCCGAGATCGCCGCGGCCCTGCCGCAGTCGCGCGTGGTGAAGGCGTTCAACACCACCTTCGCCGCCACCCTGGCGTCGGGCACGGTCGGCGGGCAGCAGCCCACCACAGTGCTGATCGCGGGAGACGACGCCGACGCCAAGTCGCTGCTGGCCGGCATCGTCACCGCCGGGGGCGTGCGCGCCATCGACGCCGGCTCACTGCGCCGCGCCCGCGAGCTCGAGGCGCTGGGCTTCCTGCAGCTCACCCTGGCTGCCGGCGAGAAGATCGCCTGGACCGGCGGGTTCGCCGTCATCGCCTGACGACCGCCCCTTCCCCTGATCGCCGACGGCGCGCGGGGCGGTGAACGCCTTCCGGTCTCGCCGCCCCGCCCGTCGCTCGGCGACCCCTCCGCCTCGGTGCATCCCGCGCCCTCGCCCTCGCCCTCGCTTTCACCCTCGCCCTCGTCCTCGCCCTCGCCCTCGCTTTCACCCTCGCCCTCGTCCTCGCCCTCGCCCTCGCCCTGGAGGCACACCATGACCGCGTCGCCCGTCCGCCTCAACCACGCCGTGCTCTACGTGGCCGACCTCGACCGGTCGGTCCGCTTCTACGGCGAGGTGTTCGGCATGGAGCTGGTTACCCGCGAGGAGCGGTTCAACGCCGCGTTCCTCCGACTGCCCCGCTCTGGCAACCACCACGACCTGGGCTTGTTCGGCCTCGGGTCGGCCGCCGGGCCGCGTCGCCGCGGCGTGGGCCTCTACCACCTGGCCTGGCAGCTGGACACCGTCGACGAGCTGGCCGAGTTCCGCCAGCGTCTTCAGGACGCCGGCGCGTACACCGGCGAGTCCAGCCACGGCGCCACCAAGAGCGTCTATGGCGCCGACCCCGACGGCAACGAGTTCGAGATCATGTGGATGCTCCCCCGGGCGGACTGGGGCGAGTACGAGCACTCCGCACCGGTCGACCGCCTGGACCTAGACGCGGAGGTCGCCCGCTGGTCCGGGGTACGCACCGCCGGCCGGATCGTGACCGAGCACGACGTGGCCGGGGCATGACCGCGTTCCCCGAGCCCACCGTCCTCTGGCGCGGCGCCGAGGACCAGGACGCGCCGCTGGTCGTGCTGCTGCACGGCCGGGGCTCCGACGAGCGCGACATCATCGGCCTCGTCGATTTTCTGCCGGCCGGGCGGCCTACGCCGCGGTGCGGGCACCGATCGCCGAGGGCAGCGGGTACGCCTGGTTCGCCAACCGCGGCATCGGGCGCCCCGTCCCGGAGTCCCTGGCCGACGGCATCGCCTGGCTCCGGGCCTGGCTCGACCGGGTCGCCCCGGCGGGGCGCCCCATCGTGCTCGCCGGGTTCAGCGGCGGCGCGACCTTCGCCGGCGGCGTCGTCCTGGACGATCCCGCGAGGTTCGCCGGGCTCGCGACCCTGTACGCCACCCTGCCCTTCGACGCCGGCGTGCCGACGACGCCCGGCCGACTCACCGGCGTCCCGGTCCTCGTCGCGCAAGGGGACGCCGACGCGGTGATCCCCGTCGAGCTGCAGGCGCGCACCTGGCAGTACCTGCACGGCGACTCCGGCGCGCAGCTGACCGCCCGGCGCTCCCCGGGCGGGCACGGCCTCACCCGCGACGACGTCGACACCCTCGCCGCCTGGCTCACCGACCGGACCGGCTGACCGCGCCCGGCCACCGGCACCGACGTCCGGCCGGTACAGCCACGTCCCGCACCACTATCCCTTCCCGCACCACCATCGACAGGACCACCATGACCTTCCCCGCTCCCGCCCGTGACCTCGCCGTCCTCCTGGCCCGCATCGCCGTCGGCCTGGTGTTCTTCGCTCACGGCTGGCAGAAGCTGTTCACCAACGGCATCGACGGCACCGCCGCCTTCTTCGATTCAGTTGGCGTGCCGGCAGCCTCGGCCGCCGCCTGGTTCGCCGCGCTCGTGGAGCTTGTCGGCGGCGCCGCCCTCATCGTCGGCCTGGCCGTGCCCGTGGCCGCGTTGTTGCTGCTGATCGACATGGTCGGCGCGTTCGTGTTCGTCCACGCCGGCGCCGGGCTGTTCGTCGAGCAGGGCGGCTACGAGCTCGTTCTCGTCCTCGGCGCGGCCGCCCTGCTTCTCGCCGCCGTCGGTGCCGGGCGCTTCAGCGTCGATCATCTGTTGGCCAGCCGCCGCCGCACCGCCCAGCCTGTCGGCGCCTGACCCAGCGCCGCCCGGCGAGCCGGGCAGCCCCCGACGAGCACCCGGCCCGCCCGGCGGTACCGCCGGCAGAGACCACACGCACCTGCCTCGACGTTAGGCACATCTGGAGGACCGATGTCCAGCACCCCGCCTGCCGCGCCGCTGGCGACGCCCGGAGAGGCGACGGCGGATCGCGCCACCGCCCAGGACCGGCCGATCGGCTCCCGGGCCGACGTGACGACCGGCGCCGCTGCCCGCTACGCCAAGCAGCTGATCTCCCACCTCGGACGCAAGCTCGCCTTCACCGGCGACGCGACCAGCTCGCCGGCGACCACGGCGATCGGCGCGGCCACCGCCTGGATCATCGTCGGGGACGGGGTGCTCACCCTCCTGACGGCAGGCGACGACCAGGAGTCCGTCGCTCGCGCCGAGCAGGTGCTCGGCAGCCACCTGGAGCGCTTCGCCCACCGCGAGTCCCTCACCGTGACCTGGGTCCGCACCGGCGGCGCCCCGGCCCCCATCTCCATCGAGGAGTCCGCATGACCACCCCCGCCCCCACCGCGGCCGCCGACGCCCGGATCCCGGCCGCCCATCCCTTCTCCGCGCACCTGCGCCGCGCCGCCGAGGCGGAGGCTGCTGCCCCGCACCGGCTGTGGACGTCGGCGGACGGGCCGCTGCCCAGCCTCTACCTGTCCCACGGCGGCGGCCCGCTGCCGTTCGAGGACGACCAGTGGCTCGACCCGCTGCACGACTGGGCCCGCAACCTGCCCAAGCCCAAGGCCATCCTCGTCGTGTCCGCGCACTGGGAGTCCGCGCCGCTGTCGGTCAGCGCCAGCCGGCCCGACGAGCTCGTCTACGACTTCGGCGGCTTCGACCCGCTGTACTACACGTTCCGCTACGACACCCCCGACGCCGGGGACCTGCCCCGCCAGGTGGCCGCGCTGTTGCCCGACACCCAGGAGGTGCACCAGCACGCCCGCCGCGGCCTGGATCACGGCGCCTGGGTGCCGCTGAAGATCATGTATCCGGCCGCCGACGTCCCGGTGCTGCAGCTGAGCCTGCCCACCGACGACCCCGACCAGCTGCTGGCGCTCGGCACGCGGCTGCGCCCGCTGCGCGAGCAGGGCGTCCTCGTGGTCGGCTCGGGCCACATGACCCACGGCCTGCCCTTCCTCACCCGGGAGATGTTCACCGAGAACAAGGTGCCCGGCTGGTCGGCCGACTTCGACGCCTGGGCCGCCGACGCGCTGGCCCGCGGCGCCGTCGACGAGCTGGCCCGGTTCCGCACCGCTGCCCCCGGCATGCCCTACGCACATCCGACGGTCGAGCACTTCACCCCGCTGTTCGTCACCCTCGGCGCAGCCACCGACCCCACCGCGCCCGTGGTCACGACGCTGGACGGCTACTCCGTCGGCTTCTCCCGGCGGTCCTTCCAGGCCGCCTGAGCACGACCGACACGCGCGGCTGCCGGCCCGCCGTCCGCCTCGCGGCGGCGGGGCCGGCCGGGGAGACGCCGCGTCCTCGACCCACCCGCCACCCGGTCCGACCACGACAACCCGAGGTGCCCATGACCCCGCAGCCGAACCCGTTCGAGATCGGGTTGTTCACCTTCGGCGAGATCACCGCAGACCCCGCCACCGGCCGCCCCCTCGACCCGGCCATCCGGCTGCGCGAGTTCATCGACCTCGCCGTCCTGGCCGACCAGGCCGGGCTCGACGTCTTCGGCGTCGGCGAGCACCACCGCCCCGACTTCGCCATCGCCTCACCGCCGGTCGTGCTCGCCGCGGTCGCGCAGGCCACCGAGCGCATCCGGCTGACCAGCACCGTCACCGTGCTGTCGACGGCGGATCCGGTGAAGGTCTTCGAGGACTTCACCGCCGTCGACCTCATCTCCGGTGGCCGCGCCGAGATCACCGCCGGCCGCGGCGCCTACACCGAGTCGTTCCCGCTGTTCGGCCACGACCTCGCCGACTACGAGTCGCTGTTCGACGAGAAGCTCGAGCTGCTGGTGGCGCTCGACCGGCAGGAGAAGGTGACCTGGTCCGGGCGGCACCGTGCGCCGCTGCACGACGCCGGCATCCATCCCCGGCCGGTGCAGGAGCAGCTGCCCGTGTGGGTCGCCGTCGGCGGGACGCCCGCCAGCGTGGTGCGGGCCGGACGGCACGGGTTGCCGCTCTACCTGGCCATCCTCGGGGCGCCGGAGCGCTTCGTGCCGCTCGCCGAGCTCTACCGGCGCACCGCCGCGGACCACGCGGCCCCGGCCGCGGACACCCGCATCGGGGTGACCAGCCACTTCTACGCCGAGCCCACCTCGCAGGGGGCGCGCGAGACGTTCTACCCGTACTACTCCCGCTACATCGGCGACAACATGCCCAGCGCCCGGGGGCGCGCCCTGCCTCGGGAGGCGTTCGAGCAGTGGGCCGGCCCGCACGGCGCGCTGTTCGCCGGCAGCCCGGCCGAGATCGTGGACAAGATCCTGTGGGAGCACGAGCTGCTCGGCCACGACCGGTTCCTCGCCCAGATCGGCCTCGGCGGGCTGCCCTTCGCCGCCACCGCCCGGTCCATCGAACTGCTCGCCACCGAGGTCCTGCCCGCCGTCCGGAAGGCCCTCACCCAGGTCTCGGGTGGGGTCCAGCAGTCGGTGCGCGCCAAGAACCGGCCGTAGCGGCCGCGGGCCGGGGGCAGACCGCCACGGGGGGAACCGGCCTGATTCAGAGGGTGGCCACGGTCTTGCGGAAGCGCGTGGGAGGTGACCCAGTCGAAACCAGCAGTGGCGAAGGCTTCTCGTAGGGCAGCCTGAGTGTTGGAGGGGTCGCGCCAGCCGCCCAGTGGGGAGGGGGAGACCGATCGACTGCCGTAGTCAGCGCCGGTGGCTCGTAGCCGGTGGGCCCGGCCACGCTGAGCTGCGTCGCCGTGAAGTTCTGACACGACGGCGGGGCGGCGTTCACTCACACCGCTCACCCCGCTCGTTCGGCGCGCCCTGCTTGCGACTGCTCATGTAGCCACGCGGCCACGTCGGCGCGCCGGTAGACCACGCGCCGTCCCACACGGAAGCTGTGCGGCCCGGTGCCGAGGTGCCGCCAGTACCTCAGCGTGGAGACGGGCGAGCGCATGATCAGGGCAACCTCGGCCGTGGTCAGCAGGTCATCGGGATTCTCCATGGCGCACTCCTTCGGAATACGTGACGCGGGCCGAGTGGGCTCACAGCGCAAGGTAGGCCGAGGGATCGACAGCTCGTCCGGCCCGCGTATCGGGCCCCAGGGCCTGCCGAATCCGACTCAACACGACCAAGACGGCTCTGTAGCGATGAGCGGGCCGTCCGCGCCGCGCACATGGGCATTCGCGCCAGCAGCCACAGATCCAGCGACCTGACGGCGCGCGGCTCGGCGCCGTCCACCTCCCTCATCGTGGGAATCGCAGCGAACGTTGTCAGCTTCGACGCGGCCGAAGAGATGAAGGCGCCACGCAGCCGGTGGGGATGTGGATGGCCGCCCACTGTCCACAGAGATGCCCCGAAAGCGTTCCGTCGTCATAACGTCGGTGCAGCTTTACGTTATGAGTCAGCCGACTGACAGCGACACGGAACGCCGTATCTGCCGGTTTCCCGGCTGCCGTCGTCCGGCGGCGGCATCGCAATCCGGGGCAGGCCGCCCGCCGGAGTATTGCGACGACAGCGCGCACAATCGGACCGCCGCATGGCACGCCCGTCGCCGCCTGCGCGCGGAGCAGTCCGGGCACGCGGCCGGGATCGAGCAGCGGCCGATCGATGTCGCGCGACAGCGGGCAAGTGAGTTGCACGGCCAGGTCGCCGGCATGATCGAGCATCTGGGTCAGCAGCTGCAGGGGTTGCTCGAGGAGCTGCGGACGGTGGCCGATCCGGAGGCCGCCGAGCTACAAATCAATGCTGTGACGAGTGAGGCGGCAGAGCAGGTGGCGACCGCCGCGGCTCGTGCCAGCCGGGCCGAGCAAGCGCAACAGCGCGCCGAGGCCGAGCGTGCGGAAGCCGACGCCGCTGCTGAGGAGGCCTCTGCGCTGAGCGAGCAGCTCCGAATCCGGTTCGAAGAGGCTCGCCAGCAGCTGACGGAAGCCGAGACCGAGCGAGACAGGCTGAGCGCCGCGTTGGCCGACGCCCTCGCGGCCGTGGATACAGAGCGAAAGCAGTCCGCTGCGAAGTCGGCCGATCTGGCCGAGAAGCTGACTGTCGTCGAGGCGCGGCTGGTCGAGGCACATGGCGACCGCGATGCTGCGATCCGACGAGCGGAAGCCGCGATGGTCGCGCAGTCCGAGGCGGAGGAGCGATCTCGCAACGCTGTCGAGAGGGCCGACGCCGGGGCGGCGCGCGCCGCCCGTGCCGAGGATGCGGTCGAGTCGGTACGTCGGGGCCTGGCGCAGGCTGACCGGCAGGCCGCAGACCTCCGTGACGAGGTCAGCGATCTGCGCGAGAAGCTAGCGGCGATGACCGCTCAGCGTGATGCCGCCGTACACGACGCCGAGCGCGAGAAGGCCCATGGCCACCAGCGAGTCGACGACCTGCGTACCCGTCACGAAGAGGAGAACCTACGACTGCGCGAGGAGCTCGCCGAGTTGCGCGGTGAACTCAACACGGTGCGCGAGGAAGCTCGCGTGCAGCGCAGTAGAGCCGACCGAGCCGAAGCCCGGGTCGACAATGCCGTGACAATCAAGGCGCGGCGCCCCCAGTCGCACGCGGGACGCGGACGGCGTCGACACGAGAGCACGGCCACAGGAACCGCAGAGACCCGCGACTGACACCGGAGCAGCGTGGCCGAGCTCGTCCTGCGCGCCTTGCCAGATGGTGGAAGTAGCGATGAAATCGCGCAGTTGGGACCGGCGCCCTGCTGCCGTGCCATAGATGTTGCTCGGGAAACCCGCCGCCGACGGTTTCGCAGGACGTCACAGTCAGAGAGTGGCCGCGAGCAGAAAGCCCGCCGCAAGGGCAGGGCCGTAGGGAAAGGTGCCCCGGCGGTCCCCGTCGCGCATCAAGGTGACCACGGCCTGCGTCACGATGATCAAGGAGAAGGCGGCGAGGGCTAACAACAAGCCGCGATGCGTGGCGTGTCCCAGACCCAGACCACCGAGCACAGCCAGGCGGACGTCGCCGAACCCAGCTCCCGCGAACCGCCAGCACAACAGCAGGACGGCTCCCGCCGCCGCAGCGGCGACGCCGCTGACAAGCACGCCGCGCCAGTCACCGTGCACGGCGAGACCGACGGTCAGCAGCACACCGGTGCCGACGGCGGCCTGTCGGACGAGTGGTGTCGGGATGCGTTGGGTGACCGCATCGCAGGAGGCCGCGGCGACCAAGGCACATCCCCAGACCAGCAACGCAGGCACCAGCCACCACGTCTCCGCACGGTGGGACGTCACGATCGCCGCGGCTCCCGCCCCGCCGCCGGCGACGGCGCTGGCCAGCGCCAGGCCCGGACCAGCAGCATCGATCCGCGCCAGCTGCGCGAGCCCATGCGTAGTAAGCCAGGGCGTCGCTGCGGCGCCGGCCAGCGCTCCCGCCGCCGACGCGACCATCCACGTGCCGTTCATCCGCTGGCGGCCATCCTCGACCTCCACAGGGATCTCGTCCTTTTCCTCGCCGCGCCGACCCCTGTGGATATCTGCGCCACCCCAGCTTGCGGTGCGGCAGCGTGTCATCAGCGCGCGATACACCCAGACGGGGAGGGCGAATGACGGAGCCAGGGACGAACTGTCACCCGAAAGGGTGGGAAGGCGACGGCGGTCACACGTCCGCTCAATACGGAGGGCAACCTCGGTCGACGGACGGTGACGCGCGGGGAGGTGATCAGGCGTGACGGTGATACGGGCGGCGGCGGGGGAGCTGCGGTGCTCTTGGCGCTGACGGCCTCGGGCTGTTCGTCGTCGTCCGAACCCGGCTCGTCGAGTTCGCCGATTCCCGGGACGTCGACCTCCCAGACGCCCAGCCCGTCGCCGACCACTCCGAGCCCCGCCGACGAAGCGCAGGCAGCGGCGGTCGAACTCGTCCCGGAGTACCTGCGGACGATCGACGACCTGTACCTCGACCCGTCACTCCCGCTCGACGGTATTCACCAGGTCGCGGTGGTTCCGGAAGCCACGGCCCAGGCCACGGCGATCGGCAAGTTCCGCTCCCAGCGCTACCGCCAGACCGGTCGGTCGCAGCTGGTGACTACGTCTGCCGTCAGCGTCGACCTTTCGAACAGTCCCGCCGCTTCGCCGTCACCTGTCTTCCCGACCGTCGTCGTCACCGCCTGCGTCGACGTGAGCCAGGTCGACGCGGTCGACGCCACCGGGCAGTCGATCGTGCCTCCCGACCGTCCGCGGTACCTCATCCAGCAACTCACCGTGGTGAACCCGGACTATCCGGAGACATCGTCATGGCGCGTCAGCGAGGCTCCGAACAGGCAGGCGGAGTCATGCGACGAGTAGTCCTCGCCCTGACGGGTGTGCTGCTGTGCGTGTGCATCTCGCTGGTCCTTCCGCCAGCTGCTGTGGCTGATCCGGCGACCTGCCAGCAGTACGACTCCCACGGCATCTGTGTAGTCGGAGTCGAGACGGCCGAGGATGACCGTGGGACGGCGCCCCAACCGGCCGCGACAACGCCCGACGGCGTTGGCGGCACGCCGGCGGCTGCTTGCACGGTCACGCCCCCCGGTGCCGCTATACCCTGCCGAGACGGCCAGGCGTGGTGGGTGCAGGACATGCAGTGCTACGCGGAGGCGATGGCCCAACAGCCTCCGAAAGACTCACCCATCTGGGGCGGTCGCACGGACGGCGCCATCTACAGCTGCCTCTTCTACACCGGCGGTGGGGCGTTCCCCGGTACCAACGGCTTCACCTTCTGGTCGGCGACCCCGCCGGCGGCTCCGGCCGCAGTCGATCCAGCACAGCTCGCGCGACAGGCACTGAGCACCCTGACGGTGCCGTCACCGACGACGGGCCGGTATCCGGCAGGCACCCTGCAGGACGGGCAGCCGTTCACGGTCGTGAACGCCTACACCTGGTTCTGGACCGACCCGGGATCGTTCCGAACGCTGACCGCGCGTGCCGACGCTGGAGGCGTGTGGGCCGAGGTCAGCGTGACGCCGACGGCGCTGTCGTTCACGCCGGGCGACGGGGCTGCCGCGGTGTCGTGCCCCGGTCCTGGTCTGGCGTGGCAGCCGGGCGACGGGGTGTGGGCCGCGTCACCGGCCGGCTGTGATTATCGGTACCCGCAGTCATCGATCCACCAGCCCGGTGAGAGAGTGACGGCGACGTACGGCATCCAGTGGTCGGTCACCTGGACGTCGTCGACGGGCGCCACCGGCACGCTGCCAGATCTGACGACGACCTCGAACGCGACGTTTGCGGTGGCGGAGGTGCAGTCGGTGGTGATCAGGTGACAACGCGGGTCGACGGGGTGGCGTCGCCAGCGGCCGGGCGCCGTCCGGCTCCGGCGCCAGAGGCCGCGCCGCCGCCGGCTCCTCCGGTGCGAAGCGCAGCGGCGAGGAGACGTGCCAGCCGCAAGTCGCTGGTCCTGAGCGTGCTGGTCGTGCTGCTCGGTGGCCTGCTGGCCTTCGCAGCCGGCCAGATGCTCACCGCGCGCACCGAGGTGCTGGCAGTCGCCCGGGACGTGCAAATGGGCTCCACGATCACCGCGGAGGACCTGGCGGTCGCGAACGTGACGTCCGATCCCAACCTGTCACCGATCCCTGCCTCGCAGCGGTCCCAGATCGTCGGGATGGTGGCCCAGGTGCCACTGAGCCGGGGAGAGCTGCTGACCGGCGCCCAGGTCGGCCCCGACAGCGGGTTCGCGGCGGGGGAGATGCTGGTCGCCCTGCCCATGCGGGAGGGGCAGTTCCCGTCCAGAGGGCTGAACCCAGGCCAGCAGGTGCTGATCGTGGCGACGCCCGGCAGCACCGGCTCGACCAGTGGCAGCGGTATTCCGACCGGCGAGACCAACGGCGCGCCCGATCAGCCGATCGACGCGACGGTCGTCGAGGTCGGGCCGCTCAACCAGGCCACACAGCTGACGGTGATCGACGTGCGGGTCAGCGCGGACGACGGCGTGCGTGTGGCCGAGCTGGCCTCGACCGGCAACCTGGCGCTGATCCTGCTGCCGGCGGGGCGGTGAGCTGATGCTCACCGTCGTGGCCTCGGGCAAGGCGGCGCCCGGAGTGACCACCTCGACCTGGGCGTTGGCCCTGGCGTGGCGCGGGCCATTGCTGGTCGCCGACTGCGACCCGACCGGCGGGGACATGGCGCCGGGGCTGCTGGCTGGCCGGATCAGCGCCGACCGGGGACTGCTGTCGTGGTCGACGGCAGCCCGGCGGGGAATCCCGGCGATGGAGGCCGCCACCATGGTCGCCGAGCACGCGGTACAGCTGCCCGAGCAGCCGCAGGTGTGGCTGATGCCGGGCTTCACGACCGCCGCGCAGGGCACCTCCTTCACCGCCGAGGCATGGGAGCGGCTGGCGTCGGCTCTGCGCACGTCGAATGCGTCGGTCGGGCGGGACGCGTTGGTCGACGCCGGACGACTGGTGGCCGATCGGGGCTGTTGGCCGGTTCTGCGGGCCGCCGACCGGGTACTGCTGGCGGTGCGGCCAAGCGTGCGGTCGGTGCACGCGGCGCAGGACGCGAGACTGCGACTGCGCCACGAGCTCGGTGACCTGGCGAAGGTGACCGCACTCGTGGTCGGGGACGGGCCGTACTCCGCCGGCGAAGTGGCCAAGGCGCTGGAGCTACCGCTGGCCGGCACGTTGCCCTACGACCGGACCGCAGCGCAGGCGCTCTCCGACGGCGCGAGCGTCAGTCCGAAGACGCTGCAACGGTCGGCGCTGCTGCGCGCGGCGTCGTCCCTGGCCAAGACGCTGACCAATTCGACGGAGGCGTCCCGTGTCGCCGAGGCGGTGGCCGGATGAGGAACGAGGACACCGCCTCTCCGCGGCTGGAAGTGCCTGCCGCCGCCGATTTGTCGCGGCCCGCCCGCGAGCGTCCGCCGCTGCCGCCGCCAGAGCCGCTGGCTGCGGTGGACGCGCCTGTCGACGCGACGCCAGCCGATACCAGGGAGCTCACCAGCACCGAGTACCGCGTCGTGGTGGAGCTGCGCGACCGGGTATCGACCCGGTTGACCGCGGAGGACAGGAACTACGCCCCGGGCCCGCGGCGCGAGCTGACCCGGAAGTTGATCCGCGACGAGTACGACCAGTGGCTGCTGCACGAGGCCAACCGCGGCCGTTCGGCGCCGGCGGTGACCACCGAGGACAGAATCTTCGCGGCCGTGCTAGCCGAGCTGGACGGGCTGGGGCGACTGGCTCCGCTGATGGCCCGGGATGACGTGGAGGACATCCACTTCGAGGGCTGCGAGCCGACGATGCTGCGGATGGCCAGCGGCCAACTGGTGCCCGGGCCGGCGATCGCCTCCAGCGACGAGGAGCTCGAGCAGCTGCTGCGGTCGATCGGTTCAAGGTCGGACGACGGTCAGACCAGCCGCGAGTTCTCCTCGGCCAGTCCCATCCTGAACGTGCGGCTGAAGGGCGTGACCGAGCTGGGCGCCCGGCTGCAGGCGGCTATGGACGTGCTGCCGCGCCCGGCCGGGGTGATCCGAGTGCACCGGTTCAGTGATCCGAGCCTGGACGACCTGCACGCGATGAACATGGTCGACTCGCCGGTGCGCGCCTTCCTGCATGCCGCGATCCTCACCGGCGCATCTCCGCTGGTCAGCGGCGCGCCGGGAGTTGGCAAGACAACGCTGCTGCGCGCGCTGGGCAACGCGATTCCGTGGAACAACGTGGTCATCACCGTGGAGGACGAGCGGGAGCTGGGTCTGCACCTTCCTCGGTGGGATCCCGACCGCCGGCAGCTGGTCCGGCGGCACGCGGTGTGCCGACCGTTCGAGTCCCGGCTGCCCAACGCCGAAGGCCGAGGCGGGTTCGACATGGGGGATGCGCTGCACCTGGCGCTGCGCGCGTCCCCGACCTGGGTGCTGGTGGGGGAGGTCCGCGGCGCCTACGTCACCTATCTGCTGGAGGCCGCGACCAGCGGCATCTCGTCGGTCATGTGCACGATCCATTCGCCGTCAGCCGCCGGCGTGTTCGACAAGGTGCTCATCAACGCGCTGAGGGCGCATCCGGCCCCGTCCCCGGAGCTGGTCCTGCGCTCGCTGGCCGCCCTGGATCTGGTCGTGCACGTGAATCGCGACCGGGACTACGCCCGGTACGTCTCGGGCATCTATGAACTCGGCCCGATCGGCGACTCCGGTCGGCCGGACCTCAAGCCGATCTTCGCGCCGCGCGCCCAGGACGGGCGCGCCCAGGCCACCGGGCCGGGGATGCTCAGCGAGTCACTGGCCGAACGGCTCACCGCGGTCGGCTTCGACCTGAACTGGCTGCACCCGGGCGCCTCCGACTGGCACACCGGTCCCCGCCGCCGCGAGCGTGCGTCGTGACCGCCGGTGGGCTGCTACTGACCCTGGCCGGGCTGCTGCTCTCGGCCGGCCTGGTCGGCGTCGTCGGGGCGGTGCGCGGCGTCTCCTTCCTGCCGAAGCGCTCGCCGTCGGTGCGCTCGTCCTCGCGGCGAGGAGCCACTCCACTGATCCTCGGTGCGTTGGCCGCCGGCGTGCTCGTCTTGCTGGTCACCGGCTGGCCGGCCGCGGCGCTGGGCGCTGCCGGCGGCGTCGTGTTCATCCCGAAGGTGCTCGGCGGCGGCAAGGCGGCCAAGCGACTGATCGCCACGTCCGAGGCGCTGGCGGACTGGACGCGGCGGCTGGCCGACCTCATCAGCTCAGGGGCTGCCGGGTCGACGCGCGATGCGCTGCGTCGCTCCCTGAGCTCGGTGCCGGAGCCGATCGCCCCGGCGGTCACCAACCTGGTGACCAGGATGGGGCCACAGGGCACCGAGACGGCGCTGCGCCAGTTCGCCCGCGAGATCGACGACCCGGCCGCCGAGAAGATCGCCATGGTGCTCATCCTGCGGGAGCGCAACGGCGGGCCGGGGCTCGCCGAAGTGCTCACCGCACTGGCCGCCGACCTCGACGACCGCTCCCGCATGGTCCGTGAGGTGGAGGCCGAACGCGCCAAGCCGCGGTCGAACATGCGCACCATCGTCGTGGTGACCCTGGTGCTGGTGGTCGGGATGACGCTGTTCGCCCGGACCTTTATGTCGGGCTACTCGACGCCGTTCGGGCAGATCGCCCTGCTGGCAGTGGTGGCGATCTTCGCGACGTCGCTGCGGTGGATGCGCCGGTTGTCCGATCCGGTCAAGCCACCGCGGGTGCTCTTCGATCCCGACCCGGCTCCGGTGCACCGGTGACCGGGCTGCAGACGGCCACTCTCGCCGGGATGCTCATCGCGGGCGGCCTCGTCCTCGCGGTCCGTGCACTGCGTCCGGCGCCGCCGTCACTGGCGGCCGCACTGGAGCAGTTGGCGGCCGAGCCGACCGTCCGAACGGCGCCGGCGGTGACGACGTCCACCCGAGACCGGTGGGACTGGCTGCCGGTGCCGGTGGCGCGGGCGTTGGACGGGCATCTGGGCGTCTCGGACGCCGACCTGGCAATCATCGGCTGGACCCCCGCTCAGCTCGCGGCCCGCAAGCTGACCCTGGCGCTCGCCGGCTTGCTCGCTCCGTCGCTGTTCGGCCTGGTGTTCCTGCTGCTCGACGTTCCGGTGCCCTTCGTGCTGCCCGCCGCGGTCGGGCTGGGGATCGCCGTCGTCGGGTGGTTCCTGCCCTCGGCCGAGGCCCGTGAGGCGGCGGACAAGGCACGGGTGGAGTTCCGGAGCAACCTGGAGTCCTTCCTCACCCTGGTGGCCGGTGAACGTCGGGCGCGGGGCTCGGTGGAGCAGGCACTGGAGGAGGCCGCCGAAATCTCGGGCAGCATGCCATTCGTCCGCATGCGCCGGGCCATCCGCCGCGCAGCGCTGTCCGGCCGCAAACCGTGGGGGGAGCTGCGAGACCTCGGCGAGGAGCTACAGGTCGCCGAGCTGCGGAACCTTGCCGACATCGCGGCAGTGGCTGCCGACGGCGCCTCGGTCTACAACACCCTGCTGGCCAGCGCCCGCACGCTTCGGCACGCCGAGCTGTCCGACGCCCGTACCGAGGCCAACCAGGTCAGCGAGCGGATGTCGCGCCCGCTGGCGCTGCTGGTCACCGGACTGACCCTGTTCGTGCTCGTCCCCTTCATGCTCCGCATGTTCGGGATCTCGTCCTGACCGCACCGCCTACCGGGAGGTTTCCAATGTTCCAGCCCACCATCCGCCGCGGTGCGGAGGCCGTCGTGGCGCAGTGCGTCATCGCCCTGTCTGTCGTGTCCCTGTCGGTTCTGGCCTGGCTGCGCGCCGAACAGGTCGCTGACGACCGAGGCTCGGACTCCTCGGAGAAGGCGTTCATGGTCATCCTGGCCATCGCGCTGGGCGGCGCGGTCAGTGCCGCGGCCATCGCCTTCGTGGCCAGCAAGACGTCGCTGTTCCAGTAGAACCGGCGGCGGTTCCATGCTCGAGGCGCGTACTCCCAACCGTGCGGCATCCTCGCCGCGCGGTCCATCGCGCCGGGCTCCCCCCAACTGGTGGCGCAGGCGGGGCGGGAGCTGCTCAAGTGGGTTGCTGGATCGCTGTTTTGTCATCGTCTGTTTTTTGATAAACAACATCATCGTCATGCTGTAGGACGTGTTCATGCATGGCCGTGCATCAGGACTTCCATGCTGCTGCATCCCTGCAGAGGAGGCTGGGCTTCTGAGGGCTGAGGGCTGGGCTGCTGCCGCTGGGGCGCCCTGGACTTGGAACTCTGGTTCGACAAACTCGCGCAAACATCGCTCTGTGACAGCCAGTCAGGCTGCAAACCACAGGTCTCAGGTGCATTCTACTGCTGTAAACAGCCAGCAGTGCCATGGCTTCTTGCTACAGCTGCAAAATCAAGTGTGGCTCATTTGTGAAAAAAAAGAACACTTCTGCCGTTTGCTGGCACTGGCTTTTTGAACCTTGCATGAGACTCGATGACATCCATTTGACCCTTTGATGACTGGAAACTCGATGATGAAGACCATTCCACTGCATTCCAGACTCCATTCCATTCGATGACTTCCATGCTCGCTTGAACAAAACCCGTTCCAGCATTCCATCCATTTGATGCCTGGATGCGACTCGGGCCCTTCTGTTTCCATTCAAACTTTGCATTCCATTCAACACACCTTGCATTCGATGAACACTCGGCATGAGTCCAGCATCAACACTCCATGATTCCGCACTCGACTCTCCAGCATCAATCCATCCGTGTCCATTCGATCTGTCCATTCCATTCGGTTCCCGGACGTTGCACGACAGCGCCACCAGCCCGCTCGACCCAGCCCGGGATCTGTCGTGACACGCCACTCGAACGCCAGCGCCCGGCTCCGGGACGACCGCGGTTCGGTGGCCGTGCTGTTCTGCTTCATCGTGCTCATCACCAGCGTCCTGGTCACCGCACTCGTCGACGCCGGGACCGCGATCAAGGCCGCCAACCGCGCCGACACGTACTCGGCTGAGGCAGCTCGCGCGGCCAGCATCGCCATCGGCCCGGTTCCCACCGGCGGCAGCACCGACGCGCAGTTGGCGGCGACCGCGGCCCGCTCCTATCTCGACCAGGCCGGTGCGACCGGCACGGTCACCGTCACCGGCCCCGGCATCGTCGAGGTCAGCGTGACCGTCACCGACTCGACACCTCTGCTCGGCATCCCGGTCAGCCAGACCCGCGTGCACACCGCCCAGCTGCTGGTCGGGGTCACCAGCGGTGAGGGCCTGTCGTGACCGGCCACGCCGCCCGCCTGCTCAAGGCCACGGGTGCCCTCGTGGCGCTGCTCGCCGTCGTCGTCGGCGTACCGGTGCTGATGGCGGTGCTGCATCTAGTGCCGCACAGCCTGCCGTCGCTGGACGAGGTCGGCGCCGTCCTGACGTCCCGCGACAACGGACAGCTCGCTGGACTTGTTCTCGCGGCCGGCGTGTGGGTGTGCTGGGCACTGTTCACCGCCGCGACAGTGGCGGAGATCGTGGCGTTCGCCCGCGCACGGCCGGTTCCGGCCCTCCCCGGGCTGGGAATCTTCCAGCGGCCAGCAGCCGCCCTGGTCACCGCCGTGGCGGTCGGCTTCACCGTCGCTCCACTGGCGGGCGGCGCCCCCGCATCCACCGCAACGGCGCCGCCGCTGCCGGTTGCGGCCACCTCCACTGCAGTCCCGGGCTCGGTGCAGTACGCCAGCGTGCTCGTCACAGGGCAGACACCGGTCGCGTACTCGATGCCGGACGAGCACGCGCCTCCGGCCGCGACCACGACCTACCAGGTGCAGCGCCGGGACACCCTGTGGGCGCTGGCCGAGCGGCATCTCGGGGACCCGCTGCGGTATCCGGAGATCGCCAAGCTCAACCCGACCGCGGTCGGTCCGGACAACGAAATCTTCCCGGGCACGGTGCTGGTCCTGCCGCCCGACGCGGTCAGCCTGCCGCCGACGGGCCCAGCCCCGAACACCGCGATGACTGTCGAGGACGTCACGGTGGAACCCGGCGACACCCTGTGGGACCTCACCGAGGAGATCACCGGCAGCGGTCACAACTGGCGACAAGCCTGGGAGTTCAACCGGGGACGCAGCCAGCCCGGAGGTGCCACCTTCACCGACCCGTCGCTGATCCGACCGGGCTGGACGCTGAGCATTCCCGACCCGACCAGTCCCGCGACGCCTGCGCCCAGCGCACCGGCGCCTCCTGCAGCCGAGCCGGCACCGCCCACGACCGAGCCGGCACCGCCCTCAGCGCCAGCCCCGAGCAGCGCCCCTCCAGCTGACCCCACCACGCCAGGCACCAATGCACCGCCTCCGGCTGGGCCCGGTCCGGCCACCAACGCCCCGAACTCGCCTCCCACGGCTGCACCGAACAGCGCCGAGCCGTCGCCCGCGAGGCGCGACGAGACCTCGACGGATAGCACCTCGGAGCTGCCGCTGATCGCCTTCGCCGCCGGCGGCGGCCTGCTGCTGGCCGGAGCCTCACTGACCGCGCTGCTGCGCTACCGTCGCAGGCAGTTCCGGCAGCGACGTCCCGGCCGCACGATCGGCAGCACTCCACCGGAGCTGTTCCACGTCGAACGAGCACTGCAGGAGGTCGGCAGCGTAGGCAGTGCCGACGTCACCTGGCTGGACCATGCGCTGCGCGCCCTGGTGCAGGCACTGGCGAAGGTCGACGGCGCTCGTCTGCCCGACGTGGTGGCGGCCTGCATGACCGACGACGTCCTGACCCTGGTACTCACCGAGCCGGCCTCGGAGGCCCCGGAGCCGTGGACGGTGAACCCGGCCGGCACCCGCTGGTCAATCCGGCGCGATGACCCGCTGACCTATGACGAGCACCAGCGGGCGTACTTCTTCGCACCGTTCCCCATGCTCACATCGGTGGGCTACACCGCCGAGGGCGAGCACTGGCTGCTCGACCTGGAACGGGTCGCGACCCTGTCCCTGTCCGGGGACGCCGAACGCTGCCTGAACCTGGCCCGATTCCTCGCTGCCGAGTTGGCGCACAACACCTGGTCGGAGATGCTGCAGGTGACCCTGGTCGGCTTCGGCAAGGAGCTGGCCCAGGTCAACCCCGACCGGCTGACCTACACGGACAACGTCGAGAAGGCGATCGCTGCGCTCGACGGCCGGCTCGAGTCGGTCACCGAGGCCATGCATATCGCCGACGTCGACGTGCTGTCGGGCCGGTTGCGCGACGTGGCCGGCGACGCGTGGGCGCCGTACGTGCTGCTCATCGCCCCGGACGTCGCCAAGGACAGCGCCGGGCTGGAACGGCTGATGATCGCCATGGAGCAGCAGCGCGCCCGCAGCGCCGCCGCGTTGGTGCTCATCGACGACCAAGACCACGCGGAGGCCGCCCGCTGGCAGCTGACTGTCGACGAGACCGGCATGCTCAGGATCCCCGCCCTGGGAGTCGAGCTGATCGCGCAGCAGATCCCGGCCGACGAGGCCGCGCAGCTGGCCCAGGTGCTCGCGCTGGCTGCCGTCACCGACGACCGCCCGGTCCCACCCTCTCGCGGCGATGCATCCTGGGACGAGCACGCCGATGCCTGCGGCGGCCTCCGAGTCGACCCGTCCCACGCCGGCCAGCGGCAGCCGCCTGCGCCAGCCGAGGCGGACGACGTGCCGGTGGTCCACCAGGCAGGCGCCGCGGCCTGGATGACCAACTCGGTGCTACCGCTGTCCGCGCAGACCTACCTGGACCACGCCGCGACCACCGAGCAGGACCTGCAGGCACTGGCTCCGGCCACCGACGAGCACATCCGCGACCAGGTCGAGGCCGCCGACCCTGCCCTGGACGCCGACCTAGCCGACTGGGCCGACCCGTCCTGCCCACGGCCGAAGTTGACCCTGCTCGGCCCGGTCAAAGTACGGGCGCAGGGCACGCTGCCCGAGCGCAACCCGCGGCGGCAGTTCTACACCGAGATCGTCGCCTACCTGGCCACCCGGCCCGGCGGTGTGACCAGCGAGCGATACGCCACGGCAATCTGGCCCAACGAGCCCGATGTCGTCGGCAAGACCAAGGTGCGGCAGTCGATCTCGATCGTGCGCGCCTGGCTGGGCACCAACCCGGCGACCGGTGCGGACTACCTCCCGTCCGGGGTCACGGCCGGCGGGGTCGGCCGCTACCGCATCGACGACGTCCTCATCGACGCCGAGCTGTTCCGTCGACTGCGAGTCCGCGGGCTGGCCCGCGGTGTCGACGGGATAGCCGACCTGCAGGCCGCTCTCGACTTGGTGAACGGGCGGCCGTTCGAACTGCCCCCGTCTCGGCAGGGTGCGCCCGGCGGCTACAGCTGGCTGGTCGAGGAGAACTCCCGGCTGGACCACGAGTACGCCGCCATGATCGTCGACGTCGCGCACACCGTCGCGACGCACCACCTCGCCGCCGGCGATCCCGAGCTCGCCGCAGCCGCCGCTCACGTGGCACTGAAAGCCGGCAGCTACGAGGACGTGCCGCTGCTCGACCTGGTCGCCGCCTGCGACGCGCAGGACAACCGGGCTGAGGCGGACGCCTACGTCGCCCGAATCCTGGCCAACCACGACGCTGAGGTCGAGGAAGACCTGCCACCCAGAACCGCCGAGATCCTCTTCCGCCGACAGTGGATTAACAGGGCCGGCTGACCAACGACGGAGGCGGTCGGAGGTACGGACCGCTACGGAAGGACCGACGAACCTGCAACACTTCCAGTAGCCGTCCGAACGGCGGTAGGACGATCAGTCCCCCCTGCCCGCCGGGGACGGCCCGAGCCGGCCCAGCGCGGCAGTGCCAGTTGCAGTGTCGCCACCCGTGGCTTCAGACGAGTGTCCCGCATAGCCTCCCATCACCGGGCATTCTCTCGGGCGGTTCTTACGGGACACCGAGTCCGATGCATCCGATCTGATCTGCGGCGTTCCCGGTAAGGGTTCGTCTTGCGGGGCAACTCCGACCCTTGGTGTCGGAGCCGTCGGTCACGATGGCCACGTGAAGGACGAAGAGTTCATCGCCCGGGTGCGCAGGCACAAACCGAGCGCTCTGATGCCGTTGATCGCGCAGTTCGCATCGACGCGCATGCAGCCTGCCGATTGGATGAAGGAGGGCCAGCGCGGCCTCGGCTCGCCTTGGGCTCTCGCGGAGATCGCCCGGGTCAGCCTTGCCTACGGCAACGAGCACCGAAAAGACGCCATCTTCGCTGACCTGGTCGCGTGCAACGAGGCCTACAACGAACTCGACGACCCCGAGGTGGTCGAGGGCTACAACGGACCCGTGGCCGGGTTCTTCCTGCGGCTGTGCGAGCAGCTCGAGTATCAACTGCCGGTCCGTCACGAGCTGACTCGCGCCATCGCGCTGTTTAAGCACACGGAGCCAAAGCGCGACTTGCGCGTGGTCCGCGATGGTTGGGATACCGAGCTCCTGGGAGCTGATCTAGTCACGTTCATCGCAGCTGGTCAAATGCTGCACATCGCAGCGAAGCCAAACGAAGGCCGATTCAACCCCGAATGGCTCAACCAGCCAAACTGGCTCATCCCAATCGGGGGTGTAGGAGTTGGGGTCTGAAGCCGCCGGTCTCGAGCAGGCTTCGGGCGATGTAGTTGGTCAGGTTGCGGAACCCGAGTGCGGAGCCGCGCAGGTGTTCGAGCCGTCCGTTGAGCGCCTCGGTCGGCCCGTTGCTGGTGCCGGGTCGTTCGAAGTAGGCGAGCACGTCAGCGGCTCGCTTCTTCAGGGTCCGGCCCAGGGTGGTGAGCTCGGTGAGCACCTTGGGGACGCCGGCGCTGAGGTCGGTGATCAGCTTCTCCATGAGCTCGCGGCCACGTTGCCGGTCCTCGTGGCGATAGGCGGCGATCATGCGCTGGTAGACACCCCAGGTCGCCTCGACCTCGACGTGAGCGTCATCAACGAACAGCGCGCGTAGCCTATCGCTCTGCTTGTCGGTGAGCAGGTCCGCGCCGGTGTGCAGCGTGCGCCGCGACTTGTAGAGCGGGTCGTCCCTGAACCCACGGTGCCCGTGGATCGCGAGTTGGACCCGGCGCCGGCACCTGTCGAGGGCGTCACCGGCCAGGCGCACGACGTGGAAGGGATCCATCACCGTGACCGCGTCCGGGATCTCCTCTGCAGCGGCGGTCTTGAACCCGGTGAAGCCGTCCATCGCGGCCACCTCGACCGCGTCACGGAAGGCGTCGTCGCGGTCGGCGAGCCAGGTCTTGAACGCCGCCTTCGACCGGCCCTCGACCATGTCCAGCAGCCTTGCTGGGCGGCGCCATCGCGGACCGGGGTGAGGTCGATGATCACGGTGACGTACTTGTCGCCACGCCTGGTGTGGCGCCAGACGTGCTCATCGACGCCAATGACCTTCACGCCCTCAAACCGCGTGGGGTCGTTGATCAGCAGCCGCTTGCCTTCAGCCAGGACCGCGTTGTTGGCGGTGTCCCACGCGACCCCGAGTCCCTCGGCGACACGGGCGACGGTGAGGTGTGCGACCACGATCCCTTCCAGCGCCCACCGCAGCCCGGTGCGCGAGAGCTTCGCGCGTGGCTCCGCCGCGGCGCTGGTGTCTTGGCGCCACACGTGTCCGCAGTCGGCACAGCGGTAGCGGCGCACTACAACTTCCAGCACGGTCGGTCGCCAGCCCAGCGGCTCGTGGGCCAACCGCCGGATCACGGTGTCACGAGCAGCGCCTTCGCTGCCGCACCGTCGGCACCACTGATCTGGTTCCACCACGCGGCACGCGAGGACCGCACGATCCGGTTCAAGTCGTTGTCCGGTCACGCTCAGACCGAGGCCGTCGAGTCGAGCGAAGGCGGTCAGGTCAGGGCGGCCGAAGCCGGCCGGCGGGGTAGCGTCGGACACGTCGAGGTCTTTCGGATGGATGGCGTAGGAACCTCCGTCGTCGGGAGACCTCGACGTCTATCTGCGGACCGACGCGCCCGGCCGACCTACACCGTCATCTGAGAAGACCCCTGAAACGTCTTCGACGACGACGGGACCGGCGAGGAGGAGGGCGCGGTGAGCTAAAGGAATGGAGCTTGCTCGGCTTCGACGCCGCCGCAAGCTCCGGTGAAACGGTCGGTACTGGTCGGTCGTCGTCGGTCACCACCGGATGGCGGCGTCCCCCACGCTCGGCGTTTGCGCAGGTCAGCGGCTCGTTCGCCCAGTGGGCGCATCAAGCGATAGACGCAAAGCCGACGTGATTAGGTCGTCGGTTCGATTCCGACAGGCGGCTCCGGCGAACAGCCCCTGACCTGCGCAAACGCAGGGCAGGGGCGGTTCGGTTCTGGTGGTCGCGCGATGCGCTGGCCTCACGGCTCTGCCCGACACCGACGTCGCTCTCCTCTGCGACGGACCCCTCGCCGGCTGAGCGCTCGCGGCCGGCATCCTGTCCGTGTGCCGATAGGCCTCGCACCGCTCGGCAACGCAGCGTGGCGTTGCGTCGCGACCTGGCGACGGCTCGGCGGGGCGCGATCGTCTCGTGCGTTGGCGGACTACGGGAGCTTGGACGCGAGGACGTCGGCCGCCAGGATCTCGGGTGCTGCGCCGAGGAGGTGCTGGTTGGCCATCAGGGCTGCGACGATGGCGCCGTTGGCGTGGGCTTCGCGAGCGGCCTCGTCGGGGAATGCATCGAAGATCCAGAAGGTGTCGGCGTGGGTCCTGACCGCGAACCAGACAATCGTTCCTACTTCTTCGTTGGCGAGCGCGACAGCGCCGGCGAGCAGATCGGCGAGCGCGTCGTGCTGTCCATCGGCCGCGACGATCTTGGCGACGAAGGCATACGGAAGTGATGCGGGTGTGGACATGAGGGGTTCTCCTAGGTGTCGAGGTTTCTTGGTGAAGCGAGTTCAGCGTATGACGAGCAAGGGCATGTGAGAAGTGGCGTATACGGCAGTATTGCTATTGTTCGCGCCATGCGTATCGGACTGATCGCGATCGACGGCTGCTTCGGTTCGGCGGTCGCGTCGGTCATCGACATCGTGCGGGTGGCCGACGGAGCCCGCGGCGATGTCGACCCGCGGATCGACCCGATCGAACTCGCCATCCTCGGACCGAAACGGCGAGTGACCACGACGGCATCGATGACCCTGTCGGTGGACCACCCGCTGTCGGAGTCCGCAGAGTTCGACGTGGTCGTCGTCCCTGCGCTTGGAACCCTCACGGCCGCCGCTACCAACGACGCCCTCCAGAGCCGAGATGCTCGTTCGGTCATCGCCTCGCTCGGGCGCCTCGACGACGCGACCACCCGGATCGCCGCAGCGTGCACCGGCGTGTTCGCTGTCGCCGAGACCGGACGGATGCATCATCGGCGGGCGACGACCAGCTGGTTCCTGGGGCCGGAGTTCCTGAAGCGCTATCCGACCGTCGCCCTCGATCTCGACACCATGGTCGTGGTCGACGGGAACCTCGTCACCGCCGGCGCCGCCTTCGCCCACATCGACCTCGCGCTCTCACTCGTGCGATCGATCAGCCCCGACCTGGCCCAACATGTCGCCAAGCTCCTCATCATCGACGAGCGCCCGTCGCAGGCGGCCTTCGTCGCCTACGAACATCTCCGGCACGAGGACCCGATCGTCGTCGAGTTCGAACGCTTCGTGCGCGCCCGCCTGGACGAACCGTTCAACGTCGCCTTCGTCGCGCAGTCGCTCGGCACCAGCCGGCGCACCCTCGAACGACGAGTCCGTGCGGCGCTCAACCTCACTCCGCTCGGCTTCGTCCAACGGCTTCGCATCGAACGAGCTCGGCACCTCTCAGCAACCACGGACCTCACCTCCGCCGAGATCGCGCTACGGGTCGGCTACGCGAACGCCGAGACTCTGCGCTCCCTCCTGCGCAGGGAGCGACGCCGTTCCTGACCTATCGCCATGCCTGTAGCCGGTGTCCTAGCGCTCGACTGGAACCACCTCTCAGCACGTCGCGTCGACGCCCCTGCGTCGCCCCTGGACGACCCACTCGACACGCCCGCAGCACAGGCCATGTGACGTGCCCCGGCTTCCCGGACGGTCGGGGTCGGGTGGCTGTGATGTCGCTGCGTTCTCGTCGAGGGGGTCAGCAGACTCGATCAGGGTCGATTGGGATGAGACGCGAAGGCGGTCAGGTCAGGGCGGCCGAAGCCGGCCGGCGGGGTAGCGTCGGACACGTCGAGGTCTTTCGGATGGATGGCGTAGGAACCTCCATCGTCGGGAGACCTCGACGTCTATCTGCGGACCGACGCGCCCGGCCGACCTACACCCTCATCTGGGAAGAGCCGGTAAACGTTGTCGTCAAGCCTCGGAACGTTGGATATAACCTCGGCCAGCTTCTGAGCGTAGCCTAAGGTTACGGGCAGAGAGTTGTACGGGCTGTCATTGTTCCAATCCAGCTTTGTCAGAGCCAGAATGTCCGCGGCGAGAAGGTTCAGATCGCCATCGCCGGTGTAGCGAGTGAAGGCGATCGGGCGCGGGAGGCTCTTTCCATCGGGACTGTAAAATTGCCCGTCGTTGCCGATCCGCGATGGCCCTCGGGTCCAGAGCAGGCCACTGCTTTCGTCGAATTGTTGCAGTGTGCCTCGCTGGATAGCCCTTGTGGCCGCCTTCGGTCCCGTTTCGGCGTTTCCTCGGCCGGTGAGCTCGACTCCGCGCCAGCGTGACGACTGCAGGGTGATGCACTCCACGGTGTGCGCGGCACCCCACGCGTCGAAGACCCCTTCGACCTCTTCTTCGCGCCACGGGGTTGCCTTGTGGATGACGAAGCGGCGTGGCATGGCGCCACCGTGCCGATGTCGATAAAGGTCAGCTGTGCGACTCATCACGACCCGCATCTCTTCGCGAGTTAGGTGCGGGTTCCTGCGGGTGCGGTCTCCCGGCCCGAGGTTGTAGGCGACGAATTCCAGACCTCCGCCTTGCGCGTCGAACACTTGGGAGCAGCACGTGACGAACTCATTGCGGGTGCCGCCTCGGATGGCGTAGTGTAGGCCGACGTAAGCGGTCGTGGTGCTGGTCGTAGGGTTAATCCGCCAGGGGATGCCGCCGGCCTTCGCGAAGAACGCAAGCGAGAGGCGCCACGCGGTGGAACACCACTGAGTTGTGGCGAGCGCAGAATTCTCCCAGAGGAACTGGACAGGGATCCCTAACGGAGCGACTGCCGCCTTGATGGAATCATGAAGGTCGAATTGGCCGTCCAACGACTTGCGCAAGTGTTCCCATCGTGACGGCAAGAGAATGGCGACGACGTCCCACTTGTCACGTCGGTCTCGCAAAGCATAGATGGCTGCGACGAGGGCTTGGACGATACGTGAGTGTGGGTCGGAAGTGCCCTCTTCTGCGGTATCAGGCGCCAGGCCGAGGTGGCAGTGCGGGTCTGTGACCCCTTGCAGCCGAACCCGAAAGGCGGTCTCGAAGCCAGGGAAGTCAGGGACGTACCGGATTCGGTCAGTTGCCCGAGCGCCCTGATGGAGCCGGCCGAGGAAGTCGAACAGCTTCTGCTGTTGATCAGCGGCGGCGATGGTGGCGACTCGGATGGTGTCTCCCATGGGAAACGGCGCGTAGGGCCCGTGCTGCAGCAAGCCGGCGAGCGGGTTCACGTGTTGACCGCGTTGCTGATCCTGCGAGCTGCCGAAAACAAGAGGCTTGTCGCTGATGCGGTCGAACGCAGCCAACGCGGAAGATGTCGGTTGCGCCGGCGTCATCTGCGCGGTCACCACGTCGGCCGACTGTAGGCATTGGTGCGTCCGAGAAGGACCCGGGCCGTCGGCACCCCTCCCGGAGTCGCTGCCGGGACAGTGAGCAAAGTCGGGTCCTCGGGCGCCAACAACGTGGTCCAAGCTCGAAGCATGTCTGCCCACTTCTCATTGAAGCGACGCTCCGCCCACCGTTGGACCCGCCACGAGTCCGCAGGATCCGCGTCCCTGCTTGGCAGCGCGTCCGACTCGACCTCGCCTGGGAGGGGTTGAATCCAGGTGCTAGGAGTAAACAGGACCCAATGGCGACCCGCGCGACGGTCTAACGACAGATGCACCTCTTCCGCCCATCGTCGATTCCTGTTTGGAGCAACTTGCCCGTACTTTGCCGGCAGGTAGCCCGTCAGTGGGCCGTCATAGACGAGACGAAGTCGAGTGCGAGCGTCGGCCTGCCCGGCTGCCTCCTCAGCGGCCGGATCGGTGACGATCAGCTCCGGATTGCCGTCCTTCCCCGTTCTCATCCGTAGCGGCATTGACTGCTGCAGCGCATGAGCAACCACTTGGAGAAGAACGAGTTGGTGGTGTGCTGGGGCGTCATCGGCCAGCAGATCGATCTGGGACGTCGTCGCCGGTCCGGGATGGGGCAATGAGTTGAGCCTGGCAGCGTCTCCGAGTAGACGGAGCGCCGCTTCGGGCTCACCCAGGCAGAGCACTTCGCCGGGCCCGTTGACCACCACCGGCCAGTCTGCGCGAGGCGTCATCGCGTTGCGCACCATGCGCCGGCGCCAGCCCGCTGGAACCGCGATCCGGGTCACCTCGACGCTGGCCTCAGCGACAGGCAGGGCGTTGAAGCGCAGCACTGGCCAGTCTCGTGAGTGCCGGGGTAAGGCAGCCGGCGTTGTCCGCGGCTTCGGATGGAGACCATCGAAGTAGTTGCGCATCGGTTCATCGACGACGACCTGTCGCGCCAGGGCCGACATGGTCTCGTCGAAGCTGGCAGCCGACACGAGATTAGCGGCCACACCCTGGCGTGCCGCGAGAGTCAGCAGGCCGCGTACCGAGTCGGGGATCGGGCTGTTCGGTCGGATCAGCCACCAGATGCCGTAGGGCCAAGCCCCGGGGCGGCGGACGGTCTGCTCAAGCATCTGCATCACCGAGCGATCTCGGCCGCTGTAGCCGCTGACTGCCAGCCCGAATTGACGGCTGACGTCGGCGACGAACTGACGGAGCGCCACGTCCTGCTGTTGAAGTTCGGACTCGGTGTTCATCAGCCGCTTCTCGCGGAAGTCTCCGTGGAGTTTCACGATGAGGGGCCACTGGCGTTCCTGGATGGCGACGGCCGCTCTGGCGGTGGAGTCGAGCCCGGCAACGTGTAGCTCCCGTTGCAAGGGCAGGCGTAGGTCCGTGCCGGCCCGTTGCGCCTCGTGCACGCCCCGCTCGATGAGCCGATCGAAGTTCGTCGTGATCGCAAGATCGCATGCGCCGGAGATGACCAAGCCGCCAAAGACTCGCTGTCCGAAGCCGGGCCTAACGTCCTCGATGAGGTCTTGCAGGAGGGCCTTGCGCGCGCTTGGGTCGGGCAGGCAGAGATCGAACGCCGCCGAGTAGTCGCTGTCACTGCCCAACGGCGGCATGCCGTTGCTGCCGTCGAAGTAGGCATGGATCCGCTCGACCTGGGCGGGGTCGGTCTGATCGAGGTTCTGGCGGACGAGGTTGTGCTTGGCCGCGTAGCGGTCGAAGAGGAGCCGATCGCGGATAGAGCTGGCGAGCGGTACCCCGGCGGAGGCGCTGACGCCAGCGCCAAGCAGCCAGCCGAACTTGGCTCGTTGAAGCGCCCAGATCGTCGTGAACTCAGTCAGGGAGTGGATCCGCACTCCGGCGGCAGCGATGTCTGTGGTCACGCCTTCTTCGTCCGCCGTCGCCAACCGTGCTCCGTTCGATCGGGTACTGCGAACAGCTTACGAACGGTCCGTGACAGATCGCGGCGACGCGCAGGCCCATGACGGTGGGTGCTGGTCGCCGCTGGCTTGCACTGGTGCGGCGCACGTTGACCGACTCGGCTACAGAGCACTGCCGTGTCCGCCAGGGAGAGGTGGTCATCGACCGTAGGCCGACGTCGGTCGACGAGGGCCCAGTCGATCTCGCGCGCTACGCCGGGCCGACTCGTCCGGACGGGGCAACCCTCTCCAGACGCACCATCGGGCAAGATGCGAACCGTGACGGGGACCATCCACGCTGTTCTGGACCGGCTTCGCAGCGAAGCGCTGGACGAGCGGGACAAGGGCAGCAAGTTCGAGCGGCTGATCAGGGCGTACCTGACCTCCGACCCCGAGTGGAAGTCGCGGTTCTCCGACGTCTGGCTGTGGTCGGACTGGCCCGAGCGCGCCGGCCGGCCGGACACCGGCATCGACCTGGTCGCGGCGAATGCCGACGACGGTGGGCTCACCGCCATCCAGTGCAAGTTCTACGCACCGGGTCGCACGGTCGCCAAGGCAGACATCGACTCATTCATCAGCGCCTCCGCGCATGCCCGCTTCACCCGGCGCATCGTGTTCGACACCGCCGCTGCGTGGTCGACCAATGCCGAGGAGACGCTGGCCGGGGGAGTGGCCCAGCGCATTGACATCGGGTACCTCGCCGACGCGGCCATCGACTGGGACCAGTTCTCCTGGACGACGCCGGAGATCGTCGTCCCGACGGGCAAGAAGGCGCTGCGCCCACACCAGCAGAAGGCGCTGGATGACGTCCGCGCCGGGCTCGCCGAGCACGACCGGGGCCAGCTGGTGATGGCCTGCGGCACCGGGAAGACGTTCACCAGCCTGCGGATCGCCGAGGACCTGGTCGGCGCGGGCGGCACCGTGCTGTTCCTGGTGCCGAGCATCCAGCTGCTGAGCCAGAGCCTGCGGGAGTGGATGGCCAACGCCGAGGTGGACATCGCGCCGTACGCGGTCTGCTCCGACGTCCGGGTCGGACGGCGCACGCCGTCCGACGACGCCGCCCAGCTCCCGATCGACCTGACCGAACCGGCGTCGACCGACCCGCAGACCCTGCTGACCCGTTTCGAGAAAGGCGAGCAGGCCCCCGGGCGCATGCGCGTGGTCTTCTCCACCTACCAGTCGATCGACGTGGTGCTCCAGGCCCAGGAGCGGGGCCTGCCGAGCTTCGACCTGGTCGTCTGCGACGAGGCGCACCGCACCACCGGCGTCACTCTGGCCGCGGGGGACGAGTCGACGTTCGTCCGGGTGCACGACGCCGACGCCCTGAAGGCGGCCAAGCGGCTCTACATGACCGCGACCCCGCGGGTGTTCGGAGAGGAGGTCAAGCGCAAGGCGACCGATGTCGACGCGGTGCTGGCCGACATGGGCGACGCCGAGGTCTTTGGCCCCGAGCTGCACAGGCTCGGCTTCGGGCAGGCGGTCGAGGCCGACCTGCTCACCGACTACAAGGTGCTGGTTCTGGCGGTCGACGAGAAGTACGTCGCGGAGAACTTCCAGCAGGCCATGGCCAACTCCGGAGAGATCCCGCTCGACCAGGCGGCGAAGCTGATCGGCTGCTGGAACGGTCTGGCGAAGAACTTCGGACCGGCGGCGACCATCGGCGATGGTGCGGTCGTCGACCGGACACCGATGCGGACGGCGGTGGCCTTCGCCCAGCACATCAAAGCGTCCAAGGCGGCGGCTGCGGCGTTCCCCGACCTCGCCGACCGGGCGCAGATCGACGCGCCCGAGGACCGGCCGCGACTCCGCATTCAAGCGGCGCACGTCGACGGCACGATGGGGGTGCACGAGCGCAACACCCACCTGTCCTGGCTGAAGGAGACCCCGCAGGACGGCGTGTGTCGGGTGCTCACCAATGCCCGGTGCCTGTCCGAAGGCGTCGACGTGCCGGCGCTGGACGCCGTCCTGTTCCTCACTCCGCGTGGCTCGCAGGTGGACGTCGTGCAATCCGTCGGCCGGGTGATGCGCAAGGCGCCCGGCAAGGAGCTCGGCTACATCGTGCTGCCGGTGGTGGTGCCCAGCGGCATCGCCCCGGAGGAGGCGCTGCGGGACAACGAGCGCTACAAGGTCGTCTGGCAGGTGCTGCAGGCGCTGCGCAGCCACGACGACCGGTTCCACGCGATGGTCAACCAGATCGAGCTGAACAAGCGCAAGCCCGACACCATCGAGATCGTCACCGTCACCGGCCCCACGGGCGGCGACGGCGTGACCGTGCCCGACCCGGACCAGCCCACGCGGAAGACCACCGAGCAGCTGCTCATGGAGTTCCCGGCCGACGAGTTCCGCGACGCGATGTACGCGCGGATCGTCGCCAAGGTCGGCGAACGCCGTTACTGGGAGACCTGGGCGAAGGACATCGCCGACATCGCCGCCGCGCACGTCACACGTATCAAGGGGCTGCTCGCTATGCCCGGACCGGCGGCCGACGAGTTCGAGCACTTCGTCGGGGGCCTGCGCGGCAACCTGAACGACTCGATCACGGACGACGCCGCGATCGACATGCTGGCCCAGCACCTCATCACCCGGCCGGTGTTCGAGGCGCTGTTCGCCCACTCGAGCTTCCTGGCTGGCAACCCGGTCGCGCGGACGATGGAGAACATGCTCGCGGTGCTCGATGCGCACGCTGTGGGCGCCGAGAACGAGACGCTCGAGGGCTTCTACGACACCGTGCGCAAGCGGGTGGCCGGGGTGGACAACGCGGCCGGCAAGCAGCGGGTGCTGGTCGAGCTGTACGACAAATTCTTCGCCAACGCGTTCCCGAAGACGGTGGCGAAGCTCGGCATCGTCTACACGCCGGTGGAGATCGTGGACTTCATCCTGCGCTCGGCCGACGAGGTGCTGCGCACGGAGTTCGGCCAAGGGCTGACCGACGAAGGCGTGCACGTCCTCGACCCGTTCACCGGCACCGGCACCTTCCTGGTGCGGCTGTTGCAGAGCGGGCTGATCGAGCCCCAGGACCTGGCTCGCAAGTACGCGAACGAGCTGCACGCCAACGAAATCCTGCTGCTTGCCTACTACATCGCGGCGGCCAACATCGAAACGACCTACGAGGACCTGGAGGGGACACCGACCCCGTTCCCCGGCCTCGTGCTCACCGACAGCTTCCAGTCGTGGGAGGACGCAGACCAGCAGGACATCGACGTCATCCCGGAGAACAACGAGCGGTTGGAGCGGCAGAAGCGGCTGCCGATCCAGGTCATCGTCGGGAACCCGCCCTACTCGGCGGGGCAGGACAGCGCCAACGACGACAACGCCAACGAAAAGTACCCGACCCTGGACGCCGCGATCCGGGACTCCTACGCGGCACGGTCGACAGCGACCAACAAGAACTCGCTCTACGACTCCTACATCCGGGCGATCAAGTGGGCAACCCTACGCATCAAGGAGCGTGGGATCGTCGCGTTCGTGACCAACGGGGGATTCCTCGATTCGAACACGGCCGACGGCATGCGGCAGACCCTCGCTGAGGAATTCTCTGCGATTCACGTGTTTAACCTGCGCGGAAACCAGCGGACGGCGGGTGAGCAGTCGCGCCGTGAAGGTGGCAAGGTTTTCGGCGGTGGTAGTCGGGCCACGGTGGCGATCACTCTGCTGGTCAAGAAGTCTGACGCGGCGGGACCGGCGACGATCCACTACACCGATGTCGGCGACTATCTGACCCGTGAGCAGAAGCTTGCTCGTGTCGCCGAAGCACGTAGCCTTGGCGACTTGGCGTCAGCCGCCATCACCCCCAACCAGCACGGAGACTGGCTGCATCAGCGCGCCGAGGACTTCGGCGCCTTCATGCCCATCGAGAACATCTTTGCAATTCAGTCCGGCGGTCTCAAGACGAACCGGGATGCCTGGGTCTACAACTTTGGCAGGGAGGCTGTTGAGACATCAGTCCGCAAACTCTTAGCTAACTACAACGACGGGCTGGTCTCGGGCAGCCGAACCATTGATTCGACCATGATCGCGTGGAGCGGCAGCCTGGAGGCGGCTCATGCCCGCGGGCAGCAACTCCGCTTCAGCAGTCAGGCGAGTGTGAACGCCATCTATCGACCGTTCACCAAGGTGGTGTGCTACCGCGACGACGCTCTTATCGAACGCCGATACCGTATTCCGAACCTCTTTCCCGATCGGCACGCTACGAATGTCGGCGTGTACCAGGTGGGGTCTGGATCCGCCGTCCCCTTCTCTGTTCTTGCGCTGGATGTAGTTCCCGACCTACATGTCACGGGAGCAGGCTCGGGCGGTCAATTCTTCGCGCGGTGGCGGTACGAGAAGGTCGACGAGTTCGGAATGTTCGACGTCCACGGTGATGGTGAGGTGGTCGGCGGCTACCGGCGCATTGACAACATCACCGACGAGGCTCTGGCGGCGTTTACCGCGGCCTACCCGGGGGAGCCGATCAGCAAGGATGACATCTTCGACTACGTCTACGGCCTGCTGCACTCGCCGGAGTACCGCGAGCGCTACGCCGCGGATCTGAAGAAGATGCTTCCGCGCATCCTGTTCGCCGAGGATTTCCGCGCTTTCGCCGACGCAGGTAAGCAGTTGACCGTACTGCACCTGGGCTACGAGACCGTCAAGCTTTACCCGCTGGACGGGCTCGACGCCTCCGGTCCTGGTGGCGACGCGGACTACGGGTTCTTCGCCGTCCGGGACAAGAAGATGGCCTTCGGCAAGCCGAGTGCGGAGCAGAGGGCCGCGGGTCTGCGACACGACCGGTCGGTGATCCAGTACAACGACCGGATCACCCTGCGCGGCGTCCCAGAGGAGGCATACCAGTACACGTTGGGAAGCCGGTCGGCGATCGAGTGGATCATCGACCGATATTGGGTGAAGACCGACAAGGCGTCGGGCATCGTCAATGACCCCAACGACTGGTCCCGCGAAGTCGGCGAACCGCGCTACATCCTCGACCTGCTTGCCCGCATCGTCACAGTCTCCATGGAGACGATCAGGGTGGTGGACTCGCTGCCCCCGCTTGGGGTCCGCCGCGACGGGTGAACGACACGGGACGGCCAGGCCTCGCGATCACGGCGCGCCGGCCGCTCCTGATGGGAGGCTCAGGTCAGCCACGAGACGACACTCGGGGGTCCGTGCCGGGCGCCGCTCGTGGGGCTGGCGGCCCCGTTGATCGATGCCTACGGCTGCACGAGGTCGAGGTCGATCACGGCCGGGGCGTGCCTTATTCGTGCCTTAAGCAGCGGCCAAAGCCGGTGATCAGGGGTCAGCAGGGGTCAGCACCGTTAAGGCACGGGAGCGGCGCAAAGGCCGCGCTGAGCTGCGCAGACGGACATACGAGCCGGTCAGGGCTTGGAGCGGGTGACCGGGATCGAACCGGCATGGCCAGCTTGGAAGGCTGGCCCGCCCGGACGGTGTCTTCCCTGGTCAGGTCTCTGAGCGGGAGCTGTCGTGCCCTCCGGTTGCCTCGGGAGTCGCTCGTCGTCTCCGAGCACAGCAGATCGTCATCAACAGGAGGGACGGCTGCCGTCCCCTGACCGCAGCTCGAGGAGCTCGTCTACGACTCCGATGGGCAGTCGGCCGGCGAGGCGAGCGTCAGCAGGCGCTTGCCGCTGGCGCGGGGGTTGGGCCGTAGCCGGCGGCGGTCGGATGGCGAGAGGGCGGACGACCGGCTCTGGCTCCCCGCGTGCGGGGCTGCGCCCCGAGCCAGTTCCTCATAGGTCGCTGCCCCGTGGCTGCTGCTTCTGTGGCGGTGCCGTTCCCACGACGTCACCGATGACCAGGGTGGTGTCGTCGTCCGGCTGCCGGCAGTCGTCGTACCGGTCGCCACCGACCTGCACCGGCCTCGGCTGGTTGGTGACGCGCCACGATCCGAGCACGCTCGGGCTCGGGTGGGGCCGCGAGCATGCTGCGGCCTGTTAGTGGTCATTGACATACGCCCCGAATGTGTCCTACGCTACAGGCGAATCGCGGGGACCCTCGTTCATGTGTGGATGAGTCTCAATGGACGTCCGACGCCCCTCTCCGACATGCCCAGGCACTACACAGACAGGACGGTCAGGACGTGGCGCAGTTCGAGTTCATCGAATGGCAGGAGAACGGCACGACCGCGACGGTGTGGTTGAACCGCCCCCCGGCGAACGCGGTGAACCAGGCGATGTACGTCGAGATCAAAGAGTTCTTCGACAACGTCGACGTGCACGTGCCGGAGGCGCGGGTCGTGATTCTCGCCGGTCGGGGCAAGCACTTCTGTGGCGGCAACGACCTGGACGAGTTCAAGACGCTGGACCCGGAGAACTCGCCGGGCCGGATGAAAGAGGTGCGTGAGGCCTTCTTCTCCATCTACGACAGCACAAAGCCGGTCATTGCCGCAGTGCAGGGTGCCGCGGTCGGCACCGGGCTGGCCATCGCCGCCTCCTGTGATCTGGTGGTCGCCGCTGAGAGCGCCCGCTTCGCGCTGCCCGAGGTGAACGTCGGTGTGATGGGTGGTGCGAAGCACCTGTCGCGGATGGTGCCTCAGGGCATGGTCCGGCTGATGCACCTGAGTGGGGATCTGATTCCGGCGGCCAAGCTCCTGCCCTATGGCGGGATCGTGGATGTCGTACCCGACGAGAAGCTGTATGAGGCGGCGCAGTCCTTGGCCGAGTCGTTGGCGCGGCACAGCCCGGCGGCGTTGCGGTTCGCCAAGCAGAGCCTGAACGCTATCGAGTACATGGACTTGAAGAGCGGCTACGAGTTCGAGCAGTCCTTGACCGGTGAGCTGTCGGGCTACGAGGACTCCAAGGAGGCGCTCAACGCCCTTCTGGAGCGCCGCACGCCTGTCTACACGGGGCGGTGAAGGTCGTGTCGATGGTGGACCTGGCGGCCTATCGCGCCCAGGCGCAGCAATGGCTGGCTGCGGCCGAGGTTCCGCATGTGCCGTTGGACCTGGATGAGCGGTTCGCTGTGCTGCGCGAGTGGCAGCACACGCTGTTCGACGCTGGCTGGATCGGCGTCAGTTGGAGTCGGGAGGCCGGTGGGCAGGGTCTGACGTCGATGCATCAACTCGTGTTCGCGGAGGAGTTGGCACGTGCCCGGGCGCCGATGCCGATTGGCCTGATCGGGCTCGATGTGGTCGGCCCGTCCATCGACCGTCATGGTCAGCCGTGGCAGCGAGAGGAGTTGTTGCCGAAGCTGCTGTCCGGCGAGCACATCTGGTGTCAGGGGTTCTCCGAACCGAACGCAGGCTCCGACCTCGCCTCCCTGCGGACTCGGGCGGTGGTCGACGGCGACGACTTCGTGATCTCGGGACAGAAGGTGTGGACGAGCTGGGCGCACAAGTCACAGTGGTGCGCGTTGCTGGTCCGCACCGATCCGGACGTCCACAAGAACGCCGGCATCAGCTACGTCCTGGTGGACATGAGTTCACCGGGGATCACTCCGCGCCCTCTAGAGCAGATGACCGGCGACCGTGAGTTCTGCGAGGTGTTCTTCGACGAGGTGAGGGTGCCGCGCCGGAACCTGGTGGGCGAGTTGAACCAGGGCTGGTCGGTCGCCACCCACACGCTGGGCATCGAGCGTGCCGCCTACACCGTGCGCCGACGCGTCGACTACGAGGTCGCGTTCGAGGACGCCGTGGCTGCCCTGCGTGCCGGTGACCTGCCGGGGCCGGAGACCGCGCTCGGACGGCGTGTTCGCGTGGCGCTCGGACGGGCGCAGATCGCGTTGCGAGTCTTGGGAGCTCAGACCCGCCAGACCGTCAGGCGTTTGGACGCCGGCGAGGTTCCGACTCCCGAGGACTCGGTGGACAAGCTGCTCCTGAACGGCATCGAGCAAACCGTGTTCGGCTCGATCGCCGAGCTGCTGGGGCCGTCGCGGGCGCTGTCCGGATCGACGCCCCTCGGGCTTGAGGCCGACCGTTGGGTGCATGACCACCTCTACTCACGGTCAGCCTCGATCTACGGGGGCACTTCGCAGGTCCAGCGCAACATCATCTCCGAGCGACTTCTGGGACTTCCCCGTGGCTGACAACGACCTCATCGCTTCGCTTGCGGCAGCCGTCGATGACTTTCTGCGGTCCGCCTACGACGCCGAGACTCGCCGGCGTGTCCTTTCGTCGGCCGACGACCGTTCGAGCCTGGTTCCCGCTCTGGCTGAACTCGGCACGTTCGCCGTGGCCGTGGGGGAGGAGCATGGTGGGCTTGGGCTTCCGCTGTCGGCGTTGGCCCCTATCTTCATCCAGTACGGTCGTCACCTTCTCGCCGGTCCGATGCTGGAGAACTCGCTCTTGCCCGGCGCCGTGTACGACCACGTCTCCGAAGAGGGCCGCAAGCTCCTGTCGGACGCGGTAGAGAACGGGTCGGTGCTGGCGTGCCTCGATCCGGCCGTGACCGACCATTGGTCGGGACGACTCGGCTCGGTCACGAGCGTGGACGGCAGGCTGCACGGGAAGTTCGAGGCGGTTCGCTTCGGTGGTGAGGCGATGGCCATTCTTGTTGTCGCTGAGCGGGACGGCCGCCCTGAGCTCTACCTGATCGAGCCGACGGCGCCGGGGGTGCGGATCGAGGCTGTCGGCAGCGCCGACCCTGCTGTGAACTTCGGCCGGTTCACCCTCGATGGGGTCGAGGGGATTTCGGTGGGCGACGCGGCGACAGCGCCGGAGGTTCTGGCGCGAGTCCGGCGGTGGAGCCGGGTACTCATCGCTTGTGAGCTGAGTGGGATCGCCACCCGCTGCGTCGAGCTGGCCGTCGAGTACGCCCAACAGCGTGAGCAGTTTGGAAGGGTCATCGGCTCCTTCCAAGCGATCAAACACATGCTGGCGGACATGCACACCGATGCGGTCGCCCTGCACAACTTCTGTGAGGCAGTTGCCGGCGAGTTGGACCAACTCCCCGACTTCGAGGCGGACCTCAGCGCCGCGGCGTTGAAGGCTCACGCCGCAAGGGTCGCTGTCACGGTGTGCGAGGGCGCGATCCAGGTGCACGGGGGCATCGGCTTCACCGCGGAGGCCGACGTCCACTGGTACTACAAGCGAGCGCTGGCTTTGCGGGCGTGGTACGGCGACAGCGAGGAACTCGAGGAACAGGTCGGAGCGCTGGTGCTGGACGAATCGACGGCACGGACGGTCGAAAGGGTCTGAACAATGGGCACCGCTCTTCTGAACGCGAGCTTCGTCACCGAGTCCACCGCGTCGGGGGCCTGGCAGAACAACCTGATCGACGCCTATCTGTCGGACGCCGCTCAGGCGGTCCCCGACCGCCCCGCTGTCGTCGACCGGGGCCGTACCTGGACCTACGCGGAGTTCGACGCCATCGTCGACGCCCTGGGCGCTGCGCTCCAGCGCCGCGGTATCGGACATGGCGATGTCGTTTCGTGGCAGTTGCCGAACTGGGCCGAGGCGTGCGCGGTCCATCTTGCCGCGATCCGGATCGGCGCGATCAGCAATCCGATCATGCCGATCTACCGCCACTCGGAGACCCGATTCATATTGGAGCAGGCGAAGTCCAAGATCGCGTTCATCCCCGGGGTCTTCCGCAACTTCGACTTCCCGGAGATGTTCGCGGAGATCTCGACGGGCTTGTCGGACTTGGAGACGGTCGTCGTTCTCGGCTCGGCACAGCGAGATCACGAGGTCTCCTTCGAGGCTTTCCTCGACGGCTTCCACGGCAGGAAGCCCGAGCCGGTCACACGCGACGCCAACGACCTGGTGCTCCTGCTGTACACCTCCGGCACGACCTCGGCCCCGAAGGGGGCGCTGCACACGCACAACACTCTCGACTACGAGAACCGAAGCATCATCGGACTGCTCGGCCTGACCCAGGACGACGTGGTGTTCATGCCGTCCCCGGTAGGACACATCACCGGCATCTTGTACGGCATCCAGATGCCGCCGATGCTGCGAAGCGGCGTCGTCCTGCTGGACATATGGGAGCCCACGGCCGGCTTGGAGCTGATCCAGGAGCATCGGTGCGCCTTCATGGTCGCGGCCACGCCCTTCCTGTACGGGCTGGTTCATCACCCCTTGCTCCGCGACTACGACGTCTCATCGCTGAGGAATTTCCTGTGTGGAGGTGCGGACGTCCCGCCGGACCTGATTTTCAACGCCACGACCGCGTTGGACTGCATGGTCGCGCGGGTGTACGGGTCGACCGAGTACCCAACCGCCACGAGCGGTAGCGCCGCGGACCCTCTGCAGAAGCGCGCCAACACCGACGGCCGTGCCATCGGCTTGGCCCGCATCAGGATCGTCGATGACCATGAGAACGACCTCGATAGCGGCGAGGACGGCGAGCTGCTCGTACGAGGCCCCGAGATGTTCGTCGGCTACCTCGATGCCGAGTTGAACAAGTCTGCGTTCACCGACGACGGGTGGTTCCGCACCGGCGACCTCGGGCGTATCGACGCTGACGGACATTTCGAGATCACCGGGCGCAAGAAGGACATCATCATTCGAGGCGGCGAGAATCTGAGCGCCAAGGAGGTCGAGGACCACCTCTTCGCTCACCCCAAGGTCGCCGAAGTCGCTGTCGTGGGCACGCTCGATCCGGTACTGGGGGAGCGTGTCTGTGCCGTCGTGGTCCCCGAGCCGGACGTGGCAGTGGTACTCGCGGAACTCATCGAGTGGCTGCTGGAACGCAAGATCGCCAAGCAGAAACTTCCCGAGAGTCTGATCGTGCTGGACCAGATGCCGCGTACAGCCAGCGGAAAGATCCAGAAGTTCAAGTTGCGTGACCTGGCCAACGACCGGGTCGAGGTAAGGGCGCCTTCTTGAGCAGCAGATTACGCGAGCGACAGCCCATCGACCTTGTGCACCTCTCGATGACTCACCCAACTACCGAAGCGGCGGCCACAGTCTGTCGCGGAACGGAAAGTCATGAACGAGCACCAGTTGAACATCTTCTCCACCGGCCACCAGTTCCTGGAGGGCCCCCGCTGGCAGGACGGAAGCCTGTGGGCCAGTGACTTCTTCACCAAGACGGTCAAGCGCTTCGCTGCCGACGGCTCCCATCAGACCGTCGTCGAGGTCGAGGGGGCCCCCTCCGGACTGGGCTTCCTCTCTGACGGTTCGGTGCTCGTGGTTTCGCAGGCTGACAAATGCGTCCTGAAGGTCGCGCCTGACGGCACGCGGAGCGTCCACGCCGATTTCAGCCAGTTCGCCGGCGGCATCGGAAACGACATGCTCGTCACCAAGTCCGGCCACGCCTACGTCGGCAACTTCGGATTCGCCCTCGGTGAGGAGGATCCCAAGACGACCCGACTGGTCCACGTCCACCCGAGCGGCGAGGTGCAGCAAGTCGGTGGCGAGTTGCTCTTCCCCAACGGTATGGCGATCCAGAACGGCTCGGTCCTTCTCGTCGCAGAGACCTGGAACCACCGGATCACCGCCTTCGACATCGCCGCCGACGGTTCGCTGAGCAGCCAGCGCGCTTGGGCGCAGCTCGACGACGCCTTCCACCCAGACGGCATCGCGCTCGACGCCGACGGCGGTGTGTGGTTCGGCAACGCCCTGACCCTCGAGGAGGACAGCGGCTTCTACCGGGTCGTCGAGGGCGGCGAGATCACCGACAAGGTGCGCAACCCCGGCGCCTGGTCCGTCGCCTGCGCCTTCGGTGGCGATGACCTCGACACGCTCTTCATGGCCTGCAACACCACAACGCTGGAGGAGTTCCACGTCGGCAAGTCCTCGGCTGCGATCGCCACGGCCAAGGTCGGATGCAAGGGCGCCCCTGCCGCCTGAACGGGTAGGACCATCGAGGGGGCCGCGACAAGCGCGTTGCGGCTCCCTCGACTGATTCCTCCCCCGTAGGCTGCACGGCGCAGCGATCTCACCGAGGCATCACGAGCTTCCGTTGCCCCGATACGTAGTGCTTGTTCTGCTCGGTCGGCCTGCAACACGACGTGCGGCCGCCTGACCGACCGGGAGGACCGGGGAGTGCCGGAAAGGAGTCACGCGATGGGCGGTGCGGCGCTACCCGTGAAGGACACAGCACGGCGCCCGCGGGATCGCGGGCGGCAGATCGCCCTGAACGCGCGTGAGTTGTTCACTGCCCACGGCTATCACTCGGTGAGAATGGACCAGATCGCCGAAGCAAGCGGCATCACGGCGCGGGCGCTCTATCGTCACTACGCAAATAAGCAGGCGCTCCTGTCCCATGTGATCCTCGAGGATCAGCAGCGCTTGGTGACGGCCTTGGAGCAACTTGCGGCGGCCGACGACGCTGGAAGCGTTGAGGAACGTCTCTCGACGCTCGCAGAGGTGGGCCTGGAGAGCCGACGCCTGTCGGTTCTGTGGCAGCGGGAGGCTCGACACCTCGACCGAGACGACTTCTCGCTGGTCCGCACGCGGACTCGTTGGATTGCCGAACAGGTGGGGCGCCAGGTGGTGGCACCAGCGGCTCCCGACCTCGACGACTTCGCCACGGAGGTGCGAAGTTGGGCGGTGGTCAGCATCCTGACCAGCCCCGCCTTCTACGACAGTGGCCTTTCTCGTGCCAGGCTCAAAAAGCTGCTCGTGGAGGCGTGCGAGCGAGTCATCCGTGTGACGGGCACCGCCCACTCGGAGTCGGGGGCACTAGCGGTCCCGCACCTGCGGACCCCTGCCTCGCGGCGTGAACAGCTCCTTGCCGCTGCTGCCCGCGCCTTCCGGCGCAATGGATATGCAGGGGTCAGTATCGACGACATCGGGGCCGAGGTCGGAGTGGTGGGCCCGGCGATCTATCGCTACTTCGACACCAAGGCCGGCATACTCGTCGCGGCGACGAACCGTTTCTACGAGTGGCAGGCGCTCGAGGTCGCTCGAGCCCTGACTCGACCTGCGCGCGACGCTGACGTGTTCGACGCCTTGGTCACGGGCTACGTCAGGCTCGCCGTACGGTCCATCGACCTGTTGGCCGTTTCCTTGACGGAGAACCACTATCTCTCTGAGGACGACCGCGATCGGTTCGACCGAATTCGAGAAGAGAACACGCTGGAGTGGCAACGCTGGATCTCGGCGACGCGTGACGATCTCGACGAGGCGACCGCGCTGACCCTCGTCCACATCAGCAAGGGAATCATCCACGACCTCGTGCGCATCCCGCATCTGCACCGCGAGCCAACCCTCGCCTCTGAGCTCACGGCAGCCGTCACTGCTGTCGTTCACGTCTGACCCTGATGTAGAACGAACTCATCTCCCGCGTCAACGCCCCTGATACTGGCCGGCGCGTTTATCTGAGAAGGCCGCCAGTGCCTCGCCGTGGTCCTTGGTGTGATGCGCGAGCGCCTGCATCGCAGCCGACAGCTCAAGCAGTGACTCCAACGGCTGGTGCTGGGACTCCCGCAACAGCTTCTTGGCCATTCGTATCGAGTGCGGCGGGTTCTTGGCCACCCGCGCGGCAAGAGCGTTCGCGGCGTCAAGCAGGTTCTCCGGCTCGACGACCTCACTAACCATGCCCCACTCTAGTGCGGTTGCTGCGGACACACGGTCGCCGGTGAGTGCCATCTCGGCTGCCCGCATCGGGCCGATTGCCTTGGTCAGCAGCCATGCGCCACCGTCACCGGGAATGATCCCAAGCTGAACGAAACTCTCGGCGAAAAACGCGCGGGTCGAGGCAATCCGCAGGTCGCACATCATCGCTAGGTCGCACCCAGCGCCGACCGCCGGCCCATTGATCGCCGCGATGACAGGGACCTCGCAGTGGTACAGCGCGCGGGGGATTCGCTGAATGCCGCTGCGGTAGCCATCGCGCATCTCATTGGGGCTGCCAGCGAACATTCCGCGCCGATCGACCATGTCCTTGACATTGCCTCCAGCGGAGAACGCCTGACCGGCACCGGTGAGCACCACCGCGCGAACCTCACGGTCGGCATTGACAGTGGCAACACGATCGCAGAGCGCGTCGACCATCGGGGAGTCGGAGATCGGATTACGGATGTCCGGCAGGTTGAGCGTCCATGTCTCGACGTGGTCGACGCGCTGGACCAGCAGGAGTGAATCAGTCATGAAAGTACGTCCTCTACAACAGTCTACTTGGAGAAAGTTCCCCTGGCATTGTTGGGCATCGAGTCCCTCGTAGCCCATCCCGGAACACGGACACGAAAAGCGAGTCGGCGGCGTAAGACAAAGACCCCTTCGTTGACCGCGGAACGCCGAAGTGGCCAGGATTTCAACTCGTTCGGCTAGCCCTACACCGTCGGTGTAGTGAGTCCTACTACTCCGGTAGAGCCCCAGCGGCGCGCAGACACGCGACCTGGTTCTCAGTAAGACCCAGCTCGGCGAGCACGGAATCGGCGTCGGCACCGCGCTCGCGGGGGCCGAATCGCACCGAACCGGGAGACCCGGACAGCTTCACTGGTAGGCCGACGCCTCGGTATCCGTCGCATTCGACCACCATCTCCCGGTGCCGAACCTGCGGAAGGTTGAGGGCTTCGCCGACGTCGTTCACGGCCCCCGAAGGAACGCCGGCGAGGCGAAGGGTGGTGGCCAGGGCCTCGCGCTGCCAACCGGCGATGAGTTCGCCGAGGGCCTCGCGCAGCCGTACTGCGTTCACCATTCGATCGGCATTCGTCGTGAATCGGGGATCCTCGGCGAGCCACGCCGCGTCCAACGCGATGGCGAGCGACTCGAACTGCCGGTCGTTGCCGGCACCGATGAAGATCGGTCCGTCACTGCAATGGAACGTCTCGTAAGGGCAGATGGTGGGATGGGCGACGCCGGTGCGTTCCGGCGCGACACCAGTAGCGAACCACTTGCCGGCGTGTGGGTGCAGGATCGACACCGCGTTGTCGAGCAGCGCGAGGTCGACAAGCTGCCCACGTCCGGTCGCGTGCCGCGCGTGCAGAGCCATCAGAATGCCGTTCACCGCATTGAGACCGGTCATGATGTCCACCAGTGGGATCCCGATCCGCATCGCCTCGCCGTCCGCCTCGCCGTTGATGCTCATCAGCCCGGACAGTGCTTGAAGCACTGCGTCGTACCCCGGCGCGCCACCAAGCGGGCCGTCGGTGCCGTATCCGGTGATTCGGCAATGCACGAGACGAGGGAACTCCGCGGCGAGTAGGTGATCGCTCAGTCCCCACTTCTCGAGCGTCCCGGCCTTGAAGTTCTCGATCATGACGTCGGCTTCTGCGAGCATCAGGCGCAGGAGTTGCTGTCCTTCCTCGACTCGCAGGTCGACGCTGATGTTGCGCTTGTTGCGATTGAGCCCGTCGAAGTAGGCGCTGTGGTCGTCCCTGACGAACGGGGGTCCCCAGCCACGAGTTTCGTCGCCGGCCGGTGGCTCCACCTTGGTCACGTCTGCGCCGTGGTCGGCGAGCACCTGCGCGCACAACGGCCCGGCGAGCACCCGCGACAGGTCGACGACGCGAATATCTGTCAGCGCGCCGGTGCGCGGGGGCAGCGCGGCTGATCCAGGAGAAGCGTCACGGGCGTCGGGCAGACGGATGTTGACTGTCGAGTTGCTCACGAAAACTCACTCTGGCGGGCATAGGGGGCCGGATCAGGCCCATGGGAGGGATTGGTTCTACAGATCTCTGAGCTGGACAGCGAGCAGGCTCGAACAGCTCCTGGAGCATCAGACATAGAGCTCCTGGAGCATCAGACATAGATCGACTTGTATTCGAGATAGTGGTCCAGCGCCTCAGGCCCGAACTCTCGACCGATCCCGCTGGCCTTCACGCCACCGAACGGGGACCCCATGTCGAGCGAGTAGTAGTTGATTCCTACCGTCCCGGACCTCATGCGCGAAACGATGTCCAAGCCACGCTCGTGATCCTGGGTGAAGACAACCCCACCCAAGCCGAAGGGGGTGTCATTAGCCATCCGAACGGCCTCATCCTCAGACCCGTAAGGAATGACAGAGATTACGGGCCCGAAGATCTCCTCCTGCGCGACGCGGCTGCCATTCGGAACGCCCGCGAAGATGGTGGGCGACACGAACCATCCGTGCGTCATGCCCTCTGGCGCCTTCGAGCCACCACGGACGAGTTGGAACCCCTCGGACTCGCCGAGCCGGATGTAATTCCTCACTCGCTCCCGGTGCTGATCGCTCACCATCGGTCCCAGGGTGACCGCCTCGTCGAGGGGGTCCCCGAGCACCAAGTCATCAACGTAGGCGGCGAGGACATCCAAGACCTCCTGGGCCTGGCCACGGGGCACCAGGATGCGAGAATTTGTGGTGCACGTCTGACCGCCGTTCTTGAACACGGCGTCGTCCAGGCTCTTGGCGAAGACATCCAGGTCGGCATCAGGTAGCACGATCGCTGCGGACTTGCCGCCGAGCTCGAGCGATACCCTCTTGAGGGCCCGGCCTGCCGCCTCGCCAATTGCCCGCCCTGCAGCTGTAGAGCCAGTAAATGCAATCTTGTCGACATCCGGATGCGCCACAAGGGCCTCGCCCGCGCGAACACCGCCAGCAACGATGTTGATTACTCCAGGCGGCAGACCCGCCTCTTCTGCTGCTTCCCCGAGCACGTAGGCATCGAGGGCAGTTTCAGGGGCCGGCTTCAGAACGAGAGTGCACCCGGCGGCGAGTGCAGGCGCGATCTTGGACATCGCCAGCAGTTGAGGATAGTTCCACGCAGTGATCGCACCGACGACACCGACGGGCTCCTGCCGGACAATGGTCCGTCCCTTGGTGCTGGTACGGCACGTCTCGAAGGACCGAGTCTGGGCGACCTCTGCCATCGCGCGCAGAAAGGCGACCGGCCCCGCAGCATTGCTGATGCGTGAGAGAGGCGTGATCGTACCGTTCTGCTGGCTGACCAAGCGCGCGGTGGACTCGCCGCGACGCTCAAGGCTATCGGCGAATCGCCGCATGACAGCGGCCCTTTCGCGCGGGGTGCTGCGCCCCCAGGGGCCGGCGAGCGCCGCCCGCGCAGCCCCGACAGCTCGGTCGATCTCCGCAGGCCCACCCATTGCGGCAACTCCGAGCGGTCGCTCGGTCGCGGCCTCTTCGATAGTGACGAGCTCTGCGTCAACGGACGCCTGCCACTGACCGTTGATAAAAGAATGCCTGCGATCCAGGCCACCGGCAAGAGACACAGCTTGACCTTTCCAAGTATGGTGATGCACCTTGTCTTCCAAGCGCTCTCAAGAAAGACGGTTCGGCTCGGCACGCTGAGTGGCAGAACGAGAGGAGCAAGGCGGGGGGCGAGGAGCCGGAACGGACTTCTGCAGAGCGACATGACGCAATGCGGGAGTCCGCCCCGGCCCTCTTGAGCTCCACACGGACGAGCCGTTTCCTGGTCGATCCGGCGCCAGCAGGGCTACTGGGGGACCCCGCGTCGATTTACCTGGGCAGTGCGGACGGTGCCGTCTGACTTGCCTTGCCCGAACTGCTCGAGGGTGGTCGCATTGCACAACATGTACAGAACGTCCAGCTCTGGTCCACCGAACGTGCACGCCACGGCCCAGGCGTCCGGCACGAGCACTGAATCGGTGATCTCGCCGGTCTCGTCGACGCGATAGAAGCCACTCTCCGGGCCGTCGGTCAGGCCATTTCCGAACCAGACGCCACCTTCGGTGTCCAATGCGATCCCGTCGGGGTGCATGCTCTCGTCGAGCTTTGCCCACACCCGGAAGTTGGTGAGAGAACCGTCGTCGTTCACGTCGAACGCATCGATCCGGTGTCCGAAGGTCTCCGCGAGGAACAAGGTCCGACGGTCCGCACTCAGGGCAGCCCCGTTGGGGAACGTCACGTCTCCATCGACCCTGCGCACCTCCCCTTCGGGCGTCACATGAGCCAAGTTCGTCGGCTTCGGGTCTTCCGCCAGGATGTCGAAGCCGAAGTTGCCGACGTATGCATGCCCGGTCGGCGAAACCAGCATGTCATTGGCCATGCCGCCGGCAACGTGCGCGATATCGGCGTGCTCGCTGACGGAGCCATCCGACGCAATGCGTACGATCTTCTTCTTCGCCGGGTCCAGAAGGACCACGAGGACCGATCCATCCTCGAGGAAACCGAGCCCCGACGGCGACTCCTCGAACGTTGCGAACGTAGTTTGATTGCCGTCTGCGTCGAAGGTGAGAACGTGGTGGCCGAAGAAGTCGCTGGCCCAGAGGCGACCATCGTGCCAACGCGGTGCCTCGAGGTAGCCGTGCCCACTTGAAATCGTCTGAAGTGCCTGGTGGGTCTTCATTGCCTGTCCTTCCGGTAGTCGTGGATACGGTGAGTGCCACTACGGGCTGAGTGCGATCCTGCGGGCGACTCAGGCCTCAAACTGCACGACCGTGTAATTCGCTGCGAACTCGGCCAGCAGCGCCTTCGCGCGGATATGGGCAGGATGCTCGTTGTACTCGGCGTAGCCTGCCCGATCGTGGAACGTAGCGGAAATCCCGTAGTCGCTACTCACCTCGCGCGCACTGGTGTCCTTGCCGTGGGCGTAGTCCTGCAACACCTCGGCACATTCGGCGGAGAGCTTGTTCAGCGCATCTGCGAAAGCCACGACCGTCGACTCGTCGGTCGGCCGCGCCCAGGAGATTGCGACCAAGTGATGAAACTTCATGCAACAGTCAGCCCCTCGGCGAATCCGGATTCCTTTTCCTTCTGCCAGTGCTGCAGGTACGTCGGGATGCCGTTCAGATACTGCAGCATCTGCATCTTCTTGCCAGGGATATTTCCCCCGTTGTACCAAGACTTCGCCCTGTTGAACAGCGCCTTGTCGTCGGTCTCGTTGATCTGCGCGGTCCACGCCTTGTCCGCGGCAACGGTCGATTCGAAACGGGTGTATCCGTTCGACCGAAGGAATTCGAGGAACTCCACCATGACCTCGCCCTGGAGCTCTGCATTGGTAGACCCGTTCCCGAAGGCAGCGGGACTCTGAGGGCCGTAGACGAACAGAGCGTTCGGGAACCCGGCGGTGAATGCTCCCAGGTAGGCGTCCACGCCGTGGCTCCATTTGTCACGAAGTGTGACGCCACTGGCGTTACGCACGTCGATCGAGGTCAGCGCGCCGGTGTTGTTGTCGAAACCCGTGGCGAGAATGATCATGTCGAACTCGCCGTGTTCCACGCCGTCGGCCGTGCGGATCCCCGTCTCGGTGAGCCCGACGATGGAGTTGTCCTTGGTGGAGACGATCGAGACGTTCGTCTGGTTCATCACCTCGTAATAGTTCTGATAGAGGGCCGGCCGCTTGGCCCCGAAGGGATGGGGGGCGACCTCGGGCGCCAGCAGGTCTGCCTTGACCGGGTCGGTGATCTGGGGCCTGATCTTGCTCTTCCAGAACTCGTACGTCAGTGCATTTGTCTCCTCGTTGAACAGATAGTCCGAGAAGTTCCCCAACCAGAAGGCGAATCCACCCTTGTTCCACAGGCTCTCGAAGAGGGCGTTGCGCTCCTCCTCCGGGGTTGCGACACCGCTTCGCGGGTCGAAGTCGTAGTCGATCGCCGCGTGGGTTTCCCGGCTCTTCGCCGCGATATAAGGCATCTCTTCCTTGATCGCGGCTTGTGCTGCGTCGTCCAGGTGCTTCTGCTGCATGGGCAGCGCAATGTTGGGCGTGCGCTGGAAGACCGTGAGGTGCTCCACGACTGGGCCGGCCTCCTGCACCACCTGAACGGCACTCGCACCCGTTCCGATGATCGCGACCCGCTTGCCCGTCATGTCTAGGTCGGACCGCCAACGTGCGGTGTGGACGAGCTCCCCTCGGTACGCATCCATATCGGGGAACGATGGCACGTAGGGCTCCGTGGTCGACCCCGTCGCGAACACCACGAACCTGGCTCGGAAGGTGGCTCCGTCCTGCGATTCGAGGGTCCACATCCGCTGGTCCTCGTCGAATGCCGCGTTCACGACCTTCGTGTTGAAGCGGCAGTCCTTGCTCAGATCCAGCTTCGAGTCAACATAGTTGAAGTAGCTGCGCATTTCCTCGTGGCCGGGATACAGCTGCGAGAAGTCCCAGTCCTTCCAGAGGTACTCATCAGTGAACTGGTACACCTGGGCGTGGCTGTCCACCCTCGCTCCCGGATAGCGATTGAGGCTCCAGGCGCCCCCGAAGCCGTCACTGGCTTCGAGGAGAATCACAGAGAATCCCCGGTCCCGAAGATGGCGCAGCTGATAGATGCCACCGAAACCTCCGCCGACAACGATCACGTCGTAGGTGTTGGTTTCTGCAGACTGCTCCATGGTGTTCTCTGGAACGTCGGTTGCGGTCATTGATTGCACCTTCCAAGGGTCGAGATGGGGGAGGGGGTTAGCTCGTTGCTGCCCTTCGGCGAGCGATCGACCGAGCCGGAGAGTGGAGGCAGCGCCTCTGCCTGGACGGTTCGTCGGCCTTCCCTGCGGTGTGATCCGCACCATAGGGGGCCTGGCCGGAAGTACGCAAGTAGGTATGTGACTTCATATATGCGTAAACTTGACCACCCGGGATCGGTGGGGGATCGCGCACAGACGAGTTGTGCCTGGAATCCGCGGCCCCACCCCGGCGACCGATACAGATCACGGGATGAGTCCCGATGCACAGTCGCCGTGCGCCGGACCGGCTTGGGGTGCACGCCGTGCAGAAGGCCGCGGAGTTCTGCGAAGCCGAACTGAGAACGCTCGACGTGGGATCCGACTGCTTCTTCGCGCCGTTCACCTCTGGGTGTTCGCCGCCCCGGCGGTCTCCCCGGCCTACCCCACGCCCCTGGCCGTCGGGCTGCTGCTGGGGCAGGGCCTCCTGTTCAACTCCGCGTACGCCGAGACCTCGTCCAGCCCGCCGCGGGCGCGCCCGCCCGCCGGGGGCGGCACGGTCCTCGTGGCCGTCGTCTGTCTGCTGCTCGGCGCGCGTATGCCCCCGGCATCGGCTTCCCCGGGTTGGTCCTCGTGGACGCAGACGTGCTGCGGTCGCGCGACGGGCCGTGCCAGTTCACCGGCCTCGTCGCCGCGCAGCGGCTGGCACCCGCGGGGCTCCCTGGCACCGTCGTCGGCAGGTACGAGGTGCTGACCTACGCCGGCTTGTCCGCGCCCTTCCTGCTCTCCTCGCCCCAGGGGCGCTCCGGCCTGGCGCCGGCAAACCTTCTGCTGAGGATGGCCGGCCTGGCCGCGCTCACGGCCTTGTTCCTGGTGCTGGGCGCGGCCCGCAGCCACGACACCGTGCCGGGAGCGACGCCGCGCGGGCATTGCGGCGTTCGCTGAGCGGAGTGACGAGGAGAAGGCGGTCGTCGAGGAGCGGCACTTGACGTCGCGAAAGGCCCGCAATGGCACTGGAGCCACGGCAGAGGCCGCGAACCGAGTCCGCCGCATGAAGGCATTGCCGTCCGACACGGTGATCGAGCACCGCGAGCGGCCCGGCGAAGGACGGACGGGACCGTCCAGTCCTCAGGAGCGTGCTGCGTCCTGAGTGGACACCTGATCAAGTCCCAGAAAGCCTTCAGGCGCGGAACCCGCAGGTTCCGCGCCTGAAGTTCGTAGCGGGGCATGTCGTGGCTCAGGACATACCGGACAGATGTCTCACGACATCACCGGACTGATGTCTCAGGTCATCCCGGACGTCGGGCCGATGGGCGACCATGTCGAGAGCCCTGCTGGTCATCACCGCGCCCGAGGTCGCGGGACGCAGCCTCGCCGCCGTCATCGCCGCCTGCGGCGTCTCCCGCTCCTGGCTCTACGAGCTGCGGGCCCGGCACCGGGCGGAGGACGACGCCGCGTTCGAGCCTCCGCTCCCGACGGCCGCCGACTTCACCGCGGGCCAGAGCGGCGTTCGCCATCGAGCTGGTCCTGCGCCCCCGCAAGGAACTGAGCGACTCCGGGCTCGACGACGGCGCCGACACCATCGGCTGGCACCTGACCCACCACCACAAGATCACGCTGGCCAAACCCTGCGCGTGGCCGGCCGGCTCCACCACATCGATATCGGCCGAACCCGCGCCGGAACCCGCGTCCTACGGGACTGCTCGCCCGAGACCTGGACGTTCGCGTCATCGACACCGCGACCGGCGAAACTCCTCCGGAGCTCACCGTCGACCCCCGCGCGACTACCAGCTCACCGGACGACCACCCGGCCCGGCCTGGAAATGGCGGACGCCCGAACCCACATACCGTGGGTGCGGGCGTCCGGGATGTCCTGAGACATCACAGTGGTACGCAACTGCCCCGGACCGCATCGACAGTCAGCCTTCTGCCGTCGCGCCGGAGAGTGTCAACGTGGAACACGCAGCGCAGCGAGGATGAACGACTTCGACACCCCCCGGCGACCGGCACACGATCAGCCATCGAGGCCGGTCGTGACGCTCGACCGGGACCACTCACGTGAGTCACTCATACCGTCTAGCGGGTCACCGGAATCCCCACTCCTCGGCGTGCCGGAGACAGATCTCGGCGAGTTCGTCGCGCCGCTCGAGGATCATGTCGCGAACACCGACCACACCGAGTGCGGCGATGGTTCGGCCGCGTTCTCGGAGAGCCACCGACACGCCGTCGCCGCGCTCCACAGCTACGCCCGGGGCCGCGCACACGCCAGTGGCTCGTAGTTCCTCGAGGGCGTAGAGGAACTGCTCTACGTAGTCGGCGTCGGCCGCCGGGCGGGAATTGAGGTAGACCCAGATGTCCCGCTGCTCGCGGTCGGCCAGCAGTAGCCAACCCGCGGAGGTGCGGAGCAGCGAGCGCCGCAAGCGATTCTCCGCCAGATACGCGTACTCCGGTTCAGAGGAGACATGGTCGACATAGAACAGGTCGTCGCCCACCGAGGTGGACAGCGCAGTGGTCAGTCCGGCCTCGGCATGCACTTGCTGGAGCTGCTTGTGAGTTATCGACGTGACCGGAGGGCGTCCCGCAATGACGTTCAGCAGGTAGGGCGCTGTGCCGAGGGTGTAGATGCGCTCGCGCTCGTCGAGGTAGCCGACGGCGACGAGACCGTTGAGTAGTCCGTGCACCGAACTCACCGGGGCGTCGAGAGCCTTGGCCACGGCTGTGAGGGTGAGACCGGAACCGGACCGGGCGACGAGTTCGAGGATTGCCGCAACCCGGTCGATCATGCGGTGGCGGGGGCGCGCGGGAACCTGCTCGAGCCGTACGGCTCCGGCGGTCGCAGGAACGTTGGTCATTGCGACAGCATAGCACGTAGGCTGCGTATATAGGTATTTCGATGCGCTATTGCGTATCTGCCAGGACGCTGTGACACTTCGAAGCGACGAGGACCGTCGTCCGCGGCAGGGCGACTCCCTCCACGGCAGGGCGACTCGCGGCCTGAGTGGCCCTTGATTCGACCGTGCTGCATCCCCGAGCAGCGACACAGTTGACCGATCGCGCGGGTTCCGCCCGGGCAGGAGTCATTAGGAGGCCCCATGGGGTCGGCTCTCACGCCACCGACCACGGTGGCGACCGATCAGATGATCGCGTTGCGTGTCGAGGTCCGGGCATTCCTCGCCGAAGAGATCGCCGCCGGTCGGCTCACCCCGTGGATCGACACATGGCTCATCAGGTGGGACGAGGATTTCACCCGCCGCTTGGCCGCACGCGGCTGGGTCGGCATGACGATTCCTACCGAATATGGGGGCCACGGGCGCACTTTCCTCGAACGGTTCGTCGTCACCGAGGAACTGCTCTCCGTTGGCGCGCCCGTCGCGGCGCAGTGGGTCGCCGACCGTCAGATCGCCCCGTCGCTGCTACGGTACGGAACCGAAGAGCAGAAGCGCGAGTATCTGCCTCGGATCGTCGCTGGCGAATGCTTCTTCGCAATCGGGATGAGCGAACCCGACTCGGGGTCCGATCTCGCGAGCGTCCGCACGAAGGGCGTCCGGGTGGACGGCGGCTGGTCGATCACGGGCACCAAGGTCTGGACGTCCGGCGCCCAGCACGCCGAGGCCTTCATTGTCCTGTGCCGCACCGAACCCCTGGACACCACGAACCGCCACGCGGGTTTGAGCCAGTTCATCGTCGATCTGCGCAGTGAGGGCGTTGCCATTCGGCCCATCGTCTCCCTCTCGGGTGACCGGCACTTCAACGAGGTCGTCCTGCAGGATGTCTTCGTACCCGACTCGATGGTCTTCGGAGTCCCCGGCAACGGGTGGGAGCAGGTCAACTCGGAGCTGGCCTTCGAGCGGAGCGGGCCGGAGCGTTTCCTGTCCTCGTTCCGCCTGTTCGCGGCGGAGGTCGGCGCGATCGCGGCGGGTGCGCTCCCCGCCCGCACCGACCTCGGTCGGTCGGTCGCCCGGCTGGCCGGGCTGCACGCACTCAGCCAGAACGTCGCCGGGGCCCTCCAACGTGGTGAACCCGCGGATACGGCCGCCGCCCTGATCAAACTGCTCGGCACCACAACCGAGGGTGACTTGGTCGATGTCGTCTCCACCCGGCTCGGCGACGAGTGGTCGCCCGGTTTCGCCGGCACGAACAGCGGCGCCGCGGTCTGCGAGATCCACGGACTGCTGCGCGCGGGCCTGCACCAGCGCCCGGGTTTCACGCTCCGCGGCGGCACGAACGAGATTCTGCGCGGCGTCATCGCGCGGGGATTGGGACTGCGCTGATGACCGCCGACCTCTCCGTCGACGAGGACCTGCAGGCGATGCTCTCCGACGTCTTCTCCGGTTTCTCCGGGCCCTACGTCCGACCCGACCACGACGCCGTGTGGTCGACGCTGCGGGAGGTCGGCGTCGCTCGGCTCACCGCGCCCGAGGCCAGCGGGGGTAGCGGAGCCGGTTGGGTTGAAGCCGCCGCGCTCCTGCGTATCGCGGCCGGCGCTGGCGTGGCTGTTCCGTACGCCGAGACCGACCTGCTGGCCGGGCCGCTTCGGCGCGCCGCTGGGGTCGACGACTCGTCCGACCACACAAGCACTGTCGCGCTGCTCGATTCTGCGGGGACCGCGCACCATGTTCCGTGGGCCGGTGCCACCACCACCGTCCTGTGCGTGCGTCCCGTCGGCGATACCTACGAACTCGCGGAAGTGCCCCTCGACCATGTGGCGATCATCGCCATCGAGGGCATCTCGGAAGTTCCGACCGGCTCCGTCACCGTAGGAGAGGGGATCTCATGGTCACCCGTACCCACCGCGGCCGTTGAGGCGTACGTCCTGCGCGGCGCGCTCGCTCGTGCGCTGCAGTGCGTCGGCGCGATGGACGGCATGCTCGCCTCGGCGATCGAATACGCCACCGATCGCAGCCAGTTTGGTCGCGCCCTAGCGAAGTTCCAGTCCGTGCAGAACCTAGTCGTAGACATCGCCGCCGAGTCCGTGCTGGCCCGCGCTGCTGTGGACACCGCTCTCGCCGACGCCCTCACCAGCGGACTCGACTGCGAGCTCTCCCAGTTCCGCGTCGCGGTCGCACGCAGCGTCGTCTCGCAGGCCCTAGCCGTGGCAGTGCGCAACGTCCACCAGGTACACGGCGCGATCGGCACCACCCACGAACACCACCTACACAGGGTCACCCTTCCCGCCCTCCAGTGGCGGGGCGAGTTCGGGTCACCAGGGTTCTGGGAAGGGTTTCTCTCCCGCGCGGCCGTTGCCGGCGGCATTGACGGCGCGTGGCCAATGGTCGCGGAGGGGGCCCGTGTCGAGGGCGCCGCACGTCGGTACCTCGATTTGGTGTCCGGTACCTCGACATTGTGATCGCAAGGTCCGTGTCATGAAGACCGAACCTCCACGGTCCACTCCGCAGCCAAGCCCTCAGCTGCGGCCACAACCGATCAGGGGGCTCAGGGCAATGGGCTCACCCCTGACCGGCGAGTGCCTGGGTGAGCCCCCTGCTGCCGCCGCCGGTCTGGCAGACGTGGGCATGGTGCAACGGGCGGTCAACGGTGGCGATGGCCAGCCTGTTGGGCATCTGCTCGTCGAACCCAGGGCGGACACGGTCCGGCCTGCGACCTAGCGGATCCCCGTCCGGGACAGGCCGACCGCTCCCTCGCAAAGTCGAACAGTTCACGCACCACGTGCGGCAGCGGGCCGCGAGCTCTGCCGACCGCGCTGACGAGGCGCCCGCTCTCCGACCAGACTTCCCGTGAGTAGTTAGTAGTTATGGACAACCATCTCTTCGACTAGGGCACAATTCGCTGGGTGATCATGGAATCGGGCCGCGCGGATCCGCATGAAACACCTTCAACTGGACGAGCCGGCCCACGCGTCTCCGACTCGCTCGTCAGCATCGTTCCGTTAACGGCCGTTGACAACACCCAACGGTTGTGGCTAGATCTCCACTGCAGGTGGCGCTCCGGCGCTGGATGCGATGTAGAGCCTGCAGTTGCTCAGCTGGAGCAGCCGAAGGACCGATCGGCAGGTCTGGCTGACCCGTGGCCGTGAACGCGGTCGACGGGTAGGTGCACCGCGAGATCAAGCACTTGTTCACCCACCCCGCCGACCAGGTGCCGGACGCTCGAGTGGTCGAGGTGGCCGGGAGGGGCAAGTCCGTCCACGTCGGTCGCTGAAGCGACACGACGTCCACTCAGAGCACGAAGGAGACGACAACATGGCGCACTACGCAGTCATCTGGCAGTACACGGAGGACCAGCAGGTCCTGAACGCCGCGAAGGACGCTCATGGCGTCTACCTGCGCGAGCTGGTCAGCCGAGGCAAGATCCGCGAGGCCGGTCCCTGGCAGGATGGCAGCGGCGCCCTGTTGATCTTCGACGTGGGCGATGAGACCGAGCTGAAGGCCTTGCTGGAGAACGACCCCTACACGTCGCAGGGCGTGGTCCGGCAGGAGCAGATCTTCCCCTGGAAGGTCGTCATCGGTCCGCTGGCGCCGTAGCGCCTCGGACCCCGCATGCGCACCTCCTGGCGAGTGAACTCTCGGGGGCGGGTCTGCGGAGCGATCCAGTCACTCCGCCGCTCGCCGCTGACCCGATGTCGAGGTCAGCGGCGGGCGACGGACGGTGGCCGTTGACCAGGCTCGACGTGCATGCGAGCCGCTTGCCGCGCACCCAGCTCTAGCCCTTGAGGTCACGGGGCTCGTGCGGGCAGGAGTGAACGGGCCGGGCACCTGTGGCGTCCGGGCCTCAGGCGTCTCCTCGAGGTCGCCGCGACCGGGGCCCGGTGGAGGGCCGGGGGGCTGCGGTTCGCCACGTTGCGCAGCCCCGCCAGCCTGAACGACTTCGACTACGACACCGCCCCAGGAGTCGACCGCGTGCTCATCCAGGAGCTGGTGACCTGCCGCTACCTGGAGACCGCCACGAACGTGCTGCTCATCGGTCCACGGGAGTCGGCAAGATCCACATCGCCGTCGGCCTGGCGCCGGCCTGAGCGCAGGCCGGCTACCGCACGTACTTCCCCACCCCCGCGGCCGCCGCCGCCGACCTGCCCGCCGCTGCCACCGCGACGCGATCGCGGGGCGCTGGGCCTCCGCCATGCGCTTCTTCGCCGGCCCCGCCCTGTTGGTCATCGATGGACTGGGCTACCTGCTGCTGCCCGGCGAGCCGCCTCGGCGCTGTTGTGTGTTGCCCGATGTCGGTGGCAACTTCCTTTCGACGGCCCAGGATCGTGAGCGACTCATGACATCGTGCTCGTAGCCGTAGTCGCTCGAGATGCTCATGGTGTTAGCGGCTATTTCCTCCGCGGGCGCATTCCGGCCGGAACCGTCCGCGGTTCCTCGTACGCAAAGCCGCGAGATGGGCGAGCCTGGCTCATACGTGCCAGATCCAGTGGAGCGAACGCTCCCGGGCCTAGGGGGCGTCTGTGTTAGTGGTGCTTGACATAGCCTGCCGGCTCATGGCAGCCTTGTGATGCGAGACACACGCTCCAGGAGTTGTCCCTCGAGGACTTCGGTCCACGGCGTTCTGTCGCCGCTCGCGTTCCGCGCAGGCGTGAGCCGGAGGCGTCAACCAACCAGCGCGACACGCGAGCCAGGAGCGTGCTAGCCCCAGCGCCACCGCCGAAATGACACTTCTTCAACCACAGGGCCGAGCAAGCCACATAGGGCTGCGAGGTCGCGAAAGGAACATCACGTGAACACCTCGCTCACCGACCCCGTCCCCGTGATCGAAGAGCTCGACGTTCTCGTCGTCGGCGGTGGATTCGCAGGCATCTACCAGCTCGAGAAGCTCCGCTCGCGGGGCTTTGCCGTCAAGCTCTACGAGGCCGGCTCCGAGGCCGGCGGCGTCTGGCACTGGAACCAGTACCCCGGCGCCCGGGTCGACACGCCCGGCATCAGCTACCAGCTCTCCGACGAGCGGATCTGGAGCGAGTGGGACTGGTCGGAGGTCTACCCCGGCCAGCCGGAGCTCGCAGAGTACTTCCGGTTCGCCGTCGACAAGCTCGACCTGGCCAAGGACACTCGCTACAACTCGCGCGTCATCGCCGCCCAATTCGACGAGAACGAGAACAAGTGGACCGTCGAGACCCGCGACGAGAAGACCGGCGAGACCTTCCTGACCCGGACGCGCTTCCTCCTACCCCTGCTCGGCACCGGGTCCAAGGCGCTCTATCCCGACTTCCCCGGCAAGAATGACTTCAAGGGCGACTGCTTCCACACCTCGCGCTGGCCCAAGGGCTATGACATGACTGGCAAGCGCGTCGCCGTCATCGGCACTGGCGCCAGTGGCGTCCAGGTCATCCAGACCATCGCCCCCGACGTCGGGTCGATGACCGTCTTCCAGCGGACCCCCCGACGGCCTTGCCGATGAAGTCCCGAAAGCTCGACAAGGCCGCGAACGACGAGCTCCGCAAGTCCTACCCCGAGCTGTTCGAATACCGCAAGACGACCTTCGCCGGACTCGATTACGACGTCATCTACACGCCGACGTCCGAGATCTCTGACGAGGAGTTCTACGCCAAGTGCGACGAGCTCTTGGAGATGGGTGGCCTGCAAGTCTGGCTCGGGGGCTACGCCGACATGTTCTTCAACCGCGAGGTTGGCGACAAGATCTACGCCTACTGGCGTGAGAGGACGCTCCCTCGAATCAAGGACCCCAAACTGGCGGAGAAGCTGGTCCCGGAGATCCCGCCGTACCCGTTCGGAACCAAGCGCTGCCCGCTGGAGTACACCTACTACGACACGTTCAACCAGGACAACGTCGATCTGGTCGACGTCAACGAGAACCCCATTGAGCGGTTCACTCAGAACGGAATCGTCACGGTCGACGGCACGCTGCACGAGTTCGACGTGATCGTCCTGGCCACCGGCTTCGACTCCTTCACCGGAGGCCTGACCGACATCGACATCCGCAGCACGAAGGGTGAGACGTACGCTGAGGTGTTCAAGAACGGCGCTCGCACGTTCCTCGGTCGCGCAACGGCTGGATTTCCGAACATCATGTACGTGTACGGACCGCAGAGCCCGTCGGCGTTCTGCAATGGTCCCACCTGCGCGGAGCTCGAGGGTGACTGGGTTGTCGAGGCGATTACCTACATGCGCGACAAGGACCTGACGCGCATCGAGGCCACGCCCGACGCCGAGAACGAGTGGCACGAGCACCTGGAGGGTCTGGCCAACTCCACGACCTTCATCTTGGCCAACTCGTGGTACATGAACGCGAACGTTCCGGGCAAGAAGAAGGAACTGCTGGCCTACCCGGGCGGTCTGACCATGTACTTGGACAAGTGCCGCGAGTCCGCGGAGAACAACTACGCCGGCTTCGCTCTCGTGTGAGTTGACCGCAGTCGCCGCCTGGGGGTGCCGCCGTCGAATGATGGCGGCACCCCGCACATCCCCAGCCCCGTCTTCAGGAGAGCGCCAGGTGTTGATCCACTGCGTGACCGTCAAGTTCAAGGAAACGGCGACCTCGGAGCAGGTAGCCGGGTTCGACGCGGCTCTCGCCGCCCTGCCCGCTCAGATCGACCTCATCCGTGGAACCCGCCACGGGCGCGACCTCGGAGAGAGGCCGACGAATGCCGACTACGCGCTGGTCACGGAGTTCGACGATGCGGCCGCCTTCCATGTCTACCTGGAGCACCCGGCGCACCAGGCGGTCGTGCGCGATCACCTTGCGCCGTTGGCCGACTCCTTCCACAGCACACAGTTCCTCGTCGACGGCCAAGATCGACCCGCAGGCGGACGACACCACCTCGCGTGAAGGGGACTGCTGCGCGAGTAGGTGACATCTGATCTGCGGTGCTGCGAGGTAGCCGCTGGAAGGATGTTCACCGTGCCCGAGCCCTACCCCGAGTAGTTTCGCGACGACGGCGTGAACGTCGCCCGCAACCGTGTGTCAGGCCAGCACCTGAAGCAGATCGCGGTCCGACTTCGGGATCAGCGAGTCGTGTCTGGTGAACTGATGAAGGCCGCCGACGTCGACGACGGCGTCGAGCCCGGCAGTACCGCGGCCGAGAACGCGGACGCTCCGGGAGATGGTCGCCGGGCGCAGTGGGGCGCTTCCCGCTTCACAGGAGCCGCGTCAACGCCGTCCTGAGTTGGGCAGGCGGGTATACGCGCTCGTCGGTATGTGGAGCGGGTGACCGGGATCGAACCGGCATGGCCAGCTTGGAAGGCTGGGGACTACAAGGGGCATCCTCGCTGGTCAGGTTCAAGTCAGGCGGGTCTCGTGCCTTCGGTGTGCCTCAGCGCCACGTCGTCTCGCCGCCGCTCTTCACCGGGCATGGGGACGACATGTTCAGGTCGGCTGGCCCGCCGACGTCTCGTAGCGGGTGCGCAACGCGCCCGGCACACTCGACGGCCTCGAGGTCCAAGCCTCTCTGGGAACAGTCACCCTTGAGCGGCGCACGGCAGCGCGATGTTGGCGTCTACGGTCCGTTCATCGAGAGGTTGCCGTGGCCAACGCGTTGAGGGCTCGCGCCGTCACCGTGTCGATCTCTCCGATGGCGTCGAACCGACGCAGGAGGCCTGCCGCGGCGTACAACGCAGCTTCGTGGTCACCTCGGCCGGTCCGGTCGTCATCGACACGCCCCAGCTGCCGACCCGGGCGGTGGAGATGCGCCGGTTCGTCGTGACGTTCGGCGAGGTGCAGTACCTGATCAACACCGAGCACCACGTCGACCACATCTTCGGCAACTACTACTTCCGCGGAGCCGGCACGGTGGTCAACCACAAGGGGCTCTACGACAACTTCATGACGGTGTACCCCCGAGCTCGACCCGTTCGAGTACGCCCGCGAAGCCCTGGCCACCGACGACCCCGACGGCATCGCGCTGTTCCCGGACCGGGACGAGTACTACGCGGACCCGAACAAGGGGCAGGTCGTCTTCACCGGCGACCTCTCGCTGCGGGTCGGAGACCATGACTTTCACCTCTGCACACGCCGGGTCACACCCCTGGTCAGCTCGCGGTGTACGTGCCGCAGGAGCGGATGGTCTTCACCGGCGACAGTGTCTTCTGCGAGTGCCAGACATGGCTGATGACCAGTGACGTCGACTAGTGGCTGGAGTCCCACGAGATCATCCGCTCGCTCGACGTCGACACCGTCGTCCAGGGGCACGGTCCGGTCACCGATCTCTCCTACGTGGACCGGTAGCGCGGCTCTGCTCAGCTGGAAGGCGGCCGTCGCGGAAGCCGTGGCCGCCGGCTGGAGCAAGGAGGAGACCCAGGCGCGGGTCCAGTTCCCAAAGCTCGGGCCAGTCGACATCGGCCAGGAGTACATGCTCGACTACATCGAGACGCTGAACGCCGGCTCCCTGTTCTACAAGTTCACCGCACGGCGAGACGCCCCGGTCCCGCGCTCCTGAGTGCGAGCAACGACAGGCCCCAACGTGAACGATGTCGCGGCACACCTGTGAACGGTGTCCCGCGACATCGCAACTCTGTCCGAGGGGGGACTCGGGCACCGTGAAGTGGGAACCGTCCCACCAACGGCCGTCCCGGTGGGGGAGGGGCGCGGTGTAGGCGGCTTCATGGACATGGTCGGAACGGGGCGCGGCCGTCGGACAAGATCGCAGTTCGATGTCGACCGAGCGGTCAGCGGTCGTCTGCCGATCGCTCGCCATCCGTCCACGGAAGGGTTTCGGCGACGGGGACGTCGTTCACAGCCCATGCCCTCGCGGTGCTCATCATCCGATCGACGACCTCCGTCCCCATGGTCGCATCAGCCACACGGTGCGCCTTCTGCTCGACGTCGGACCAGCCGAACGGGTCGTGCGGCGCCCCCGGGGCAGAGGCGGTCGCCGACATCGTCGTGCCGTCTCGGAGGAGGGCTAGCACTCGGGCACTCGGCGCGGAGCTGAAGGCGCGCTCTTGTTCGTCGCCGACGAAGACCCGCACGCGCTTTGCGACCTGAGTGACCTCGGGAACTGCGAACCCGGCCTGCTCGAGGAGGGCGTAGTGGGCCGGGTCGTTGCCCCCGAGGGCGATCCGCATGGCGAGCGTGACGTGCAGGCTGAACTGTGCACCGGTCAGGTCGCTGACGAGCGGTCCGACGTGGCCGCAGTGCTCCGCCGTGGTCCGGTCGGTGTAGACGTCGATGCGCTCCACTTCGGCTGCGTCGAGGCCCTCAGCACACAACTTCCCGACAGCCGCCAGAGGGGCGTGGTTCCCGGTGCAGGTGCTCCACGCCTTGATGCCGAGCCCGTCGAGATGCCATCGGTGCCCCAGCCCGTCGGTGAGCTGATCCAGATCGATTCGCCGCCCACCGAAGGCCTGTGCGTAGCCCCGGGGGCCCTCCAGCGCATGCGCCGGGGCCGACACGCCTCGTGCGGCCAGCGCGGTCGCGTGGAGTCCGGCCGACGCCGCGAAGCCGGCGTGCAGGCGCTTCACCTCACCGCCCGACCGGGTGAACTCGGTGGTCCCACCGGCCTGCGCGGCGGCGAGGCCCAACGCCCACACCGCCTGTTCGGCGTCCAGTCGGTGCAGGTTGGCTGCCGTGGCCGCGGCACCCAGCGGACCCATGACGCCGGTGACGTGGAAGCCTCGGTCCTGCGTCATCTCCGGGGACATCGCCAGGCCCAGCCGGATCACCACCTCGTACCCGACCGCCAGGGCCGTGAGGAGTGACCGGCTCGTCGCCTGCAGGTCCTCGGCGACGGCGATTCCGGCCGGGACCACGACGCACCCGGCGTGGACCGCGGCGGGTACGTGATAGTCGTCGAGTTCCAGCCCGTGGGTAGCCGTGGCGTTGACGAATGCCGCCATGGCCGGGCGCAACCGATCCGCAGAGCCGACGATGCCGCACCTACCCGGGGCGCTCTCGGCCAGCGCGTGCGCTCGTGCGGCGCCGGTCCACGCGCGCGTGCTGCCGGCGTACATCGCGGCGAGGGCGTCCACCAGGTGCAGGGCCACGGTGTCGCGGACGTCGGGCGGGATGTCGTTCCACCTCGTGTCCACCGCGAACCCGGCCAGTTGGCGGGTGACGCCGGTCGCGACGGCGGTCATGCGCCGCAGGGCCCGTCCGCCGGCACGGGGCGGACGAAGTCCCCATCGGGGACGTACCTGGTCCGCAGGCCGGCAGTCCGGGAGATGGCCTCGAGGTACTCGACGACGTCGGAGAACCGGGGATCGTTCGACGACAGCGGTTCGGTCTGAGAGTTGTCGTTGATCCACCCGGGGACGAAGCCGACGTCGACGAGGAACCCGTCGCGGACGGTGAACCGGGCCAGGATGGTCTTTCTGGAGTCCGGCGGGAAGTTGAAGGTGAACTCGTAGTCCGGGATCCAGTCCGGGTTCAGTGCGAGGATCTCCTGGAAGCCCTTCGTCGCGACGTGGGCGGGGGTGATGCGCGTGTCCATGGCGAAGTTGGCCAGGCTGTAGAAGATCGGCACGCCCCGGTACACCTCGACGCCCTTCAGGATGTGCGCGTGGTGGCCGATGACGGCGTCGGCGCCGGCGTCGATAGCGGCGTGCGCCACGTCGCGCTGGTAGTCGGCGATGACGGCTGGGATGAAGTGAATGCCCCAGTGCACAGACACGACGACGAAGCGGCCCGCCTCCTTCTGACGTCGGACGTCGGCAACCAGGTCGGCCAGGTCGTCGCGGTGCGGAAAGGTGTGGATGCGGGCGGGGGTGCCCGGCTGGTCGTGCTCGATCTGCTCGTAGACGGTGTACGCGCGCATCGGGGCGCATCCGGGCCGGTTCTCGGTGGCCCAGAAGCTGTGCGGCATGACTGAGCTGTAGGCCAGGAAGGCGATCTCGGTTCCGTTCCGCGTCACCAGGGCCGGCTGTCGGGCTTCGTGCGCGTCTCGTCCGACGCCGACGGGCTCGGCGCCTGCGGCCTTCAAGTTGGCGGCGGTGTCGAGCATGGCCTCGGGACCGAAGTCCATGCAGTGGTTGCCCGCGAACGAGACCACGTCGAAGCCTGCCTCCACGAGAGACTTGGCGTCCTCGGCCTTCGCGCGAACGGTGTGCCGCACTTGCGGGAGCCGGAATCCCTTGTCGGAGAGCACGAACTCGAGCTGGCCGAAGGTGATGTCGGCGGCCTGCAACACGTGCCGGTTCAGTTCGAACAGCTCACCGGCGTCGTCGCGGTCTGGGCCGATGTCTCCGACCGCGACGATCGTGATGTCACTGCCGGTCTCGGGCGCGTTGGTCGTCATCGTCAGTCCTCGTCGTCCGGATCGAGTGGGCTGTCCGCCAGGTCCATGCCGGTCAGTGATCCAAGGCGCCGGGGCGGGATGTTCATGGCGCGGACCTCGTCGCTGGTGAGCGATCTGACGTCCGCGGCAAGCTCGGGGGCGTAGTCGGCGAGCAGGTGTCGGAGACGCAGATCCGCGAGTTCCCCGAGGCCGTCGTAGACGCTCACGAAGGCGGCGTGCGCGTCAGTGAGCGGCCAGGTCTCCGGCAGGAGTTCGCTCGGCAAGAGGGGATCGTTGTCAGGGAAGTAGCGCCACTGGTGCATCACGGTGGTGCGCTGCAGGAGCGCCTCTGCCGCCCCGATCTCGCCGGCCTCGATACGGCTCTGCAGCACCGCCAGGGAATCGACGAACGTTCGATACCGCAGCTCGAGCTCGTCCAGCGCGAATGCCTGGACCGGGTCGCCCGGGCCGTGGACACCGTCGACACTCGCCCCGCTGAGCACCGTCGCCTTCTGCAGGTCCAAATCCTTGAGCGCGATGACGGTCTGCTCGGCCACGGACCCGGGCCGAATCCAGACGCCGTCGTAGAACATCGCGAACCGCATCGTGCCCAGCCGGTGCCGGGCAAGGTGGCGCTGTGCCCGGTCCCGCTCGGCGACCGAGAACATCGCCACCGTCCACGTCCCGTCCCACGTTTCCTGGTCCAGGCCGAAGGTCAAGATCTCGCTCAGCCGCTCCGCGTGGTGAGCGTGAGCCTCGTCGCTGAGTCGGTAGTAGGTGCTCCGGCCGGGTCGGGAGACCTCCAGGAGCCCACGCTTCGTCACGCGGCTGAGCCCGTTGCGGGCGCCGACCTCGGTCACGCCGAACTCGCCGAGGAGCCGCACCAGGAACGCCGAAGGAATGGGCTTCTGCTGGCCGTAGAAGTACGTCCCGAGGAGGGTGACCAGCAGATGCTGGGACCCGGCATGCGACGAGGTCATCGGTCCAGGCTGGGGGATGGGCCGGCCAGGGGCACCGAGACAGGCCCGAACTCCAGCCAGTTCATCATCTCGACATCGCCGGCCAGGGTGAACTGCGTCGTCCCTGCGAGCAGCTCCTCGAGGGCGATACGGATCTCCGTGCGGGCGAAGGCGGCCGCCGGGCACTTGTGGACGCCGACCCCGAAGGCGATGTGCTTCTCGGGGCGGTCGAGACGTAGCTGGTGGGGGCTTTCGAAGACGTCGGCATCCCGGTTCGCCGAAGGGAAGATCATCGCGATCGGCTCGCCTTCGGAGATGTGCTGACCGCCGATCTCCACGTCCCGCACAGGAGTGCGCGAGAAGACCCGGTAGGGGGAGTACAGCCGCAGGAACTCCTCGACCGCGGCCGGGATGAGCGAGGCGTCGGCGCGCAGCCGCTGCTGCAGGGCGATGTCGCGGGCGAGGTGGACGGCGGCGCTGCCCATCACGGCGTGCGGTGCTGCGAGGGCGGCTACCAACATCTGGCGGATGGTGCCGACGACCATCTCCTCGCTGATGGGATCCTTCTCGTCCTCTGTGGCGGCGAGGAGGCTGGAGACCATGTCCGTCGCGGGGTCCAGCCGGTTCGCCTTGCGGCTCTCCACAATCTCTCGGGCCACGTCGTAGAGGGCGAAGCTCAACCGGCGGACCTCGGCATGGTTCATCGCTTGGACCTGGTGGTTGTACTCGACGGTTGTCTCGCGGAGTCGAAGCACGAGCTCCTGCTCTAAGTGCAGCAGCAGGGCGAAGGCCTGCGCGGCGAACGGAAGGGCGAACTCCTTCGAGAAGTCGAACGAACCCCGCTCCTCGAACCCGGCGACCAGGCTCCGCGCGTACTCCCGAAGCGGCTCCTCGAGCACGGCCGTGTGGGCAGTACGGAGTGGGCTGCTCAGTGGCAGTCGGTAGGAGCGGTGCTCCGGCGGATCGAAGTGGAGCGGGGGTCGTCGCCCGGTGAAGGTGATCTTCGGAACCACGTTCTGGACCGTCGTCGTGTAGGTGCTCGAGTCGCTGGCCATGGCGACCACGTCGTCGTACTTGAAGAGGGCCCAGAATCCGCCGAACTGATCGCTGTGCGCGACGGGGCACTCGTTGCGGAACCGCTCGTACACCTGGTGCGGGCTGTCGAAGCTTTCCGGCTCGAGCGGGTCGAAAGTCAGGCTCCCGCGCGGGCAGGTAGCCGCCGGTGGCCGGTCGCCGTCGTGTCCAGTAGTCATGTCCCACCCTCTCGTGTGGTCGGCGCCACTCGGCGTGAACCATCGCACGCAGTGTTGCGACCGTCAACCAGCGTGAGACCTGGGTCGATGAGTGGACGGAGTGGCGGCAGCGCAAGAGTGCCGTTCCGGTGACTGGAACGCTCCTCAACATCTGTCGTTTTCCTTGACGAGCGCAACGCGCACTGCGAAGGTTGCGCCGCCTCGACGTTGCCTGCGTCACATGTCAATCAAGGAGCTCACATGACCAAGCGATCCCTTCAGCGGGTCTTCGCCGCCGCGCTCGTCGCCAGCGCTGCCGTTCTCGCCGGACGCCTCGGCCGAGGCGTCCGGTGACAGCGGCGGGGGTGCGGGCGGCGAGCCCGCCCCAGACGCCCTGCGCGTCGGTGTCTTCGGCCCCGATGTCACTTTCTCGGCCTTCTACGGGGCCATCGGCGAGGACGGCGTACTCACCCAGACCCTCGAGGAGCAGGGCGTGGAGCTGTCCATCCAGGCGATTCCGTCGGGCAGCAACCTGGTGGCAGCCCTGGAAGGGGGTCGGTCGACGTCGCGATCGTCCCGGGCAGCGCGGTGTTGGGTGTGACGGCGCAGGGCGGCGAGCTCGTGCCGCTGATGAACATGTTCGACGGGCCGTCCCAGCAGATCATCGCCAACACCCGGGTGGAGCAGACCAACGGCGACGACATCAGTGCATTCGAGGACGGGGGCTGGGCCTTCACGCGAGTCGGCTCCATCTCGGAGATCACCCTGAAGTCTGCGGCAGAGGACGCCGGGCTGACCTGGGAGGAGCTCGAGCGCATCCCTCTGGGCAGCGGTTCCGAGACGCAGGCGGTGCTTGAGTCCGACCGCGCCGACATCCTGTCGACGTCGCCGAACAACGCAGCCAAGGCCGTTTCGTCGGGGGAGGCGTACCTGGTCACCAACCCGCAGGACGACGAGTCCTCGCCCATCGCGAAGCAGCTGAACTCGGTGCTCGCGGCGTCGCCCGACTTCGTCACCCAGTACCCGGAGTTCACGCAGGACGTCGTCACCGCGGTCGTCGGGGAACTGTCCGAGCTCGCCGCGGCAACCTCCCCCGACGAGGTCCTCGAGGGCATGCCCGCCGAGTTCGTCGCGGCGAACGCCGACAACTGGGACCTGCTGTGGGAGTACTCGCACACGGGCTTCACCCGCGCCACCGGAGGGTTCTCCCAGGAAGAGATCGACCAGACGGTCGCGGGGGCGCAGCTGGTGGCCGTCGTCGACTCCTCCTACGCCCCGCCCGCCGAGCTGTTCGACAACAGCCGGATCGTGGCCGCGTACGAGGAGATCGGCGCCGACGCCCCGGCCGGCCTGAGCTGATCCGATGTCGACCATCCAGGGACTTCTCATGACCCAGCAGCGCGCAGTGCAGGCCGAGTCCGCTTCTCACACCGCTCCGGCGGCCATCGTGATCGAGAACCTCACCCAGACCTACGTCTCGAAGGGGCGGGCGCACACGGCGGTCGCCTCGGTGGACCTGTCCATCGGGGACGGCGAGTTCGTCTCGATCGTCGGACCGTCGGATGCGGTAAGTCGACGATCCTCTACGTGATCGCGGGGCTCCGTCCTCCCACCGCGGGCGCGGTGTCCGTACTGGGCCAGCCGGTCACGGCGCGCACTGGCCCACACGCCGACGTCGGCTTCGTCTTCCAGCGGGACGCGCTGCTTCCCTGGAAGACGGCTCTGCAGAACGTCGCCCTCGGGCTGCGCTACCGCGGGGCCTCGAAGCGGGACGCCAACGCCCAGGCCCGCGAATGGCTGGCCCGGGTCGGACTGCAGGGCTTCGACGACTCCTTCCCGCACCAGCTCTCCGGGGGGATGCGTAAGCGGGTCGCCATCGCGGCCAGCCTGGTGCTCCGTCCCCGCGTCCTGCTGATGGACGAGCCTTTCAGTGCTCTCGACGCGCAGACGCGGAACCTCATGGAGAACGACCTGCTCGCACTGTGGGAGGAGACGCGGCAGACCGTCGTGTTCGTGACCCACGACCTCGAGGAGGCGGTCGGGCTCTCGGACCGTGTGGTCACCATGACCCGCGGCCCGGGCACGGTGCTCACGGATCGGCCCGTGCCTCTCGGTCGCCCACGGGATCTGCTCGAACTGCGCTTCGACCCGCAGTTCACGCACATGCACGAGCAGCTGTGGAGCGACCTCCGCGACCAGGTGACCCCGATCGATGCCGGCACGGCGCCAGGACGGTCCTCGTGACGACGTCCACCGCCCCCGCCGCACTCGGGTCGGCGGCTCGGCTGCGCCCGGCCATTCCCCAGTCGGCCAGGATCCTCGGTGCGCAGGTGCTCCTGTGGGGTGGGCTGATCGGCCTGTGGCAACTGGCCGCCAACCGGGTGCCGGTCGTCGAGACCATCACCGGCTCGCCGGTGTTGGTCACCCGGCAGCTCGGCTTGTTCGTCACCGACCCGCTGTTCTGGCAAGACGTGGGGATTACGGTGCGCAGCGCAGCGGTCGGCTTCGCCTTCGGGGTGTCATCGGCCTGCTTGTCAGTGGCGCTGACGTGGCCTTTCGCGCTGGTCCGCCGATTCATCGCGCCGTTCCTCGTGATCGCGAACGCCGTCCCGAGGATCGCGTTGGCCCCGCTGTTCATCCTGTGGTTCGGCATCGGAACGACGTCGGCGGCCGTCTTCGTTGCCTCGCTGATCTTCCTGATCGTCTACCTCAACGTGTTCAGCGGGCTGTCCTCCATCGACACCGTGTACGTGCACAACGCCAAGGTCCTGGGTGCGGGACGAGGCTGGCTCGCCCGGTCGGTCTACGTGCCGGCGGTCACCGGGTGGCTCATGACGAGCCTGCGTCTGGCCGTGGTCTGGGCAGTGCTCGGTGCGGCCCTGGCGGAGTACCTCGGTGGTTCACAAGGACTCGGCTCCTACCTGACCCGCGGCAACATCCTCGGGGACCCGGCCCTCCTCGTGGGAGCAGCGACGGTCATCGCCGTCATCTCCCTCCTGGCCGATCGCGCCCTCGCCCACGTCGAGCGGAGGTTCACCCAGTGGCGACTGTTCTGACCCCGCGCTGCCGGTCTCTCGGCGCCCTGTGGATGGTCCTCGCCCAGGTTGCGTTCGTGGCGCTGCTCCTAGGTGCCTCGCAGTGGATGGCGACTGCCGGAGTTATCAACGCTTTCATCGTCGGTACGCCGTCGCGGATCCTCGACAACATCGGCACCTGGCTCTCGGACGGCACGCTCGTGAGCAACACCGTCACCACCGTGACGGCGACTGTGGTCGGGTACGGGTTCGCCTTGGTCATCGGGATCCTCGTGGGCACCGTGGCCGGGACGTTCGACGCAGTCGGGCGGGTGCTCTCGCCCTTCATCGCCTTCTGGCAGGGGTTCCCGCGCCTGGTCTTCTACCCGTTCTTCGCGGTCGCGCTCGGCTATTCGATGGCATCGCGCATGGTGCACGTCGCCTTCGTCATCGTCTTCGTGATCATCGTGAGCACTGCGGCGGGGGTTGCGGACGTCGATCCCGACGTCCGTCACCACACCCGGATGCTGGGCGCCGGGCGATGGCAGGTCATCCGGGACGCCCGTCTCCCCGCGGCCGTGCTCTGGGTCGGCACCTCGGCTCGGATCACGTTCGGTTTCGCCATCCAGGCCGCGATCGTCGCCGAGTTCACCGGAGCGGACTCCGGTCTGGGCTATCTCATGGTCCTGGGCCAGAACAGCTTCGACGTCAACGTGGTCTGGGCGGCCACGTTCGCCGCCGTGGTCATCGCGGTGGCTGTGGACCGACTCCTCGCCGGCGTGCAGGCCTACTTCTCCCGGTGGCAGCCCGCCCCTGCCTGACCCAGGGAGCGACGCCTACACGTTGAGCGGCCCCACGAGGTGCCTTGCATCACACGTACTAGCATGCCAGAATGCCAGCAGCGGTGACCGCGGTCACGCAGCAGAGCCGACGGGCCTCTCAAAGTCCGAGATCCGGCGAACCTCCCAAGCTCTGAGAAGGTGCCATGGACAAGACGACCCTTCCTCCGCCTGCCTTCGTGCCCTTCCCGGACGATGGCAGCGGATTCGACACCGATGTCGTCGTCGTCGGCCTCGGGCCGGCCGGCGGGACCGCGGCCCTGGCGCTGGCCACGTACGGGGTGCGCGTGCACGCCGTGACGATGTTCCCCTGGGTGGCCAACGGCCCCCGGGCGCACATCACCAACCAACGGGCCGTCGAGGTTCTGCGCGACCTCGGCGTGGAGCAGGAGGCGCAGAAGTACGCCACCCCGTGGGACCAGATGGGCGACACGCTCTTCACCACCAGCCTGGCTGGTGAGGAGATCGTTCGTCTGCAGACCTGGGGGACCGGTGATCTGCGCTTCGGGGACTACCTGCAGGGCAGCCCCTGCACGATGCTCGACCTTCCGCAGCCACTCATGGAACCGCTCCTGATCAAGAACGCCGCCAGCCGCGGCGCGATGCTCAGCTTCCACACCGAGTACCTCTCGCACGAGCAGGACTCCGACGGCGTCACGGTGCGGTTCCGCGATGTGCGTTCCGGTCAGCTGTTCGAGCAGCGCGCCCGCTACCTGCTGGCCTTCGACGGAGCCAAGTCGAAGGTCGCCGAGCAGATCGGTCTGCCGTTCGAGGGGAGCTGGCCCGCGCCGGGACGGCCTACATCCGCTTCAACGCCGACCTGAGCCGCTTCGTGGCCCACCGGCCGAGCATCCTGCACTGGATCTTCAACTCCAAGGCCGGCTTCGGCGAGATCGGCATGGGGCTGCTGCGGGCCGTCACGCCGTGGACCGAGTGGATCGCCGGCTGGGGCTTCGACATGGCCAAGGGTGAACCGGACCTGAGCGACGACGTCGTGATCGGACAGATTCGCACCCTCGTCGGCGACCCCGATCTGCAGCCCGAGATCGTCACCAAGTCGCTGTGGTACGTCAACCAACAGCACGCCACGAACTACCAGGTCGGCCGCGTCTTCTGCGGCGGCGACGCCGTGCACCGGCACCCGCCGTCGAGCGGCCTAGGGTCGAACACGTCCATCCAGGACGCATTCAACTTGGCCTGGAAGGTGGCCTTCGTCGTCAAGGGGCACGCCGGACCAGGACTGCTCGACTCGTACACCCCCGAACGCGTTCCGGTCGGCAAGCAGGTCGTCGCCCGCGCCAATCAGTCGCGCAAGGACTATGCGGGACTGCGCGAGTGGTTCGACCGTGACAGCGACGACCCGGTCCGGGACGGACTCCTCAAGCTGAAGGAGGCCAGCCCGGAGGGTGTAGCGCTCCGCGAGCGGCTCTACGAGGCGCTGGAACTGAAGAACACCGAGTTCAACGCGCACGGCGTGGAGCTCAACCAGCGCTACGAGTCCGGCGCCGTGGTCCCTGACGCGACGGCCGGGACGGAGGAGTGGCCACGCCACCGCGAGCTCTACCTGCAGGCCAGGACCCGTCCGGGCGCCAAGCTGCCCCATGCTTGGCTCGTCGGCTCGGACGGCATCCGCGTCTCGACCCTGGACGTCGTCGGCAAGGGACAGATGACGCTGCTCACCGGGCTCGCCGGTCAGGCGTGGAAGCGAGCTGCGCAGAAGCTAGACCTGCCCTTCTTGCGCACCGTGGTGGTCGGCGAGCCCGGCACCATCGACCCCTACGGCTACTGGCACCGCGTTCGTGAGATCGACGAGGCTGGTGCCATCCTCGTTCGCCCCGACGGCTACGTCGCCTGGCGACAGAGCGCTGCTGTTTGGGACGACGCCGAAGCTCTGCATCAGCTCGAGGACGCGCTCACCGCCGTCCTCGGCCGACCGGTGAGCACCCAGTCCGGCAAGCAGACCGACACCCCTGAGTACAGCACCCAAGCAGTCCCGATCACCGTGCCGATGGCCATGCCGGCCGACCGCGACGACACCGAGCACGCCACCGGAGGAGCCCGATGACCGACCGCCCCTACACCAGCGTCTGGAGCGACCTGAACCAGGTCGAGTTCAGCCAAGGCTTCCTGCAGGCGGGCCCGTACCGCACGCGCTACCTGCACGCGGGGGACGAGTCGAAGCCGGTCCTCCTTCTGCTTCATGGCATCACCGGGCACGCCGAGGCCTACGTGCGCAACCTCGCCGCGCACGCCGAGCACTTCTCCGTCTGGGCGCTCGACTTCATCGGACACGGCTACTCCACCAAGCCCGACCACCCGCTGGAGATCCCGCACTACGTCGACCAGGTCGACCATGTCCTGGACACCCTGGGTGCGCAGAAGGCGTTCTTCAGCGGCGAGTCCCTCGGCGGATGGGTCACGGCCCGGTACGCGATCGACCGACCCGAACGGGTCGAGCGCATCGTGCTCAACACGATGGGCGGCACCATGGCCAACCCGAAGGTGATGGAGCGGCTCTACACGCTGTCCATGGAAGCGGCGAAGGATCCCAGCTGGGAGCGGGTCAAGGCCCGGCTGGAGTGGCTCATGGCCGACCCCGCCATGGTCACCGACGACCTGATCCGGACCCGGCAGATGATCTTCCAGCAGCCGGACTGGCTCAAGGCGTGCGAGATGAACATGGCGCTGCAGGACCTGGAGACCCGCAAGCGCAACATGCTCACCGACGACGACCTGCGCTCCATCCAGGCCGAGGCGCTGGTCATCTGGACGACGAAGGACCCCTCGGGCCCGGTCGACGAGGGGCGGCGCATCGCCGACCTCATCCCCAATGGTCGGCTGGCGGTAATCGAAAACGCCGGCCATTGGCCTCAGTACGAGCAGACCGAGACCTTCAACCGCATCCACCTCGACTTCCTCCTCGGACGTCAGCCGCAGGGAGGTGAGTCCGCGTGACGCTCGCCCTGCTGGCGATGAGCCACAGTCCGCTGCTCGAGCACGCCGAGTTGGACGCCGAGGTGTCGGCGGAGCTCGAGGCGGCCTTCGAGGAGGCCCGCCGATTCGTCCGTGAGTTCGACCCCGATGTGGTCGTCAACTTCGGCCCGGACCACTACAACGGCTTCTTCTACCGACTGATGCCGCCGTTCTGCATCGGCTACGCCGCCGAGAGCATCGGCGACTACGGCAGCCAGGCCGGCCGGCTGGACGTACCGGAGGACCTGGCCCGCGGCATCGCCGAGGCGGTGCTCGCCGACGGCATCGACCTGACCGTGTCGCTCGACATGCAGGTCGACCATGGCGCCGTCCAACCGATGGAGATCATGTACGGCGACATCACCGCCAAGCCATTCGTGCCCATCTTCATCAACTCGGTCGCGCCGCCGTTCACCCCGGTGCAGCGGGTCCGCCTGCTCGGCGAGGCCATCGGCCGCCACCTGGCGACCCTCCACCAGAAGGTCCTGCTCATCTCTTCAGGCGGGCTGTCACACGACCCGCCCGTACCGCGGATGGCCACCGCCACGCCGGAACAGCGCCGCATGCTGATGGGGGAGGGGCAGCCCCTCCCGCCGGATGCGCGCGAAATGCGCCAGCAGCGCGTCATCGCCGCGGCCCGGGACTTCGCCGCCGGCACGGCGACGATCCAGGACCTCGCGCCCGAGTGGGACCAGGAGCTGTTGAAGATCCTCGCCTCGGGTGACCTCACCCCGCTCGACGCGTGGACTCCGGACGAGATGACCCGGATCGCCGGAAACTCCGCACACGAGGTCCGGACCTGGATCGCCGGCTACGCCGCCCTCGGTGCAACTGGCCGGTACACGGTCCAGTACAGCTACTACCGGCCTATCCGGGAGCTCATCGCGGGCTTCGGGCTCACCACGGTCACACTGCACTGATCTTGTGCGGCGCGTCCCCGCGACCGCAGCAGGCTGTGCGTGTCAACCGGCTCTCCGCGAGCCGGTTGACACGCGCACCGGCGCGGGAATCTCCATGGCTCGAATCACTGCCGGTGCCAGCCGTCGGTTCAGGGCGGAGCGGCAGTTCACTGTCCGGCGGCCAATCGTCCTTCGTCGCCGATGATCTGCACGGTGCCGAGGATGTGCCGCTCCATCTCAGCGCGGGCCGCCGCGCTGTCGCCGGCGATCAGCGCCTGCAGGATCGCGTCGTGATCGGCGTGCCGGTCGTCCAGGGCGCTGGCCAGCGGCTGGGGGACGCCCGCCGTGTTGATGAGGAAGTCGCTGAGATCCCACATGCGCAGGCTCATCTCTTCGACGAGGTTGGAACGAGCCATTCGATGGATGACGCCGTGGAACGCGCGGTTCAGCACCCGGTAGCCGTGCGCGCGAGCGCCGACGTCATGCTCATCCGTCAACTCGCCGATGCGTCCGTGCATCTCGCGCAGCGTCACGAGGTCCTCCTCGGTCCGCCGGTCGGCCGCGACTCCGGCTATCGCACCCTCGAACGCGGCGAAGAGGGTGAAGAAGTCGCCGACTTCCTGCGGTGAGTAGGACGCGATACGGCAACCGACCTGCGGCACGATCTCGACCAGGCCGTCAGCATCAAGTCGGCGCAGCGCTTCCATGACCGGCTGCTTGCTGACCCCCAGCTGGGACTTGAACGTCTCCAGCGACAACCGCTCTCCGGCAGCCCAGCGCCCCTCGAGCAGTTGTTCCTTGATCTGCTCGTAGGCAACCGATCCGAGGCGCATGCCCCGGCGGGCCGTCGCGGCGCTCGACGGGACATCGCTCAGCAAGCGCGAGATTCCGTCAGCTGGCACTCGTCGAGCGTAGTGGTCCATCAGCGTCGTCCTCTCGCGGCGAGCCAAGTGCTCACACCTGGGAGTCAGGAAAGCCGGACACGACAGGGGCTTGCCAGTGGATGTGACCCCCATTACCGTCCTGCTGCGACGCTAGCATGCCAGTGCTCCACTGGCTGCGAATCGTCTCGCCCCGGTCCCCCGCCGGGCGACCACATGCACCATCCGCCCGTTCGGCCGCTACGGGCGTTCCACAGACCGGCCGCGACCGGCGCCGCAAAGGAGCAGCAGCAGTGGATTTCATGATCGGGACCTGCGCCAAGATCGACCAGATCGAGATGGTGAAGCAGGCCGAAGGCCTCGGCGTCACCCACTTCGGCGCCGGTGAGGGGCCGCTGCTGTTCAGCGACCCCTATCAGTTTCTGGCGATCGCGTCCCAGCAGACGTCGACGATCCAGCTGGGCACCCAGGTGACCAACCCGCTGACCCGCATCGCGCCGGTCACGGCGAACTCGATCGCGACGCTCAACGCCCTCGCCCCGGGGCGGACGTTCCTCGGCATCGGCACGGCCAACAACGCGCTGCGCTCCATGGGGCACCGCACCGCCACCATCAAGGAGCTCACCGACGCCCTGGAGGTGTCGCGCGGACTGCTGCACGGCGAGCGCGTGGTCCACGACTGGCTGGGCGAGCAGCGCGAGATCGAGTTCCTGGACCCCGACGCCGGCTGGTACAACATCAAGGACCGCGTCCCAATCTGGGTCGCCGCCGGCGGCCCGAAGGGTCTGCACGAGGCCGCCAAGTACGCCGACGTGGTCGTCTACTGCCTCGGTCCCAACCCCGACATGATCGGCCTCATCCGTCGCGAGCTGGACAAGGCCGTCGCCGACGCGGGCCGCCCGGCGGGCTCGGTCAAGCTCTGTGGGCTCGCCTGGTTCTACCAGCTGCGCGATGGCGAGACCTGGGAGGACGGGATTGACAAGGGCTTCGGCTCGGGTCCGATCAGCTCCTGCCTGACCAACGTGGGTCTGATGAACCAGCACGTCGACGAGCTCGGCGAGGAGATCGTGCAGGCCTCCACTCAGGCAGCCATGGCCTACCTCGGCGACCCGAATGCCACCGACCGCCCGCACTACCTCGACGTGTGGAAGCAGTACCTGCGCGGGCTGACCCCCGCACACCGGCCGCTGATCACCAAGCAGCTCGTCGACTACTGGTGCCTCTACGGCACTCCCGACGAGCTGCTGGAGAAGGCGCAGCTGATGACCGAGTCCGGCGTCGACCTGGTTCAGGTCTTCCTGTCCAACCCGTACACCGCCGAGCGCGACATCAACGACATCGGCTCGTCCATCCTCGCCCGCGCCTGAACCCCACCCCACCTACCGGAGGACCCGCAATGGAGCTCGATCCCCGCACCACCGCCGTCGTAGCCGTTCACTACCAGGGCGACATCGTCGGCCCCGACGGAGCATTCGCCGGCTTCTTCCACCAGCAGGTGGCCGAGCGCAATGTCCTCGACGTCACCAAGGGCGTGCTCGACGCCGCCCGCGCCGCCGGCGTCCCGGTTGTCTACACGCGGGTGGCGTGGCAGCCGGACTACTCCGACCTCAACGCCAACTCGCCGCTGCTCGGCATCGTGGCCCAGTCCGGCTGCCTGAAGGACGGCAGCCCGCTCGCCGACATCGTCGCCGAGGTCGCCCCCGGTGAGGGCGACGAGGTCGTCACCCACAAGCGGGTCGGCGGCTTCACCGACTCCGGCCTGCACGAGCTGCTGCAGAGCAGGGGCGTCCAGACGGTGCTGTTCACCGGGGTGGCCACGAACGCCTCGGTGGAGGGCACGGCCCGGCAGGCGAGCGACCTCGGGTACCGGGTCATCGTGGTCGAGGACGCCTGCTCGGCCGCTACGCCGGCGGCCCACCAGGCCTCGATCGAATCTCTCGGCTTGCTCGCCGAGATCGCGTCGGCCGCCGACATCACCACCGCGCTCTCCGCCAAGGAGAACGCACCGGCCTGAGCGGCCTTCCCACGAAACGCCGGCGGGGTGGGCAGCGGCTGACGCGCCCGCCCCGCCGGACGCGATCGCACGAACACCGAGACGGAGACCGCGTGACCAACAGTGCTGCAGGGTTGCCAGCCGGCGTTCGGCCGTCTCCCAGCGCCATGAGCAGGGCGCTGCGCCGCGCCCGCGACTCGGCGGCGCTGGACCGCACCGAGGCAGAGACGCTGCTGCACGCGCGCGGGGACACGCTGGTGGACCTGTCCGCCAGTGCGGCGAGGGTCCGGAACGCGGGTCTGGCCGCGGCCGGAAGGCCGGGGGTCGTCACCTACTCCCGCAAGGTGTTCATCCCGCTGACCCGGCTGTGCCGGGACCGCTGCCACTACTGCACGTTCGCCACCGTGCCGCACCGGCTCGACGCCCCGTTCCTGGAGCGGGACGAAGTGCTGGAGATCGCCCGTGCCGGCGCGGCCGCCGGCTGCAAGGAGGCGCTGTTCACTCTCGGCGACCGCCCGGAAGACCGCTGGCCGGCCGCCGCGCAGTGGCTGGAGGAGCGCGGCTACGCCAGCACGCTCGAGTACCTGCGGGCCTGCGCGATCGCGGTGCTGGAGGAGACCGGCCTGCTGCCGCACCTCAACCCCGGGGTGCTGAGCTGGGCAGCGCTGACGCGGCTGAAGCCGGTCGCGCCGTCGATGGGGATGATGCTCGAGACCACCGCCACCCGGCTGTGGTCGGAGCCGGGCGGCCCGCACTTCGGCTCCCCGGACAAGGAGCCCCGGGTGCGGCTGCAGGTGCTGCACGACGCCGGCCGCACGGCGGTGCCATTCACCACCGGCCTGCTCATCGGCATCGGCGAGACCCTGGCCGAACGCGTGGACGCCCTGTTCGAGTTGCGGGAGATCAGCCGCACATACCGAGGCATCCAGGAGGTGATCATTCAGAACTTCCGCGCCAAGCCCGACACGGCGATGCGGGGTCACGCCGACGCCGAGCTGGACGATCTGGTCGCCACGATCGCCGTCGCCCGACTGCTGCTCGGCCCCGGCACGCGGATCCAGGCCCCGCCGAACCTGGTCGGCGAGGAGTACGACGCGGTGTTGCGCGCCGGCATCGACGACTGGGGCGGGGTCTCCCCGGTGACCCCGGACCACGTCAACCCCGAGGCACCCTGGCCGGCGATCGAGGAGCTGGCCCGCCGCACCGCCGGGGCCGGCTTCCAGCTGCGGGAACGGCTGACGGTCTACCCGCCCTACCTCGACGAGCCGTGGCTCGACCCGCGGCTGCGGGCGCACGTCGACGCGCTCGCCGATCCCGATGGTCTGGCCCGCGAGGACGCCCGGCCGGTGGGCCTGCCGTGGCAGGAGCCGGAGTTCGGCACTCAGGCCAGCGGCCGCGTGGCGCTGCACCGCGAGGTCGACACCAGCGGCCGCAGCGACGACCGCCGCGGCGACTTCGACACCGTCTACGGCGACTGGGACGCCGTGCGGGACCACGCCGCCCGCACCGGCGCACCCGCGCCGGCGCCTCTGCCCGCGCACCTGAGCGCTGCGCTGCGGCACGCCGAGGCCGACCCGGCCCGGCTGTCGGACGCAGACGCGCTGGCACTGCTCGAGGCCGAGGGCCCGGCGCTGGAGGCGCTATGCGCTCTCGCCGATGGCCTGCGCCGGGACACCGTCGGCGACGACGTCACCTACGTCGTCAACCGGAACATCAACTTCACCAACGTCTGCTACACCGGCTGCCGCTTCTGCGCCTTCGCCCAGCGGCGCACCGACGCCGACGCCTACACCCTCTCGCTGGCCCAGATCGGCGACCGGGTCGTCGAGGCGCGGGAACGCGGCGCCACCGAGGTCTGCCTGCAGGGCGGCATCCACCCCGATCTGCCCGGCACCGCCTACTTCGACATCGCCGCCGAGGTCAAGGCTCGGGTGCCGTACATGCACCTGCACGCCTTCAGCCCGATGGAGGTGGTCAACGGGGCGACCCGCACGGGCCTGTCGATCCGCGACTGGCTGGCCGCGGCCAAGGACGCCGGCCTGGACTCCATCCCCGGCACCGCCGCCGAGATCCTCGACGACGACGTCCGCTGGGTGCTGACCAAGGGCAAGCTCTCCGCCGCGGCCTGGATCGAGGTCGTCACCACCGCGCACGAGCTGGGCATCCCGTCGACGGCGACGATGATGTACGGCCACGTCGACGCCCCCCATCACTGGGTGGCGCACCTGCGCACCCTCGCCCGCATCCAGACCCAGACCGGCGGGTTCACCGAGTTCGTGCCCCTGCCGTTCGTCCACGCCAACGCCCCGCTCTACCTGGCCGGCGTGGCCCGCCCAGGCCCCACACCCGCGCAGAACCGTGCCGTCCACGCCGTCGCCCGCCTGCTGCTGCACGGCCGGATCAACAACATCCAGTGCTCCTGGGTCAAGCTCGGCGACGTTGGCGTCCAGCAGCTGCTCACCGGTGGGGCCAACGACATGGGCGGCACCCTGATGGAGGAGACCATCAGCCGGATGGCGGGCTCCGAGCACGGCTCCGAGCGCACCGTCGGCCAGCTGCAAGCCCTGGCGGCCGAGATCGGGCGGCCCACCCGACAGCGCACCACCACTTACGGCCGCGTGCCGGCCGACCTCCAGCCCGGAGAGGGCCGTCCGCGCACTTTCCTTCCCCTCGTTGCCGTGGAGAGCATCCGATGACCGCCGTCTCGACCCGTCAGCCTGTCGCGATCCTGGGCGGCACTGGTGCCCTCGGCCGAGGCCTGGCCGCCCGGCTGGCCGCCGCCGGTCACCGGGTGACGCTCGGGTCGCGCGATGCCGATCGCGCGACCGCGTCAGCCGCGGAGCTCGCCGAGTCCCTCGCCCCGGCGGTCGACGTCGAGCGGCTGCTGTTCGGCGCCGCCAACGCCGAAGCCGCCGCCACTCACGACGTCGTCATCCTCGCCACGCCCTGGGACCCCTCCGGCGACAGCATCCGCGAACTCGCCGACCCCCTGGCCGAAACAGTCGTGATCTCGGCGATCAACCCCCTCGGCTTCGACGTCACCGGTCCGTACGGCCTCGACGTGGTCGAGGGCAGCGCCGCCGAGCAGGTAGCGGCGTCGCTGCCGAACAGCAGAGTTGCCGCTGCCTTCCACCACCTGTCCGCGCCCAGCCTGCTCAAGCTCAGCCACGACCTCAGTGGCGAGGACGTGCTGGTGTGCGCCGACGACGACCGCGCCCGCGTCACCGCACTCAACCTCGCGGCGGCCGTGACCGGTACCCCGGGCATCGACGTCGGCCCGCTTCGCCAGGCGCGCCAGCTCGAGCCGTTCACCGCCGTCCTGATCGCCGTCAACAAGCGCTACCGCACCCGTAGCGGCCTGGCCCTGCGCCATGTCGACCGAAACCGAGCCTCCCTCCCAGAGGTGGCCCTCAGCTGATGCGGAAAGGTCCGGATAGGACGCCTTGGCACCTGCTGGTCCCCGTGAAGCGCCTCTCGTCTGCGAAGTCTCGGCTGACGGGACTCACGCCGTCCTTGCGGGCGCAACTGGTCTTTGCAATGGCGGTGGACACGGTCGAGGCGGCTGCTGAGGCCTCTCGGGTGCGAGACATCACCGTGCTGACCGACGAGCCGAGCTTGCAACGCATTGCCCCGACGTTGGGGGTCCACGTGCTTCCCGACGAGGGGCAGGGCGACCTCAACCGGGCCCTAGTACGAGGCGCTGAGCAGCTGGATGATCGGGCGGGTATGGGCACCGCTGTCCTGCTTGCGGACCTGCCCGGGCTGCGTGCCGACGACCTCGATCAAGCCCTCGCCTTCGCCGATGGGCACCCGCGCGCCTTCGTGGCCGACCATCGAGGAACTGGGACGACACTGCTCACCAGTGCGCGGGGCGACGCCCTTCGTCCGTGTTTCGGGGTGGACTCCGCGAGCGCACATGCGGCATCCGGAGCAGTGGCGGTGCCACTGAGCGTCGCGACGTTGCGGCACGACGTCGACGTTTCTCAGGACCTCGGTTTCCTTCGCGAGCTCAACGTCGGGCGTCATACGCGCGCCCTCCTCGCGCCGACGCTGGCATCGCTCGTCCACGGCAGCGGCGGCATCGAGAGTCGTCAAGCCGGCTGAAGTCAGGGCTCGCTATTACGGCGCCACGCCCGCGCCGGTCTTGCGTTCATGTGTGACCGGCATTACTGTGCACGCTAGCATGCTAGTCCGCCAGTCAGGCGGACATCGTCGTGCAGTTCCACGGTCCATGGGCGCCTCTCGTCCGCAAGGGATCGCTCCTCGCACCAGACCGACGCCCCATCACGAGAGGTCTTCGATGTCTCCGCCGCTTCTCGAAGTCGACGCACTGTCGGTGTCCTATGACGGGGCGGTGCAGGCGCTGAAAGGCGTCTCGCTCAAGGTCGAGCCGGGCTCGGTCGTCGCCGTCCTGGGGAGCAATGGGGCGGGAAAGACGACCCTGCTGAGGGCGATCTCTCGCACCCTGGGGCATGTTGGGGGAGCGGTCACTGCCGGAACCGTCCGGTTCGATGGGCGAGACCTCGCGGGGCGCGACACGTCGGAGATCGTCCGTTCCGGGCTGGTTCAGGTGCCCGAGGGGCGTCGGATCTTCCGCGACCTGACCGTCGACGAGAACCTTCGCGCTGGTGGCTACACAGTGCGGGACAAGCGGGCCGCTGCGCAGGCGTACGACCGGGCGCTCGAGCTCTTTCCGATCCTGGCCGAGCGACGGTCACAGCGCGGAGGGCTTCTCTCTGGTGGCCAGCAACAGATGCTGGCCATCGCCCGAGCGTTGATGACCGCACCCAGATTGCTGTTGCTCGACGAGCCCTCACTCGGCCTCGCGCCGATCCTCGTCGACCAGATCGGCGAGATCATCCAGGAGATCCACGCGCAAGGTACGTCGGTTCTGCTCATCGAGCAGAACGCGATGATGGGTCTGCGGGTGGCGGACACGGCTTACGTGCTCGAAGTCGGAGAGGTCACGGCGTCCGGGCCGGCGGACGAACTGGCCGCAACGGAGGACGTGCGCAACCGCTATCTCGGAATCGCGGAATCGCCAGCGCAGCCGAACGAGCCGGCTCTACCCGCGCCAACCCTGCCAGGGAATGGCCGCCCCCGCCGGGAGGTGCTGCCGCTCCACGTCGATCAGGTGACCGTGCGATTCGGCGGCGTCACCGCATTGTCCGACGTGTCCTTCGACGTCGAGCCGGGGACCATTCACGCCCTCATCGGCCCCAACGGCGCCGGCAAATCCACGTGCATCAACGTGCTCGGCGGGGCCTACCGAGCGACGAGCGGGGCGGTCCGGTACGGCGAAGCACGACTCACCGACCTCCCCGCGCACCGGATCAACGAGCTGGGTATCGCGCGGACCTTCCAGAACATCTCGCTGTCCCTGGAAGCGACCGTCGAGGACAACCTCCTCGTCGGGCGACACCGTGTGCTGCGGGCCGGGGCGATCGCCAACGCCCTCCGGCTACCGCGCAACGGCCGGGAAGAACGAGCGCATCGTGCCGTGGTGAGCGAGATCGCTGAGCTGCTCTCCATCACGCACCTCCTCGACCGCGAGGTTCACGGACTTTCCTACGGCGATCGGAAGCGCGTCGAGCTGGGCAGGGCGCTCGCCGCCGAGCCGGCGCTCCTCCTCCTGGACGAACCAGTAGCGGGCATGGCCCACGGGGAGTCCCAGGAGATGGCGGCGGTCATCCGGACGGTGCAGCAGGAACTCGGCCTGTCCATCCTGCTCGTCGAGCACGACATGCCGTTCGTGATGGGGCTGGCCGAGCGCATCACCGTTCTCGACTTCGGAAAGTGCATCGCAGAAGGCCCGCCACACGAGGTCCAGCGGAACCCCGCGGTCCTACAGGCCTACCTCGGAGCGGCCGCCGCATGAGCTACTTCCTGACGCAGTTGGCGAACGGCCTGTCCATCGGCCTGATCCTCGGTCTGATCGCGGTCGGCTTCGTCATCGTCTTCACGTCCACCGGCGTCTTGAACTTCGCCCACGGCTCGGTCTTGCTGGCCGGTGCCTACATTGTCGCGGTACTTCAGCCCCACACCGGTTTCTGGGTGGCGGCCGTGATCGGCATCCTCGGTTCTGCCGCTCTCGGCGTTCTCGTCAACACCGTGCTCGTACGGAACCTCGCCGAGCCCACACCGGCGACCGCGGCGATCCTGATGCTGGGTGTCGACATCCTTCTGCTGACCGAGCTGACCCGACAGATCGGCAACGACATCCTTCCCATCGGGGCACCGTGGGGTGCCGACACGGTGCGGTGGGGCGGAGTCACCCTGCCGGCGAGTCGACTGATCGCCGCCGGAGTCGCTCTCGTCGTCTTCGCGCTCCTCTGGTTCCTCTTCGCCCGGACCAGGATCGGCGTGGCCATGCGGGCAGCTGCGGCGGACGGTGACACGGCGTCGCTCATGGGCATCCGCCTGTCCAGGACAGGGACCACCGGATGGGCACTGGCCGGCGCTCTGGCGGCCATCGCGGGGATCTTCTTTGCCTCGTTCCCGGCTCCCGGTGTCGCGCCCTCCCTCGCCCTGAGCGCTCTGGCGGCCATCCCCGCCTGGGTCCTCGGCGGGTTCGACTCCGTGCCGGGAGCCATCGTGGGGGGCCTCATCATCGGCGTGGCCAGCTCCCTGGCCATCGGCTACGAAGCCCAGCTGCACTTCCTCGGTCAGGGTTTCGGCGAGGTCGTCCCCTACGCCGTCATGATCCTTGTCCTCCTCGTCAGACCGTCGGGTCTTTTCGGTCGCAAGGAGGCCGTCCGTGTCTAACGCCATCCGCCGCGGGGCGACACTTGCCCTGCTAGCTGTCGCGATCCTCCTGCCGTTCGTGCTTGACGGCTTCTGGCTCCAGACCGGGCTGTTCGCGATGGCCGCGATCGTCGGAGCGATCGGTCTCACCCTGCTCGTCGGCGTGGCCGGCCAGCTGTCGCTCGGCCACGCGTTCTTCGCAGCCGTCGGCGCCTTCACGTACGCCTGGCTTGCTGGCGAAGCCGACGCTCCAGTACCCGGGCTCGGCCTTCCACCGTTGCTCGCGTTCGTTCTCGCGGCATCGGCCGCAGCCTTGGCTGGTGCGCTGTTCAGCCCTATCGCGGGACGACTGCGAGGCATCTATCTGGGGCTCGCAACCCTCGGCCTGGTCTTCCTAGCGCGACACCTCATCGTCAACCTCGACGGCATCAGCGGGGGTTCAACGGGCGCGGGGTCCAGCCCTTCTCCGTCCCTGGCTTCAGCTTCAGCAACCGCGATCCAGACTTCCTTGCCATCGCGGGTGTCCAGTTCACCGGTCTGCACCGCCTCTGGTACCTGTTCCTGGGCGTTGCGCTCCTGTCCGCGTGGATCGCCGTCAACCTGAAGGCGAGCCGGACCGGTCGTGCGCTGGCCAATGTCCGGGACAGTGAGACCGCTGCGGCGGCGATGGGCATTCACGTGGCCCGCGCCAAGGCCACCGCGTTCGTCATCTCGTCCGCCTACGCCGGTGTGGCAGGCGTCCTCTTGGCGCTCGCCTACACGCGCATCTCGCCCGATGTCTTCGCCTTGCAGTTGTCGATCGACTTCCTGGTCATGATCGTCATCGGCGGGCTCGGATCCGTCGGCGGTGCCGCGGCCGGGGCCGTCTTCGTGGCGGCACTCCCTCTGATCCTGACCCAGTACAGCGGCGATCTCCCGTTCTTGGCGACCCCGGGAACCGGCGGGCTGGATGCAGCAACGCTCGCCCGGTTCCTCTACGGCGCCGCGATCATCGCCGTCCTCCTCTTCCTTCGGGGAGGTCTCGCCGGCGCGCTGAGGCGACGGCGTGCGCGGCTATCGACCCCCGACCGCGACGACTTCACCGCGCCGGCACCGCACCCGGCGGTTCCACCCCACGTGGCCGGTGACGGCACCACCCACGATCCGCGCGCCGCCGGCGTGCCTACCTCGTCGAAGGAGACGACCCGATGAAGCACCGCACCCGATCGCTGCTGGTGGCGTCAAGCTGCCTCGCTGCGTTGACCGCCTGCTCGACCACCGCGCCTGGCTCGGAGGGGAATGGCGCAGCCGGCGGCGACGTCGCGACCGGCAACGGTGTCAGCGACTCCACCATCACCATCGGCTTCCTGACCGACCTGACGGGTCCGTTCGCCGCCGCGTCGGAGGTGATGGTGGCTGAGACCCAGGCGTACTGGGATGCGCGGAACGAGGACGGCGGGATCTGTGAGCGATCCGTCGAGGTCGACGTGCAGGACCACGCCTACGACCCGCAGAAGGCAGTAGCGCTGTACCGCAGCATGCAGCCGAACGTGCTGGCGTTCCAGCAGCTACAGGGCTCGCCGATCGTCCCGGCGGTCATGCCCCTTGCCGAAGAGGACCGCGTCTACGTCGGTGGGATGGGGTGGGCAAGTTCCACACTTCCCTACGAGACCGCGCAGATCCCAGGTGCCACGTACAGCGTCGAAGGTGCCAATGCCATCGACTACCTCGTCGACGAACTCGGGCTCACTGAGGGAGACACCGTCGGGGTCGTCTACTTCGTCGGCGACCTGGGCGGCGACTCCCTGGCAGGGGCCCAGCACGCGGCCGACGAGCGCGGGCTGGAAATCGTCTCCCAGGAGATCACTCCACGAGACACCGACCTGTCGGCGCAGGCGGCGGCGTTCCAGCAGGCAGGTGTCTCGGCTGTGATCGTCGCGGCGGCTCCTCCGCAACTGGCCTCGATCGCCGGTGTGCTCGCCTCTCTGGACGTCAACGTGCCGATCCTCAGCAACACGCCTGCCTTCAACCCGGCGCTGCTGAACACCCCCGCGGGCCCGGCGCTCATCGAGAACGGGTACACGGTCCAGAGCATCGCGCCCTACGCGGCCGAGGAGCCTGGGGTGCAGGATGCGACCGCGCTGTACGAGGAGGTCGCGCCCGACGGCGCCAAGGGCTGGGAGGTTCCGCTCGCCTACGCCCAGGCGGAGCTGCTCGCTGACGCCATCGAGCGCGCCTGCGACGCCGGGGACCTGACTCCGGAGGGCGTCGTGACCGCGATGCGGGAGACCGCCGATCTCGACCTGGAGGGGCTCTACCCCGCCCCTGTCGACTACACCGAGGTCGGCGAGCCGCCGCTCCGGACTGTGTACGTCACGAAGGTCGATGAGGCAGTGCCAGGTGGTCTGCGCATGCTGACGACCTTCGAAGGGCCCAGCGCTGAGAGCTACAGCTTCGAGTGACGCACGGTGACCCGGCGCCATTCCGGCGCCGGGTCACCCCCTCGATCGAGCTCGGCCCCCGAGAGGAGGACCCGATGGCCCTAGGTGGGCTGGCGGCGCACGAGCCGACGGTGGACCTCAACACGGTGCTGGGCAAGGTCGTCGCCGTCCTCTTCGCCTTCCGTGCCGACGATCAGGGCGTCCCCCTGGCCGAGCTGGCGCGGCGCACCGGGATCGCCAAGGGCACGCTCCACCGCGTCGTAGCCGATCTGGTCGACGCCCGCCTGCTGGACCGCCGCGACGACGGCTACCGGCTGAGCAACCGCGTCTTCCAACTCGGCATGCGGGCCTCGATGGAACGGGACCTCCTGGAGATCGCCACCCCGTTCATGGAGGACCTGTACGAGCGCACGCACGAGACCGTCCACCTCGGGGTGCTCGACGAGGACAGCGTCGTCTACGTCGCCAAGATCGGCGGCCACCGGCAGGCCGACGCCCCCTCGCGGGTCGGTGGCCGAATGCCGCTGCACTGCACCGCCATCGGCAAGGCACTGCTCGCCTGGTCGCCGGCGGAGCTCTTCGCCCACGTCGTGGCCGATGGCCTTCCGCGGCGCACCCCCGGACCATCACCGCCCCCGGTCTGCTGCGACGGCAGCTGGAACGCATCCTGGAAGCGGGGGTCGCGTTCGAGCACGAGGAGTCCGCGGTCGGCATCGCCTGCGTCGCGGCGCCGATCCTCGATCCGCTCGACCAGCCGGTCGGCGCGATCAGCATCACCGGCCCCGTTCCCCGCTTCCGGCCCGAAGCGGCCACCACCGCCGTCCGGGCTGCGGCGGCGGGTGTCGGGTCGATTCTCGCCCGACGTTCCACTGAGCCGAACGCCGCACTAGGGGCAGCCGGCCGACTCCCGCCATCGTGAAGACACAGCGCCAACCCCGAGGGATGCAATGACTCACGCAAGCACACCGTCCGTCTCGACCCAGCGGGACGTCGTCACGCAGGCCGCGGAGCGGCTGCAGACCGCCGCTCAGACCGGCGTTCCCTGCGTCCCGGTCCGCGACCTGATCGGTACTGACGACGTCGACCTGGCCTACGCCGTGCAGCAGCGCCTCACCGACGCCCGGCTCGCCGGCGGCGCGCGCGTCGTCGGCCGCAAGATCGGCCTCACCTCGCCGGCCGTGCAGAAGCAGCTGGGCGTCGACCGCCCCGACTTCGGCGTCCTCTTCGCCGACATGGACGTCAGCGACCTCCCCGAGGTCCCCTCGGACCGGCTGCTGCAGCCCAAGACCGAGGCCGAGATCGCCTTCGTGCTCGGTGCGGACCTGGCCGACGGACCGCTGGACGCCGAGCAGGTGCGCGGCGCGGTCGCCTACGCCGTCGCCGCACTGGAGATCGTGGACAGCCGGATCGCCGGCTGGGACATCACCTTCGGCGACACCGTCGCCGACAACGCCTCCAGCGGGCTGTTCGTGCTGGGGGAGCGGCGGCTGACCCTGGACGAGTTCGAGCCGGTCGAGGTCGGCATGGCGATGCGACTGGGCGGTGACTTGGTTTCCGAAGGCAGCGGCGCGGCCTGCCTGGGAGATCCGCTCAACGCCCTGGCTTGGCTGGCTCGGACCGCTCGCGACCTGGGCGACCCGCTGCGTGCCGGACAGGTCGTCCTCTCGGGGGCACTCGGACCCATGGTGGCCACGCCGCCCGGCTCGGTCGTGACGGCGGACGTCGGTCCCCTCGGATCGGTCAGCGCCACCTTCTCTGGAAAGGACCAGGCATGAGCAAGACCAAGGTCGCCATCATCGGTTCGGGCAACATCGGCACCGACCTGATGATCAAGGTCATCCGCCACTCCGACGCGCTGGAGATGGGGGCGATGGTCGGCATCGACCCGGACTCCGACGGACTGGCCCGCGCCCGCCGCATGAAGGTGCCCACCACGCACGAGGGCGTCGACGGCCTCATCGCGATGGACGGCTTCGACGAGATCGAGATCGTCTTCGACGCCACCTCCGCCAAGGCCCACCTCGCCAACGCCGAGAAGCTCGCGCCGTACGGCAAGAAACTGGTCGACCTGACGCCCGCGGCGATCGGCCCGTACGTCGTCCCGCCGGTCAACCTCGACCAGCACCTGGCCGAGGACGCGACCAACGTCAACATGGTCACCTGCGGCGGGCAGGCGACCATCCCCATGGTGGCCGCCGTCGCCCGGGTCACCCCGGTGCCCTACGCGGAGATCGTCGCCTCGATCGCATCCAAGTCCGCCGGCCCAGGCACCCGGGCGAACATCGACGAGTTCACCGAGACCACCGCGCACGCCATCGAGGCGGTCGGCGGCGCCGGCCGCGGCAAGGCGATCATCGTGCTCAACCCGGCCGAGCCTCCGCTGATCATGCGCGACACCGTGTTCTGCCTGATCGGCGACGCCGACCACGACGCCATCCGCGACTCGATCGCCCGGATGGCCAAGGACGTCGCCGAGTACGTGCCCGGCTACCGGCTCAAGCAGGAGGTGCAGTTCACCCCCATCGCCGACGGCGAACCGGTGCACACCCTGCTGCCCGACGGCGCCGGTCCGGTGACGACCAAGGTGACGGTGTTCCTCGAGGTCGAGGGCGCCGCCCACTACCTGCCCGCCTACGCGGGCAACCTCGACATCATGACCTCGGCGGCCCTGCGGGTCGGCGAGAGCCTGGCCACTGGGACCAGTGCCCGACGAGCTGCTGCGCAGGTGACGGCATGACCACGACCCCCAAGCTGTACATCCAGGACGTCACGCTGCGGGACGGCATGCACGCCGTCCGGCACCGCATCTCGCCTACCGACGTCGGAAAGATCGTCGCCGCGCTCGACGCCGCCGGCGTCGACGCTATCGAGGTCGCGCACGGCGACGGCCTGGCCGGCGGCAGCCTGAACTACGGGCCCGGCAGCAACTCCGACTGGGAGTGGATTGAGGCCGCCGCGGCCAACCTCCAGCGCGCGGTGCTCACTACCCTGCTGCTGCCAGGCATCGGCACCATCGCCGAACTCAAGCACGCCTACTCACTCGGCGTGCGCTCGATCCGGGTGGCTACCCACTGCACCGAGGCCGACGTATCGGCACAGCACATCGCCACCGCCCGCGACCTCGGCATGGACGTCTCCGGCTTCCTGATGATGAGCCACATGGCCCCGGCGTCCGAGCTCGCCAAACAGGCCGCCCTGATGGAGTCCTACGGGGCGCACTGCGTCTACGTCACGGACTCCGGTGGCCGGCTGACCATGGACGGCGTCCGCGAGCGGGTCCGGGCCTACCGCGACGTGCTCGACCCCGACACACAGATCGGCATCCACGCCCACCAGAACCTGTCGCTCGCGGTGGCCAACTCCGTTGTCGCGGTCGAGGAGGGCGTGACCCGGGTGGACGCGTCGCTGGCCGGGCATGGGGCCGGTGCGGGCAACTGCCCGATCGAGCCGTTCATCGCCGTGGCGAACCTGCACGGCTGGCAGCACGGCTGCGACCTATTCGCCCTCCAGGACGCCGCCGATGACCTGGTTCGCCCGCTGCAGGACCGGCCAGTCCAGGTCGACCGGGAGACGCTGACCCTTGGCTATGCCGGGGTCTACAGCTCCTTCCTGCGGCATGCGGAGGCCGCGTCGAAGCAGTACGGCATCGACGTCCGTTCGATCCTGCTCGAGGTCGGCCGCCGCGGTCTCGTCGGCGGCCAGGAGGACATGATCGTCGACATCGCCCTCGACCTGCGGGCACGCGAGCGGACCCCGGAGGCGGCCGCTCGCTGAGGCCGAGCAACGGGGTGGTGGCGAGTCCGCCGCCACCCCGTTGCCGCAGCTGCAGACCATGGGGAAGGCCGAGTTCGGAGGTCCGCTGTGACTCCTCTGCCGCTGCACGTGCGGACCGAGGGGTGCGGTCCCCGGACGCTGTGGGTCCACGGCACCATGTCCGATCCCGTCCGGACGTGGAGCCGCCAAGCTGCTCTCGCTGAGCGGTGGACGATGGTCCTGCCCGCCCGCCGGGGCACGCCGCCGAGTCCTCCGGCCGAAGGCAACGACTTCGCGGCCGACGCCGAGGACATCGCCGAGCTGATCGACGCGCCCACGCACGTTGTTGCGCACAGCTACGGCTGCATCGGCACCCTGCTCGCCGTTGCGAAGCGGCCGGGTCTCGTCGCCACGCTGACCCTGGTGGAGCCACCTGCCTACCAGCTCCTCGCCTCGGACGCGGAGGCGCTGAGGGCGATGGAAGCGTTCGAGGAGCTGCGCCGGGTCGCTTCACCGGAGGAGTTCTTGCCGGCGTTCCTCCAGGCCTTTCTCGGCGCCCCCGCCCAACGCATCCCTCTCGATCCGAGCATGCGTCGGCTGGTGGAGCTGACCATGCGTGAGCGGCCGCCGTGGACGGCGGAGCTGCCGCTGTTCACCTTGCGTGACGCGGGCACGCCGATCCTGATCGTCAGCGGCGGGCACGCGCGGCTCTTCGAGGCGTGCGCTGACGCCCTCGCCGAAGAACTCGCACCGCATGCCGTGCGCGCCGTGATCCGCGGTGCGGGCCATGCGGTCCAGCGCCTAGGCGAGCCGTTCAACGCTGCGTTGGAGCGGTTCTGGCGCGAGGCAAGGATTGAGGAGCCTCGGCAGGGCCCGATCTGTCACCCGCCGGCCTGGGCGGTCAACCTGGCGGTCGTCGAGCGCGCGATCCGCCGACGGCCCGGCACGTGCCCGTGACCACCGGCTGGACGGTACCCGGCGATCCAGCCACGCCCGGCAGCGGCACGGACGCCGGTCCCCGCCAGGCCGGCGACGCCCTCGGCGTTCCGGCGCAGCGCCCGGGCACCGGACCGACAGCGGCGCGCCCGGCAGGCCGCCCCTAGCAGCGCCGCGACTCCATGGCGCCGATGTACAGCTGAGCTGGCAGTTGGGCATCCGAGCAGGCCAGAAGGTGGAGCGGGTGACCGGGATCGAACCGGCGTGGCCAGCTTGGAAGGCGGGAGATCGCCGTCGCCTGCAGCCGGGCTCTGACTCCGCCAACCGGTCGGTCGCTACGGCGAAGCCTCGTACCTGTCCGCAGCTCGGTCGTCATGCTGCGCCCAAGGATGCGCGCCGGCGGGAGACGGTGCGCTTCGTTGTGCCGAGTTGGGCGGCGATGTCCCGGATCGAGCTACCTCGGGCGGTGAGGCGGCGGACGGCTTCCTGTTGTTCGACTGCGGTGAGCTCGTGATAGGTGATGTGATCGCCGGCGAGGGCGCGTTCCACGGCGATCTCGTCGATGTCGGTTGCCTGGAAGGGGCAAGCGGTGAGCGTCGGCGGCGTGGGGTCCACGTCGATGTTGTCCCAGGCCAGCGGCGGCAGCCAGCCTTGCGCGGCGGCCTTCGCCCGGGCGGCGTCGGCGGCGGCACGCTGCTCGGTGGTCGCACGTGGCGGCCTGGTGCTCCACAGCCGCTCATAGAGGGCCGCGATCTCTTGTGCAGTGCGGGCAGTGACCGACTGGCCGGTCATGCTGCGGCACAGGCTGCTCGGGCGGCGGCCGAGCTGGGCGGCCAATAGCTCGGTTGACCAACCGATGGCGACGAGCGCTTGCAAACGACGGTGGGTGCCGGTGGCGTCGACGCGGCTGCTCGGTGCCCGGCTGGCGTCATCGATGCCGATGCGGAGGACCTGCGTGGCCGTGCTTGGGCGGACCCTCTGTGTCCCTGGGGGGTTGGCCCGGCCAGCCAGCTCGCGGACGTGGCTGACCGAGATGCCGGCGAGCTGCGCGATGCGCTCGACCCCGATTCCGGCCGCGCGCAGAGCAGCGATGTGCTCGCGGACGGGACCGGCGTCGACGTATGGCTGCCAGCGGCCGTAGATCCGTTCTCGGGTGGCGGTGCGGCTGGCGGCGGTATTGGCAGCGGTGCAGTCGGTGCAGCGGCAGCGGTCCTTGACGTAAGCCGCACGGGTTCCGTGCCGATGGCGCGCCTGCGGATGGGTGCACTCGCGGGTCACTCGCGCCTCGAGCCGCTCCGCTCGGCGAGTGGCTTGCTCCAGGCCGCCCCGATGCTTGGCACAGGAGTGCCGCCGATGATGAGCATCGGCGACTGCGTCGCTGACGTAGTCGGCGGTGTAGCCGCAGGACGCGCAGGTGCGGCTGACCCTCATCGCCGCATCGGCTGCCGCGAGGGCCCCGACCTCCCACTGGCGCCAAGCCCCCGGCCCGGGACGCCGGCTCGATGAAGTCTGTCCTCGATCCAGTCGGTGCGGAGCATGCCGGCGTCACCGACGTGTTCGTCGAAGGCCATCGCGGTGAACTGGGCGGCGACCCTCGACCATTCGTCGTCGGTGAGTGACCGCTCCAGATGGGCTTCGACGGTGGGCCGGTCGACGTAGGCGATGCTGGCTTCGACGACGTCGGCCAGATCGGTCAGCAGCCGGTAGGTGTCCCCGCCATAGGCGGCGACGAGGGCCTGGAGAGCCCAGGGACGGACGACCTGCCCGATCGGCGTGGCGTCGCCGCCGCCGAGGACTCGGCTCTCCGCAGGGTCGCCGGGGCCGGGGGTGAGGGACGTGTCGGCGCTGCGTGCTGTTCGGCCCTGCTTCCACATCGGCACTCCCACCCCGGCGGCTGTCGCGCTCACCCGGAGAAGGCGCCATTTCGAGCCGTTTGGTGACACGGCCGGCGAATCTTCTTTTCGGACCTGCGCCGTCAGAGAGGGGCGCACCGGATCGGGGACCGTGGGGCCTCATGTGGCAATGACGAGCACCGCGCATGTCAGCAACCAGCGGCAGACTGACCGGACCCTGCTGCCTCGAGGAGGTCTGTGGATGAAGTCGGGAGAACGCCAGCCGCCTGACGACGAGCGGCGTCGAGCCGCTCGATACCAGCTCTGGCGGTGGGTCGCCGCGACGCCCGCCGTGATCGGCAGCCTGCCGCTTCTGGGTTTGGCCTCGACTGCACTGGGTCGGTGGTCGGGACTCCTCCTACTGGCCTGGGCAGCGTGCGCAGCGGCTGTGATCACTGGAGTCGGCGAACGGATGACCGTCCGTGCCGCGTACGGCTTCCGTCGGCCCGGCGCCAGGCAGGCAGCAGCCCTCCAGCCGGCGTGGGCGACAGCCCTTCGAGTTACCGGAACGGAGGCCGGTGATGTCGACCTCTACGTCCAGATGGCTGGGATGCCCAATGCCTACGCCGCCGGGGGACGCAGCGTCGCGGTCACCACCCGCGTCCTGCAGGACTACGAGCTTGGTCGACTGCCGGAGGACTTGCTGGTGGCAGTGCTGGTGCACGAGCTCGGCCATCACGCCGGGGGAGCGACTCGGCCGATGCTGCTTATCTCGTGGCTTGCCGCGCCGTGGCGCCTGACAACGAGGTTCCTGACCGGTCTCGCGAACACCCTGGCCGGCCGCCAACCCCGGCCCAGGCCTGCCGTTGCCGTGTTCGCCGGGCTGGTCGTGGCCGTGACGCACGCCCTGCAGCAGGGCCAGTGGATGGTCGTCGGAGTGCTCGCCTTCGTCGGGCTGGCTGCGGTGCTCTGTCCCTCGGTCGAGGCCTCGATCAGCCGACGATCCGAGTTCGCCGCGGACCGGTTCACCGCTGACCACGGCCTCGCGCTGGGGCTCGCAGCGGCACTCCGTGCGATGGACGACGGTCAGCGTGGAACCTGTGGGTGGGCACGGCGGCTGCTGGCATCGCACCCGACTCCCGACCGGCGGATCACCGCGCTTCTCGCCGCATCGGCTGCCGGCGGAACCGGCGGGCCCCAGGTAGAGGAGACGACGAGCCGCGGGGGATCCGACTCGGGCGCGGATCGGCCGTGGGTGAAGGGAGGATGCATCACTTACTCATCAAATACTCCCGCACACAACCGTCCTGGACCGACGTAACCAACGCGCCAAATGAGTGGTTGACCTGCGATTTCAGCGCAAGCCAACGGTGTCCAACGCCCCAAGATCAAATCGCAGGGTTATTGGTTCGAGTCCAATCGGGGGAGCAAAACCCCAGGTCAGCCGCTTAAGGCGCCCTCCGCACCCGCCGTTGCGACAACAAGCGACGAACATTCGTCCCCGCCGGTCCGGCGCCCAGCCTCGCGGATCGTTTCGACGTCGCTGATTAGCGTGAGCGCTGCAGGGCCGTCGCCGCTTCCGGGTTCGCCAGGGGTGACGTCCCCCGGGGTGGTGTAAGTCCAGGCCACTGACCGCGTGGTTGATCACGTGCGAGGGGCCATCGTGTGATGGTCAGCGAGACCACGCCAATGGTTCTCGCGGAAGGACACAGCACACGATGGCCCTGGACCAGTCTGCCCTGCTCGAGGTGCTCGAGGCACTGAAGGCCGCCGATGTCGACGACCGAATCCGGTCGGCGGCCACAACCATCTACCAGGCCCTGATCGAGGCCGAGCTCACCGCGGTGATCGGCGCCGGCCCGCACGAGCGCACCGAGGCCCGCACCGCGCAGCGCAACGGCTCCCGCCCGCGCACCCTGTCCACGACGGCCGGGGATCTGGAGCTGCGGATCCCGAAGCTGCGCGCCGGATCGTTCTTCCCCTCGCTGCTGGAACGCCGCCGGCGGATCGACCAGGCGCTGTTCGCGGTGGTCATGGAGGCCTACCTGCACGGCGTCTCCACCCGCAAGGTCGACGACCTGGTGCGCGCCCTGGGCGCCGACACCGGCATCTCCAAGTCCGAGGTTTCCCGGATCTGCGCCGATCTGGACGCCGAGGTCAGAGCGTTCGCCGACCGCTCGCTGGCCGAGCAGCCCTTCCCCTACGTGTTCCTGGATGCGACCTACTGCAAGGCGCGGGTGAACCGGCGGGTCGTTTCCCAGGCCGTGGTGATCGCCACCGGTGTCGCGGCCGACGGGCACCGGGAGGTCCTCGGCTTCGCCGTCGGCGACTCCGAGGACGGCGCGTTCTGGACGGCGTTCCTGCGCTCGCTGAAGGCCCGCGGGCTGGCTGGCACGCAGCTGGTCATCTCCGACGCCCACGCCGGGTTGAAGGCCGCCATCGGCGCGGTGCTGCTCGGTGCCAGTTGGCAGCGCTGCCGGGTGCACTTCATGCGCAACGTGCTCGCCCAGGTACCGAAGGGCAACAGCGAGATGGTCGCCGCCGCGATCCGCACGATCTTCGCCCAGCCCGACGCCGAGCACGTGCACTCTCAGCTCGACGTCATCGCCGGCATGCTCGGCCGCCAGTTCCCCAAGGTCGAGGCCATGCTGCGCGACGCCGAGCAGGATCTGCTGGCCTTCACCGGCTTCCCCGTCGCGCACTGGAAGAAGGTCTGGTCGACCAACCCGCTGGAACGGCTGAACAAGGAGATCAAGCGGCGCACCGACGTCGTCGGCGTCTTCCCCAACCCCGAAGCCCTGCTCCGCCTCGCCGGCGCCGTCCTGGTCGAGGCCCACGACGAATGGCAAGTCTCCGACCGCCGCTACCTCTCCGAAGGCTCCATGGCCCTACTCACCCGGCCCAAGCAGTCCGACAAGGAGGTGGCGCAGCCAGCCCTCATGGCCTCATAGTCACCACACCGCTGACCAACACGGTGAGGACTACATCCACCACTCAGCGGGACGTCACCTCGCCAGGCCGCGACCCATGTAGACGTCCTGGGTCAGGCTCTGACGGCGCTCAGGTGAATTTCCCCAGAGCTGCTCACTGAAAGTCCCCACCCGTGGAGCTCCGCCAGAGACGGCGGGGGCTCCTCCGAGGATGGCGGTCTCTGACCACCGCACCACCTCGAAGGAGCCCTGCCTCTCATGCTCACACGGGAGGAAGACATCGACGTGCACGCGCTACGTCGCCAGGGCTGGACGATCTCGGCGATCGCCCGGCACCTGGGCCGTGACCGCAAGACCATCCGCGCCTACCTCAACGGCCGCCAGGCCGGGGTGCGCGCCCCCGCCGGTCCGGACGGGTTCGGCCCGTTCATCGACTACTGCCGGGCACGGCTGGCCGAGGACCCGCACCTGTGGGCGATGACCTTGTTCGACGAGGTCACCGGCCTGGGCTACGACCGGGCGTACTCCACGTTCACCCGCCAGTTGCGGGCCCGGGATCTGCGCCCGGCATGCGAGCCGTGCGCGCCGGCCAAGGCCGGCCGGCGGCGGTGATCGAGCACCCGCCGGGTGAGGAGACCCAGTGGGACTGGGTCGAGCTGCCCGACCCGCCCGCCGGCTGGGCCGCCACCGGATACCAGGGGAAGGCGTTCCTGCTGGTCGGGGCGCTGGCGCACTCCGGGCGCTGGCGCGGCGTGCTGTGCTCGTCGATGGAGCAGCCGCAGCTGATCGACGCTCTGCACCGCGTGGCCGCCGCGCTGGGCGGGCTGACCCGCAGTTGGCGGTTCGACCGGATGGCGACGGTCTGCCACCCCGCTTCCGGGCGGGTGAGCGCCTCGTTCGCCGCCGTCGCCAAGCACTACGGCGTGCAGGTCGCGATCTGCCCACCCCGGCGCGGCAACCGCAAGGGCGTGGTGGAGAAGGCCAACCACACCGCCGCCCAGCGCTGGTGGCGCACCTTGGCCGACGAGGTCACGCCCGAGCAGGCGCAGGCGTCGTTGGACGAGTTCTGCGCCACCCGCGGCGACGCCCGCCTCCGCACCCTCGGCGGCCGGCGGGGCGCCGTCTCCAGCTTCCTCGCCGACGAGCGGCTCGCGCCGCTGCCGGCGCCGTTCCCCGCGGTGCTCACCGCCGAGCGGAAGATCTCCGCGCAGGCGCTGGTGGCCTACCGCGGCAACCTCTACTCGGTGCCGCCGGAGCTGGCCGGGACGACGGTGACCGTGGCGCACCGGCTCGGCGCGGACAGCATCGACATCGCCACCGCCGCGGCGCCTGGCCGGCCGCCCACCGTGCTCGCGCGGCACCGGCTGGCCACCGACGGGGCCGGGGTGATGATCCGCGACTCCGGCCACGTCGTCGCGCTGCAGACCGCGGTCCTGGCCGCGTTCAGCACCGCCGCGCCGCACCGGCGCAAGCAGCGCATCCCACCCGGCCCGGCCGCCCGCGCCGCGGCCGACGCCCTCCGCCGACCCTCTTCCAGCAGCGCCACGAGCTCGGACGTCGTGGTCGACCTGGCCGCCTACGACCGGGCCGCCCGAGGAAGGAACACCCTCCGATGAACACCACCGAACCGAGCACAGCCACACCGAGCACGAGCGCGCAGGCCAGCCTCTACCAGCAGCTGCGCGGCCACCTGGCCACCCTCAAGCTGCACACCGCCGCCGAGCACCTGCCCGCCGTGCTCGACGCCGCCCGCACCGAAGGCCTGAGCCTGACCGCCGCCCTCGAGCGGCTGCTGGCCCCTCGAGGTCGACGCGACCGAGGCCCGCCGGCTGGCCGGCCGGCTCCGGTTCGCCTCGCTACCCAGCCCGGCCAGCCTCGACGACTTCGACTACGACGCCGCCCCAGGAGTCGACCGCGCTCTCATCCAGGAGCTGGCGACCTGCCGCTACTTACAGACCGCGACCAACGTGCTGCTCATCGGCCCACCCGGAGTCGGCAAGACCCACCTCGCCGTCGGCCTCGCCCGGGCCTCGGCGCAGGCCGGCTACCGCACCTACTTCACCACCGCCGCCGACCTGGCCGCCCGCTGCCACCGCGCCGCGATCGAGGGCCGCTGGGCCACCACCATGCGCTTCTACGCCGGCCCCACCCTGCTCGTCATCGACGAACTGGGCTACCTGCCGCTGCCCGGCGAGGCCGCCTCAGCGCTGTTCCAGGTCGTCTCCCAGCGCTACGGCAAGACCTCCATCGTGCTCACTACCAACCGCGGAGTCGCCGCCTGGGGCGAGGTCCTCGGCGACACCACCGTCGCCGCCGCCATGCTCGACCGCCTCCTGCACCGCTCCGTCGTGCTCAATCTCGACGGCGACAGCTACCGACTCCGCGACCACCACGCCCGCACCGACACCCTCCGCCGCGCCGCCACCGGCACCCGACGACCGCTAACCTGACCCCGCTCCCGGGTGGGGACTTTCGATGAGCAGACCTGGGGAGATCCGGCGAGCGCCATCAGCTCGGCCGGTTGTGCCCCAGATGGTCGGCGATCTGGCGGGCTGACAGGCCCGCCTGGTCGACCCGTCAACGACCGAGTCGGATACAGCCCGCACGCTTCTTGATCCGAGAGGTGCCTCCTGCCTCACGCGGACATCGAGCTCGAACGCGCAACATCTGGCGGGCCAGGTTGGCCTTTCGTGCTCCTCGTCCGGCAGCAAGCAGCCGACCCGCGGTGAGATCCTCGGGGAGGACCATCTGGTCCTCAGCCCTTCAGTGCGGGATCAGCGCCGCCCGTCGGCCCGGAGACCCGCTCGGTTGATCGGTTGGGTCGCCGCGCAGGTACTCGATGTTCAGGCCGGCGAGCAACCCCAGACGCAGACCTCATCCTGGCTTACGGCAGATCACCCTCACCGGATGCGTGCGGCCCTCCTCGATGTTGCGGGCCGAGTTGCGCCACTTCTCAACAGCCCCAGGCCCCATGAGCACATGCAGGCCGAGGGCCGGCAGTTCGCCACGCTCCGCCAGTGCCAGGGTCGCCCGGTATCTCTGCAGGTCGTCCTGGCCGGTGTCGGTGACGTCGATGTCGACGAAACCCGCTGCGCCGAGGAGTTCTACGGTCTCCTCGGGCGTCACGAGGAACTCCCCCGGCCGTCCTCCGACCAGGGCACCGGGTGGTATGTCGGACCCGCGTTTCCTCGGCCGTGTTCCGTGATCGCGAAGAATCCACCAGGTCGGATCACCCGCCAGGCCTCACCGAAGAAGGAGGGCCGGTCGGGCACGTTCATCGTGACGTGCTGGGCGTAGCCGCCGTCAAACGTTCCGTCGCCGTATGGCAGGGCCTGACCGTCCCCCTGTCGCAGGTCGACCACTGCCCCCATCCCGAGCAACTCCGTCAGCCGCCGGCCGGCGTCGATGAACGGCCCAGTCACGTCGATGCCGCTGACCCGGCAACCGAAGCGCCGGGCGAAGTAGCGAGCCGGCCCCCGAGCCCGCAACCGACGTCGAGCAAGTGGTCCCCGGCCCGCGCCGGAAGGGAGTCGCCAAGCTCGATCGTGGCCGGTAACCCGCGAGCGTGGAAGTGGTCGACCGGGGCGAGGTCCTCGATGGTCAGCGCGTCGAGTGACTTCCCCGCCGCGTGGAGCGCGGTGACGATCCGACCGTAGACATCCCCGCTGGCCCAGTGCTCGGCGACCGCGGTAGTCATCGAGGACTCCCGGCATCTCGGATGAAGGACTCGAGGAACATGGCCATCTCCTCCTCGCTCCTCAGCCGGAGTGGTTCACTGTAGAGAAGAAATAGTCGGCGGACGGCGCCAGCTTTCCCCGCCCCAGCTCAACTATTTGGCTCACTAGGGGTCTGGACCTCTTGAGCCTTGTACTCCTCTACGGGTCGATGGTGTCGCCCGCTGGTGCCTCACGTCCAGGGCCTTTCTATGCCCGCCAAGGCGACGTCTGTCGCCAAGCGCGGGGAGGCATCGAAGTGCTCGGCGAGTGAGGCGCCTGCTCGGCCCTCCGCCGGGAGGCGAGGGGTGCATCCCGCCGGGTTGGCCAGGTACGCCTCGCACATCCGAAGAGTCGGGCTACATACTCCGTGGTCAAGGCGGCGATCGAGGGGCTAACTCTGTCACTGCGCAGGGAGGTCACCCCTTTCGGCATCACCGCCATGACGGTCGAGGCCGGTGTCCGCACCGACCTCGCCGGCCGGTCGCTCGTCCAGCCGGAGACGCCGATCGCCGACTACGTCGAGACCGCTGGCAAGCGCCGCAAGGAGCACCGCGCCGGTCACGGCATGCAGCCCGGATACCCGGCGCGGGCAGCGGCCGCGTTGATCGACGCACTGCGGCGGCTCTCGACGCCTGGGAGGACGGCAGCCGCAGCATCGACCTCACCGACCGACCACCTCTCAGGGTCGCAGAATGGTGCAGCCGTGGTGGGCAGAGGAGCACCGTGCGCCCGCCTGGGCGACGAACTTACGACGATTAATCAACCGTAATCTGCACTTTTCAGTCAACGCTCGTCAACGCGAAATGCGCAGTTGATCTGCAAGTTCAGTCACGTACCAAGGCTGTCCAATGTCCCTGGCGCGTTCTCGCAGGGTTATTGGTTCGAGTCCAATCGGGGGAGCCTGATCTCTGTGCCGCTTCGGCTGATGCGTGACGCTTCCTCGATGAGAGGGCGGAGCGTGGCCGAGCAGCTCTATCTGGCGGTGTCGACGACGCAGCCTGGCTCCAGAGCGGTATGAGGCCGGTGGACTGGAGGCTTCGGTCGACCAGTCGCATCGGCCGTGTCTTGCCCGCCCCGGTGTGAGGGGATCGATCACCAGCTGCGCCCAGGCGGTCGATTCGACCTCGGTGTCGGACGAGGTATCGATCGACCGCCTGAGGGCGGAAGGTCGGAAGCAGGGCCGACGACACACCGACGGTGTCGAACACCGGCTGAGCCCGGCCACGCGGAGATCGCGCCGCTGGTCGAGTGCTACCGGGGCGGAACATCCTGGTGGGCCTAGGAGAGCGGCGACCAGCCGGCGCACGAGGTCGACGAGGACATCGCGACCGCTCCGCTGGATGCAGGGGTCCGCATGCCGATGTCCTGACGTCCGCGACCGGAGCCCCCGAGAATGGCGGGGCACGGCTAGATTACGGGCCATGGTGGGGGACTCGAGCGCCTCCGACCGCGCCGGGCGGTCTGAGCAGAGCGGCTCGGGTCAGCAGTCGGCGCCCGTCATCGGCGACGCTGGAGCCGGCGCGGGCGGGGCCGAGAACAACCTCGGCGAGATCATGGGGCAGCTGGCCCGCTCGCTGCAGGACGAGCACGGCGACGTCGAGGGCACGCTGCAGACGATCACGTCCACGGCGGTCGGCTCCATCCCCGGCGCCGAGCACTGCACGATCAGCTACGTGATCGGCCGGCATACGGTCGAACCCCGCGCGGCCACCGGCCCACTGCCCCAGCGGATCGACGAGATGCAGAACCGCGTCAGGGAGGGACCCTGCCTCGACGCGGTGTGGGAGCACGAGACGGTGCGCATCGACGACATGCGCGCCGAGGAGCGGTGGCCGCAGTACACCGCCGAGGCGGCGAAGCTGGGCGTGCTCAGCGCCCTGAGTTTCCAGCTGTTCGTGACCGGCGACAACCTCGGCGCGCTCAATCTCTACGCGGAGCGCCCGCACGCGTTCCACGAGGGGTCCGAGGACGTGGGCCTCGTCTTCGCCTCCCATGCGGCGGTCGCCCTGGCCGGCGCCAGGCACGAGGCCAACTTGCAGCGGGCCGTCTCCAGCCGCGACGTCATCGGGCAAGCCAAGGGGATCCTGATGGAGCGGTTCAAGCTGACCGCCGACCAGGCCTTCGCCGTCCTTTCGCGCACTTCGCAGGAGACCAACCGCAAGCTGATCGACATCGCCCGGGAGCTCGCCGAGACAGGAGATCTCCCGCATCCCTGACCCCGACCCGGGTTGCAGGTCCTGCCGCCCGGGCAGAACGGGGGAACGGCCTGCCGAGCCGCCGGCAGCCCGGCGGGCCCAGGCCCGGCGGTCGAGAAGCGGCCGCCGGGTCGCCTCACGGTGTCGCTACGGCTACTGCGCGCATCCGATCGGACGAGGCACGGATTGCCCGAAGAGGTAAGGCTGACGTCGGGGCATGAGCGAGCAGGCCGTGGAAAGCCAGTCCCGCGCGTCGGCGCGTGCTCCGGACCAGCGAGGTGGCGCGCACGACCACTACCTGAGCCTGCTGTTCGCGGCCGGGGCGGTGCCCATGCGGGACCGGACGACCACGACCAGGCGCGGGCGGACCTGTGAACGGGCCGGTGGCCGGTCGCCCGCACCTACAGCGTGCGGGCCTGGGGCGCGTCGGCCGGCGAGCTGGCGATCGACTTCGTCCACCACGGCGACGCGGGGCTCGCCGGACCGTGGGACGCAGCGGCCCGGCCGGGCGACCGCATCCAGCGCATGGGGTCCGGCGGCGCGTACACGTCCAGCCCGGGTCGCGGACTGGCCCGCCCGGGTGGTGATCGAGGTCGCCTTCGCCCAGGAGGAGCTGGACGACCTGGCGGTCGGCGAGGGCGTCGAGTTCGAGTGGGTGCACCGCAGAGCCGCCGTCCGCGCCCGTCCGCTGCCCCCGGGTGACGGGCAGGTGTTCGTGCACGGGGAGGCGGGGGCGGTCCGCGAGCTCCGCCGGTACCTGAGGCGAGAGCGCGGCCTGGCGCCGCAGCACACCTCGATCTCCGGCTACTGGCGGTGCGGCGACACCGAGGACCCGGTGGCAGGCCGCCGAGCGGCGGTGGAACTCCGCGATCGCGGCCGAGGATGCAGCTTTGGCCGTGTGAGGTTCAGTCCCGGCCGGTCGGGCGGGCGCGCACGTGCACCCGCTCGCCCTGGGGGCCGAAGAGCATCAGCACCTCGGCGGCTCGGGGCCCGGGTTGCCGGACCAGTGCGGCACGTGGGTGTCGAACTCGGCGGCCTCCCCACTGGTGAGGACGACGTCGTGCTCGCCCAGCAGCAGGCGCAGCCGGCCGGACAGCACGTAGAGCCACTCGTAGCCCTCGTGCGAGTTCTGCTCGGGGGCGCGGTGCGGCCACCCGGGCGGATAGATCTGCTTGAACGCGCGGATGCCGCCCGGTCGCCGGGTCATCGGAACCACCGTCGCCCCGTCCCGGTCGAAGGGGCGGGCGTGCACCCGGGGATCGCCGGTGGGCGGCGCGTCCACCAGCTCGTCGAGGGGCACCTGGTGCGCGCGGGCCAGGGGAGCAGCAGCTCGAGGGTCGGCCTGCGCTGACCGGATTCCAGCCGGGAGAGGGTGCTCACCGAGATGCCGGTCGTCTCGGCCAGCTGCGTCAGCGTGGCGCCGCGCTCCTGCCGCAGCGCGCGCAGCCGCGGCCCCACACCGGAGAGCACGTCGCCGTCATCCCTTGCCATATCAGCAAGCATACTTGCCGACTCGCGGATACCCGGTCCACGGTGGGGTCCTCGACGGAACGAGGAGGACCGGGCAGATGGAACAGCAGTACGACGTGGTGGTGGTCGGCGGCGGAGCCGCCGGGCTGAGCGGGGCGCTCGCCCTCTCGCGAGCGCGGCGGTCGGTGCTCGTGGTGGACGCCGGGACGCCGCGCAATGCGCCGGCCGACGGCGTGCACAACTACCTCGCCCGCGAAGGGACCCCGCCCGCAGAGCTGATGGCCGCCGGTCGTGCCGAGGTGGCCGGGTACGGCGGCGAGGTCGTCGAGGGGACGGTCACGTCCGCGGAACGGACGGGCGACGGGTTCCGCGTCGGTCTGGGCGACGGGCGGGAGGTCCGGGCGCGCCGGCTGCTGGTCACCACCGGCCTGGTCGACGAGCTGCCTGACGTCCCCGGGGTGCGCGAGCTGTGGGGGCGCGACGTCCTGCACTGCCCGTACTGCCATGGGTGGGAGGTGCGCGACCAGGCCGTCGGGATCATCGGCACCTCGGCCATGACCGTGCACCAGGCCCTGATGTGGCGGCAGTGGACGGCCGACGTGACGGTCTTCCTGCACACCGCGCCGGAGCCGTCCGCCGACGAGCTGACCCAGCTCGCGGCCCGCGGAATCTCCCTCGTCGAGGGGGAGGTGGCCGCACTGGAGTCCCGCGACGGCCGGCTGGCCGGGGTCCGGCTGGCCTCCGGTGAGCTCGTGCCGCGGCACGCCGTGGTGGTGGCGACCCGGATGACCGCCCGCGCCGGGCTGCTCACCTCCCTCGGCCTCGAACCGGTCGAGATGGAGATGGGCGGGCACGTGTTCGGCACGCACATCCCCGCCGACCCCATGGGCGCGACCTCGGTACCGGGGGTGTGGGTGGCCGGCAACGTCGCCAACCTGCAGGCGCAGGTGATCGTCGCGGCGGGCGCGGGCCTCACCGCCGGCGCCGCCATCAACGCCGACCTGATCGCCGAGGACACCCGGCTGGCCGTGGCCGCCCTCACCACGAGCGGAGCCCGCTGATGTTCGACGAGCAGTCGTGGGAGGAGCGCTACCGGGCGCATCCGAGGATGTGGAGCGGCCGGCCGAACGCAGCCCTGGTCGCCCCTGTCGAGGACCTGCCGCCCGGGACGGCGCTCGACGCCGGCTGCGGGGAGGGCGGCGACGCGCTCTGGCTGGCCGGGCGCGGCTGGCGGGTGACGGCGATGGACTTCGCCACCGCGGCGCTGGAGCGCGGCCGGGAGCGGGCGGCGGCCCTCGGCGTGGCCGACCGGATCACCTGGACCCATGCCGACCTGACCCGGTGGACACCCGGGGACGACCGCTACGACCTCGTCTCGGCGATGTTCGTGCACCTGCCCGGGGCGTCCATGACCTCGCTCGTCCCGCGGCTGGCCGACGCGGTCGCCCCCGGTGGGACGCTCGTGGTCGCCGGCCACGACCGGTCCGACGAGCACCTGGCGGCGCACCGGCCCGACGTCCCCGGCATGTTCTTCACGGCCGACGAGCTCGCCGCCCTGCTCGACGCGTCGTCCTGGGACGTCGTGGCCGAGTCGCGACCGCGGCCGCCGGGCGGGCACGAACCCACCGACCTGCCCGTGCACGACGTCGTCGTCGTCGCCCGCCGGCGCGGGTGAGGGCGTCAGCCGGCGTCCGCCATCTCGACGACGGGCCGGCCGTCCTCCCACGTCAGCGGCAGCTGGTTCATGCCGCGGTAGGTGATCCCGCCGTACCAGGAGTGGAACAGGAGCACGTCCTCGCCCTCGGGGGTGACGACGACGTCCTGGCCGCCGGGCCCGATGTACCGGCCGTCGCTGGCGTCGGTGGTGAACAGGGGTTCCTCGCCCTTGGTGTACGGCCCCGTGACCGCGTCCGCGGTGGCGTAGCCGATGGCGTACTCCTCGCCGCCGTAGTCGTTGGCCGAGTACAGGAGCACGTAGGTGCCGTCGCGTTCGACCAGGGTCGGCGCCTCGACGAGATGGTCCTCCCACTCCTGGTCCTGCTTGATCAGCCGGGTGGGCTCGCCGGTGAGGCTCAGCCCGTCGGCGCTCAGCGGGGCGATGTAGAGCCACGTGTCGAAGCCGCAGCAGTTGCCGTCGTTCTTCCAGAGCAGGTAGTTGCTGCCGTCGGCGTCGGTGAACGTGGCGGCGTCGATGGCACCGCCCTCCTCCGCGGGGCAGACCAGCATCTCGTTCCCGACGATCTCGAACGGTCCCTCCGGTGACGTGGCGGTGGCGACCGCGATGCACTGGTAGGCCGGGTCGAAGTTGGTCGTCGTCGGGTACATGACGAACTGATCCGGCCCGAACCGGCTCACCTCGGGTGCCCAGGTCTTGCCGGGGATGACCCACGACGGCAGCTCGGGCAGCGCGTCCTCGCGCGAGGTCTCCCACGTCTCCAGGTCGGTCGAGGTGGCGACCTGCACGTTGAGGGTCGCGGTGTTGGTCGCGTAGGCGTAGTAGGTGCCGTCGACCTCGAGGACGTCGGGGTCGGGGAAGTCGTCGTCGATCACGGGGTTGCCGTCGGCCGCGGCGTCGGCGACCGCGGGCGACGACGAGGCGGCCGCCGTCCCGTCCTCGCCGGCGTCGCCGCCGCATCCCGCCAGCAGGACCGCGGCGGCCAGCGCCGCTCCCACTCGCCTCATCGTCGGGCCCCCGTCGTGCCGAACCGGAACGTGGTCGTGCTGGCGTAGAGCTCGCCCGGGCGCAGCACGGTCGAGGGGAACTCCGGGTGGTTGGGGGAGTCGGGAAGGTGCTGGGTCTCCAGGCACAGCCCGTCGCCCTGCCGGTAGGACCGGCCGCCACGACCCAGCACGCTGCCGTCGAGGAAGTTGCCCGAGTAGAACTGCACGCTCGGCTGATCGGTCAGCACCTCGAGCACCCGGCCCGACGACGGGTCGGTCAACCGGGCGATCGGGCGCATCCCCTCGCCGTCCGGCAGCCACGCGTGGTCGTAGCCCTGGGCGTGCTGCAGCTGCTCGGTCCCCTCGCGCAGCCGCTCGCCGACCCGGCGACCGCCGCGGAAGTCCATCGGCGTGCCCTCCACCGGCGCGATGCCCGTCGGGATCAGCCGCTCGTCCACGGCGACGAACCGCGAGGCGGACAACTCCAGCAGGTGGTCCTCGACGGTCCCCGCGCCGGCGAGGTTCCAGTACGCGTGGTTGGTCAGGTTGACCACGGTCGGCCGATCGGTCTCCGCGCGATAGCTGAGGCTCAGACCGTCGGCGTCCAGGACGTAGGTGACCGTCGCCGTCAGCTCGCCGGGGAACCCCATGTCGCCGTCCGGACTGGTCAGGGTCAGCTCGACCCCGCCGGGCACTTCCCGGGCCGACCACACCTTGGTGTGGAATCCCTCGGGTCCGCCGTGCAGGCAGGAGGTGCCGTGGTTCTGCGGCAGGACGTGCTCGACGCCGTCGAGCACGAACCGCCCGTCGGCGATCCGGTTGCCGAACCGGCCGACCACCGCACCGACGTAGGTCTCGTCGGCGAGGTAGCCGGCCAGGTCGTCGTAGCCGAGCGCGACGTCGGTGACCGCACCCCGGAGGTCCGGGGTGCGGACCGACTGGAGGACCGCCCCGTAGGTGAGGACGGCGACCTCGACGTCGCCGTGCCTCAGCACGTACCGCTCCACCTCCTGCCCGTCGGGCGTCGAGCCGAACGGCTCGCGGCGATCGCTCACCCCTTGAGCCCCGACCGCGACACGCCCTCGATGATGAAGCGCTGGGCACCCACGTACAGCGCCAGCACCGGCACGCTCGCCACCACGGCGCCGGCCATCAGGAGGTCGTAGCGCACCGCGTTGGCCGTCTGCAGGGTCGACAGGCCGGCCGGCAGGGTCTGCACGTCCGGACTGAACAGCACGTAGACCGGCCACAGGAAGTCGTTGTAGTTGGTCAGGAACGACAGCATGGCCAGGGTCACCAGCGCCGGGCGGGACAGCGGCAGCACGACCTTCCAGAAGATCTGCCATCGGTTGGCGCCGTCCAGCCGGGCGGCCTCCTCCAGCTCCAGCGGGAGCCCGATGAAGAACTGCCGCAGGAAGAAGACGCCGAAGGCCGACGCCGCCGTGGGCACGATGATCGCGATCAGGGTGTCCAGCCAGAACAGCTCACCGACGATCAGGTAGTTCGGGATGACCAGGATGACCGGCGGCACGAACAGCGTCGCGACGACCATGCCGAAGACGATCTTCTTGCCGCGGAACTCCATCCGGGCCAGCGCGTACGCCGCCAGCGCCGCCGTCGAGACGACCAGCAGCGCGTGCAGGGCCGCCGCGATCATGCTGTTGGCGAACCAGCGCAGGACCGGGGTGTTGGTTCCTGCCCCCGTCACCGTCGCGTAGGCGTCGGTGCTGAAGGGGTTCGGGATCCACGTCGGCGGGAGCGAGGCCGCGTCGGCCCTCGTCTTGAACGACGTCACCAGCATGAAGATCAGCGGGCTGATGAAAGCCAGCGCCAGCAGGGTCAGCACCACGTAGCGGAGCACCCGGCGGACCTTGAGCTTGGTGGGCTCCGGCGGGGGCTTGCGGTTCTGACGCGCCGGAGCGGCAGCACCGGGGCGGGGCTCCACCGAGGTCGACATGTCAGCCCCTTCCCTGTCGGAGCGCCATGGGGGCTGCCTGCAGCGGTGGCTCCTTCTTCCGGGCCTGCTTCTCCCGGAACAGCCAGAAGACGCCCAGGCTGAGGATGATCAGGAAGACGGTCAGGACGTAGCTCATCGCGGCGGCGCTGCCCATCTGGTAGTTGCGCAGGCCGGTCTCGGCGATCTGGTAGATCGCCGTCCGGGTCTCGGTCCCCGGGGCGCCGCGGGTGATCAGGTAGGACTGCCCGAACATGTTCGCCGACGCGATGATGGTGATCATCGTGACGAACGAGAGCACCGGCTTGAGCCCGGGCAGGGTGACGTTGCGGAACTGCTGCCAGCGGTTGGCGCCGTCCATCTCCGCCGCCTCGTACAGCTCCTTGGGGATGTCCTGCAGCCCGGCGAGGTAGATGACGGCGTTGAAACCGAGCGTCCACCACACCGTGACGCCGACCAGCGCGAACCACGCCGCCGGCGTGGACGTCGTCCAGTTGGTGTCGTCCGGCAGCCCGAGCAGCCCGAGGTAGTAGTTGACCGGCCCGATGTTCGCGTCGAGCAGGTACCGCCACAGGATCGCCACGACCGCGACGCCGAGGACGTAGGGCGCGAAGTACAGGGCGCGGAAGACGTTCCGGCCCGGGAACTTCTTGTTCATCACCAGGGCGATCACGAGCGGCACGACCAGGAGCAGCGGCACGCTCATGACCGTGAAGATCGCCGTCGCCCGCATCGCCCGCCAGAAGACGTCGAACGTCACCGACCCCGGCGTGAACAGGTCGGTGTAGTTCTCCAGGCCGACGAACGGTTTGTTCGGAAGGGTGAAGTCGTACCGGTGCAGGCTGATGTACAGCCCGTAGACGATCGGCCCCAGCACGAAGGCCACGAAGAGCACCAGATAGGGCGCCAGGAACAGCCAGGGAGCGGCGCCCGCGCGGTGCGGGTCGCCCCGCCGCGGCGCCCCGCCGCGGCGGTCGTCGGAGACGGTGTCGCTGCGGGGCGCCGTGACGGTGGTCGCCATGTCAGTCCCCGAACTGCTCTCGGTTGCGCTCCATCAGCTCGTTCGCCCGTCGGGCGGCGGACTCGAGGGCGGCAGCGGGGTCTTCCTCGCCGAGGACGCTGTTGGCGACCGCCGGCTCGAGGACCTCGGTCTGGACTCCACCGACACCCGGGACCGGCGGCAGGAACCGCATGCTCTCGATCTCCTCGGCGATCACTCCCTGCGGGAACTCCGCTGCGCTCTCACGCACCGACTCCCGCGCCGGGATCATCGCCGAGCCCGCCCACTCGTCGGAGTGGTCGCTCATCCAGGCGATGAACACCTGCGCGGCAGCGGCCTTGTTCTCGTCCTCCGCACCCTGCCTGCTGATGAAGAAGTGGTGCGAGTTGGCCCAGAACGCCTGCTCGTCGCCGATCGTCGGGATGGGGGCGATGCCGTAGGGGATGTTGTTGGACTCGAGGTCGTTGATCTGCCAGATGCCGTCCCAGGTGATCGAGTTCTGGCCGTTCTTGAAGGCGACGTACTGCGCGTCGATCGCGACGCCGGGCGGGCTGTAGCCCTGGTCGACCATCGACCGCATCCACTCCAGCGCCGCGACACCCTCCTCGGAGTCGTACAGGGCCTCGGTGCCGTCGTCGCTGTACGGTGCCCCGTTCTGCCAGGTGAGCGAGAGCCAGATCAGGTGGCCCGGCCACAGCGAGGGCATCCAGAACGGCGTCTGGAAGCCGGCCGCCTTGAGCTTGTCGAGCGCCTCCATGAACGAGGCCTCGTCGGTGGGCGGCTCGGTGATGCCGGCCTGCTCGAAGTGCTCGGTGTTGTAGTACATGGCCAGCGAGTGGACGTCGAGCGGGATGCCGTAGCGCGCGTCGTTGTAGATGCCGGCGTCCCAGATCTCCGGGGTGAAGTCCTCCTCGGAGAGCCCGATCCCCTCGGCGAGGTCGTCGACCGGCACGATGATGTTGCGGGCGGCGTGCGTGGCCAGCTGGTCGAGGTGCATGACGCCGACGTCGGGGCCCTGGCCTGCCTGCACCGCGGCCGGGACGCGCTGGTAGAAGTCGCCCCACTGGATCGTGTTCGACTCGACGTTGATGTTGTCGTGCTCTTCGTTGAACTGGTCCACGAGGTCCTGCATGAACGGCCCGTCACCACCGGTGAAGCCGTTCCAGTACGACAGCGTCACGTCGGGGCCGTCGTACTCGCCGGTGAACTCACCGACGCCCTCGGCGGCGGGGCCGCCGGCGCCCGAGCCGCCACCGCAGCCGGTGAGCACCAGGGCTCCGGTGACGCCGGCGGCCATCGCCGCCTTCCAGGTCGTTCGTCTCATCAGTGCGCTCCTCGTCGTTGAGAACGTGCGGTGTGGTGGGGGGTCGGAGTTCAGCCGGCCGGCTCGGGGCTGAACCGGAGGACGTTCCAGGACGCCGGGGGAAGGCCGACGGTGAGCTGTCCGTCGTCGAGCCGGGCGCCCTCGCCGCGCCGGGGGACGACGCGGTCGGGCTGGTCGGCGGTGTTGCAGGCCTGCAGGTCGTCGTCGGCGAGCACCGAGTGCTCGACCGCCCGCAGGGGTCCGAAGCCGCGCAGGTCGGCGGTCAGGGGAGGGTCTCGGTGGTGCTGCGGTTGACGGCGAACAGGCACAGTTCGCCGCTGTCGTCGTCGTAGGTGGCCGTCGCGTGCATTTTTACCCCCCCCTTGCGCTCCTCAGCTGTGACGGTAAAATTTAAGGGACCTGTGAAAAGAGGCTGCTTTCATCCCTTTGCCTTCTTGAGCAGCTGGACAGTGGTGGAGAATCCATCCCCTTGCCGCCCACGCAAAGAACTCGTGGAAGATCAACGACTGGAGCATTCCACCCGGCTTCTGCACCCTAGCATGCAGGCAGGCCTGTGCTTTGTGATCAGCGTGGGTGTAAAACTGTGAGATCGAGCTGGCTGCACACACACAGCATCAGCAACAGCTCAGTATCTCTTCCTGCGTCAGCAGCCAGGCATACTGCAGTCAGGTTGCACATAGCTTCATTTCACCATTGGTGTTCCTCAAATAAAGCCAGCCATGACTTCTTGCACTGGCACCAATAGAAAACCCCAGCATGCTGATCCAGCAGTAGCAAATATTGCATCGTGTTTATGTATAATGTGAATATAGAAACTAATAAGCATATCAATAATGCGTATATATGTGCATCATGCAGCAAGACTGTGAATCCAAGCACTACGTGTTGGTGTGGCATCAAGGTGAGTCTGCCTCCCAGGAGGCAGGCTGTGTCTCCCGCCACCACTCCTGCATGACTTCACTAACAGCTGGCTCCTTCTGTGGACAAGTCTTTGACACCTCTCTTCTTTTGACCTCAAGCAGCCAAAACATGTCTCCATTCACCAGGTCTTCAACTGGTACTCCTGCCTGACCCATCAAACTCATTTGCAAAGGCTGAAGCTTGTCTCCTTTTAAGTCTCCAGCGCCCAAACACGTATATTTTGAAAGATCTGGTATTACATTACCCAGTGGACTGACCTGCTCATGGCTGGTCTCCCGAGCCTCCCTGACTTCCTGAGTGCAGAGTGCAGCAACCATCATCAGCTCAAGCACTCAAGCCGCCTGCAGCCCATCCCATGACTCCAATTAGAGGCCAGGCACTGTGGCCAGCAGGCTCAAGCATGCCTGCATAAGTCAGGCCAGGCACAGGCAATCTCATGGCCCCGCGCCGATCCTCCGCGGTAGCTGGAGACGAAGTTGCCGCCCGGGTAGCGCACCAGCGTGGGCCCCAGCTCGCGGACGAGTTCCAGCACGTCGCCGCGGAAGCCGGACCCGTCGGCGGTCGGGTGGTCGGGCTCGAAGATGCCCGTGTAGACGCAGCGTCCCATGTGCTCGACGAAGGACCCGAAGAGCCGCCGGTCGATCTCGGCCAGCGTGAATCGCGGATCGATGACGAGGGACGCGGTGTTCATGCCGGCGGGCCGTCCAGGTGGGTTCGCGATGGGCGTTCCTAGGTCCAGTTCTACATCGTTGTACAGAGTCGGGGTGACGGCTGCCACACGAGGGTTATCGATGCGTTACCTCCGTGCCGGTGGTGAGCGGGGTCACTAGCCTCGGTCGGATGGGAAGCAGTCCGTCCGAGGGCCGGGTCAGCCTCAAGCACGTGGCCGAACGCGCCGGCGTCTCGGTCAAGACGGTCTCCAACGTGGTGAACGGGTACGCGCACATCACCGACGCGACGCGGGCCCGCGTGCAGCAGGCGATCGACGAGCTGCACTACCGGCCGAACCCGGCCGCCCGCAACCTGCGCCGCGGGCACTCGAACGTGATCGCCCTGGCGCTGCCCGAGCTCGACCTGCCGTACTTCGCCGAGTTGGCGCGTTCGGTCATCAAGGCTGCGGAGGAGGTCGGGTGGACGGTGCTGATCGACCAGACCGACGGGCGGGTGGAGCGCGAGCAGCTGGTGCTCGACGGCATCCGTGGACAGCTGATCGACGGGCTCATCTTCAGCCCGATCACCGTGGGTGCCGCCGAGCTCGGGCGGCGGAGGGACACCACGCCGCTGGTCCTGCTCGGCGAGCGGGTCTACGACGGGCGGCCGATCACGTCTCCATCGACAACGTGGCCGCCGCCCAGGTGGCGACGCGCCACCTGATCGAGGTGGGGCGCCGTCGCATCGCGGCGATCGGCGACCAGCCGCGGCCGGCCTCCCAGACCGCGCACCTGCGCCACCAGGGCTACCTCGAGGCCCTCGGGGAGGTGGGGTTGCCCGCACCGGCCGAGCTCCGGTGCCGGGTGGACGCCTACCACCGGGCCGACGGCGCGGCGGCGATGCACCGGCTGCTCGACCTGCGCGAGCCTCCCGACGCAGTCTTCTGCTTCAACGACCTGCTGGCCCTCGGCGCCCTCCGGGCGCTGCACGAGCGCGGGGTGCGCGTGCCCGAGGACGTCGCGGTCGTCGGATGGGACGACATCGAGGACGGCCGGTACAGCATGCCGACGCTCACCACCATCAGCCCGGACAAGCAGCAGATCGCCGCGCTCGCCGTCGACTTCCTCGCCAGGCAGCTCCGGGGCGACCGGCGGGAGGCGCCGCGCGAGGTGACGGCGGACTTCACCCTCGCCGTCCGTGAGAGCACGACCCGCTCCTGCCGAGCCTGATCCGGAGCGGGTCGCCGGCTGGGCTGGCGCCCCTGCCGCCGACGGTTCTAACGTTGTAAACGCTCGGGAGGCAGGCGACGAAGGAGTCCGCATGACGACCACCGAAACCCCCATCGACCGTGCCGCGATCGAGCACGCGCTGATGACCGACGGCATCACCGCGCTGAAGGGGGCCTTCCCGACCGAGTGGGCCGACCGCATGCGGGAGGACATCGAGACGGCGTTCGAGGAGGCGATCAACCGCGAGGGCGGCGCGGTCGGGCGCGGACCCAACCGCTACTACGTGGAGATCCACCCCGAGCAGCTCCGGGGCTTCCTCGACATCGTCTCCCACCCCTGGTTCCGGGCGGTGTGCGAGACCGTGCTGGGGCCGGACTACAAGGTGCTCGAACTGGGCTTCGACATCCCGTTCGCCGGCGCGAAGAACCAGCCGTGGCACCGCGACTTCCCCTCCCCGCCGGAGACCTACGAGGGCCGGAAGCTGACCTCGCTGGCCTTCAACCTGACCGCCGTGGACACCACGGAGGACATGGGACCCTTCGAGATCGCGCAGGGCACGCAGTTCGAGTCCGGTCTCGACTGGCACCACCAGATGTTCCCGCCGAAGACCGAGTACCCGCGCTTCGAGTCCCTCGCCGTGCGCAAGTACCCGAACCGCGGCGACATGTCTGCGCGCTCGGCGCTCACGGTGCACCGCGGGACGAAGAACGAGTCGCAGCTGTCCCGGCCGGTGCTGGTCGTCGGGGTCGACGCGCCGGGCGCCGGCCACGACGAGTTCCACGACATGGCGATGACCCGGGAGTTCTACGACTCGATCCCGGAGGACGTGCGCGACCACCTGCTCGGCCGGGTGGTCGACCGGCTCGAGCCGATCGTGCAGCAGCACACCATCGAGGGTCTGGTGATGGGGGAGGCCTGACCGCAGTCAGTCCTCGGGCGGGAACAGGGTCGCGAGCCCGAACCGGGTGGGCCGCTCGAACGGCCGCCACTCGTTCCGGGGAGCGCCAGTCGGTCGGCCACCACCCAGAGGACGGCGGGGTCGTAGCCCATGCCGAGGTGGCTCGCGCGCACCGACACGTTCTCGCTGCGCGGGCCGGGCTCCTGCCGGCACGCCCGCCAATCGACGACGCCGTCCCACTTCGAGTAGACGGCGGTGCTCGGCACCCGCAGCGGCCTGGCCAGGGCGTTGCGCGACCGGCGATCGGTCAGGGCGAACGGCGAGCCCAGCGAGATGACCTGCCGCACCTGCCGCGGCGCCTGCCGAGCCAGGCGCCGGGCGAAGATGCCGCCGAGGCTCTGGCCCAGGATGCTGACCGGCGTCCCGTGCTCCCGGGCGAGGCGGTCGACCAGCTGCGGCAGCTCCCGGTTCACCTCCTCGCTCGGCCCGCGGTTGCGGCCGAGCGCCCAGCCGACGACGGGGTAACCCAGGCGGCCCAGCCAGCTGCGCAGCACGCGGGTGGAGACGTCGGAGGCCATCAGCCCCGGTAGGACGAGAACCGGATGCGCCTCGCCGCGCGGGGCGTACCGGAGCAGCGGCAGCGCGGCCGCGAGGGCGCCGGCGCTGACCAGGGACCTCGCCGGTTCCGTCGCGGCCAGGACGGCGGCCCGGCGCGGGGACCAGCGGTCGTCGGGCACGGCCATCAGTCGACGGCCGGCGGCAGCAGTCGGGGCGCGAACACCTCGTCGATCGGCCGCGGACCGACGTACTGCCGACACGTGCACGGCACCCAGGTGTGGCCGGCCCAGCGGCCCCGCCGGTCGAACTGGTCGCGGCGCAGCTCCGCGTAGCAGGTCGAGGTCTCGCGGTCGTGCTGGCTCAGCGCGTGGCCGCAGCCGCAGACCGGCGTCGCCGGGGCCGGCGGGGCGGGGCGGCGCCGCCCCACCCGTCCCGCCAGGAAACCGGCGGCCATCAGCGCGCCGCCCACCAGCAGGCTGATCGGATCCATGCCCGGAGGGCCTCCTTCCGCGCGACCGTCCTACGACGGTAACGCGGCGGGCGGCCCCAGGGGGCGGTCAGCCGCTGTGCTTCCCGCGACCGCTGACGGCGTCCCGGAGGTGGTCCAGCAAGCTCGCGACGGGGCCGACCGCGAGGCGGACCCCGGCCTCGTTGGGCGTCATCGGGTGCGCCCGGGTGGGAGCGATCTTCTTGACCATCTCGACCTGGCCGGCCATCTGCACGAGCTCCTCGCGGCTGAACCGCGCGCGGAGCTCGGCGAACATGCGGCCCTCCTCGTGCTCGACGTGGTGGCGGATCTCGCGGATCAGCTCCGTGACGGCCGCGTCGAACTCCGGGTCGTCGGCGTCCATGCGCTCCAGGCGCTTCATGGTCTCCTCGGCCTCGGCGTGCTCCTCCTTGGAGTGCTCCGCCTCCTCCTGGTCGAGCTCCTTCTCCACCCGCGGATAGACCTGGGTCTCCTCCGCGACGGAGTGCTTGACCAGGCCGATGGTCACCTCGTCGACCAGCTCACGCTTGCGGCGGACGGCGTCCTGATCCTGCTTGCCGATGAGCTGCTCGAGCTCGGTGAAGATGCGGTCGAACTCGCGGTGGTCGGCGGAGAGCAGGTCGACGACGTCGCGGTCGGTATCGGTCATGAGCCTTTGTTTCCCTCCAGGCGGCTGCGCACACGCGGCTGCCCGGGATCGTCTGCATTCGCTCGATCGTGGTGATTGCCCGCCTGTGACTCGGGGCACATGTTGATCGTGAACAGCTACGCCGTGGGTTTCGCCCGGCCGGACCGCTGGTCGCGCGGCCGGCCGGCCGAGGCCGTGCACCCCTGGCACGCGGTCGAGGCGCACCGCCCGCCGGCCGAGCTCGACGGGGAGGTCGAGCTCGCCGTGTGCGGCGCGATCGTCCAGGTCTGGGGGTCCCAGAAGTGGGAGCGGGTCGGCGTCGGCCGGACCGCCTGCCCCGAGTGCGCGCGCATCAGCGCGGTGAACCGGTCGCTGAGCTCCGCGCGCTGACCGCCGACGTGTCGTCGATCGTCATGGCGGCGTGACGTCAGGAGCCGAGCAGCCCCGAGGGATTCGAGTTCACCCACCTCGACTGCGGCCGGGCACGCGACCGGCGACCGTCGCCGCCGCGCCCCGGCCTCTGGTGCCGGAGGCGGAGGCGGAGGATCCTCGAGGCGACGGAGCGTGCCTCGGGCGCGCCGGCCGACGCTGCCGACCGGCCGCTGGTGCTCGTCGACGTGCGGCCCTCCGACGGCGGCTACCAGGCGCTGCTGTGGGCGCTGCGCGAAGCCGAGCGCCGCGACGCCACCCTGCTCGCCGTCACCGTGTGGTCCGGCGATCCGGCGCTGCCCGACGAGGGACTCGGGGAGATGGAGGCAGCGCTCGCCGCCATGGTGGATCAGGCCGCCGCGGAGACCGGCGTCCACGGCCGCACGCGGGTCGCGGCGGTGACCTGGCCGGTGACCCTGGCGGAGGTGGCAGCCCGCACCGGTGCCGAGCTGCTCGTCGTGCCCTCGGAGGAGGTGGCGTCATGACCCAGCAGGCCGAGCCGGTCGTCGTGGTCGACGACCAGCGCGAGGACCGGGGACCACGGGTGGTCGCCGGGATCGACTTCTCGCCCGGTGCGCGCGCGGCGCTACTGTTCGCGCTCGAGGACGCCGCACGGCGGGGGTCCCGGTGGAGGCGGTGACCGCCTTTCGCCCACCCGACGCCTGGATGGACTTCTACGCCGTCGACACCGGCCAGGTCGAGCAGGTCCGCACCGCCGCCCTCGACCGCCTGCGCGCCTTCGTCGACGACATCGTCGCGGAAGGGCCCACGCCGGGCCCGGTCGTCCGGCTGCACGCGGTGATGGGCGTAGCGGCCGACGTCCTGATCGGGGCGTCGCACGGCGCCGACCTGCTGGTCGTGGGCAGTCGCGGTCACGGCGGCTTCGCCAGCATGCTGCTGGGCTCGGTCAGCATGCACTGCGCGCTGCACGCCTCCTGCCCGGTGACCGTCGTCCACTCCCCGGAGGCCCACCGGGAGCGGCTGCACCTGCGCCGCGGACGCCACGCGACGACGCCACGGGCGGGCACGCCGGTCGGCTGACTACGACGGCCCGCACACCCGTGACGGTGCGGGGACGGTAGCTTGCCTCGTCCGTCCGCCGTCCCGGGGGTCCACCGTGCCGTTCCTGCTCTACCGCCTGTCCCGCTTCCTGCGGGTGAGGCTGCAGGGCTGGCGGCTGCCCCTGGCGGTGGCGACCTTCGTGTTCCTGAGCAGCTGGCTGGTGATGTGGCTCGTCGAGCCGGCCGGCAGCGGCATCGCGCACCCCGCGACGTACTGGTGGTACTTCGTCGTGACGTCGGCGACGGTCGGCTACGGCGACGTCTTCCCGGTGAGCACGGCCGGGCGCCTCGTCGGCAGCTACGTGATCGTCGGCGGGATCGTGACGCTCACCCTGCTGTTCACCCAGCTGGCCAACGCCCTGCAGTCGGTCCGGGGCAGGCGCTTGAGAGGTGTGATCCCCCTGGAGTTGTCCGACCACGTGGTGCTGCTGGGCTACTGGCCCGGCCGCACCGAGCGGATCGTCGCCGAGCTCACCGCGGAGAACGGCTTCCAGGTGGCCCTGTGCGCCTGGGACGACGTGCCCGAGAACCCGATGCCGGACAACCCCGCCGTGCACTTCGTCCGCGGCGACCTCACCCACGAGGACGTCATGTCGCGGGCGGGGGTCCCGGCGGCACGGACGGCGGTCATCGACGGCCGCGACGACAACGAGACCCTCGCCATCGCGGTGGCCGTGGACCACGCCAACCCGGACATCCACCTGGTGGCGGCGGTGCGCGACCTGGGCCGGCGGGAGAACCTGCGCTACGTGAACGAGCACGTGCAGGTCGTCCAGTGGCACATGCCGTTCCTGCTGTCCGAGGAGGCCAACGACCCCGGCCTCACGCAGGTCTACAACGACCTGATGAGCAGCGGCGGACACGGCAACACGTACTCGATGCGCGTGCCCGCGGGCTTTCCGCACCGGACGGTCGGTGACTGCCAGACCTGGTTCGGCCGCACCTTCGGGGCCACGCTGCTCGCGCTCCGCGGGGGTGACGGACTCGTGGTCAGCCCGCCGTGGGACGTCCCCGTCGACGAGGGGACGACGCTCTACTACGTGGCGACCCGGCGGATCGACGTCCCCACCGGCCGCTGACGGTCAGAGCAGCCCGAGGAACCACGCGAGGGCGAGCACGGCGCCGCCGATGGCGACGACCACTAGTGCCACGGTCACCAGCACCGGGACGACGACCCAGCGGCGCTTGAACCGACGTCGCCGCGGTGGTGCCGGCGGCGCCGCGCCCATCGGCGGACGACGTCCCTCCGACTGCCGGTCCCTGGTCTTCCGCTCGCGGCGGTGCTCGGCGAGGTGACTGGCGGCGTCGCGGGCGACCGAGCCCAGCAAGGCCTTGGACGCCGAGGCGAGGGCCCGCAGGTCCGCGGAATCGAGCCGCACGAGATTCTCGCCGGCCACCCCGCCCGGCGCGGGCGGGGAGGCTGGGCCGTCCGCGGCGGTGGAGGACCGCCCGGCGGGGACCCGGCGAGCACGGCCTGCAGGTCGCGGCGTGCCTGCGCCGCCGTGGCGCGCGCAGCGGGCGCCTTGGTGAGCAGCCCGCGCAGCACCGGCTCGAGCGGGCCCGCCCGGAGCATGGGCGCGGGGTGCTCGGAGACCACCGACATGAGCGTCGCCATCGCCTCGCCCTTGTCGAACGGCGGCCGGCCCTCGACCGCGGCGTAGAGCGTCGCGCCCAGCGACCACAGGTCGACCTCCGGCCGGGGCTCCTCGCCGTTGGCCCGCTCCGGCGCCATGTAGGACGGCGACCCGATGAGCGCGCCGTGCGTGGTCAGGCTGGAGTCGCCGGTGGTGGTGGCGATGCCGAAGTCGGTGAGGCAGGCGCGGCCGGCGCCGTCGACCAGCACGTTGGCCGGCTTCACGTCGCGGTGCACGATGCCGGCCTGGTGCGCCGCGTCGAGGGCCTCCAGGACGTCGAGCCCGATCCGGGCGACCGCGTGCGGCGGCAGCGGTCCCTGCTCCTCGACGACGTCCTGCAGGCTGCGCGAGGGGACGTGCTCCATGACCAGCCACGGCTTGCCCTGCTCCTCCACCACGTCGAAGACGCGGGCCACCCGCGGGTGGTCGAGCCGGGCCGCGGCGCGGGCCTCGCGCATCGTCCGCTCCCGCAGGATCGTGCGCTCCTCGGCGGACAGGTCCATGGAGAAGGTGAGCTCCTTGAGCGCGACCCGCCGCTCGAGCACGGTGTCGGTCGCCAGCCAGACGGTGCCCATGCCGCCCCGTCCGAGCACCTCGCCGAGCGCGTACCGGCCGGCGACCAGTCGTGTCTGGGGTCCCGTGTCGGCGCTCACGGCGGCTCCCTACCCGCTGGATGCGCCAAGCTACCGGCGACCACCCGGCAGAGAGGACCTCGCACGTGGCCGAGCTCGTCTACATGGCCATCTGCTCGCTCGACGGCTACGTCGCCGACGCCGACGGCGAGTTCGGCTGGGCGGCACCCGACGAGCAGGTGCACGCCTTCGTCAACGATCTGTCGCGGCCGCTCGGCATCCAGCTGATCGGGCGGCGGACGTACGCGCTCATGCAGTACTGGGAGACCGCCGCCACCGACGGCAGCGGGGAACCGGTCGAGGAGGACTTCACCCGCATCTGGCAGTCCATCGACAAGATCGTGTACTCGCGGACGCTGGACTCGGTGTCCGCGCCGCGCACCCGGCTGGAGCGGGAGTTCGACCCGGCCGCCGTCCGGGCGCTCAAGGAGTCGGCGCAGGCGCCGCTCGCCGTCGGCGGGCCGGACCTCGCGGCCTCGGCGTTCCGGGCCGGGCTGGTCGACGAGCTCCAGCTGTTCCTGGTCCCGGTGCTCGTGGGCGGGGGCACCCGGGCACTCCCGGACGACGTCCGGCTCGAGCTCGAGCTGGTCGAGGACCGCCGGTTCGACGCGGGAACGGTCTTCCTCCGCCACCGTGTGGTGTCCGGCCCGCCCGTGTGACAGCTTCGAGGGCGCCCGGCCGCGACGACGCGGCCAGCCGGAAGGGAACTCGATGAGCCTGGACCTGCCCGCGGACCCCGAGTCGGTGTTCACCTACGGCGCGCCGCAGCTGAAGTTCGGCTCCGGCGCCTCCGACGAGATCGGCTTCGACCTGAGCCGGTACGGGGTGGGCCGGGTGCTGGTGATCACCGACGCCGGCGTGGCGGCGACGGGGCATCCGCAGCGGGTGGCCGAGCAGATGTCCCGGTTCGGCATCGAGGCGCAGGTGTTCGACGGGGTCCACGTGGAGCCGACCGACGAGAGCCTCACCGCCGCGGTCGAGGCGGCCCGCTCGTCCGGGCCGTGGGACGCGTACGTGGCGGTCGGCGGGGGCTCGGCGATCGACACGGCCAAGGCGATCAACCTGCTGACCACCAATCCCGGCGAGCTGATGGACTACATCAACGTCCCGGTCGGCAAGGGGCAGGCCCCGTCGGAGCCGCTGCGGCCGCTGGTCGCCGTCCCGACGACGACGGGCACCGGGTCGGAGAGCACCACCATCTGCGTGCTGGACGTGCTCTCGCTCAAGGTGAAGACCGGCATCAGCCATGCGCGGCTGCGGCCGACGATGGCCGTCATCGACCCGGCGCTGACCTTCAGCCAGCCGCCGATGGTGACCGCGGCGTCGGGCATGGACATCCTCTGCCACGCGCTGGAGAGCTACACCGCCCGCTGGTACACGACCTACGAGCGCAAGACGCCGGAGCAGCGGGTGCCCTACTGCGGGTCCAACCCGATCTCCGACATGTGGGCGGAGAAGTCGCTGAGCCTGCTGGCCGGGTCGTTCCGTCGGGCGGTGCGCCACGGCGACGACCCCGACGCGCGCGGCGACATGGCGATGGCCGCGACGTTCGCCGGCATGGGCTTCGGCAACGCCGGCGTGCACATCCCGCACGCCAACGCCTATCCGATCGCCGGCCAGGTGAAGGGCTTCCACCCCGACGACTACCCCGGCGACGAGCCGCTGGTGCCGCACGGGATGTCGGTCGCCCTGACCGCGCCGGAGGCTTTCCGGTTCACCTTCGAAGCCTCGCCGGAACGGCACGTCCGGGCGGCGCAGCTGCTCGCGCCCAACGCCGGGCTGCCGACCGAACCGGAGGAGTTCCTGCCCCTGGTGCTCACCGATCTGATGCGCGACATCGGCATCCCCGACGGCCTCGGCGCGGTGGGCTTCGACCGGGGAGACATCCCCGCTCTGGTCGAGGGGACGATGAAGCAGCAGCGGCTGCTCGCCACGAGCCCGCGTGCGGTGACCGAGGAGGACATCGCCGGCATCTTCGAGCGGTCGATGTCCCTCTGGTGACCGGCGGCTCCCCGCCGTCGGTCGGCCAGAGCCCGGCGGCCCCGGCCGGCTACGGGACGACGACCGTGGCCGGCTCGGTCACCGGCTCCTCGGTGCAGGTGGGCGGCTCCGCCGGGTCCGCCGGCTCCACGGCGGGCTCGGCCGCCATGTCGTCGGCGGGCGGCGTGCCCCCGGCGTCGCCCACGGACTCCTCGGCCTCGCACGGCGGCAGGCAGGGCGGTTCCGTCGGGTCGACCGGGTCGGTCGGGGCCCCCGGCTCGACCTCGGGAAGGGTGCCCTCGCCGACCGGCAGGGGTTCGGCGTCACCCTCGGGCTCCGCCGGTGTGCAGGTCACCGGAGGGTCGCTCGGCTCCGTCGGCTCCGTCGGCTCGGTCGGCTCGGTCGGCTCGGTCGGCTGGGTCGGCTCGGTCGGTTGGGTCGGCTCGGTCGGTTGGGTCGGCTCGGTCGGTTGGGTCGGCTCGGTCGGTTGGGTCGGCTCGGTCGGTTGGGTCGGCTGGGTCGGCTCGGTCGGCTGGGTCGGCTCGGTCGGCTCGGTCGGTGTTTCGTTGCCCGGGGTCTCGGTCCCGGGAGTCTCGGTCCCCGGGGTCTCGGTCCCCGGGGTCTCGGTCCCCGGTGTCTCGGTCCCCGGTGTCTCGGTCCCCGGTGTCTCGGTCCCCGGTGTCTTGGTCCCCGGTGTCTGCGTGCCGGCGGGCTGCGCGCCCGGAGTGGTCGGCTTCGGCGTCGGTGCCCCCGGCGTCACCGCACCCGTCGGGGCGGGAGGCGGAGCGGGGACGGCCAGCGGGACGTAGGGAGGCGTGGCCGGGAGGGGCGCAGCGACGAAGGTCGAGATCGAGGCCGGGAGCATCGAGACGCCGGTCGGCCCGTACCAGTCGTCGAGCCTCGGATCGACCACGCCGATCGACGGGATGGCCAGTGGTCCGGGTGGCGACCACTGCTCGTCCGGGGGCACCGGTTCCGCGACCTGGGCGATCGAGGAGAGCGCCAAGGCGGTGCGACCGTCGTCGGCCACGGCGGTGGTCTGCACCAGCGCCACGAGCGAGGCCACGGTGAGCGCGCTCGCACTGCCGCCGAGGAACGGGATCATCGGAAAGGGGCGACGCGGTGCGCAATGCCTGCCCAGGGCGCTCACCCCCGATTTCGATCCGGTCCGGTCTGCAACCTTGGGGCCGTCGGAGGGGCCGGTCTACCGAACTGGTCACCACCGGACGCCGTGTTCACCCGGTCGGGCCCGCCGGTCGGCGCGTGCTCGTCGAGAAGCGATGTCGGTGTGACTCGCCGTGACCGCCTGCCGAGCGCTCAGGGCCCTGCCTCGAGCCGTCCACGGGCGACGTGGACCCAGTCGCGGTCGGGGAGGTCGGTCCGCCATGGGTGGACGGCCTCGATCCACCAGGTCGCACCCGCGTCGGCGTGCGCGGCGTGCAGCTCCCCGCGGGCGGCGTCGCTGCCGCTGCTCTCCCCGGGAACGGCGATGTCGAAGCCGGTCAGATCGCCCCGCAGCTCCCTCATACGGGCGGCCACGGCCGCCGTGTGGGCGACCTCCCACGGGCCGTCCCGCATGGGTACGACGCCGTCCCAGCGGGCTGCTCGCACGAAGGGCCGGGTGCCCGGCCACGAACCGCCGACCCACACGGGGACGCGCGGCCGCTGCAGCGGCGGCGGGTAGCAGATGGCGGACCACTCGGGCCCCGCGGCGCGGTAGTGCCGGCCCTCGTGACGCACGGGCTCGCCGGTCCACAGCCGGTCCAGGAGGTCGAGGTGCTCGTCGAGCATCTCGCCGCGGGTGCGGTGGTCGCCTTCCTCGCCGACGTAGTCCCACTCGAACGGGAAGGCGCCGCTGCCCACTCCGAGGGTCAGCCGCCCGCCGCTGAGCCGGTCGAGGGTGACGGTCTGGCGGGCGACCACCACGGGCCGACGGCGAGGAAGGGGAGTCACGAGCGTGCCCAGTCGGATCCGGCTCGTCGCGCAGGCGGCCGCAGTGAGCGCGATCCACGGGTCGACGACGTCGATGGGGCCGTCCGCGAAGGCGAACAGGTGGTCCCAGAGGAAGAAGCCGTCCCAGCCTGCGGCTTCGGCGGTGTGCGCCCAGTCGGCGATCACCGCCGCGTCGACGTCCGTGCCGAAGCAGGGGAGCGACACACCGAAGCGCACGGCGCGAGCCTAGGGGCGCCCACGGACAGATCACCCGTCGGCGGACGATCCCTGTCGCCGACGATGGGTTCGCCGCTGGTGGGGCGGGTGGGGCTCGAACCCACGACCCAGGGATTATGAGGTATCTCAGGGCCCTTCGCCGACCTGCATGATCATCGGTGATTTGCCTTCTGACGTGCGGTTTCCTTGTTGGCGGGTGATGGCCGTCGATGGTCCGAAACGGCCGTTTTGTGGGCACCGTGTGGGCACCGTGTGGGCACCGCGGATACGTATACGAGGTAGGGGTATCGTGATTCACGCATCCCGGCAGGAGCGGTCGGGCCGCCCCGGCGGTGTGCTGCCTGCGGGGCTTGGCGCCTGTGTGGGGGACGCCTACACTGAGCCTTGCCTGTCGCGCTGAGCGTCAGGAAGTGGGCCCGGCTCCTCTCCGGACGGTGAGCGGCCGGGCTTCGCGCTGTCTACGGCGGCGAGACGTCCTCGGCCGCGGTGATGTCCGCGATGCGCGCTCGCCAGGTGCCTCCGGCGGAATGACTCCAGGCCAAGGCGTCGGCGACCCACAGAAGCGGGTCGCCGTGCGGCGGCAGGTGCACGTAGCGAAACGGTTGGGGTCGAGCGAGGCGGCGGAGTTCCTCGATGAGCACCTGGCGGTCGCGCTGATCGCGCCCTTGGCGCGACTCGATGATCAGTCGCTGCACTCCGCGGTCGAGAAGTGGGCTGACCATGCGACGAAAGCTCTCGGCGCGGACGTCCGTGTCGCGGCCCTTGCCGTAGAAGGCCAGCGCTGACAGCTGACCGCTGCCTACAACTGCGTCGAGAATCTGCCGGCGGCGGCTGTCGCGCTCGGTCACGAAGTGCCACCGCCGCTGCCCGGGCAGGCAGAACGACCGAACGAGCCGGCGTAGCCCGTCTACGTCTCCGTCCGCGACGACGGCGACGCACACGTGGTAGTTGGACCCACGAGCCGACTCATCGACGAATGCCTGGGCGGTCAACCGGCTGCCAGGCGGGCCCGCTCGACTTCACCTCTATGATGCCAGGCTCCAGGCGGGATCGGCTCTCTCAGCTGCTGCACGAGCAGCATTCTGGACGACCGGCGAAAGACCGGAGCCCGGGCATGCGCGAGGATCCGGCTCCCACGTCGGCACGCCCGCGGCATCGGCGACGCGCGTCCCACCCGATCAGCGTGCCAGCTGCCTCGGTCGCGGGAAGGGCGCTTCGCGTCCCTTCGGGATCGGCCTCCGGCCGACCCTTCCCTCGACCCGCGCCAGCCGGACCGGGCGGGTTGTGGGAAGCGCAGGGGAGTGTGGACGGCGAAGGTCTGTCAGTGGGTGGTCCCGTGGGCCGGAAGCTCACTCCAAGGGGACCGTCGTCCCGACGAAGGATCCGTGGGGGGACGGGGTGCACGCGTCTGCAACACCCCCTCCTCCGCACGCGGGCTCGCGCCGCCGAGCGCGAGATGGAAGGGCGCCCCCCGACCGTAGGCTACGAGACGTGAAGGTCTTCATCAGTTGGTCTGGCGAGGAAAGCAGGCAGATCGCGGAGGCCCTGCGGGACTGGCTTCCGGCGTTGTTTGAGTCGGTCGAGCCGTACATGTCGGTCCGGGACAACGAAGCGGGCGTCCGCTGGAGCTCAGTCATTTCCGGTGAGCTGGAGGGCAGCGACTTCGGGATCCTGTGCCTGACGCCGAGCAACCTGCAGGCACCGTGGCTTCTGTTCGAGGCTGGGGCGCTGAGCAAGGCAGTCGAGACGGCGCGGGTCGTCCCGCTCTTGTGGCGGCTGTCCCCGTCTGACGTGACGTCCCCGCTCAACCAGTTCCACATGAAGTCGGCCGACGAGGCCGGCATCCGGAACGTCGTCGAGTCGATCAACGGGACACTGGACCGTGCGCGTCCGGACCAGGCGCTCGCTGCCGTCTTCAAGGGACTCTGGCCACAACTCCAGGACGCGCTCAACGCGGTCAGCGCGCCGGATCAACCGGAGGCGCCTCACCGCAAGGACCGTGAGTTGCTGGAGGAGATCCTCGAGCTGGTCCGAAACACCAGCCAGACCGTCCACCGACCGAGGATTCCCATCCCGACGGGAGGGCCGGCCGTCGTTCTCACCTCTCCTAGTGAGATCGAATTCATGGAAACGATCGGGAACGCGATCGGCTCCGGCGCGCGTATCGAGCGCAAGGCCACGGGCGGTTACGTGATCACGGTGAAGGACCGACGCAAGGCGAATCGCGCGCAACACGTCCTCAAGGAAATGTCGAATCTGGTCGCGCATCGGCAGGTCGAGATACGTTTCGCGGACCCCTTCGAGGACGAAGAGGAGCAATAGCGGCCGAATAGTGGGCTAGCTGGTCGAATCACGCCTCCTCGTCGATGTCCTCCATCCATGTGCATCTCATGCACTGCAGTTGACCATCCCCCAGCAGGAAGCTGGCGGGTGGGCTGAGCCCGGCCGTGGCTGTGGAAGTCTTATCGGCGTGAGCGTTGAGCGAGTGGTCCCGGACTTCTCCAGCCGGTCACCGGAGGACACCAAGGCTTTCTACGGGCGAGTCTTCGGCCTCGAGCCGGTGATGGACCACGGCTGGATCGTCACCCTGGCAGACCGAACCGGCCCGGTGTGCAAATCAGCCTGATGACTCATGATGAGACCGCGCCAGTGGTCCCGAATGTCTCACTTCGGGTCGACGACATGGACGCCGCCTACGCGGCAGCCGTGCGGGAAGGGGCTGAAATCGTGCATCCCCTCACCGACGAGCCGTGGGGCGTTCGCCGCTTTTTCCTGCGCGACCCCGACGGTCATGTGGTCAACGTGCTCAGTCATCGCTGACTCGGCGACCGTTCCCGTTACTCGATGGTTACGGGGCACCACCTGGCCAGGCGCTGATCCAGCGGCTATGGACGCAGCACCCACGCTAGTCGTCAGCGAGGGGCTGGTCCTCTCCTTCCTCGAGCGCGTCGCTCGCCGCAATGGTGACGTCGACGTCCTCGAGATACTCCAAGCAGAGCTGCCCAAACGGCGTGATCACCCAACCAGCAGTTGCCGGCGACCCAGGCCGCTTCAGTTGATGCGGCTTCTTGCTGCTCGGAATCTTGCCGTTCTTGGGCGGATTGAGCAGCAGGTCGGTAATTTTGTTCACCTCCTCCTGCATCTCGATGACCAATTTATCGATCCGAATGGTCTCCGAGCCATCATCAGCGGCAGCCATCCCGGCCCGCTCTAAGACCGAGAGCACGGCTCGAATCGTTGCCCGGCTGAGCCGGCACTCCTCAGCCAAGGAAGCTGGACGCCGTCCGCGAGTGGTCGTAGTGCGGCTGCGAAGAGCGGTCGCCTGCGTACGAGTGCGTGCCCGCTCGGGTCCAAGGTGAGTGAGGACTTTGATGTGCGGAGCCTCGACCTCGCCGAGAGCTGCAACGACGAGCTGCTCCTCGTCTGGCCGCGCCTCATCGTCGCGCAGCCCGTTCGCCAATGCCCGGGCGAGAGCGCGGATCTTTTGCTCATTGATTGTGCGCGCCGCAGCGAAAGCGCCTCAGCCAGCAACTGCGCCGACTGAGGCGACCGGGTTGCTAGCTCGACCACGTCATCGGGACTGCGACCCAACCGACGCGACGCATCGTCGAGGACCTTGGCTGCGGACTGGCGCCGCCAGATCCCGATCTCGGCTCCAGCGCGCTGCAATGCCCGTGCGAGCAGCGGCTCCATCGCCGCACCGGCCATGGCGCCGGGCGTGCCTCCGAGGAGGGCCCCGACACCGGTAGTGGCGGCAGCGGCGACAACGTCGACGGCCATCGAGGAAGCGTCTTGGGACTGACCGTCACCGCCGCTACTCACAGGTTCCCCACCATGCCTCCATCATCACCCGGCTGGTGCTTGCGTGAGCTGTCGGAGTCCCGAGCACCGGCCGGCCCGGACCGCAGCCGCGAGTGTCCCGCAGGCCAACCTGCCGCGGTGACGTCCGAGCGGTCTACAGAGTTGGCCGCCGGCGTCTCGCAGGGGATCGTCTTGCGGATCGAGCACGCGGCTCTTGCAGCGGTGCCCTTCTCGCAGATCGGCCGGCGATGGATACCTGCTACCAGGCCGTGAGGGGACTCAGGTGGACGCCGTCAACGCCGAGGTACTACGCCGCCGGGGTGCCCGGGGATGACCTTCACCTTTCCGATGATCAAGAGCCCGTCTCCCCGCGAGGGGGGCGGGGCTCGCCGGGCTCGCTTGGAGTGCCGATGCCCCCGCCGCGCCGACTGGCGAGGACGGGGCTGCCACGCCTGCTCGCCCTCCGGCCCCGGTCCCGAGTGCTGTCCCGTCACACCGCGAGGAAAGACGGGTAGCACGGGTGGTTGCTGGACGCTAGGGTCCGCACGCGGCAAGGGGGCTGGATGACGCATGGGCCGGGAACGACTCCACCATCTCGCTCAGGGGTCTGGCGATGGCTCGCGGAGTCAACTAATCATCAGGTCATAGGTGGCCTTACGGTTGCAGCTGTATTGGCGCTCATCGGCGTCCTCTTCGGCAGCAGTGGGTCTCAGGAATCTGGCGACCCAGCGGATACGAGCACGTCGGCACAGGCTAGCCAAAGCGAGTCAAAGGCGCCCGAATCTTCCTCCGCAAAAATTCCCCGACGACGACAACGCCGACGACGACAACGCCGACGACGACGCTGCGCTCTCGGGCAGTAAATCCCGACGACGTCGTTGAAAGCAGCTACGAGTTCGGATCCGTCGGGCAGCCCCCTTTAAAGTCAATAACCAACAGTACCTGAGTGGGATCGGGCTGCGACTGGTCGACGGAACGGCTTTCCCTGGGGACAGCCATGACATCGGCGTGCCCCCGGCTATACGGAACTTGTGGTCACGATAGGGCTGGAGGACGAGAGCGACTCCGACGCCGAGTTCCATGTCAGTTTGACCGATCCAACCACGGAGGAATTGCTGTGGGAGGGGGACGTCGCATTGGGGCAGGCCCACTCCGTCACCGTAAACGTGGCGGAAAGGCTCCGTGTCCGCCTGTTCGGCACAGGGTTGAATCGGACCTACGCCAACGATAATGGCGAGGTGGTTCTCACCGGCGAATTCCGACCGTAGTTGGGGGCCCCTCCCGTTGAGTTTCTCAGGCTGCTTGCACATCTTGCTCGACAACGGTGAGACCCGGCGTCGTCGCAGGCCGTACGGAGCCGCAGCGCGATCGCCGCGCGGGACGCGCACAAGGGGATCCCCACTTGCAGCTTCGAGACGCCAGCGCGTCCGCCGACGAACTCGCCGCTTGCCGCTCGCCGCCCGACGCCTGGGAACTCCCCCGACGCTTCAGGAGCGGTGACAGCGACTCGCGCGTCGGGAGCAAAGTGTCGGAGTGCTCTCCTACGCTGACTCCCAGCGAAAGCTGGGTCGAGATCGGCACCGGGCCGACATTGGGAGACTCGGGAGATGGGGGCTTGAGTGCGTCAGATCTCGATTGAGACGACTGCGGTGGCGGTCCTCGCCGAAGGCGAGTCCGCTGCCGCTATATCGAATAAGCGGGGGCATCTTTTCGAGAAGTTCGTGGCCCAACTGCTCAGTACCCAAGGGTACGAGAAGCCGCGAATGGAAAACCTCAACATCACAAGCGACGGCATTGAGCTAGATGTACAGGCTAGACACAGGGTCACCGGTCAGAGGCTGATCGCCGAGTGCAAGGCCTACGCATCAAACGTCGGCGCACCGATGCTGACTTCCTTTCTTGGAAAGTTCGCCTTGGCGCGAGTTGACGACGGTCATCTGAATGGTCTGTTTGTAGGACTACCTCGACTAACTCAGTCAGCACGCGAACAGGCCGAGGATGCGCAGAGGAAGTTTCCGGGCTTCCGGTACATCGGCTCGGTTGACGTATGCTCCCTACTTGAGGATGCACACCTGTTGCCGGCCTGGGATGTCGGTCCCCAACTGAAATCGGACCCTACCGTCCTCATCACCGAGCACGGTCTGGCCATGGCAGCATGCGAGCTCGATCCCGACTCTCGGCGCGCAAGCCGGTGGGTTGTTTGGTCCCGAGAGACTCCCGTGCCAACTCCAATCTTGACCCTCGTGGAGCAGCACCTTGCTATGGGGCTGCCGGTTGCTCGACTCGAGGAGGGCGTTCCGTCCGTTCCGCTCAGGATCCCCGCCGCGCCTAGCATTGTGGAAGTACAAGGCAGCAGCTCTGACTTCGAGTATCAGCTTCCAGCCGCTCCTGCATTCTTCGTCGGCCGAAAGCTTGTCGTCGAAGACGTGTTCAAAACCATAGCGGACCGACAGCGCGCCGGCTCAGTTGTCATCAATGCCAAGTCCGGATGGGGCAAGAGTTCGCTCATGCTGCGCCTGCAGCAAGAAGTCGAACGCTCCGGTGGTGTTGCAGTCGTCGTGGACGCGAGAACTGCAGAATCTCCGGACTTCGTCTCCGCCGCATTGGATCTGATCATCCGCCGGGCCGTCGGCCACGGGTGTCTTACATTGCCCGATGATGCCGCCATGAGTAGCCTACGAAGCTTGGTGGAGACACTGCGACATGCGCAATGGTCAGCTGATGTCAGGCCATTGCTTCTTGCCTTCGATCAATTCGAGAACGTCTTCAACGACGCGAACCTGACGCGCGAATTCAGGGACCTGGCGTTCCTTCTCCGTGACATCCCGGCCCCTCTGACTGTTAGCTTCTCCTGGAAGACTGACCTGGTGGGCTGGACTGAGGCGCATCCGTACCGACTCCGGGACGAGATCCGAGATGTCTCCCAGGTTGTTGTTCTCGAACCGTTCGGCCCACGCGAGGTTGAGACACTGCTTCGTCGACTTGAAAAGTCCCTCGAAAGCAAACTCCATCGCGAGTTGCGACAGCGACTTCGTGAGTATTCCCAAGGGCTACCGTGGCTCTTCAAGAAACTGGCTGGCCATGTGCTTACGGAAGCCGGCAAGGGCATCACCCAAGACGAACTGGCGCGTGAGGCGCTCAACGTTCAGTCTCTCTTCGAGAGTGATCTGGCCCGCTTGAGTCCGGCAGAGGATGCAGCCTTGCGTGCAATAGCACGGGCGGCGCCGGTCGCGGTTGTTGACCTTGAGGAGACGATTGTCTCCAACGCCGTCCTGGCAAGCTTGCTGCACCAACGACTTGTCGTTCAGGTAGGTGACCGGATTGACACCTATTGGGACACCTTCCGCGACTTCCTCAACACTGGTCGAGTGGCCATCGAAGATTCGTATGTCGTTCGCTACGCCCCTCTAGGAGCTGGCCGCCTTCTGCGCGTCGTCGAGGCGTCAGGTGGCACTATCACGGTGTCTGATGCTGCCAAGAAGATGGACACCTCAGTCACGGTGATCTTCAACTACGCCCGTGAGCTTCGACTCTTCGGGGTCCTCTTGGCGGAAGCCAATACCATCTCAATAGAGCCTGAACTGATGAGCGCCTCGGACCGAGAGGAATCTATCCGCGGGAAAGTGGCTCAAGCGTTACGGCGACACAAGATGTACAAGCTAGCGGCTGAGATGCTCGCCCGTACGGAGCGTGTTCCTCTGACAGAGTTCGCGGCGGCCCTGCCCGGCGAATTCCCGACGGTTGAGGCGAAGAGTGATAGTTGGTTCACCTATGCTCGATCAATCTGCCAATGGATGGACTATGCCGGCTTGGTTACGCTGGACCGGGACGGCATCGCGCGGTTGTCCGAGGAGAGCCCCGTCAGAAGGGAAGCCAAGCTGCTGAGTGGCGCCGTCCCTGTGCGCGTGAGGAGCGCATTCCCCGGTAGCAACGCCGGGCCCGCATTGCAGCTATTGAAGCACCTTTCAGATCCGACGAACGTGGCCAGGCCGTCCTCAAGGAGCTTCCGACCGGCCGTGAGAGACCTGAGTCTGTTGGGCGCCATCGAACTTGACGCGGGCCAGCGCATCGCCCTGGTTGACGAAAACCTCGTGGAGGACGGGCGAATTGACGCGAGTCGCTTGCGTATGGTGGTTGAACAGCAGCCAGGTATGCGGGAGGCGTTTCAGGCGTTGTCTGAGGACCCTGGTGCAACCCCGCGAGAGATTGGCGAGGCCCACCGTTCGCTCTTGCGAGCGGACTGGGCAAGCCCGACGACAATGTCGGTTGGCAAATTCATCCGTGGGTGGGCGCGCGCTTGCGGTATTGAGACGCATGTACGCAGAGGACCGGTGGAACCGAGTGAGAGCCAGCTCTCCATCCCGGAGTAGGAATTCTCCGGAGCCGGGCCGCCGTTCACAACGGTGGCCCAAGGCGGCTTCAGTGCCGCCGAGTGCGCCGGCCTTGATGACACGCGCTGCCCAGGCAGCGAGGCGCGAGGATGATCGAGGCTTTGGTGACACGGTCGCTTGCGGCCAGCGCCGCAAGCCCACGAGGCGACGGCTGCCCAGTCGTCGACCGCATGGCGCATCTTCAGCAGTTCTATTCGCGGGCACGATGCCGTCTGGTTGGAGGAGCCCGCTACGGAGACGGTCGCCCCGAAGGCTCCGGCGCCGTTGTCCCACAGGGGGTCCGCCTTCGGCACCCGTGCGCGCACTTCGTCCCCGATCGCGCTGCGCCGGTCTCCGACCGGCGCAAGGCACACGTTGCCCGTCACCTGGGTGCAAGTGAACGAAGTGTTCATGGTCTGCTGCGGTCGTGGCCACCGGCTTTTTCGCTCCCATCGCCGATCCTCGTCCCACGGACGTCCCCTGGCCGACGATGATCTGGCCCCCGGTGGCGGACACCGAACTCCGCGGGCAGACCGTCGTCCTCACTCCAGTGGTGCCGGGGCGAGACGCCGGTGAGCTCTTCAACGCACTCGGCGCCGACGCGGTGTGGCGGCACGTCGCCGGGCGTCCCGCAGACGTCGACGAGAGGGCCGGCGCGCTACAGCGGGGGATTGCGTCGGGGCGGCCGCCATGGTTCGTCCGGCTCGTCCGGCCGATCGCCGAGTTGCCCACCGGAGCGGTGGCCGGAGTGGCGTCCTATCTGGACGTCTCGGTCAACGACGCCCGTCTGGAAATCGGCTCCACGAGCTACACGCCGCCGGCGTGGGGCACCTCGGTGAATCCGGAGACCAAGCTGCTGCTCCTTGGACACGCCTTTGACGTGCTCCGAGCCGGGCGTGTACAGCTCAAGACCGACGTGCGCAACGTCCGCTCGCAGCAGGCGATCGCCCGGCTGGACGCGCACTACGAGGGAACGCTGCGCCGCTACCAGCGGCGCGCCGACGGCACCGTTCGAGACACCGTCCTGTTCAGCGTGCTGGCCGAGGAGTGGCCGGCCGTGCGCGACGCGCTCCAGGCTCGTCTCGCCAGCCGACCCGCGGCAGCCCCAGCGGGACTGTTCGGGTAGCCGAACCCAGTCCGGAACACCGCAGGACGAAGCGAGCGGCCCTTCGGCCGCCGTCCCGTAAGACCCGCCCGGGGAGGCTAACTGGGACCCCCGCCGGACGGTCGCAACCTCGTCGTCCGGCAGCCCGTCAATATCCACGCCACCGTGCCGCAGGGGGCGTGACGCGAGCCGGTGCATCGCGGTGCTGATCGTCATAAGCGCCTGTACCCGGTAAGAACGCGAACTGCTCCCAATCGACAATCGCCATAAACGGCCAACGACATGGCACCCGCTACGACTTACCTCGCCCGACACCTCACCTTTCTCGGCCAAGCTGAGGCCTTCACCAAAGAACGGCACGCATGCTACCAATAGAGGTAGCTGGGGCCCCGCTTCGCGGGGCCCGTCGGCGTTTCTTGGGATGACACGTTGGTCATTGTCTGGTGGCGTTGAAAATGCGCGGCGGAATGAAGGTCTACGCCGGCTCGCCCGCGGCTGCCCGGGCGTACCTGGAGGCCGACCGCGGCCGCGTCGACGACTATTACCTGGCCGAGGGCACCGGCATCGCGCGACGCTTCACGGCCCGCGCCGGACGGCTGGAGGAGCTCGCGCCCTTGACGGGGGACACCTACGAGACCTGGGTCGCCGGGCGAGACCCGGACACCGGGCAGCCACGGGGCCGACTGCGCACCGACGAACGGGCGGTGCGGTTCGTCGAGGTCGTGGTCAACGGACCGAAGACCTGGTCGCTGGCCGCCGCGGCGTACGAAGACGTCGCCGCCGCCTACGACGCCGCCCAGGACCGCGCCGCCGTCGAGATCATCGGCTGGCTCGCCGGGCACGCGACCACCCGGGTCGGCCCGCGCGGGGGCAGATGCAGGTGCAGCTGGCGGTGCTGGAGGCGGTGACGGTGCGGCACTACACGTCCCGCGCCGGAGATCCGCACCGGCATCTTCACCTGCAACTCAACGCCCGAGTGTTCGCCGCCGGAAAATGGCGCGGGCTGCACACCGTCGGCGTCCGCGACTTCCTTGCCGCCATCAACGGCATCGGGCACGCCGCGATCGCCTGCGACCCGCAGTTCCGCGCCGCGCTGGCCGCCCACGGCTACACCCTGGATGCGACCGGAGAAATACTGGAGCTCGCCGAGTACATCGGTACGTTCAGCGCCCGGGCGGCGCAGATCGGACGCAATCTCGATCGCTACGAACGCGACTGGACCGCCGCGCACCCCGGCGAATCCCCGGGGCCGGCGCTGCGGGGGGCATGGGACGCCCGGGCGTGGGCCGACGCCCGCCCGGACAAGGTCACCCCCGCTCCGGCGCCGACCTCACCGCCCGATGGCGGACCGAGCTGGCCGCCCTCGGCTACCGCGACCCCGACCGACCGGTCCAGCTGCGGCCCACCCCGATCGGCGTCCTGGACCGCGACCGCGCCGCCGACCAGATCCTCACCCGGCTGGCCGCCGGCCGCTCCGCCTGGAACGCCGCCGACCTGCGCGGCGAGGCCGAACGGCTGATCGCCTCCGCGGGCGTCGTCGCCGAGGCCGCGGTGCGCGCCGAGCTGGCCGACGACCTCACCGCCCGCGGCCTGGCCCGCTGCCTTCCGCTGCTGGACCGCGATGGGGTACCCGAGCACGTCCGGGCCTGGACCTCCCCGGCGGTGCTCGAGGTCGAGGCCGACCTTGCCGCCCGCCTTGCAGCCCGCGGCGGCCACCACGGTGCAGATGCCGACCTCCGACCGGACCGGGTCGCCGGTCTGAAGCGGCTGGATGCCGGGCAGGCCGCGATCGCGGCCGCGCTCGCCGGGAACCGACTTCTCATCGTGGTGGAGGGCGCGGCCGGCGCCGGCAAGACCACCACCCTGGCTGCGGCCCGTCGACTGCTGGAGGAGCAGGGGCGGCGGCTGACCGTGGTCACCCCCACCCTGAAGGCGGCCAGGGTCGCCTCCGCCGAGGTCGGCACCACCGCCGGCTCGGCGGCCTGGCTGGCCTTCCAGCACGGCTGGCGCTGGACCGACGACGGCGCCTGGACCAGGTTGACCCCCGGTGAGGTCGACCCGGCGACCGGCCAGCTTTATGCCGGACCCGGGGAGAACGCGCGGCTGCGGGCCGGGGACGTCCTGGTCGTCGACGAGGCCGGGATGCTCGACCAGGACACCGCCCGGGCCCTGCTGGTCGTCGCCGACGAGCATGACGTGCGGGTGGCGCTGCTCGGTGATCGTCACCAGCTCGCCGCGGTGGGCCGCGGCGGGGCACTGGACCTCGCCGTGCGCCGCGTCGACCCGGCCGCGCACATGACCCTCGACCAGGTGCACCGCTTCACCCGCACCGACGAGGCCGGGCAGAGGGTGCCCGACACCGAGTACGCCGAGCTAACGCTGGCCATGCGCGGCGGGAACGACTCTGGCGGGGTGTTCGACTCCCTTGCTGCCCGCGGCCAAATCCGTCTGCACCCCGATCATGCGAGCCTGTCCGAGGCGCTGGCGGCCATCGCCGCCGAGCTCCACCGCCGGGGCGAGCAGACAGCAATCGTGGTGGACACCCGCGAGCAGGCCGGAGAACTGGGTGCCGCCATCCGGGAGAGGCGAGTCGCCGACGGGCTCGTCGATGACGTCCGGGTCGCGGTCACCGGGGCGGGCCAGCGGATCGGCGCCGGGGACCGGATCGCCACCCGCCGCAACGACCGAGCACTGGGCGTGGCCAACCGCGACATCTGGATCGTCACCGCCGTCGGTCCCTCCGGAGCGCTGGCCGTCGTCCCGGCCGACGTCACCCCGACCGGCGCCGTCCCGGCCGGTGTCACCCCGGGTGTCACCCCGGCCGGAGCGGGGGAGCGGCTGCTGCCCGCCGGCTACGTCACCGCCCACGTGGAGCTGGCCTACGCCAGCACCGCGCACGGGGTGCAGGGCGACACCGTCACCTCGGCGCACGTGGTGATCGGCGAGCACACCGGCGCCGCGTCGGCCTACGTCGGCATGACCCGCGGCCGCACCGCGAACACCGCGCACCTGGTGGCCACCGACCTGGCCGAGGCGCGGCAGCAGTGGACGGCGGTGCTCGGCCGCGACCGCGCCGACCTGGGCCCCGGCCACGCCGCGCAGCTCGCCGCCGCCGAAGCCGCCCGCTACGCGGAACCCCGGCCGCTGGCGGAAGTCCTTGCCGACCTGTCCGAGGCGTGGTCGGTCGAGCAGCGCTGCCTGGACCGGCTCGCCATCCTGCAGCCGCAGCGCGACACGCTGCGCGCTGTCGTCGCGCTTCAGGCCGCCCACAAGCTCACCCGGATCGGTGCGCTCGGCTACACACCGGGCCCGGCCGAGCGGCTGAGCGACGTCGACCGGGACATCGGGGCGGCCGAACACGAGCTGGCCGGCGCACGAGAACGCATCGCCCGACTGTTGGCCGACCCGACCCTGCTCGACCAGCCCGCCGACCGGCTTATCGCAGAACGCAACGCGTGGCGCGCCCGAGACGCCGATCGCTCCCAGTTCCCGGCAGCCCCGCGACCGGCCGCCGTCGACCCCGGCGTACCGCGGCCGGAGTCCGAGCGCCGCGGCCCCTCTCTCACGCGGGGCGGCGCGGCCCCCGGCCTCGGGCGATGAGCCGCGCCTCAGAACTGCAGGCCAACTGGAGAATCCCGGCAGGATCGTGCGGTCGGCTGTCACCAATGGGCTTCGTTTGGCGCCTTCTACAGGTGACGGGGCCGAGCCCATCCGACCACGACCGGAGCCGACCATGACCGACCATCCCGCCGGCCGCGAACCCGAGCTGCTCACCATCAACGAAGCGGCCGACCTCCTTCGTGCGCCGGTCGCCACCCTGCGGTATTGGCGCCACCTGGGCACCGGCCCCCGCAGCTTCCGCCTCGGCCGCCGCGTCCTGTACCGCACCGACGACCTCCACGCCTGGATCGCGCAACAGCACGCCCAGGCCCTCGACCGTCGATGAGCGGGCGTCGTCCACAGGCGTGCCGGCCTCCCCAGAGACTCGAGACGACGTTGACCCCGGGAGCCGTCGTGGGCACGGTCATCTGATGGCCGGCAGCATCACCGTGGACGTGCTCAGCGACGGCAGCAAGCGGTACCGGTCGCGGTACCGCGATGCACGTGGGCGGCAGCACGAGAAGCGATTCATGCGCAAGGTCGACGCCCAACGATGGCTCGACGAGCAGACGTCGGCGATCGTCACGCAGACCTGGACGGCGCCGGAGCGTGGTCGGGTCACCGTCGATGTCTGGGCAGAGCAGTGGCTCGCTGCACAGACCGGGCTGAAGCCCAGCACGCTCTACCGCTACCGGTCGCTGCTGCGCGTCCAGATCCTGCCGCGCTGGGGTCGGCACCGGCTGGCCGACGTCACCCATGCCGAGGTCGCCGCGTGGGTGGCCCAACTCGTCGCCGGCGGCCTCGCGCCGGCGACCGTGCGGCAGGCGCACCGCGTCCTCGCACTCGTCCTGACCCTCGCCGTCCGCGACGGGCGAATCCCGCGCAACCCGGCATCCGGCGTGCCGCTGCCCAGGGCCCGGCGCACCGATCCCCGGTTCCTCACCCGCACGGAGGTGGAGCGGCTGGCGGACGCGGCGGGGGAGTACGGCGATGTCGTCCGCCTGCTGGCGTACACCGGCCTCCGGTTCGGCGAGATGGCCGCCCTCCGGGTCCGCCGGGTCGATTTCCTCCGCAAGCGGCTGACCGTTGCCGAGAGCGCCACGGAGGTCGGCGGCAGCGTCGAGTACGGCGCGCCCAAGACGCACCAGCAGCGCACCGTGCCGATCCCGAGCATCCTCGTCGAGCCCCTGTCCCGCCGCTGTCAGGGCAAGGGCCCGGACGACCTCGTCCTGACTTCGCCGGGCGGCGCGGTGCTGCGCTCGGGCAACTTCCGGCGGCGGTTCTTCGACCCGGCGGCCATGGCCGCCGGGCTCGGGGACCTCAGCCCGCACGACCTCCGGCACACCGCCGCGAGCCTGCTGGTGGCCAGCGGCGCGAACGTCAAGGCGGTCCAGCGGATGCTCGGTCACGCCTCCGCAGCGATGACCCTCGACGTCTACTCCGGGCTCTTCGACGACGATCTCGGCGCCCTCGCTGACCGCATGGATCTCGCCCACGAGGCGTCAGTCACGAGACGTCACGGTGCGTAGTGTGGGCACCGTGTGGGCACGGGCCCCCCTCGTCAAGATCGACGATCAAGCATCGACCATCTGACCTGCACTTATATCAGTGGGGCGGGTGGGGCTCGAACCCACGACCCAGGGATTATGAGTCCCATGCTCTGACCGGCTGAGCTACCGCCCCGGAACGACAGCCTGCCAGACGGGCTGACGACGTCGGTGACGTGACGCGGCGTGCATCGGCGGCAGAGACCTGAGGGTCCCTGTGACCCGACGTGCGTTTTGTTACGACCCCGTGACAATCGCCGGAACGCCCCGTAGCTTCGTCGGCGGTCCGGCCGAGCACCTGCCCCCGAACCCGAGGGCATCGGACGGACCCCGCCGAACTGCGCGGCCTGATGGCTGCGCGGACCGGGGACCCACCGTTCCCTTGGGGTGAATCGCGCGTGCGCACGGGGGCTCACGCGCGTAGGGCCGCTTCGAGCCCGAATCCGTCAGCTAACTCGGTAGGCGGTCGCGAAGAACAGGAGACGCGTCGCCTTGGCGACCCTGCACCACCACGACACGCCCTTCGTCCAGCCGCTCCACCGTCGTCCCCGTCACCGCGCCCGCCGCGCGCTCGTCCTCGCCGGCCTGGTCGCCGGCGCCCTGCTGGCCACGCCCGAGGCCGCGGCCGCTCCCGGCCAGCGCGTCGCCGAGGCCCGGTCCGCGCACGACGCGGCCAAGGCCGAGGTCGCCGCGATCGCCGCCCGCGTGCAGAGTGCGGAGGAGACGCTGCAGCGCATGACCATCGAGGCCGAGGCCGCCAGTGGCGAGGCACTGGCCGCGCGCGCCGCCCTGCAGGCGGCCCAGACCGAGGCGCAGGAGACGGCCCGCGAGCTGGCCGCCGTCCGCGCCGCCGTCGAGCGCACCCAGGACGACGTCTCGACCATCGGCCGCGAGGCCTACATGGGCACCAGCCAGGAGGCGTTCGGCGACGTCGCCCTGCTCCTCGACGCGAACAGCCCCACCGAGCTCTTGCAGCAGGCCGCCACGCTCGAGGTGCTCGGCGACGAGCGGACCGAGGTGCTCGAGGAGCTCCAGGCCGCCGAGGCGCGGGAGGAGCGCCTCGACCGCGCGGCGCGCGCCGCCGTCGAGGAGCGGGACCGGCTCGCCGCCGTGGCGACGGAGGCCGAAGCAGCGGCCAACGCCCAGCTCGCCGCGGCGCAGAGCACCTTCGACGCCGCGAGCGCCGAGAAGGCGGCGCTGGACGCGCAGCTTCGGGAGGCCGAGATCCGGCTGCTCGGGCTCCAGGGGGCCCGCAACCCCGCCGACACCTGGGCGAGCCAGCAGGCGGCGGCGGCCACGGTGAACACCCTCTCGGCGGCCGGGGGAGCCATCGCCCCGACCTCCGGCCGGGTCACCTCCTGCTACGGAACGCGCTGGGGGACCCTGCACGCCGGCATCGACATCGCCGCGCCCATCGGCACGCCGGTCTACACACCCGAGGACGGCGTCGTGCTGCAGGCCGGCGCTGCTAGCGGCTTCGGGCTGGCGGTCGCGGTGCAGCACGGCGACGGCACGATCACGCTGTACGGCCACGTGAACCAGATGTTCGTGTCGGCCGGGCAGGTCGTCACCGCCGGGCAGCAGATCGCCGAGGTCGGCAACCGGGGCCAGTCGACCGGTCCGCACCTGCACTTCGAGACCCACACCGGTGGTCTCTACGCCAACCGGGTCAACCCGGTGCCGTGGCTCACCGCCCGCGGCATCTCCCTCGGTGGCGGATGTTGACCCGAGTGACCGGCTGAGGCGGTCGGCAGGGCGAGCCGCTGGGCATCGCCGTCGGCGCCACGCAAGATGAGGGCGTGACCCCGCCGAGCACCTGGCTGCGCGCGGCAGCGCTCGGCGTCGTCCTCGCGCTGGCCGCGGCGCTGGCGCTCACCCTCGACCTGCCGAGCGTGGAGGTCCTGCGGGCCTGGGTCGAGGGCCTGGGCCCGCTGGGCTGGGCGGCCATGGCGCTCGGGGTGGCGGCGGTGCTGCTGGCCCCCGTGCCCCGCTCGGTGCTGTCGTTCCTCGTCGGCGTCGTGGCCGGCTTCTGGACCGGCTTCGCCGTCTGCCTGCTCGGTGGTCTGCTGGGTGCGCTGGCCGCCTTCGGTCTCGGTCGCGGGCTGGGCCGCCCCGCGGTGGCCCGCTTCGGCGCCCGGCGACTGGCGCGGGTCGACCGGCTGGCCACCGACCGCGGCTTCCTCGCCGTCCTCACCGGGCGGCTGGTGCCGGTCGTGCCGTTCGTCGTCCTCAGCTACGGAGCGGGCCTGACGGCGGTGCGGTGGACGCCGTACGCGGCGGCGACGTTCATCGGCCTGGTGCCCAGCACCGCCCTGCAGGTGGGGCTTGGGGCCTCGGCACCGCTGATCGTCTCGTGGGCCTCTGCGGCGGCGGCCGTCCCGGTGCTGGCCGTCCTCGCGGTCGCGGGGGCCATCGTGCTCCTCCGGCGGCGACGCCGGTTCCGGGCGCCTGCCCGCGAGCCGGTCGCCGTCCCGGTCGCCTAACCGCGGCCGAACAGCCGACCCAGCACGCCGCCGGCGCCGCCGACGGTCCGCGCCGCCAGCTGCAGGATCGGCCCGCCCGGGATGCCCGGCACGGCCTGCACGATCGGTGCCAGCGTGAGCAGCCCGCCGACGTCGTGCACCCGGAGCCTGCGCCGGGCGACCGCCGGCACCGGGTTGATCCGGCCCGACGCCGCCTCGAGTAGCAGGTCGGCCGAGGCCTCGACGGCCGGGCCCGCGAAGCTCCCCGCCGGCACCCGGCGCACCCACCAGCCCTCCGGCCCGGCGGTGAACCCCCAGCCGCCGTCCGGCGTCGCGAGGGTCACGCCGCCGGTGATGTCCATCGAGGCGGCCAGCCCAGCGGTCACGTCGGCCAGGGCCGCCAGCCCGGACTGCAATGCCTCGGTCGGGGGCGGAGCCGCCCCGCAGGACACGAGGTCCAGCCCGTGCACGGCCAGCTCGTACGCCTGGCCCAGGACGACGCTGAGCAGGGGGATCTGCCCGACGACGGACACCGTCGGGGCGGTGTCGAGCTCGACGGGCTCCTTCGCCAGGTAGTTCGCGGTCGCGTCGCGGTTGCGCTCGAGGGCGGCCAGCACCTCGGCCCGCGAGGCGTTCCGGTGCGCGGCGATCACCCGCGCGTTGACGGCGTCCACCTCCGGCGGTGTGCCGGTGCCGCCGGCGCGAGCGGACGCGATGAGGTCGGCCATGGCGGTGTGGTCGTCCCAGCAGCCGAGGTGCACGCAGATCTCCTGCGCTCGCCAGCCGGGGAGCCGGGAGGGCCGTTCGAGGTCGACGGTCGCGGCCCGGGCGATGAAGGCGTCCCACGCGGGGAGCACCATGCCGGCGACCTCGTCGCGGCCGGCGTCGGCCATCCCTTGGTGTCGGTCCATCGGCACCCCCTACCCGGCCGGGCCCGGGTCGTGCACGTCGAGGCGTGGCGCGCGCCACGTCAGACTCACCCCCGAGGGGGATGCGCGGGTCAAGCCGGGTCCTCGACGGGCCGATCGCAGGACCGTGACCGAAGCAGCGGTGGTCGACCGTCGCCCACCCCGTGCGCCCGCGCGCACCGAGACCCGGCCGGGCTTGGCCCGCCGGGTCGGCGCGGCGCTGCGCGCCGGTCTCTACCGGCCGCTGGCCGGGGACGACGACCGGGTGGCGTACTGGGTGAGGCACGCCCGCCTGGGGGTGCTGGTCAGCGAGCTGGCCTGCCTGGCGGTCGTCGGGTACGTCCTCCTCACCGACACCCCGGCGCGCCACTCGGCGGTGATCCTCGTTGCGCTCGCCCCCGTCATCCTGGGGTGCCCGCTGGTCCTGCTGCTACCGCTGCGGGCCATGATGCGCGACTCGCGCGGTCCGACGCTGTTCTACCTCTGGAGCGCGGCCGAGACCGTCGTCGTGGTGCTGGTGACCAGGTGGGACGGGGGCTCGTCCAGTCCGCTGGATGCCCTTCTCTTCCTGGCCCTGACCTACGCCGCGGTCGCCTATTCGCCCTACGGCGTCGTCCTGATGGGCGCCTTCATGACGCTCAGCTACCTGATCGCCGTCGAGCTCCCCGACCTGACGACGTCCGGTTCGTTCTACATGGTCAGCATGGGCTTCTTCACGATCGTGTGTGCGATGGCGTCGGCGAACTCGTGGGCCGTCTACGACCGGCAGGTCGAGCTCATGCGGGACCAGGAGTTGCTCGCGGCGACCGATCCGCTCACCGGGATCCCGAACCGGCGCGCCTTCCTGGAGCGTCTCCACGACGCCGTGCACGCCGCGGCCTGGGGTCACCAGACGGTGCTGTGCCTGGTCGACCTCGACGGGTTCAAGGGTGTCAACGACGCCGGTGGCCACGCGGCCGGCGACGAATTGCTGAAGGCGGTCGCCCGGGCCCTCGGCGGGGCTGTCCGCGAGACCGACACGGTCGCCCGCTTGGGCGGCGACGAGTTCGCCGTCCTGGCCGACGTCGACGTGGCGTTCTCCGGCGAGATGCTGGCCGAGCGGCTCCGCGGTGCCGTCGCGGCCGTCGGCGGCGCGAGCGGCGTGACCGCGAGCGTCGGCGTCGCCGAGGTCGAGCCGGGCGACGACGTCGAGGACCTCATGCACCGCGCGGACGCCGCCATGTACCGCTCCAAGAGCGCCGGCGGCAACCGGGTCACCAGCCCGGCGGCCTACTGACCCGCCGGGCCGCCGCCGATGCCCAGTTCGTTGCCGTCCGGATCCCGGAAGATCGCCTTCCGGACCCCGTTGCCGTAGGTCTCCCGCTCGGCCGGCTCGATGCCGCGTGCGGCGATCTCCTCGAGCCGGGTGTCGAAGTCGTCGACGAACAGGGTCGTCATGCCGTGGCCGGCGTGCTCGGGCGCCGCCTCGACAACCAGGTAGCGGTTCTCGGCAAGCTCCCACACCGACTCGGTGTCGTTCGGCACGAAGGCCGGAGGGGTGCCCAGCAGCTGCTCGTACCAGGCCAGGGCCCTGGCGTAGTCGCCGACCGGGACACCGGCGAAGAGGTCGAGGGTCACCGCCGGACCGTAGCCGCGCGGACGCACCCCGGGAAGCCGACCGCTTGCCCACGGGGTGCCCGACCCGCCAACCTGAGTGCCATGGGGCGCAGCGGAACGACGTTCGGCACCGTCGTGCGGTGGGACGGCGATCGCGGTGGCGCGATCATCGAGGCACCTGAACTGCCCGGCCTGTGCTGGGCGGAGGCCTCGGTGGTGGCCCGCAGCACGTCCGGGGACGGCGTCCTGCGGGCCGGGCAGGTCGTGGAGGTGGAGTGGACCGAGCCGGGGGATGCCGGGCTGCCTTTCCGGGCTGTGCGCGTCGTGCCGCGGGAAGACCTCCAGGCGACGGTCGGCGGATGAGCCGGCGGGCTGTCGCGGCAACCCGCCGAGCGGACGACGATCACGCTCGGTCACCACGGGCAGTGCATCGTCACGCTGGTCGAACTGCCCGCTGACCAGCGGTCACGTCGAGGGCGGCAGGTCTCCGTCCGCCGCGCGGAGCCCGCTGGACGATGTCGAGTACCACGTGGTATGGCGTTTGACCAGCGGTTAGGCGCATCACACGTCACCAACAGTCACATTGGAACCAACTGCCTCAACCGGGCTGGCGCGATGGGGTGCTCATCGTGCAGACTGTTCGCGGGAGCCCTGCTCCGTCACCGCCGAACACAGCCAGTCACCGAATCGCTTGGTCCGTAGGGGAAGACGAGACCAGTCGAGTCGATGATGGAGGTGCCCCGTGCAGCGACGGTCAACCCAGGGTGTCGTCTTCGTGCACGCGTGCCCGAAGGCGCTCTGCCAGCACGTCGAGTGGGCGCTGGAACGCGTCGTCGGCGCGCCGGTCTCCCTGTCGTGGGACGAGCAGCCCGCGGCGCACGGTTCCTACCGTGCCGAGGTCGCCTGGACCGGCGCACCCGGAACCGGCGCCCGGCTGGTCGCTGCCCTGCGCGCGTGGCCGATGCTGCGCTTCGAGGTCACCGAGGAAGCCAGCCACGGCAACGACGGCGAGCGCATGTCCTACGTGCCGGGCCAGGGCGTCTTCCGCGCCCCGACCAGTGCCAACGGCGACATCATGATCAGCGAGCAGCAGCTGCGGCACCTCGCCGCGACCGCCGGCTCGATCGAGGCGTTCCGCCACGGCGTGGACGAACTCCTCGGAGCGGCCTGGGACGCCGACCTCGAGGTCTACCGGCACGCCGGCGACGGCAGCCCCGTCACCTGGCTGCATCAGGTCGTCTAGTCACGATCTGAACACGACACTCCGGCTGCGGGCCGGATGCGGTCGTACGCTGGACCGGTCGTCCGGGCGCCGTCGGGGAAGCGGCGCCCGGACGGCCGTCTTCTCGTCCGGGCGCTCGCTCACCCTCGCGCTGTGGTCCGATCTTCGCGATGTGCGGCGCGGAACCGGCCGCACCGCGAAGGTCAGGCGGTGGTGAAGACCAGCGCGATGTTGTGCCCGCCGAAGCCGAACGAGTCGTTGACGGCCGCCGAGAGCGTGGCCCGTCGCGGCTCGTGCCGCACGATGTCGAGGGCCTGCACCGACGCGTCGTCGTCCGGGTCGTCGAGGTTCGCGGTGGCCGGGACGATCTGCTCGCGCAGCGCCAGGATGGTGAACACCGACTCCAGCGCTCCCGCCGCCCCTAGCAGGTGCCCGGTCTGGCTCTTCGTGGCGCTGACCAGGACGTGCTCGCCGATCGAGTTGCGGATCGCGGCCGCCTCCGCGGTGTCGCCGACCGGCGTCGACGTGGCATGGGCGTTGACGTGCCCGATGTCGGCCGGGGTCAGCCCGGCGTCGCGCAGCGCGGCGCCGATGGCGCGGCCGGCGCCCTCGCCCTCGGGGTGCGGGGCGACGAGGTCGTAGCCGTCGGCGGTCGCGCCCGCGCCCGCGAGGCGGGCGTGGACCCGGGCCCCCCGGGCCGTGGCCGCGTCGGCCCGCTCGAGCACGATCGCCGCCGCCCCCTCACCGAGCACGAAGCCGTCGCGTGCCTTGTCGAACGGCCGCGAGGCGCGCTCGGGCTCGTCGTTGCGGGTCGACATCGCCCGCATGGCGGCGAAACCGGCCATGGGCAGCGGGTGCACGCAGGCCTCGGTTCCTCCGACCAGGACGACGTCCGCACGGTCGAAGCGCAGCAGGTCCAGGCCCCAGCGGATCGCCTCGGCCCCCGACGCGCAGGCGCTCACCGGTGCGTGCACGCCGCCCTTGGCGCCGATCGCCAGGCCGACCGCGGCCGCGGGCCCGTTGGGCATGAGCATGGGGATGGTGAAGGGCGAGACGCGCTTGGGGCCCTTCTGCTCGAGGACGTCGTCCTGCCCCAGCAGCGTGAGTGCGCCGCCGATGCCAGTGCCGAACACGACGGCGATCCGCTCGGGCTCGACGCCGGCGTCGGCAGCCCCGGAGTGCCGCCAGGCCTCCTCGGCGGCGACGACGGCCACCTGCTGGCTGCGGTCGAGCCGCCGGGCGCGGACGCGATCGATCTGCTCGGCCGGGTCCGCGGCGAGGCGGGCGACGAGCTGGGCGGGGTAGTCCTTGATCCAGTCGTCGGTGATCCGGCTGACCCCCGACTTCCCGGCGAGCAGGGCGTCCCAGGTGGTGGCGACGTCGCCCCCCAGGGGCGTGGTGGCACCCAGGCCGGTGACGACGACGTCGGTGGCGGGCGTGCTCATAGCTGTTCCTCCTGGCGCGGGCGGCGGGGCCCCTGCGGGGCCCCGCCGCGAGCTCGCGAGTGGTGGGGCCGGGGCCTTACTGGTTCTTCTCGATGTAGCTGATCGCGTCGCCGACGGTCCTGATGTTGCCGAGCTCGTCGTCGGGGATGGCGACGCCGAACTTGTCCTCGACGGCGGTGGCGATCTCGACCATCGACAGCGAGTCGACGTCGAGGTCGTCGGTGAACGACTTCTCGGGGGTGGCGTCGGCGGGGGTCACGCCGGCGACCTCCTCCAGGATCTCGGCGAGTCCGGACTGGATCTCCTGGGTGCTGGCCAACGCGGGGTCCTCTCTCTCGGATGGGACGGCGCCCCGAGGGCGGGATGCCGTCGACGTCCGGGACCAGGTGTCCCGGGGCTTGGTGGTTACAGCATGGTGCGTATCACGGAAGGACGAGTACCTGCCCGGCGAAGGTGAGACCGGCGCCGTAGCCGAGCACCAGGGCCAGGTCGCCGGACCGGGCCTCGCCCGACTCCATGAGCGCCGTCAGCGCCAAGGGGATCGACGCCGCGGAAGTGTTCCCGGCCTGCACGATGTCGCGGGCGACGACGGTGGACTCGGGGAAACCGAGCCGCTTGGTCATCGACTCGACGATCCGCAGGTTGGCCTGGTGCGGCGCGAACACGTCGATGTCGGCCGGACCCACGCCGGCCTTCTCCATCGCCTCCTCGAGGGTGGCGGTGAGCTTGGTCGTGGCCCAGCGGTACACGGCCTGGCCGGCCATGGTCATCGTGGAACGGCCGGCTGCGATCTCGATCGCGCTGTACTGGTCGCCGTCACTGCCCCACGCCACCGGTCCGATGCCCGGCTCGTCGGCGGCGCCGACCACGGCGGCACCCGCGCCGTCGGCGAAGATGACCGCCGTGGTCCGGTCGGTCTGGTCGGTGACGTCGGTCAGCCGCTCGACCCCGACGACCAGGACGTTGCGCGACGACCCGGACCGGATGGCGTCGTTGGCGACGCTGAGTGCGTAGCAGAACCCGGCGCAGCCGGCGTTGAGGTCGAACGAGCCCGGCCTGGGCACACCCAGGCGGTGTGCCACCTGCGGACCGATGCCCGGGATGGGTGCGCGCAGCGACGCGCTCGCGACGATGACGAGGTCGATCTCGTCGGGGGCGAGACCGCTGGCCGCGATGGCCTTGCCGCCGGCCGCCACCGCCATCTCGACGAGCGTCTCGTCGTCGGAGGCCCACCGTCGTTCGGCGATGCCGACCCGGGTCTGGATCCACTCGTCGTTGGTGTCCATCACCTGCGCGAGCTCGTCGTTCGTGACCCGGCGGCGGGGCCGGTAGGCGCCCAGGCCGAGGATCCGCGCGCCGGTCGCCCCGGCGGGAAGCTGGATGGCGCTCATGGGGAAACCTCCGGGTGCTGACGGGCGGTCGGGTCGCCGGCCTGGACGGGCCGCAGGGCCAGTACCCGGTGGACGGCGGCCGAGACGTCAGCCACGGCCGGTCCTGAGCAGCTCCCGGGCGCGGTCGAGGTCCTTCGGGGCGCTCACCGCCAGGATCTCGACGTCCTGGCCGTCGACCTGGGCACCCTTCCACTCCCGCTTCGCGAGCCCGGCGAGGGCCCCGGCCGGCGGCAGCTCGACGGCGGCGGTGACCCCCAGCTCAGCCATGGTGGCCAGGCACGCGTCGAAGCGGACCGGGCTGGTGATCTGGCTGACCAGCCGGGACAGCACCTCGGCGCCGGAGTCGACCGGCGATCCGTCGGCGTTCGACAGCAGTCGGCGGCCCGGGTCGGCCGGCGTGAGGTCCTGGACCCGTCGCGCGAGCTCCTCGCGGGCCGGGGCCATGTAGTCGGTGTGGAAGGCCCCCGCGACCGACAACGGCATGATGCGCGCCTTCGCCGGGGGCTCCTCCTTGAGCGCGGCCAGCCCCTCGAGCGGGCCGGCGGCGACGATCTGGCCGGCGCCGTTCATGTTGGCCGGCGTCAGCCCGTGCTTCTCGATCGCCAGCAGGACCTCGTCGCGGTCACCCCCGAGCACGGCGGACATGCCGGTCGGCGTCTGCGCGCAGGCGGCCGCCATGGCCCGCCCGCGGGCGGCGGTCAGCGCGATGGCGTCCTCGACGCTCACGACGCCGGCGAGGGCGGCGGCCGCGAGCTCACCGACGCTGTGCCCGGTGACGACGACGCCGTCGGTGCTGCCCGGCTCGGGCAGGGCGCCGAGCTCGCGGGCGACGAGCAGCGTCATCGCCACCACCAGGGGCTGGGTGACCGCGGTGTCCCTGATCGCCTCGGCGTCGCCGGTCGTGCCGGGGCTCAGCAGGTCGGTGCCCGCGACGTCGCCGGCCCAGCGGAAGAAGTCCTCGGCGCCGGGGAGTTCGAGCCAGTCGGTGAGCATTCCGGGTTTCTGCGCACCCTGTCCGGGGGCGAGGAGGGCCAGCACACCTTCACCGTGCCAGTGATCATCGTCCGGCGGGTCTGCGAGCGGCACGAAAGGACACCGCCCAACTTTGTAGGAACCCTCCAATGATCGCCGCTCGCCACGGGTCATTCGCCCCGATACGTGGTGGAATCCACACCGTTCCGAGGCTCAGTGCCAGAGGGAGCGGTCCCGGTCGAGCTGGGCCAGCGCCAAGGCCACCTGCAGGGTCCAGCTGCCACGCGGGTCGGTGGCCGACAGCCCGGTCAGTTCGGCGGCTCGTCGGAGCCGGTACCGGACGGTGTTCGGGTGCACGAAGATCGCCCGCGCGCTCGCCTCCAGGTTGCCGCCGCTGCTGAGCACCGCCCGGACCGTCTCCAGGACCTCGCCGCCGGCCGCCCGCAGGGGTGCCGCGACCCGGTCGTGCAGAGCGGCGCGGGCCAGGGGGTCGCCGTTCAGGGCACGCTCGGCGAGCAGCGCGTCGGCCGCCACGGGGCGGGGCGCCTCCGGCCAGGCGCGCGCCGCCCGCAGGCCGGCCAGCGCGGCCGCGGCGGACTCGCCGGCGCGGTTCAGGCCGTCGACCACCGGACCGGTGACCACCGGACCGGGGCCGAACTCGTCGCTGATGCGCTCCGCCACCCCGTCGAGGTCGTCGTGCCGGCCCAGGACGGCGACGAGCTGCTCGGCGTGCACCCCGACCAGCACCTCGGTGCCCATCGAGCGGGCCGCCCGGCGGACGACGGCATGCGGGTCGTCGACCCCGGCCGGCGTGGCCCCGACGACCACCAGGACCGGGGTGTTGGTCGCCCAGCCCAGCGCGGCGGCACGGCCGGACAGCTCGTCGGAGCGCTCGCCGCGCACCAGCGCATCGACGACGAGCGCCTCGAGGCGGGCGTCCCAGGCGCCCCGGTTCTCGGCGAAGCTGGCGTAGACGTGCGCGGTGGCGAACGCGACCTCCCGGCTGAACTGCAGGACGGCGAGGTGCAGCGCGTCCTCGTCGCCGGGCTCGGCCACCGCGTGCACGTGGTCCTCCAGGACGTCGACGGTCACCTTGATCAGGTCGACGGTCTGCTTGAGCGCGACCACCCGCACGAGCTCGCGGGGGGCGGCGCCGAAGACGTCGCCGGTGAGGGTCGGCGGGCGGCCCGGGTTGCGGCACCACTCGACCAGCGAGGCGATGCCGGCCTGGGCGACCAGCGTGACCCACGAGCGCCGGTCGGCGGGCATCGCGCGGAACCAGGGCAGTTCCTCGTCCATCCGGGCGACCGCCTGCGTGGCGAGCGATCCCGACGAGCGCTCCAGCCGCCGCAGCGTCGCCTCGGTCGGCGGGCGCGCACTCACCCGACTCCTCACGCAGGCAGCGTGTCATGCGAACGGGGACCGGGGAGAGTGGCGTGGTGAACGTTCCCCCGGACGGCGGCGCTGCGCTCACCCGCTCGCGTGCGACCCGCGCGGTGCCCGCTGCGCTCGGTAGCACGGTCGTCTGCCTGGTGGTGCTGGCGCTGCTGGGGGCCGGCGTGCGATCGGGCTCGGAGGCGCAGATGCGCCTGGACGCCGCGGTCAGCGAGGCGCTCTACGTCGGCGACGACCGGGCCGGTGGCCTCGGCGGCCTCCTGGAGGTGCTGACCGCGCCGGGGTCGTGGTGGTTCCGTGCGGTGGTCTTCCTGCCGCTTCTGGTCCTCCTGTTCCGGCGCCGGTCGTTCTGGACGGCGGGCTGGCTGGTGGCCGCGGTCGCCCTCGTCGGCCCGCTGACGTCGCTGCTCAAGGAGTACTTCGGCCGGGTGCGCCCCGACTTCTCCGAGGGCGGTGCGCGGCTGGACTCGCTGAGCTACCCCAGCGGTCACTCGTCGGGCATCGCGACGCTGGTGGCGGTCGCCCTGATCCTCGCCTGGCCGCTCCTCGCGTCGCGCGCCCGCCGCTGGGCGCTGGCCGGCGGGATCGTCCTCGTCCTGCTGGTCGGGCTCACCCGGATGTGGCTGGGCGTGCACTTCCTCTCCGACGTCCTCGGCGGCTGGGCCTTCGGAGTGGCGTGGTCGCTGCTCACCGCCCTGCTGTTCGGGGCCTTCGCCGAGGGCCGGGCCGCGCTGCGGCCGATGTCGTGAGCGGGCTCGAGCAGCGCGTGGTGCTGGCACCCGGTGACGGGTCGCTCGGCCCGCTCCTGCGGATCGCCGACGACCGGCTCGACCCGGGCGCGGGCTACGGCCTGCACCACCACCAGGCGGTCGACGTCGTCGCCGTCGTCCTCTCCGGGGCGATCGGCCACCGGTACGGGGACGGCGCGCAGGTGTCGGCCGGCGACGTGGCGGTCCTGCGCGCGGGCAGCGGGCTGAGGCACGACGAGGTCGCCGGGGACGACGGCGCGCGCGTGCTGCAGTGCTACCTGCGCAGCGCGGACCCGGGTGCGGCGCCGTCCCACGAGGTGCACCGCGCCGTCTCGGGGTGGGTGGACCTGGGACGGACCGACGCCCGGGTGTGGATCACCCGCGTTGCGCCCGGGCGGTCGGTCGACGTCCCCGACGGTCTGCTCGTGGTCCGGGGCATCGACGAGGCCATGGTCGAGCAGCAGTCCGGCCGCTCGGTCAGCGGGCCGGCGGCGGTGCTCGTCTGGCGGCTGGAGACCACGCGGCCGACCTGGGCCGAGTGAGCCGCCATCCGATCAGGAATCGAGAAGCACACGGCACGGCCCCGGGCCCAGCGTGCCGGGCATGCCCACGGAGAAGGGCACCGGGAAGACCGACGGCTTCACCGCCGACGAGCGTGCCGCCATGAAGGCGCGCGCCGCCGAGCTCCGCGCGGAGGGCAGGAAGGGCGCCAAGAAGGCCGACGGACTGACGGCGACCCTGGACGCCATCGCGGCCATGGCGCCCGAGGACCGCACGCTCGCCGAGCGGGTGGTCGTCGCGGTGACCACGACCGCCGCGGACCCCGCACCCAGGACGCGGTACGGCATGCCCGCCGACTGGACGACGGCGACCTCTGGCCGACGGCGTTCGCGCTCACCGGCTGGAGCCCCGAGGTGGAGGAGCGAGTCGTCGCACTGGTCCGGGCGGCCCTCTCCTGAACGCGGCGTGGAGAGCGGCCGTACGACAGAGTGGGGGCATGCCGACCAGCGCCGCCGATTTGCTCTCCGCCGCCTACAACGACGCCGACCGCACCATCGACCTGCGTCGGCAGATCCACCGGCAGCCGGAGATCGGGCTGCAGCTGCCGCGCACGCAGGCGACGGTGCTCGACGCGCTGGCCGAGCTGCCGGTCGAGGTGACCACCGGCACGTCGACGAGCTCCGTGGTCGGCGTGCTGCGCGGCGCGCGTCCGGGTCCGAGCTACCTGCTGCGCGCCGACATGGACGCCCTGCAGGTGCACGAGGACACCGGGCTGCCGTTCGCCTCGGAGATCCCCGGCGCGATGCACGCCTGCGGGCACGACACCCACGTGGCGATGCTGCTCGGGGCGGCCCGGCTGCTCGCCGAGCGCCGCGACGAGATCTCCGGCCAGGTCGTCCTCATGTTCCAGCCGGGGGAGGAGGGCCTGCACGGGGCCCGCTACATGCTCGAGGAGGGCCTGCTCGACGCCGTCCCCGGTGCGCCGGTGAGCGGGGCGTTCGCGATGCACATCATCTCGAACCTGACCAGCGGGAGCATCAACGTCCGGCCCGGGCCGATGATGGCCGCGGCCGACCAGTGGCGCATGACCGTCCGCGGCAGGGGCGGCCACGCCTCGATGCCGCACAGCGCTGCCGACCCGGTCCCGGTGGCGGCCGAGATCGTCCTGGCCCTGCAGGCGATGGTCACGCGCCGCGTCGACGTCTTCGACCCCGCGGTGGTCACGGTGGCCCACGTCGCGGCCGGCTCCCGGGACAACGTCATCCCTGAGATCGCGTTCATGGAGGGCACGATCCGCACGCTGTCCCCGGAGCGCCGGCGCGACGTCGTGACCGCCGTCCAGCGGGTCGCCACGCACGTCGCCGCCGCGCACGAGATGGAGCTGGTGTTCGAGCACATCGCCGGCTATCCGGTGACGGTGAACGACCCGGGTGTGGCCGCGCAGGTGCTGCAGAATGCGCGCGAGCTGCTCGGCGACCCCGCTGCGGTGGTGGCGGCGGCCCCGGTCATGGGCGCCGAGGACTTCTCCTACGTGCTCGAACGGGTGCCCGGCGCGATGGCCTTCCTCGGTGCCTGCCCGCCCGGCGTCGACCCGGGGACCGCGCCGGCCAACCACTCGAACCTGGTCGTCTTCGACGAGGAGCCGTTGCCCGCGGGTGTCGCGCTCTACGCCCGGATGGCCCTGCAGGCGCTCACGGACTAGAGACGAGGGCGGCGACGTCGGCCGCGCAGCCCCAGGAGAGGGTGACGCCTGCGCCGCCGTGCCCGTAGCAGGCAACCACCGGGCGGCCGTCGACGACCGTGCGGTCGAGCCGGACCGTCGGCCGTCCCGGCCGCAGGCCGACGGCGCGCGAGAGCACCGGGGCGTCGCGGAGCGCGGGCACCAGCGCGCACGCGCGCTCGAGCACGGCCGCCTCGACCCTCGGGTCGGGCTCGGCACCATTCGCGCCCTCGACCGCGGTGCCGCCGACGATGACGTCGGTGCCGCGGGGCACCACGTAGGTCAGGCCGGCCGGGTTGTCCTCGTCGAGCAGCCAGTCCTCGAGGCCCGGGTCGGCGAGCCGGACCACCTGCCCCTGCACGGGCACGCAGGTGTCGTCGCCCAGCAGCACGCCCGAAGCCAGCCCGGCGGCCACGACGACCACGTCGCCGGGGAGGTCCACCAGGCGGGTCACGCGGGCGGCCGCGACGTCCACGCCGGCCGCGGAGCACGCGGCCAGCAGCCATGGCAGGTAGCGCCCCATCTCGACCACGGGCAGGGTGCAGCGCGTACCGGCGGGTGCTCCCGGAGGCAGCTCGTCGGCCGTCGCCGGCCGGAGCCCCGGGATGCCGGCAGCCCACCAGAGATCCGGTTCCGGCGTGCGGTGCACCACGGTCCCCGGCCGCAGGACCACACCGGACGACGGGTCGGCCGACAGCTCGGTGAACACCGCGAGCGACGCGGCACCCCACCGGAGCACGGCGTCCACCGGTGCGGCCCGGTAGGGGAACCAGAGGGCGGCCGCCACCGCCGACGTCGTGTCCTGCACCGGGTCGGCGGAGAGGACCTGCACCCGGTGCCCGGCACGGGCCAGCTCCAGCGCGCAGGTCAGCCCGAGGACGCCGCCCCCCACCACGGTGACCGCTGACGACCCCCGCAGGGGCCCGCCCTCTGCTGGGGGCACCTCCCGCTTGCAGGGGAGCGAGTGGTGGGGGACAGGGGGTCCTCTCTCAGGTGGCGGGGCTGGGGTCGCTCCGCTCGTCCGCGGGCGCGGCCTGGACGTCGCGGACCTGGTACTTCTCCACCGCCTGACGGGCCAGGTCACGGTCGACGTGGCCCCAGTCGGCCAGCGACGCCAGCGTCCGGACGACGATCGACTCGGCGTCCACGTGGAAGTGACGGCGCAGCGCCGGACGGGTGTCGGAGAGCCCGAACCCGTCGGTACCCAGCGACGTCATGCCGTGCGGCGCGTACGGCGCGATCAGGTCCGGCACCGAGCGCATCCAGTCCGACACGGCCACGACCGGGCCCGCCGCGTCCTGCAGCCGCGACGTGACGTAGGGGACCTGCGGCTCCTCCTCGGGGTGCAGGAGGTTGTGCTCGGCCACCGCGTCGGCCTGCCGGCGCAGCTCGCCCCACGAGGTCACCGACCACACGTCGGCCGACACGTTCCAGTCCTGCGCCAGCAGCTCCTGCGCGCGCAGCGCCCACGGCACCGCGACGCCCGAGGCGAGCAGCTGGGCCTTCGGCCCGTCGCGCTGCGGGCCCTCGGCGTAGCGGTACATGCCCGCCAGCAACCCTCGCACGTCGAGGTCCTCGGGCTCGGCCGGCTGGGTGAACGGCTCGTTGTAGACCGTCAGGTAGTACATGACGTCCGGCGAGCGGTGGCCACCCAGCGGGGAGCCGGGGTCGTCGCCGTACATGCGCACCAGGGCGTCGCGGGTGATGTGCGCGACCTCGAAGGAGAACGCCGGGTCGTAGGAGACCACCGCGGGGTTCGTGTGGGCCAGCAGCAGCGAGTGCCCGTCCTCGTGCTGGAGCCCTTCCCCGTTGAGCGTCGTCCGCCCGGCGGTGGCCCCCAGGATGAACCCGCGGGTCAGCTGGTCGGCGGCGGCCCAGAACCCGTCACCGGTGCGCTGGAACCCGAACATCGAGTAGAAGATGTAGATCGGGATCATCGGCTCGCCGTGCGTCGAGTACGAGGTGCCGACGGCGGTGAACGAGGCCGTGGACCCGGCCTCGTTGATGCCCTCGTGCAGGATCACGCCCTGCTCGGACTCCTTGTAGGCCAGCATCAGCTCGCGGTCGACCGACGTGTAGCGCTGGCCGGCGGGGTTGTAGATCTTGTGCGACGAGAACAGGGAGTCCAGGCCGAAGGTGCGGGCCTCGTCGGGGATGATCGGCACGAACCGCGGGCCGAGCTCCTTGTCCTTGAGCAGCTCCTTCAGCAGGCGGACGAACGCCATCGTCGTCGCCACCTCCTGCTTGCCCGAGCCGCGCCGCAGGACATCGAGCGCCTTGTCGTCGGGCGACTTCAGGGTCTTGAACTCCGCCCGCCGCCGCGGGACCGCGCCGCCGAGCTGCCGCCGCCGCTCGAGCATGTACTGCATCTCGTCGGAGTCGGGGTCGGGCTTGTAGTAGGGCGGCAGCGTCTTGTCGAGGGCCTCGTCGGGGATGTCGAGGTACAGCCGGTCGCGGAACATCGCGAGGTCCTCGGCGGTCAGCTTCTTCATCTGGTGGGTCGAGTTGCGGCCCTCGAAGTGGCTGCCCAGGGTCCAGCCCTTGATGGTCTTGGCGAGGATCACCGTCGGCTGGCCCTTGTGCTCCACGGCCGCCTTGAACGCCGCGTAGACCTTGCGGTAGTCGTGCCCGCCGCGGGAGAGATTCCAGATCTCCTTGTCGGACATGCTCTCGACCATCTTGCGGGTGCGCGGATCGCGCCCGAAGAAGTGCTCGCGGACGAACGCGCCGTCCTCGGCCTTGTAGGTCTGGTAGTCGCCGTCGGGCGTCTGGTTCATGAGGTTGACCAGGGCGCCGTCGCGGTCGGCGGCCAGCAGCGGGTCCCACTCCCGGCCCCAGATGACCTTGACGACGTTCCAGCCGGCGCCGCGGAAGAACGACTCCAGCTCCTGGATGACCTTGCCGTTGCCGCGGACCGGTCCGTCGAGCCGCTGCAGGTTGCAGTTGACGACGAACGTGAGGTTGTCCAGCTCCTCGCGGGCGGCCAGACCGATGACGCCGAGGGATTCCGGCTCGTCCATCTCGCCGTCGCCGAGGAAGGCCCAGACGTGCTGGTCGGAGGTGTCCTTGATGCCGCGGTTGTGCAGGTAGCGGTTGAACCGCGCCTGGTAGATGGCGTTGAGCGGACCGAGCCCCATCGAGACGGTGGGGAACTCCCAGAACTCCGGCATCAGCCGGGGGTGGGGGGTAGGACGACAGCCCGCCGCCGGGGTGGCTGACCTCCTGGCGGAAACCGTCCATCTGCTGCTCGGTGAGCCGGCCCTCGAGGAACGCGCGCGGTAGATGCCGGGGGAGGCGTGCCCCTGGAACCAGATCTGGTCACCGCCGCCGGGGTGGTCCTTGCCGCGGAAGAAGTGGTTGAAGCCGACCTCGTACAGGGACGCCGACGACGCGTAGGAGGAGATGTGGCCGCCCACGGCGATGCCGGGCCGCTGCGCGCGGTGCACCATGATCGCGGCGTTCCAGCGGATGTAGGCGCGGATGCGGCGCTCGACGTGCTCGTCGCCGGGGAACCACGGCTCCCGTGTCGGCGGGATGGTGTTGATGTAGTCGGTGCTGCGCAGGGCGGGGACGCCGACCTGGCGCTCCCGGCTCCGTTCGAGCAGCCGGAGCATCAGGTACCGCGCGCGGTCCCGACCGGCGTGCTCGACCACGGCGTCGAGGGAGTCGATCCACTCCTGCGTCTCGTCGGGATCGATGTCGGGGAGCTGGCTGGGCAGCCCGTCGGTGATGACCGCGCGGGGGGCGCCGGACTCCTGGACGGGATCGCCGTCCTTCTGCTGCGGTGCGCTCATGGGCTCATCGTCTCCCGTCGGGGTGTGCGCCGTCACGCCCACCCGTGGTCCTCGCGAGTCGCGTGCGTCTCCCGATGGTCCTCCACCGAGTCGCCTGCTGCGCGGCTTGCGCCAGGCCGGTGATGCCCTACGCTTCCGCCAGCGGTGGCTCGGGACCTCGGGCCGCAGGTGTCGGCAGGGACGAGAGGGGTGACATGACCAGGCTGCGGGGCGCTCTCCCGCTGGTCGTGTCCGGCCCCGTTCCCACTTCCTCGGACGACGCGGACTGCTGACCGTGACGCGTCCGCGCGCATTCGGCGCCCCGACAGGGCACCATCCACCCCATCACCGGCCAGCCGTTGGCCACCTTCAGGAGGAGCAGCAGGGATGAGCGTCGACAGCGCCGGCATGGCGGCCCGGCTGGGCATCAAGCCGGGCATGGTCGTGCAGGAGCTCGGCTGGGACGAGGACGCCGACGAGGACCTGCGCGACGCCATCATCGAGGTGTCCGGCGGCGAGATGGTCGACGAGGACACCGACGAGGTGGCCGACGTCGTCATCCTCTGGTGGCGTGAGGACGACGGGGACCTGTTCGACGCCCTGACCGACGCGATCACCTCGCTGGCCGACGACGGCGTCGTCTGGCTCCTGGTGCCGAAGTCCGGTCGACCCGGGCACGTCGAGCCGGGCGACGTCACCGAGGTGGCGCCGACCGCGGGGCTGTCGCAGACCAGCAGCATCTCGGCGGCCAAGGACTGGTCGGGCATCCGGCTGGTGACCCCGAAGGCGGCCCGCTCCCGCCGCTGAGAAAGTTGAAGGACCCCGTCCTCCTCATCCCTCGCGGGCTCGGGACGAGCCTCTGGACGGGGCCGTTCCAGTACCTCACCCCGCGTGGGGCAGCATGGGGGCATGAGCCTCTCCGTCGGCGACAGCGCGCCAGAGTTCAGCCTCCCCGACCAGGACAAGCAGGTCGTCTCCCTCGCGGAGCTGCGGGGCACCCCCGTCCTGCTGGTCTTCTACCCGTTCGCCTTCTCGGGCCTGTGCACCGGCGAGCTGTGCCAGCTGCGCGACGAGCTGGCCGACTACACCGACGCCGGCGTCCAGGTGCTGGCCATCAGCACCGACCCGGTGTTCAGCCTCAAGGCCTTCCGCGAGAAGGAGGGCTTCGAGTTCCCTCTGCTCTCGGACTTCTGGCCGCACGGGGCGACCGCGCAGGCCTACGGCGCCTTCAACGACAAGGCCGGCATGGCGCTGCGGGCGACCTTCCTCGTCGACGCCGACGGCACGGTCGCCTTCGCCGAGGTCAACTCGCCCGGTGACGTGCGCGAGCAGACCGGCTGGAAGAAGGCAGTCGCGGCCCTGGCGGCCTGAGGAACAGGGCCCGGGCGCCTAGCCTGGGCCCGCCGGGCGCGTAGCTCAGCGGTAGAGCTCTCGCCTTACAAGCGAGCGGTCGCAGGTTCGAACCCTGTCGCGCCCACCCCGAGCACCGAGATGCGCCCCAGGCCGGTATCCGACGTCGCGGATGCCGGCCCGAGGCGCATCTCGGCGGTTGTCAGGTCCTCAGCCGGTCACCAGTAATGGCGACGTCCGCCGACGGCACGGCCCATCGAGCCCATCAGGTAGAGCACCGCGCCGACGACGAGGAGCACCAGGCCGATCGTCCAGAGGATCGACACCTCCAGCAGCAGGCCGAGCAGCAACAGCACCAGACCGAGAACGATCACGACATTCCTCCTGTGGGTGGGCGGCTCAAGCGGTGTTGACGGGCCGGCACTGCGCCGTCACCGTCCACTCGAGCGACACGTTCCCGCGGGCATCACGCCTGCGGGTCGGGCCGGTGACGATGAGGGTCGACCAGTCCGGCGCGCCGTCCTCCGCGCACGCGCCCTCGTCCAGGTCGTCCCAGGGCACCGCCACGGTTCGCTTGAAGATCACGGCGGGACCAGTGACCGCCCGGGCCCCGGTCATGCGGGAACGGGCGCCGGTTCACCCGGAATCGCGCCCGCCGTCACCTGCTCGGGTGACTCCGGCCCGACGTCGTCACGGCCGGTGCCGCGACCTCAGGCGGCGGACGTCGTCGCGACCGGGTCGCAGGGGGTCGGCGAGGCCGGCTTCGGGAACGCCGGGCGCAGGAACAGCGGTGCCTTGAACGGCTTCCAGGTGCCCTCGGGCTGGGCCAGTCGGTCGGCGATCGCCCAGATCGAGGCGGGGTGGTGGCCCAGACCGAGGTGGCTGGCCATCACGGCGATGTTCTCGCAGCGCTCACCCGGGGTGTCCAGGCAGGTCTGCCAGTGCACGATGCCGTCGAAGTGGGAGTAGATGGACGACGAGGGCACCGGCAGCGGCGTCGCCTCGGACTCCAGTGGCAGCGTGCGGTGCTCGACGTGCAGGTGCGAGAAGCGGTCGAAGACCTTGGTCGCGCGGCTCTGGCTGTGCCGGGCCAGCCGGAAGGGGCTGCCGAGGGTGACCACCTGGCGTACGGAGTCAGGGGTCCGGCGGGCCAGGTCGCGGGCGAAGATGCCGCCGAGGCTCCAGCCGACGATGGTGACCGGCTTGCCGTGCTTGTCGGAGAGGTGGCCGACCAGATCGCGCATGCCCGTCACGCAGGCGGCCGTCGGGCCGATGTTGCGGCCGAGGCCCCAGCCGTGGGTGTCGTAGCCCAGCTTGCGCAGCACCGCGCGCAGGGCGCGGGTCGACACGTCGTCGGCCAGCAGACCGGGCAGGACGAGCACCGGGTGGCCGTCGCCACGGGGGAGCCTGGGGATCAGCGGGCGGGCGGCGAGGTAGAGGCCGTAGTCGGCCACCGCGCGCCCCGGCTCGCTCAGGTAGAGCGGGAGTGTGGGACCGTCGCCCTGCCGTAGTGCCACGCGTCCTCCCGTTGCCACCCGCTCTTGGTACCGGCGTGTACCAAGATGGGGTCTGGCTCACACGTCGTCAGTGGAACTCGCAGGCACATGTTGCCGAATTGTGAACTGGGTCATATGTGCCGTTCACGTCTCTTGTGCCGCGGCGGGCGCACATGACTGGCGAGGAGCGGGCAGGTGACAGCCGTGTGACCGTGGCAGCGGACCGCACGAGTACGGACGAGGGGATCGACGGATGACCGAGGCGGAACCGACGACGTTCGGCGAGAGCCGGACGGTGGACCTCGGCGGGCCGGTGCACTACGTCGACTTCGGAGGTGTCGACGTCGACGGCCCGGACGGCGCTCCGACGATCGTCCTCGTCCACGGGCTGGGCGGCTCGCACCTCAACTGGGACCTGCTCGCCCCGCTGCTGCGGCCGCACGCCCGCGTCCTGGCGCTCGACCTGCCGGGTTTCGGGCGCAGCGAGGCCGGTGACCGCCGGACGACGGTGCAGGAGAACGTCGGCGTGCTCGACCGGTTCCTCACCGACGTCGTGGGGACGCCGGTGGTCCTGGTCGGCAACTCGATGGGCGGGATGATCTCGATCCTCGAGGCCGCCCGGTCACCGCAGAAGGTCAGCGGTCTGGTCCTGCTCGACCCGGCCGTCCCCGGGCCGCGACGCAAGCTCGACCCGCTGGTGGCGCTGACCTTCGCCGTCTACGCGATGCCGATCGTCGGTGAGCGCTTCATGTGGCTGCGCCGCCGGCGCGCGACGCCGCTGCGCCAGGTGCACGACATGCTGCGGTTGTGCGGCGTCGACCCCGAGCAGCTGCCCAGCGCGGTCATCGACCGCTCGGTCGAGCTCGTCGAGCACCGCCTGACGGTCACCGGGGTGGAGAAGTCGTTCATGGCGGCGACCCGGTCGCTGCTCCGGCTCCTGCTGGACCCCCGCGCCTACCGCGAGGCGATGGCGTCCATCGGCGTCCCGGTGCTGCTCGTGCAGGGCGACCAGGACCGGCTCGTGTCGGTGCACGCCGGGCGCGAGATCGCCGCCCGGCACCCCGAGTGGCGCTACGTCGAGCTGGCCGGGGCCGGGCACGTACCACAGCTCCAGATGCCCGAGCGCGTGGCGACCGAGGTGCTCGACTGGATCGCGGCCGCGGAGCTCAGCCGCTCCTGAGCTGCCGCGGGGTCAGGAACCGCGGAGGGTGTCGCGCAGCGCCTCAAGGCCGGTGTAGCGGGGCCGCCAGCCCAGCTGCTCCTTGGCCTTCGTGGTGTCCATGATCGCCGGCCGGCTGGCCGCCTCGACCCACTCGGCTACCGGTGGCAGGAACGGCAGCCGGGCGAAGGCCCGGGCGGCGGCCTGCGACGGGCCCGGCGGCACCGGGATCGGCAGGGCGCCGAACTCCCGGGCGACGTCGGCGGCGGTCAGGACCCCGTCGCCGGCGATGTTGTACGCGCCGGGCGGACCGGCCGCGACGATGCACTGCACCAGCGCGCGGCCGACGTCCTCCTCGTGGATGAACTGCAGCGGGTGTTCGGGCACCACCATCGGCACGGGGACGGGCAGCCGCCGCGGGCGGCCGAACAGCTTGCGGCCCAGCGGCGCGAGCGGGCCCGGCAGCACGTCCTTGCCGCCGATCACGTTCGGGCCGAGCACGACCGGCGGGCGCAGCAGGAAGAGCGCGAGCTCGGGGTGCTTGCCGGCCTCCTCGTGCAGCAGGCTCTCCAGTTCCGCCTTCTCCTGGGCGTAGAACAGCCGGCTGGCCGGGCGGGTCGGCCACTCCTCGTCGATCGTCTCCGGGTTGTCGTCGTGGAAGCCGTAGGCCGCCACCGACGAGGCGTAGACGAACCGGCGGGCGCCGGCGGCCGCGGCGGCGCGGAACGCGTTGAGCGTCCCGTCGACGTTGATCGCCCGCGTCGTCTCCCGCGAGGCGTTGCCGGTGATCAGGAACGCCAGGTGGACCACCACGTCGGCGCCGTCGAACGCCTCGCGCAGCGCGTCGGCGTCGCGGACGTCGCCCTGCCGGTACTCCATCTTCGTCCAGCCCCGCTCGGCCGGGTCGAACGGACGGCGGGCGATGCCGATGACCCGCGCGATCCGGTCGTCGTCCTGGAGCAGGGGCACCAGGCCCGAGCCGAACGTGCCCGTCGGCCCGGTGACGGCGACCGTCAGGTCGCGTCCCTCGCCGGCGGGCTCGTCGGTCAGCCCGCGGGGGCCCTCGCCGAGGGCTCCGGCGCCCCGTCGCCTGGTCGGGCTCACCGGCCGGCCGCCGCCGAGGTCTTCTTGGCCGGCGTCCGCGCGGCCGCCTTCTTCGCGGGTGCGGCCTTCTTCGCGGGTGCGGCCTGCTTCGCGGGCGTGGCCTTCTTCGCGGGCGTGGCCTGCTTCTCGGGTGTCGCCTGCTTCGCGACCGGTTCCGGCGCCGCCGGGGCGGCCGGCTTCGCCTCGTCGCTGGTCGCCGCCTCGGCCGCGGCGGTCGCCTCCGCGGTGGCCGACGCCTGCTTCTCGGCGATGGCCAGCAGCTCCTCGATCCCGCGCCGGATCCCACCGGAGAGCACGTCGACGTCGGGGTAGCCGTCGAAGTCGGCGTTGATGCCGAACGTCATCGTGTTCAGGTAGGAGAAGATGCCGATCGAGCAGCGGGTGCCGCCGGCGATCGGCACGTACGCGGTCGCCGTGGTCATTCGCTTCCCGAGCACGTACAGCGGCACGCGCGGACCCGGCACGTTGGTGGTCACGGCCTGGCACCACATCTGGCCGGCCTGCAGCGTTGCCCGCACGCCGAGGGACAGCAGCGTGGGTGCGACGAAGTCACCCATGGCGATGATCGAGCGCGCGTCGACGGCTTGCATCGCCTTCTTGTACTCGTCCATCTGGCCGCGGACCGCCTCGAGTCTCTTCACCGGATCGGGCTGCCCCACCGGCAGGTCGACGAAGACCGCGGACACCTGGTTGTTCAGCGAGCCGCGCTCGTCGGGGCGCCGCACCGAGACCGGCACCATCGAGCGGACGACGAGCTTCTCCGAGGTCAGCTCGCCGCGCCCCTGCAGCAGATCGCGGAACCCACGGGTGATCGCCGCGAGCACCACGTCGTTGACGGTCCCGCCCAGCGCCGTCCGGACGGCCTTGAACTCCTCGAACTTGCCGTCGGTCCAGGCCCACCGCCGGTGCGGGCCGATCGGGCCGTTGAGCGACCGGGCGGTCGGGGTGACCGCCTGCTTGGCCAGCGACGGCACGGTCTCGGCGAGTTTCTTGCCCGACTCCAGCAGCCCCTTCGCCGACCGCGCCGCTCCGCTCACGTTCGGCATCGAGCTGAGCTGCTGCAGGGGGTGGGCGACCGCCTCGGTGACCGCCTCGCTCATCACGGTCAGCGCCGAGGGCGGGCGCCGCGGGGTCCAGTCCTGGGGTGCCTCGTGCGTGGCGTCAGGGTCCAGGTCGAACATGAGCGTCATCAGGTCGGTGCCGGCGACGCCGTCGACCATGCAGTGGTGGACCTTCGAGATCAGCGCCCAGCGGTCGTCGGCCAGGCCCTCGACCAGCCACAGCTCCCAGAGCGGCTTGGCCATGTCCAGGCGCTGACCCAGCACCCGGCCGGCGAGGTTGCGCAGCTGCTCGTCACTGCCCGGACGCGGCACCGCGGTGTGCCGGACGTGGTAGAGGATCTGGAAGTGCGGGTCGTCCACCCACACCGGTCGGCCGAGCTGCATCGGCACGGGGCGCACCCGCTGCCGGTACCGCGGCACCTTCGGCAGCTTGCTCAGGATCAGCCGGACGACGTCCCCGTAGGTCGGCGCCGGCCCGTCGAAGACGGCGACGGAGCCGACGTGCATCGGGGTGTTCTCGCTCTCGGCGAAGAAGAAACTCGCATCGAGGGCACTCAACCGGTCCACGTTTCCGCTCCTCGCCGCCCCCGTTCCCACTGCTCGGAAGGGGGCTCTCGCATGACCTGGGGTGGCCGCTGAAGTTAGGTGTGTCGCTGGGTCCGTGCAACCCGAGCCTGTGGCTCGGACCACACTTGCATGCCCGGCACGGTCGCGGTCAACCGGCCTTCGGCGCCCGCTGTTCGACCCGGTCGAGCAGATCGTGGAACGCCTGGTCGACGGCGGCGGTGCGGGTGAGGTTGACGCTGTGCCCGGCCCCGGGGACGACGACGAGCTCGGCGTTCTCGCCGACCGTGTCGGCGATCGCCCGGCCGTGGGCCGCAGGGGTGAGGCGGTCGTGGGTCGCGGCCACCACCGTGACCGGCACCTTCCGCAGCACCTCCAGGGCCGCCGTCTCGTCGTGGTCCAGGAAGGTCGCGTAGAAGGCCATCGCCACCGGCCAGGGCGTCTCCTCCAGCAGGGCCTGCACCAACCGGACGTTCGCCAGATCGGCGTCGTCGGCACCGAACAGCAGCCGGCGGACCACCCGCCGGCCGATCCGGGTGCCGCGGCGCCGGAAGCGCTCGAGCAGGGGGGCGATGAGCTCGAGGAACCGGAGGTAGAGGGTCAGCAGGTGCAGTGCGCGGACCACCTTGACGGCGAGGCCGAGCAGGCCGGTCTCGACCAGCCCGCCGGCCGAGGTGGCGAGCAGGAAGGCCCCCACGACCCGGTCGCCGAAGAGCTCGGGCCGCTGCCGGGCCAGTGCCAGCACGCTCATGCCGCCCATCGAGTGCCCGGCGAGCACCACCGGGCCGGTCGGCGTGGTGGCGTCGAGCACCTGCCCGAGGTCGCGTCCCGTCCGGTCGATGGTCGCCCGGGTCAGCCGGGTCCAGCCCGAGCGGCCGTGCCCGCGCTGGTCCCACAGGACCAGCCGGACGCGGTCCCGCAGCGCCGCCCGCTGCAGCTCCCACTCGGCCAGCCGGGCGGTGAAACCGTGCGAGAGCACGACGGTCAGCGAAGCGCTGAGGTTCCCGTCGACCTCGACGTGCAGGGGGACACCGTCGTCGGTGGTGACGGTGCGCGAGCCGGGCGGCGGGGGACCGGTGGGCGCCGGGAGCGACGGCGACGGCGGGACGGGGGCGGTCGGCACATCTCCAGTGTGACCGCGAGTCACGGGGCTTTGCCCTGGTCAGCCTGGACGACCGGGTGCGTTCTCCCTCACAAGCCGACGGGCGGTGTCCACCTCGCGCGCCACCGGGGCCAGCACGCCGTCGGCCATGATCTCGGCGTCGTCCGGCACGCGGTGAGTGCGCACGTCCTCCTCCAGCTGCCGGATCGCGCGGCGCAGGACGGCCACCTGGGCGAGGTCGGGCGACGGGTCGCCCTCGCGCCGGGCGATGACGGCCTCGGTGACGGCGTCGGACGTCCGCTCCAGCTGGACGATGACCGGCCACCAGGCCGCCGCACGGTTGCTGATCGGTGGCGGCTCGGCCAGCCGCCGTTGCAGCTGGGTCTGCAGCTCGGCCAGCGCGCGGTAGTTCCGCCGGCGGGCGCGCCGGCGCTCGGCGGGGCTGCCGGTGAAGGCGGCCTCGACGAAAGCGTCCAGGGCGAGGGTGGCGTCCCGCAGCGCCTGCTCCAGCGGAGCCCGCCAGGTCTGCGGCCAGAGCAGGTAGCCGAAGACGAGCACGATCGCGCACCCGATGAGGGTGTCGGTGAGCCGGGCGCCGACCAGCCCCGGACCGCTGGGCAGCGCGAGATCGAGCAGGAGGATGATCACCGGCGTCTGGAAGACGGAGAAGAGCCCGAAGTTGGCGTTGCGCGCCCAGGGCAGCAGCGCCGCGAAACCGGCCATCGCCACCAGCACCCACGCGTCCCGGGGGAGCGCCGCGAGCAACGCCGAGCCGATGAGGACGCCGAGCAGCGTGCCCGCACCGCGCTGGACCGCTCGGGTGAACACCGAGCCGAAGTCGGGCTTCAGGACGATCGCGACGGTGAGCAGCACCCAGTAGGGGCGCTCGATGGGCAGGTACTGCCGCGCGATCTCGGCGACGGTCATGCACAGCGCCAGCCGGAGGGCGAAGGCGCGGCTGTCGGGGCTGGCGACGGTGCGGGAGGCCAGGTCCCGCAGCCGCGTGCGCAGGTCGACGTCGAGACGTTCGGCGGCCGCGCCGGCGCGCTCCTCCGGATCGCCGACGACGTTCCACACCAGGCGTACGCCGTGCCGGACGGCACGCCGCGGTGGCGGGCCGTGTTCCAGCGGGGGCGGGCGCTCCCCGACGAGCTCGGAGTCCCCGGCCAGCGCCGTGGCCAGCGCGTGGACGGCGTGCACGTCCTCGGGGTCGGCGGTGACGGCGGCACGGGCCGAGGCCACGGCCCCTTCCACCAGCGGGGCGGCGGCGTTCAGCACGCCGGCGAGCTCCGAGAGCTCCCGGGTGCGGCCCGACGAGAGGCTGCGGGTCCGGATCACCGCGTCGTAGGCGGAGTTGAGGGCAGCGGTCAGGGCCCGGCGGCTCTCCTCGGCGCGGGGTGTGCCGACGGCGCTGAGCAGGTCGGCGATCCGGGTGAAGACCGCCGCGACCGAGGCCCGGTCCGGATCCTGCGCCTCGGTCGCGGCCTGCACGAGGATCGTCATGACCGCCCACGCGGCACCGGCCAGGAAGAAGCCGATCTCCTGCGCCGTGGACAGCGGCGTGACCAGTCCCGAGGAGAGGGCGGCGTAGACCAGCAGCTGCAGCGCGCCGAGGGACAGGGTCGCGTTGACGGCGCTGATCAGCGCCGCGGCGACGGACAGCAGCGCGATGAGGACGACCGGAGCCCAGCCGCCGCCGGTGGCGAACTGGCCCACGAGCAGGCCCACGCCACCGAACGAGATGGCGGCGGTAGCCCGCCGGAGCCGGTCGCGCAGCAGCCCCGACTGCGGTGCGAGGCTGCCGGCCAGTGCCCCGGTCGTCGCGAAGACACCGGCCCCGAGCGCCGGGCCGGGTGTCACGCCGCCCTCGACCAGCACGGCCACGGCGAGCGGCGTCGGCACGGTGACGGCGAAGCGGACGACGTCGCGCCAGGGCACGGGAGGTCGGCTGGTGCGGACGAGCTCCTCGAGCCAGGCGGGGGCGCGGAAGCCGCGCTCGCGTCCTCCGCCGTCCGTCACGCGCGAAGCTTGTCACCGCTGGGGCCTGGTCCCGGGAAGGGTGGGTCCGGGGAGGGGCGGCTCGCCTACAGTCTCCAGCCGTGTCCGTGCCCCTGCGCGAGGTGATCGCCGCCCTCGAGGCCCGCTACGACCCTCGCCTGGCGGAGGGCTGGGACGCCGTCGGGCTCGTGTGCGGCGACCGGGACGAACCGGTGGAACGGGTGCTGTTCGCGGTCGATCCGACGTCCGCCGTCGTCGACGAGGTGATCGGGACCGGGGCCGCACTGCTGGTCACCCACCACCCGCTGCTGCTCACCCCGGTGCACGGGGTGCCCGCCGACGACCCGAAGGGCCGGCTGGTGCACCGGCTGATCCGTGCCGGTGCGGCGCTGTTCGTCGCGCACACCAACGCCGACCGCGCGCCCGACGGCGTGAACGACGCGTTGGCCGCCGTCCTCGGGCTGATCGGCACCGAACCGCTGGAGCCGGTGCCGACCGACCCGGGCGTGGGCCTGGGGCGCGTCGGGGACCTGCCGGAGCCGATGCCCCTGCACGCCTTCGCCGCCCGGGCCGCCGGGGTGCTGCCCGCGACCGTGGGCGGGGTCCGGGTCTCGGGGGACCCCGACCGGACCGTGCGGCGAGTGGCCGTGTGCGGAGGCAGCGGCGGCTCGCTGACCGGCGCCGCGGCGGCGGCAGGCGCCGACGTCTTCCTGACCAGCGACCTCAGGCACCATCCGGTCTCCGAGCACGCCGAGTCGCCGGGCCCGGCACTGGTCGACGTTGCCCACTTCGCCACCGAGTGGCCGTGGCTGCCGGTCGCGGCCGACCTGCTGCGCCGGGACCTCGACGGCCGCGTGGAGACCTGGGTGTCGGTCCGGCGCACCGACCCCTGGACATGGCACGCCGCCTCGGCGGGCCCTCGCGCCTAGCGGTGCCGGGCGGCCCGCAGCGCCGACACGCAGGCCCGTTCCAGGGCTCGCTGCCGCCGCATGCGGGCGAGCACGCCGGGCCGGGGCTCGAGCGCGCGGCTGCCGGGCCGCTGCACGTCGCGCAGCCGGCCGTCGGCGTAGGACCCGGTGGTCGTGTGCACCGACCACTGCTCGACGTCGGGCACGGAGATCTCCTGGGCCACCAGGACGGCCGGTCCGCTGACCGTGACCGGCCCGCCGCGGACGGGCATCGGGTCGGCCTCCCAGTCCTCGACGTGGACGGTGCGGACGTGCAGTCCGTCGTCGTCCACACCCAGGACGGCCTCCGAGGGACCCTCCCGGCGCCTGCCGCCACGACCTGCGTGGTCTCCAGGACCAGGATCAATCTCGGGAGGTACCACCAGTGCTCCCGGCGCAGCATCGGCGAGTCGGCCAGCGCACGCGAGGGCGGGTGCTTGCGCAGCTCCTGGGTCAGCAGTTGCTCACCGAACAGGTCGCCGTCGGCGTCCTCCACGAGCGACAGCCGACCCGAGACGACCAGTGGCTGCCAGCCCGAGCCGGTCAGCCGCGGATCGGAGAGCACGAGTGCCGACTCCACCGACGCCGCGGCCTCGCGCGCGCTCTCGACGTGCGCCCACGGAAGCGCCACCGCCGGCTGCCCGCCGAGCACGAGGGGGACGACCCCGATGGCTGCCGGCGGCCCTCCGCCGGGGCGGCGCCATAACAGTTCGGCCACGCCGGCCGAGTGCACTGCCGTCCTTGCGCTTGTGACGTCCATCACCTGGTTGTCTACTCCTCGGGAGGGCGGCAACGGGACCGCCACCGGATCTGGGAGTCGTCATGCCGGCGTTCGTGGTCGCCGCCGTGGTCGGGGTGCTGTTCTTCCTCGGCTACCGCTACTACTCCAGCTATCTGGCCAGGAAGGTCTACGCCCTCGACCCGGCGTTCGTCACGCCGGCGCACGAGTTCAACGACGGCGTGGACTTCGTGCCGACCAACAAGCACGTGCTGTTCGGGCACCACTTCACGTCGGTGGCCGGAGCGGCGCCGATCGTCGGTCCGGCCATCGCCGTGTTCTGGGGCTGGGGGCCGGCGCTCGCGTGGATCGTCCTGGGCACCATCTTCGCCGCCGGTGTCCACGACTTCGGCGCGCTGGCCGTCTCCGTGCGGCACAAGGCCAGGAGCATCGGCACGCTGGCCGGCGAGGTCATCAACGGCCGTGCGCGGATGCTGTTCCTGGCGATCATCTTCTTCCTGCTCACGCTGGTGAACGCGGTGTTCGCCGTCGTCATCGGCAACCTGTTCGTCGCCAACCCCGGCGCGGTGATCCCGATCGTGCTCGAGATCCCGCTGGCCATCTTCATCGGCGCCTACATCTACCGGACCCGCTCCTCGGCACTGATCCCGTCGATCGTCGGCGTGATCGTGCTGTACGCCCTGATCCTGGTCGGGAACCGCTTCCCCATCTCGCTCGACGGGCTGGCCGAGGCCCTGGGCTTCGAGCAGACGCGCAACCTCTGGGTGATCCTGCTGTTCGTCTACACCTGGATCGCCTCGCGGATCCCGGTGTGGGTGCTCCTGCAGCCACGCGACTACATCAACAGCCACCAGCTGTTCATCGCCCTGGGCGTCATCGGCCTCGGCGTGATCGTGGGCATGAACCAGATCCAGGCGCCGGTGATCAACGACGTGCCGGAGGGCTCGCCGAGCTTCTTCCCGTTCCTGTTCATCACCATCGCCTGCGGCGCGATCTCCGGCTTCCACTCGCTCGTCGCGTCCGGCACCTCGTCCAAGCAGCTCGACAAGGAGCCCGACGCCCGGTACGTCGGGTACATGGGCGCGGTGGGCGAAGGGTCCCTCGCGACCGGTTCGGTGCTGGCCGCGACCGCCGGCGTGGCGGCCTCGCAGGCCGACTGGGGCGAGCTCTACCCCGACTTCGCCACCGCGTCCGGGGGAGCGGTCGGCAACTTCGTCCGGGGTACCGCGGAGTTCGCGAACAACCTGGCCATCCCGCTCGACCTGGCGACGATCTTCGCCGCGGTCGTCGTGATCAGCTTCGCCGCGACGACGATGGACACCGGCGTCCGGCTCCAGCGCTACGTGATCCAGGAGATCGGCGAGCTGCTGAAGATCCGGGTGCTGGCGCGCAACCTCACGGTCGCCACGACGATCGCCGTGGCCATCCCGCTGGGCATGGCGTTGATCCCGGGCGAGACCGAGGCCGGGTACACCTTCGGCGTCCTGTGGCAGCTGTTCGGGACGACCAACCAGCTGACCGCCGGCCTCGCGCTGTCCGTGATCGCCGTGTGGGTCACCCGCCGGGGACGCAACCCGGTGGCGGTGCTCGTGCCCCTGGTGTTCCTGCTCGCCATGACGTCGTGGGCGCTCATCGTCAACCTGCGGAACTTCATCGAGGCCGACCAGTGGGTGCTCGCCCCGCTGGACGCCATCATCTTCGTGCTGGCGATGTGGCTGATCGTCGAGGCCGCCATCGCGCTGCGGAAGGCGTTCGGCGAGGGTTCGCCGGCCGCTCCTGCCGGGGGCGGTGAGGAGTCCGCCGTCTCCCGGGCGAACGACGACGTCGGCCGGTCGACCGCCGGCCCCACCGACGGTCCGACGGGCAGCAGCCGGCGATGAGGCACCGCGTCGTCCTCGTCCGTGGCCCGCGCGCCACGGGCGGGGGCGGCGGCGGCTGCTGCGGCGGTGACGTCCGGCCCTTCGACGAGGGCGGCGGACACTGCCACACGGTGGTCGACGACGAGGTCGCCCCCGTCTATCGCGCCCTGCGCAGCGCGCTGCCCGCGGACGTCGACGTCGAGATCGTGTCCCCGACCAACTGGCCGTTCCTGCTGCCCGAGCTCGTCGGAGGCGGGCGCCGCCGCGGGCTGCGCGGGCTGGCGTTGGCGCGCTCGGTCCGTGCCGGCATCGCGGTGTCCTCGCTGGTCCTGGACGGCGCGGTCCTGGCCTCCGGCGGCCTGCCGGCTCCCGACGACGCGGTCGCCCTGGTGGAGGCGCAGCTGTCCCTGCGGTGAGCGTCGGGGGAGCCGTCGCGCCGCAGGTAGGTTGACCGTGTGAAGGCCGACCACTTCGAGCAGCAGAAGCTGCTGGACCTTGCCGCCGAGGACGTCGCGCTGACGCAGCTGGCGCACCGCAGGCGCACGCTGCCCGAGGCCGCCGCCGTGACCGCGGCGGAGGAGGCCGAGCGCTCCCTCGCGGCGGACGTCGTCCGCGCCGAGACCGAGGTGCGGGACCTGGGCCGAGAGGTGAAGCGGCTCGAGGCCGACGTCGAGACCGTGCGGCAGCGGGAGGACAAGGACCAGCGGCTGCTGGACTCCGGGAGCGTCTCGCCCAAGGAGATGACCAACCTCCAGCACGAGCTCGAGTCGCTGAAGCGGCGGCAGACCGACCTCGAGGACCAGGAGCTCGAGCTCATGGAGCGGCTCGAGGTGGCCGAGACGGCGCTGCGCGGCGCGCAGGAGGGGCTGGACAAGGCCCGCGCCGACCTCGAGCGGGCGGTGCAGCTGCGGGACGACGCGCTCGCCGACATCGCCGACCGGACGACGCAGCACGAGGCGGCTCGCGGCGAGGTGGCCGGCTCGATCTCCGCGCCGCTGCTGGCGCTCTACGACCGGATCCGGACCCAGACCGGTACGGCCGGTGCGGCGATGCTGAAGTCGCGGGCCTGCCAGGGCTGCCGCATCGAGCTGAACGGCCGCGAGCTGGCGGCGGTCCGCAACGCCGACCCGCACGAGGTCGTGCGCTGCGAGAACTGCGGCCGGATCCTGGTACGGACCGCCGAGTCGGGTCTGTGAGCCGCCGCCTGATCGTCGAGGCGGACGGCGGCTCGCGCGGCAACCCCGGACCGGCCGGCTACGGCGCGCTGGTTCGGGACGCCGACACCGGCCGGGTGCTGGCCGAGCGGGCGGCGTCGGTCGGGCGGGCCACCAACAACGTGGCCGAGTACGGGGGACTGGTCGCCGGCCTGCAGGCGGCGCTCGACCTGGACCCGACCGCCGAGGTCGAGGTCCGCATGGACTCCAAGCTCGTCGTCGAGCAGATGTCGGGGCGCTGGAAGGTCAAGCACCCCGACATGCAGAAGCTGGCGCTGCAGGCGCAGCAGCTCGCCCGGCAGCTGCGCGACGTCCGCTACACGTGGGTGCCGCGGGCCCAGAACGGCGCCGCCGACGCCCTGGCCAACAGTGCGATGGACGGCAAGCCGGTGCACCGGGACCCCGCCGCGGAGCCCGTCGTCCTGGAGGACGACGTCCAGCCCAGCGCCGAGCCGGCCCCGCTGGTCACCACCGTCACGCACCTGCTGCGGCACGGCCAGACCGAGCACACGCCGGAGCGCCGGTTCAGCGGGCGCAACGAGCTGCCGCTCTCGCTGACCGGCCGGGCCGAGGCCGGAGCGGCCGCCGCCCGGGCCGCCGAGCTGGGGATCGAGGTCGTGGTCGCCTCGCCCTTGCGGCGGACGCGGGAGACCGCCGAGATCGTGGCGGCCTCGCTCGCGCTGCCCGTGCAGTTCGACGAGGACCTCGTCGAGCTCGACTTCGGCCGCCTGGAGGGCCTCACCTTCGAGGAGGCCGCCGCTCGTCATCCACTGGCGGCGCGGCGGTTCATGACCGACGTGTCACTGGCCGCACCCGGCGGTGAGTCGATCGCCGACGTCTCCGCCCGCGTGACCCGCGCGCGGCAGCGGATCCTCACCGAGCACGCCGGGCGGACGGTGCTGGTGGTCAGCCATGTGACGCCGATCAAGCTGCTGCTCGCCGCAGGTCTCGACGTGGCCGACCAGGTCGTGCACCGGGTGTTCCTCGACGCCGCGTCGCTGAGCACGGTGACCTGGTCCTCGGACGGCCGCGCGTCGGTGCGGCTGGTGAACGACACGGCCCACCTGCGCTGATCGTCGCCATCTCGGCTTGATCATCGTCGTTTGGCTGCGCCGATCGGCGCGTCGGTCCGCCATACGCCGATGATCGACGAGGGGGGTCAGACCCGCGCGAACAGGTAGATCGAGACCGCAAGCCCGAAGACGACGATGAAGATCCGCAGCGGCGTGGTCGGGATGCGTGTGGCGATGCGCGCGCCGAGGAACCCGCCGACCAGGCTGGCCGGGGCGGCGACGGCGACCACCGCCCAGTGGACCGGTCCGAACAGTGCGAAGACCACCAGCGAGACGGTCGCGGTGACCGCGGACAGCGCCGACTTCATCGCGTTGGCCAGCTTCAGCCGGTGCAGCCCGACGCCGAGGATGCCGACCAGGATCACGCCGAGCGCGCCCCCGAAGTAGCCGCCGTACACCGTCGCGACGAACAGGGCGACGTACAGCCAGGAGGGGTCACGGCGGCGCCCGTCGTCCACGGCGGCCCGCAGTCGCCTGGTGAGCAGCGGCTGCACCGCAAGCAGCAGGCTGGCGAGCAGCACCAGCACGGGGACGACGACGTCGAACGCTTCCGTCGGCGTGGTCAGGAGCAGCACGCTTCCCGCCGTCCCACCGAGGAGCGCGACGACGCCGAAACGGATCAGCCGGCTGCGCTGACCGGCGTACTCGGCGCGGAAGCCGGCCACTCCGCCGAGGTAGCCGGGCCACTGGGCGACCGAGTTGGTGACGTTGGCGGCCACCGTGCCCAGACCCAGCGCGACGAGGGTGGGGAAGAGGATCAGCGAGCCGCCGCCGGCGACGGAGTTGACGCCGCCCGCGAGCAGGGCCACCCCGGCGGCGATGAGCAGGTCGACGGCGGACACGTGCGCCGACGCTACGGTCCGCCGGCGTGGTCAGCGGCGCCGGTGCCGGCGGTGCAGCTCGCGGACCTCCTGGGCCAGCTCCTCGACCGGCCCCTCGACGACCACCCCGGGCGCGACCTCGCGGATGGGCAGAGGCCGGACCGGTGCCGGGGGCACGCCGAGCTCGCGGAGCCAGCCGCTCAGCTGCGCCGACGAGGTCGCGTAGACGACGCGCCCCAAGCCGACCCAGGCGTGCGCGGCGGCGCACATGGGGCAGTGCTCGCCGGAGGTGTAGACGGTTGCCGCGGCCCTCTCCTCGGGGCGGAGGTGCGCTGTCGACCACCGGGCGATGGCGAACTCGGGGTGCTGCGTGGCGTCACCGGCGGCCACGCGGTTGTGGTCCTCGAACCGGACCTGCCCCTCGCGGTCGACGAGCACCGATCCGAAGGGTTCGTCGCCGGCGTCGAGGGCGGCGCCGGCCAGCTCCACGCACCGGCGGAGGTGGGCGCGGTCCACGTCGTCGATCACGCGGACCATCCTGGCGGAGGTTCGCTCGGCGCCGTGGCTACGGCACACTGCCGCGCATGCCGACGTCCCCCATGCCCGACGACTGGCAGCGCGCCCTGGTCGTCGCCGCCCACCCCGACGACATCGAGTACGGCCTGGCCGCCGCCGTGGCCGTGTGGACCGCGGCCGGCAAGGAGGTGCACTACCTGCTCGCCACCCGCGGCGAGGCGGGGATGGCCGGCGTGCCGCCGGCGCAGGCGGGTCCACTGCGGGAGGACGAGGAGCGGCGGTCGGCCGCCGTCGTCGGTGTGACCGAGGTGGAGTTCCTCGGCCACCGGGACGGCGTGCTGGTAGCGGGGCCCGAGCTGCGGCGCGACCTGGCCGCGGCGATCCGGCGGCACAAGCCGGAACTCGTGGTGACCGGCTACTTCGGTCCGACGTGGACGCCGCCGGGCGTCTCCCCGGCGTACGTCAACTCCGCCGACCACCGGGCCCTGGGCCAGTGCGTCATCGACGCCGTCGCGGACGCGTCCAACGAGTGGATCTTCCCCGACCTCGACGAGGAGCCCTGGCGCGGCGTGCAGTACATCGCGGTGTCGGAGATGACCGATCCGCCGCACGAGGTCGACGTCAGCGAGACCGTTGAGCTCGCGGTGCAGTCGCTGGCGGAGCACAGGCGGTACCTGGAGCTGCTGTCCGACGACCCTGTCGACATGCAGGCACGTCAGGTCGTCGACATGTCGACCCTCCGGGAGGACGGCGGCCGACGGGTCGGCTTCCGGCTCTTCTGGGGCTGAGTTCCGGCCGAGTGGGTGCGCTGAGTGAGCGTTCGCCGTCCGATCGTGGGGCCTTGGCGCACCCGCTCGGCTGGACCCAGCGCCTAGACTGTCGATCACGACGGACGAGTCGGCTGGGCGGTCGCGTCGGCGGGGGAACCCGTCGCCGAGGAACGTCCGGGCTCCACAGGGCAGGGTGGTCGCTAACGGCGACCCGGGGTGACCCGCGGGACAGTGCCACAGAGAACAGACCGCCAGTGTCGCGTCTTCGGGCACAGCACTGGTAAGGGTGAAACGGTGGTGTAAGAGACCACCGCACACCGGGTGACCGGTGTGGCTCGGTAAACCCCACCCGGAGCAAGGGCAAGAGGGACGGCGGTTCGCCGGCGTCCTGCGCAGGCGTTCGAGGGCGGCCCGCCCGATGCCTGCGGGTAGCCCGCTGGAGCCTGCCGGCAACGGCAGGCCTAGATGGATGACCGCCCATCGGGAGGCCGCGAGGCGCCCGTGGACAGAACCCGGCGTACAGGCCGACTCGTCCGTCGCCCGCCCGAGAGGAGTCGCGCGGTGCCGCCCCGGGAGCTGCAGGACCTCATCCGGTCGCTCGTCGCGGCCGAGCTGGGGTCGGGCAGCCGTCTCCTGGACGTCGCGACGCTGCAGGAGTCGTCGCGGGGCGTCGTCCTCCGGCTGGAGGTGTCCGGGTCACCCGGGCCGCTCGTCCTCACGCTGACGGGAGCCGACCACGCGCGCACCGCCGCCGTCGTCGGGCTGGCCCGGGCGGCCGGGGTCCCCGTCCCCGACGTCGTCGCGGTCGGCGACGGATACCTCCTGCGCGCCCACGTCGAGGGCACGGAGTGGCATCGGCTGCGCCCCCAGCTCGACCACGACGCCGTCCGGGCGGTCCACCGGCGGTTCGCCGAGACGCTGCTCGCGATCCAGTCGGTGACCATGGCGTCGTTCGGCGAGCTGGACCACCAGGGCAGCCCGGCGGGTCACTCCCAGGTCGAGGCGCTGCACCGCAGGGCCGACCTGCGCATCGAGGACGCCGCCTCGCGGGACCTGTTCCACGCCGTCCTCGACCGCGACGCGGACCTGTACGCCGCCGGCCGGCCGACCCTCGTCCACGACGACCTGCACCACGGCAACGTGCTGCTGGGCCAGGAGGCGGGGGAGTGGCGGGTCACCGGCGTGCTCGACTGGGAGAAGGCGTGGGCGGGGCCGTCGGAGTCCGACGTCGCTCGCATGGCCTTCTGGGACGGCATGACCGGGCCCGGCTTCTGGCAGGTCTACCGCGCCGCCGTTCCGGCGGACGACGGGTACGCCCGCCGGGCCCTGGTCCACCAGTTGCTGTGGTGCCTGGAGTACGACGACGGGACTGCTCGGCACGCCCGCGACACCGCTGCCGTCCGCGCTGCGCTCGGCATCGCGTCGGATTGACGCCACCACCCCCTGCGCCCAACCTGTTCCATGACGGTCATCCCGCTCCCGCGGCACGGACAGTGGATCGAGGACCTCCGCGGCGAGGGGCGCTCCGTCCGCGTCTCCGCGCACGAGGACGCCGGGCTGCTGAACCTCAGCATCTGGCGGCACGGGACGTGCGTGGGCACGGTCCGGCTGCTCCCCGAGGACGTCGCCACGCTGGTCGGCGGTCTGTCCGAGGGGCTCGCGCAGATGGCCCGCAGCGAGCCGGGGCGGGAGGACGACCGCGTGCGAGCGCTCGAGCGGCGCGTCGCCGAGCTGGAAGAACGGCTTCCGGGGCCGAAGCGGTTCCGCTACGCGACCGGCCTGGTGGGCCGGGCCCGGGCGACGCTGGGCATCCGTCTGACCACCGGGCGTCCGCTGCTCTCCCGCTGACCGGCCCGCCAGGCGAGCGCACGACGGCCCGCCGGGATGCACCGGCGGGCCGTCGCGGTCGAGCCGGGATCAGGCGAGGTCGAACCGGTCGAGCTCCATGACCTTCACCCACGCCCGGGCGAAGTCCTGGACGAACTTCTCCTTGGCGTCATCGGACGAGTAGACCTCCACGATGCCTCGCAGGATGGAGTTCGAGTTGAACACCAGGTCGGCGGCGGTGGCGGTGCGGACGACGTTGCCGTCGGCGTCCCGGCCCTCGTAGACGCCCTCGGCCTCGGCCGACGTGGACCACGAGACGCCCAGGTCGAGCAGGTTGCGGAAGAAGTCCTGCGACAGGACGCCCGGGCGGTCGGTGAAGACGCCGTGCTTCGTGCCGCCGGTGTTGGCGCCGAGCACGCGCAGCCCGCCGACGAGCACCGTCATCTCCTTGGCCGTCAGGTTCAGCATGTAGGCCTTCTCGACCAGCAGCGTCTCCGGGGAGATCTTGGTGCCCGGGTCGATCCAGTTGCGGAAGCCGTCGGCCCGCGTCTCCAGCCAGCGGAAGTTGTCGACGTCGGTCTGCTCCTGCGAGGCGTCGGTGCGCCCCGGGTGGAAGGGCGCGGTGACCTGGACGCCCGCGTCCGCGGCGGCCTTCTCGACCGCTGCGGTGCCACCGAGGACGATCAGATCGGCCAGCGACACCTTGTTCCCGGTCTGCTGCTCGAACTCGTCCTTGACGCGCTCGAGCACGGGCAGCACGTCGCGGACGCCCTCGTTGGCCGCCCAGTTGATCTGCGGCTCGAGGCGGATCCGGGCGCCGTTGGCGCCGCCGCGGTAGTCGGTGCTGCGGAACGACGCCGCGGCCGACCAGGCGGTGTGCACCAGCTGCGAGACGGTGAGACCGGAGGACAGCAGGCGCTGCTTGAGGTCGGCGATCTCCGCCTCACCCACGAGGTCGTGGTCGACCGCCGGAACCGGGTCCTGCCAGACGAGCTCCTCGGCGGGGACGTCCGGGCCGAGGTAGCGGGACCGCGGACCCAGGTCGCGGTGCAGCAGCTTGAACCACGCGCGGGCGTACTGGTCGGCGAAGTACTCCGGGTCGTCCCGGAAGCGCTCGGCGTACACGCGCAGCTCCGGGTCCATCCGCAGGGCCATGTCGGCGGTCGACATCATCGGCGGGTTCTTCTTGCCGGCGATGTGCGCGTCGGGGACCAGCTCCTGCGCCTCGGGGTTCGTCGGCTGCCACTGCTTGGCACCGGCCGGGCTCGTGACGAGCTCCCAGTCCCAGCCGAACAGGGTCTCCCAGTAGGAGTTGTCCCACTGCGTCGGCGTGGGGGTCCAGGCGCCCTCGAGGCCGCTGGTGATCGTGTCGGCACCCTTTCCGGTGCCCTGCGGGTTGTGCCACCCGAGGCCGTTGCCGTGGACGGGGCAGCCCTCGGGCTCGGGGCCGAGCAGGGACGGGTCGCCGTTGCCGTGCGTCTTGCCGAACGTGTGGCCACCGGCGATGAGCGCGACGGTCTCCTCGTCGGTCATGCCCATGCGGCGGAAGGTCTGCTTGATGTCGTGGCCCGAGCCCACCGGGTCGGGGTTGCCCTTCGGGCCCTCGGGGTTGACGTAGATCAGGCCCATGGTGACGTTGGCCAGCGGGCCCTCGTCGAGGTTCAGCGGCTCGTCACCCGAGTAGCGCTCGTCGCCGAGCCAGGTGTCCTCGGGGCCCCAGAAGACCTCCTCGGGCTGCCAGGTGTCCTCGCGGCCGAAGGCGAAGCCGAAGGTCGGCAGGCCCATGTCGTCGTGGGCGACGTTGCCGGCGAGCACGAGCAGGTCGGCCCAGGAGAGCTTGCGACCGTACTTCTGCTTGATCGGCAGCAGCAGGCGGCGGGCCTTGTCGAGACTGGCGTTGTCCGGCCAGCTGTTGAGCGGGGCGAAGCGCTGTGCCCCGTTGTTGCCGCTGCCGCGGCCGTCGGCGATCCGGTAGGTACCGGCCGCGTGCCACGACATGCGGATGAACAGCGGGCCGTAGTGGCCCCAGTCGGCCGGCCACCAGTCCTGGGAGGTGCGCATGAGCGTGCGCAGGTCGCTCTTGAGCTCCTCGACGTCGAGCTCGGCGAAGGCCGCCTTGTAGTCGAAGTCCTCACCGAGCGGGTCGGAGTCCTTCGAGGGCTTGTTCAGAACCGAGAGGTCGACCTGGTTGGGCCACCAGTCCTGGTTGGTGCGCGGCCGACCGCCGGTGTGCGCCTCCGGCGACGGGATCGCCGGGTTCTCGCTCTCGCTGGTGCTGCGTGTCTCGACCTTGTTGGACTCGTCCTTCACGGTGTGCCTCTCTGTGTTGCTGTTCGGTCGGGGGACGGGGGGACGCTCAGGCGGAGGACGCCGGCAGCGACGTGGAGCAGGCGGGGCAGCGACCCCAGTAGATGACCTCGGCCTCGTCGATCGCGAAGCCGTTGTCGTCGCTGGCCGTCAGGCAGGGAGCCTCGCCGACGGCGCAGTCGACGTCGGCGATGGCGCCGCAGGAGCGGCAGACGACGTGGTGGTGGTTGTCGCCCACCCGCGCCTCGTAGCGGGCGACCGACCCTTCGGGCTGGAACCGCCGGACCAGGCCGGCGGTGGTCAGCGCGCGCAGCACGTCGTAGACGGCCTGGTGCGACACCCCGGCGAGGTCCTGGCGTACCACGCCGATGATCGTCTCGGTGTCGGCGTGCGGGTGCCGGTGCACTGCGGACAGCACGGCCGTCCGGGGCCGTGTCACGCGCAGGTTCGCCTGGCGCAGCATGCCCTCGAATTCCAGGTCCGCCGGCACGCGGTCGAGTCTTCTGCATGATCTGGAATCATTCAAGTCGAAGGTCGCCGACCGGCGAGCCAAGGCCGGACCGGGCGGAGCCCGGCCCCTACGCGGTCCGGGCGGCGGATCGACCCGCTGATCCCTGTCGCCGTCGCCACCCGTACGGCGTCTCGCCGCGCGGCTTGTAGATCGACAGCACGGTGATGAGCAGGAGGACGAGCGCGCCGCCGACGGAGTGCGGCAGCGTCCCAGGGAGCGCACCCGGATCGACGCCGTCGGCCGCCGACCCGGCGAGCATGCGGATCGTCGGGACCTCGAGCAGCAGGACCGTCGTCGCGACGAGGGTGAGCAGGAGCTTCACCACGACCCAGTAGTGCCGGAACAGCCCCCACGAGGTGCTCAGTGCGTTGATGATCCCGATGACCACCGAGGCGATCGCCAGCGGCACGATGACGGAGGTGGCAGTCACCTCCATCGCCAGATGCGCCGCGCGCACCCTGTCCGCCTCCCCGCTCAGCGACGCGACCAGGTCCAGCGCGATGTAAGCACCGACGGCCCCCAGCCAGCCGACCGACGTGACGACGTGTGTGGTCAGCACCGCCTTGCGCCAACGCGGTGGCAACGTCATGCCGGGGACGGAACCGGAGCGACGGCGCTCGCCACCGCGCCGCCCGCCGGCATCCCGGACAGGTGGCGCTGCGGCCCGTGATCCCCGGCGAGCCCCGTCAGCTTGAGGAGCAGGAAGAGCCCGAGGAGCAGCCCCGCGACGACGGCGCTGATCTTCACCCAGCGCGGCATGCCGGGTGGAGCGCCGGTGGGACTGCGATCAGGCTCGGCCATGCCGTCACTTTATCGAGACACCCTGTCTACGGCGTGGGCACCTCGTACGCTCCTCGCGTGCCCAGGCTGTGGACCGAGACGATCGAGACGCATCGGCGGACGGTGCGCGACACGATCCTCGATGCCGCGTGGGAACTCGTGTCGGAACGGGGGCTGCTCGCGGTGACGATGTCGGAGGTCGCCGAGCGGGCGGGGATCGGCCGCGCCACGTTGTACAGGTACTTCCATGACGTCGAGGCGATCCTCGTGGCCGGCCACCAGCGCCACGTTGCCGGGCACCTGGCGCATCTCAGCGAGCTGCGCAACCGGTGGGGGAGCCCATGGCCCGTCTCGAGGCGGTCCTCGGGGCCTACGCGCTCATCACGCACCACCGTGGACGGCACGGCACGCCGGAGCTCGCCGTCCTCCTCCACCGCGGGGAGCACGTCGCGGACGCGGAGCAGCAGCTCCTCGACCTGCTCCGGGATCTTCTCGCCGAGGCCTCCGCCTCCGGCGGGGTGCGTCCCGACGTCCCGCCCGGCGAGCTGGCCGCCTACTGCCTCCATGCGCTCGGCGCCGCCGGGACGCTGCCGTCGGAGGCGGCGGTCCGGCGTCTCGTCGAGGTCACCGTCGCCGGCCTGCGCGCCGAGGACCACGGGCGGGCGACGTGAACCTCCGCCGTCGCCGGCGGGTGCTGGTGCTCGGCGGTGCGCGGTCGGGCAAGTCCTCCTACGCCGAGCGTCTCCTGGCCCGGGCGAGGAAGGTGGACTACGTCGCCTGCGGTGCGCTCCCGGACGACGACGCCGAGTGGGCTGCCCGTATCGCTGTGCACCGCGAGCGGCGGCCGTCGTCGTGGCGGACGCTCGAGACCGTCGACCTCGTCGCGGTGCTGAGCCGCCCCGGGCCGCCAGTGCTCGTCGACTGTCTCACCACCTGGCTGGCTCGCGTCATGGACGACTCGGGCGTGTGGACGGACCAGCCGGGCGCCGACGACCGCCTGGCCGCGGCCGTCGACGACGTGGTGTCCGCCTGGGGCGGGTCCCGCCGGCGCGTGGTGGGCGTCAGCAACGAAGTCGGGTCGGGCATCGTGCCGGCCACCCCGTCGGGACGGCGGTTCCGCGACGAGCTGGGTGTGCTCAACGCCCGCGTCGCCGAGGCGTCCGACCGCGTCTGGCTGGTGACGGCCGGCCTCCCGCAGCGGCTGCGCTGACCTACCCCAGCGTGACGACGACGCCCTCGGTGGCGCTGCGCCGCGCGGCGTCGAGGACCTCGGCGGTGGCAACGGCGGCCCTCGGCTCCACCGGCACCGGGCCGAGGCCGCGCACCGCGCGGGCGAAGGCGGGATAGAAGGTGCTCCATGCGCCGTCGAGCGTCGGCACGGTCTCGCCGGAGTCGCCGCGGTAGACCTTGCCCCACCGCTCGGCCGGCTCGGTGCCCCATTCCCCGCCGAGTGTCGCGGGCGTGTGGCCGGCGAGGAGGAGGTCCTCCTGGATGTCCATGAGCGTCCGGTTGACGTAGGCGGCCGACGTGCCGGTGGCGCGGAACCTCGGACCCGGAGCGCCCTGGCTCCAGCTGCCCCAGAGATGGGACCGCGCGCCGCTCCGGTGGGTCAGCGCGACGAAGACGTCGTCGTCCAGACCGTTGTCGCGCAGCCGCCACTCGGCGTAGACCGACGCGACGGGGCCGAGAAGGACGAGCGCCTGGTCGACGAGGTGCGCGCCGAAGTCCCGCAGCGTCCCGCCGCCGGCGGCGCCCGGACCGTCCCCGGGGGCGAGACGTTCGAACCGCGACTCGAACCGCACCAGGTCCCCCAGGACGCCGTCGGCCACCAGTGCGCGCAGCGTCAGGAAGTCGGAGTCCCAGCGGCGGTTCTGATAGGGCGACAGGGGGAGACCCGACCGCTCGGCCAGTTCGACCGACCGCCGGGCCGCCGCGGCGTCCATGGCGAACGGCTTGTCGCACACCACGCCGAGACCGAGCTCGAGGGCGCGGTCGGTGAGCTCGCTGTGGGTGTGGGCGGGAGTGGAGATCGCCACCGCCTCGGCGCCCGCGGCTTTCAGCTCCTCCAGGGACGCGAACGTGGCGACGCCGGGGTGGTCGCCGGCCACCAGCGCCCGTCGCTCGGACGACGTGGTCACGACCCCGAGGAAGGCGCACTCCGGCGCCGCGCCGAGCAGTGGGGCGTGGAACCATCGGCCGCCGAACCCGTAGCCCACCAGGCCGAACCGGACCGGTTCGAGCGTGGCCTCGACGTCCGTGCCGCCGCTGTGGGTGTGCGCCATGGCCGAATCATGGCGCACCGCTCGCACATCCTCGCCGAACGGTCGGCTCCGGGCGAGGTCCCGGAAGCGGCTGCCGCCGCCTCTCGGTGGGCGACCCGGGCGCCGGTCGAGCGTCGGTCAGGCGTCGCGGACGAGCGTCGCGAGTTGCCGGTGCATCTCCGGCGTGACGTCGACGCCGTGCACCTCTTTGGCGTGCGGTCCGGCCTGCGCCATCACCTCGTCGACCGTGTCCCCGCGGACGACGGCGTCGCAGTCGAACCCGGCATCGCGGCACTTCAGTTCCTTCACGGTGACCTCCTCGACGGACTCGTGTGCCGCACACCTTGTCCCTCCGCCGGCGTCGTGACCAGCGGTTCTGCGATGCATCTGAGGCCTGGCGACGGAACTCGCGGTTCTCGCAGGACACTGACGACTCAGCCGCCCCACTGTCCGTGTCGGTTGCGTCCTCCCGCCTCGGCCGCGTGGCACCGTCGCGCGACTCCGCCCCTCCGGGCGGCGCACCAGCACACACAGGGGATCCCAATGTCGCGTCGCGCTCTACCGGTGGCCCTGTCGGCCGCCGCTCTCGTCCTCGTCCCGACGGCCGCCTCCGCCGGGCCGGCCGTGCCCGTGGCCCACATGAACGCCGTCAGCTACCACGGCGCCGCCGAGATCACCCTGCCCGACGGCCGGCACGTCACCGCCTGGCTGACCCGGAACACTCTCGGCGCGCGCAACGAGTGGGGGGCCACCTGTCCATCACGGTCCAGCCGGCCTGCAAGGCCGACCCCGAGCCCTGCTACCGCGAGTGGGACTCCACCGCGTCGGCCTACCTGACCGCGGACCAGGTGTCCTTCGACCGCTCGCTGCGCACGGCCTCGGTCCGCGACGTGACGCTCATCCTCGAGACGCCGTCCGCCCCGGATCCGGACGAGGACCCGGTTGGCGAGTGGCCGGACGGCGAGTGGCCGGAGGAGGAGTTCCCCGTCGGCGAGTGGCCGGACGGCGAGTACGTGCCCGGTGACGAGTACGTGCCCGGCGACGGGTACGTGCCCGGTGACGAGTACGTGCCCGGCGACGAGGAGGTGCCGCCGCCGTCGGACGGGGAGCCCTGGTGGGACATCCCGGTGGAGCGGGAAGAGATCAGCGTCTCGCTCCAGTTCACCGGCACCGGCGCGGTGACCCGGGATGCCACGCACGAGTACACCTGGTGCGGCGAGGGGATCGCCTACTGCCAGTCGAACCGGCTCTACGCCAACCGCGCCGCGGACGCCACCGTGACCCTCGACTGGCTCGACGGTCGCCGGATCACCGGGACCTCGAGCGCGGGCACGCTGAGCTACACCCAGGGCGTGGACGCCGGGCGCCTCCGCCCGATGCCGACCCAGGAGTAGGCGGCGCGCCGTGGGTCCCCGGTCACCTCGGGGCCGGGGACCCACTGCTCCCACGCTCGGCAGCGCTTCCGCCGAGGCGGGCGGTTGCTGTGCGAAGGTGTCCGCCGTGCCCGCCGCCCTGAGTGCGCCCGTCGTGCGAGCCCTCGTCTCGAGGTGACGGTCCTCCTCGCCCTCGTCGTCCCGTTCGGGATGGCCGTCGGGTACGTCGTCAACCGCGCCGCGGGGCGCTTTCCGTGGGACGAGCCGGCCTCCGCCAGGTACGCCGCGCCGTCGCCGGTCGTCGAGCTGGTGACGGCGCTGCTGTTCTTCCTCGCCGTCGCGCGCTTCGGCCTCTCGTGGGAACTGCCGGCCTACCTCTTCCTGGCCGCGGTCGGCGTGCTGCTCGCCGCGATCGACCTCCGCCACCGGCTGCTGCCCAACCGCGTCGTGGTTCCCTCCATCGGCATCGGCGCCGGTCTGCTCGCGCTCGCGGCGGCCGTCGAGCAGGACGGCCCGGCGCTGCTGCGGGCAGTGCTCGGCGCCGTCGTCCTCTTCGCGCTGTTCCTCGTCCTCGCGCTGATCGCGCCCTCGGGCCTGGGCATGGGCGATGTCAAGCTCGCCGCCCTGCTGGGGCTGTTCCTCGGCTGGGTGGGCTGGCAGGCGGTGTTCGTGGCCGCGGCGGCCAGTTTCGTCGTCCAGGCAGTCCTCGCCCTCGTCCTGCTGGCCACCCGGCGCATCGGGCTGAAGGGACAGCTGCCGTTCGGGCCGGCGATGCTGCTCGCGACCGTCCTGGCACTGGGCTGGAGCGCACCTTCCCTTCACTGAGAGTGCCGACTGCCATCACCGAAGGTGATCGGGAGTCTCTGCCGTTCACCCGTTCGACGGGCCGCTGTCGGCCGTCCGGGTGAAGAAGCCTCAAGCCGGCTCCAGCTGCACCCGACAACGCCTCCCAAGCCGCAAGGCCGGGTCAACCGATCCGGACCGGTCCGGCGAACCCCCAGGGAGCCCCCCATGCTCAACCCCTTCGCGACCCTCGTCACGCTCGTCTCCTTCGCTCAGGACCGCCTGAAGCGCGAGGAGAAGGGCGCCACCGCCGTCGAGTACGGCCTGATGGTCGGTCTCATCGCCGTCGTGATCATCGGCGCCGTGACGCTGCTCGGCGAGCAGCTGCTGGCCCTGTTCGAGGAGATCACCGCGGCTCTCTGAGCCATCCGCCGCCGGCGCAGCGGTCCCCGTCCGCGGGGACCGCTGCGCCGTCGTACGCATCAGGCCGACAACGGCACGACCGAGCACCGGACGGAGGTGAGCAGCATGCGCGAGCGGATCGACGACGAACGGGGTGCGACCGCGGTGGAGTTCGCCTTCATCGTGCCGCTGCTGATCGTGCTGGTGCTGGGGATCGCCGAGTTCGGCCACGCCTTCCAGGTCCAGGGCACGCTGTCGGCCGCCGCCCGCGAGGGCGTCCGCGCCATGGCGCTGCAGAACGACCAGGGCGCGGCCATCGCCGCGGTGCAGGACGCCGCGAGCTCGCTGGACCCGGCGGTCACCGCGGCGCACATCACCATCACCCCGGACGTCTGTCCCACGACCGGCGGCGGCACCACCAACGTCCGGCTGACCATCGACTACCCGATGCCGTACCTCACCGGCTTCTTCGGCTCGAGCCTGACCCTGAACGGGACGGGGGTCATGCGATGCAACGGCTGACCTCCCGCCTGTCCCGCCGGCTCGGCGACGAGCGCGGCGCAACCGCCGCGGTCTTCGCGCTGATCCTCGTGCCGGTGCTCGGCTTCGCGGCCATCGCCGTCGACGTCGGCGCCCTCTACGCCGAGAAGGCGCGCCTGCAGGTCGCCGCGGACGCCGCCGCGATCGCCGTCGCGCAGGACTGCTCGCGCGGCAACTGCGGCGACATGCTGGCCACCGCGCAGGCTCTCATCACCGCCAACAACGGCGAGGGCACCGCTGAGTACCCCGTGCTGAGCACCGACCCGCTGAGCGTGACCGTCACCGGCAGCACGCCGAAGGAGCACTGGTTCGCCCCGGTCCTGGGGCACGACGCGACCGCGGTCTCGGCGACGGCCGAGGTCGGCTGGGGGAGCCCCAGCCGGGGTACCGCCGTCCTCCCGCTGACCTTCTCCTGGTGCGCCTTCCGTGCGCAGACCGGTGGCGGGCTGCCCTCCGGCACCACCGAGCACGTGGTCAAGCTCAGCAAGTCCGCGGGCCTGCCCGACTGCACCGGCCCTTCGGGCAACGTCGTCCCCGGCGGGTTCGGCTTCCTGGCCACCGACGGGTCCTGCGAGGTCACCAGCTCGCTGGACCAGGAGATGACGTCGTCCACCGGCAACACGCCGCCCTCGGGCTGCGACCAGGCGGACTTCGCCGCTCACGTGGGCCGGACGGTGCTGCTGCCCATCTTCGACGAGTTCGGCGGCACCGGCAGCAACGCCTGGTACCGCGTGTACGGCTACGCCGCGTTCACGCTCACCGGCTACGACTTCGGCGGCCAGTACACCACCGGCAAGAAGGTCTGCGGCGCCACCGGCAGCGACCGCTGCGTCACCGGCTACTTCACCCGCTTCGTGGAGTTGTCCGACGCCTGGGACTACAGCCCCGACGCCCCGTCGATGGGGTCCTCGATCCTCCGACTGATCCGATAAGGGAGCCTTCGTGCGACGTCGACTTCTCGCCGCGCTCGCGGCGCTCGTCCTGCTCGTCGCCGGCAGCCTCGCGCTGCTGGCGTACGTGCGGGGTGCCGACGCGCGTGCCCTCGACGGGATGCGCTCGGTCGAGGTGCTCGTCGTCGACGAGCCGATTGCTGAGGGCACGCCCGGCGACGAGCTCGCCCAGCTGGTCCGGACCGAGCTCGTGCCGCCAAGGTCGCCCTCGACGGCCGGGTCACCGATCTGGACGGCCTGGCCGGTCTGGTCGCCGCCGTCGACCTGCAGGTCGGGGAGCAGCTCCTGGCCAGTCGCTTCGTCCGGCCCGACCAGCTGGAGGCGGCCGGCACCGTGCCGGTGCCCGAGGGGCTGCAGGAGATCAGCGTGCTGCTCGAGCCCCAGCGGGTCCTGGGCGGCCGCGTGGCCGCCGGCGACACCGTCGGCGTCTACCTCTCGCAGAAGCTGCCGAGCGGCGAGGGGCAGACCTCCGCGGTGCTGCACGCCGTCCTCGTCACCCAGGTGCAGGGCGCGCCCGCGGCGCCGGACGCGGACGGGGAGACCGTGGCCACGTCGTCCGGCGTCCCGGCCGCGAGCCTGATGCTCACGCTGGCCGTCACCGCCAAGGACGCCGAGACCGTCGTCTTCGGCATGGAGCACGGGACGCTCTGGCTGTCCCTGGAGACCGAGGGCGACTCGACGGGCGGCACGCGCGTGATCGACCCGGGCAACGTCTACGAAGGGGTGGCCCGATGAGCCGCGTCGTGCTGGCCGGAGCCGGCGAGGAGCTGGTCCTGCGGGTCAAGCAGGCCACCGACGGGGACGTCTCCGTCCTGCCGCCCGGGCGGCTGCCCGGTGACCCCGCGCGGCTGTTCGAGCAGCTGGTGGACGGCGAGCTGCCCGACGTGCTGCTGATCGGGCCGCACGCGCCGGCGCCGGAGGTGCTCACGCTGGCCGCACGGCTCGACGTGCAGAGCCCCGGCATCGCCGTCGTCCTCATGGCCGACCCGTCGCCGGAGATGTGGCAGGCGGCGATGCGCGCCGGCATCCGCGACCTGCTGCCGCCCGACGCCGACGTCCCGGAGATCCATGCGGCCGTCGAGCGCGCCGCCCGCGCCGCCGCCGGCCGGCGGCGGGTGCTGCGGCCGGTCAGCGAGACCGAGCGCTACGCCGGCCGGGTCATCACCATCGCCTCCCCGAAGGGCGGGGTGGGCAAGACCACGGTGTCGACCAACCTCGCCATCGGGCTGACCGCGGCGGCACCGCAGTCGACGGTCCTGGTCGACCTCGACGTCCAGTTCGGGGACGTCGCCTCGGCGCTGGGCCTGACGCCCGAGTACACGCTGCCCGACGCCGTCCGCGGCCCGGCCAGCGAGGACACGATGGTGCTGAAGACGTTCCTCACCCAGCACCCGAGCGGCCTCTACGCCGTCTGCGGCTCCGAGTCGCCGGCCGCCGGGGACACGGTGACCGGGGAGGACGTGACCCGCCTGCTCGCGTCGCTGGCGCGGGAGTTCCGCTACGTCGTCGTCGACACCGCGCCCGGCCTGTCCGAGCAGACCCTCGCCGCCCTCGACCGCGCCTCCGACGTGGTGATGCTGACCAGCATGGACGTCCCGGGGGTGCGCGGACTGCGCAAGGAGCTCGACGTGCTGCGCGAACTGGCGATGATCCCGGCCGGCCGGCACGTGGTGATGAACTTCGCCGACCCCAAGGGCGGGCTCTCGGTCCGGGACGTCGAGCTGGCCATCGGCACGGGGGTGGACGTCGTCCTGCCCCGCTCGGCGTCGGTGCCGGCGTCGACCAACCAGGGTGTGCCGCTGATCCGCAGCGGGCGACGCCGCGACCCGATGGTCAAGGAGCTCACGCGGCTGGTCTCCCGCTTCTCGGCGACCCCGCTCAAGGCACCGCGTGGCCGGGCCAAGCACCGGGCGGCCGGCTGATGAACCTCGCGTCCCGACTCGAGGCGGCCCGTGGCGTCCCCGCGGCGCCGGTGCCGAGCTCGCCGTCGGTCCCGTCGCCCCGCCCGGCCGCCGCCGCACCCGCCCCGCCGACCGACGCGCTGGCGCGCCTCAAGGACCGCGTCGCCAAGGCCCTGTTCGAGCGCATGGGCAGCCGGATGAACGACCCGAGCCTGTCCGAGGACGCCCTGCGCACCATCGTGCTCGGAGAGCTCGACGAGGTGGTCGAGGAGGAGAACGTCCCGCTCAGCACAGAGGAGCGGCAGCGGCTCACGGCGGAGCTGGCCGACGACGTCCTCGGTTACGGTCCGCTGCAGAAGCTGCTCGACGACGACGCCGTCAGCGAGATCATGGTCAACGGTCCGGAGGCGATCTACGTCGAGCGCAGCGGACGGCTGGAGCGGACGGCGACGCGGTTCACCTCCGAGGAGCACCTGCGCCGGGTGATCGACCGGATCGTCTCCCAGGTCGGACGCCGGATCGACGAGTCCTCGCCGCTGGTGGACGCCCGGCTCGCCGACGGGTCGCGGGTCAACGCGATCATCCCGCCGCTGGCGTTCAGCGGGTCGACGCTGACCATCCGGAAGTTCTCGAAGGACCCGTTCAAGGTCGACGACCTGATCGGCTTCGGCACGCTGTCGCCGGAGATGGCCGAGCTGCTGCACGCCTGCGTCGACGCCCGGCTCAACGTCATCGTCTCCGGCGGCACCGGAACCGGGAAGACGACGCTGCTCAACGTGCTGTCCTCCTTCATCCCCGACGGCGAGCGGATCGTCACCATCGAGGACGCCGTCGAGCTGCAGCTGCAGCAGGAGCACGTCGTGCGCCTGGAGTCCCGGCCGCCCAACATCGAGGGCAAGGGCGCGATCACCATCCGCGACCTGGTGCGGAACTCGCTGCGCATGCGGCCCGACCGGATCGTGGTGGGGGAGTGCCGCGGGGGCGAGTCGCTGGACATGCTGCAGGCGATGAACACCGGCCACGACGGGTCGCTGTCGACCGTGCACGCCAACTCGCCGCGCGACGCCATCGCCCGCCTGGAGACCCTCGTGCTGATGGCGGGCATGGACCTGCCGCTGCGGGCCATCCGCGAGCAGATCGCCTCGGCCGTCGACGTCGTCGTCCAGCTCACCCGGCTGCGCGACGGCACCCGGCGCGTGACCCACGTGACCGAGGTCCAGGGCATGGAGGGTGAGACGGTCACCCTCCAGGACGCCTTCCTCTTCGACTACTCGGCCGGCGTCGACGCGCAGGGGAAGTTCCTGGGCAAGCCGGTGCCCACGGGCGTCCGCCCCCGGTTCACCGACAAGTTCGACGACCTCGGCATCACGCTGTCGCCGCGGGTCTTCGGCGTCGCCGACCCCGTGCGGAGCTGGGGCTGATGTCACCGGCCCTGTTCGCCCTGGGATTCGTCGCGGTCGCGGTGGCGTTGCTGGTGCTCGTCCTCGTCGTCCTGCCGGCGGGGCCGTCGCGGGTGCCGCTGAGCCGGCTGGACCCGTCGGTCGTGCCGGCGCCGTCGTCCCCGCTCGCCGGGGCCGGCGCGGCAGCCGGAGCGGCGGTGGAGAAGGTGCTGGAGAAGCGGGGTCGGCTGGCCGCGGGTGCGGCCGCCCTGGAGCGCGCCGGCATGTCGACGGGCCTGCCGGAGTTCGTCCTGGTGGTCGGGGTCGCCGCGGTCGTCGGCGGGGTGGTCGGCGTCGTGCTCGGCGGCCCCCTGCTCGGCCTGCTGCTGGTGGCCGTCGTCCCCGTCGGCGCGAGGCTGCTCGTCTCGGTCAAGGCGGGCCGGCGTCAGGCCGCCTTCGCCGACCAGCTCGACGACTCGCTGCAGCTGATGGCCGGCAGCCTCCGGGCCGGGCACAGCCTGCTGCGGGCGGTGGACTCGGTCTCCCAGGAGGCCGACGCGCCGACGTCGGAGGAGTTCGCGCGGATCATCAACGAGACGCGCGTCGGCCGGGACCTGGGCGACGCCCTCGACGAGGTGGCCCAGCGCATGGGCAGCGACGACTTCACCTGGGTCGCCCAGGCCATCGCGATCCACCGCGAGGTCGGCGGCAACCTGGCCGAGGTGCTCGACGCCGTCGGCCACACGATCCGCGAGCGCAATGCCATCCGCCGACAGGTCAAGGCTTTGTCGGCCGAGGGCAAGCTGTCGGCGGTCGTGCTCATGGCACTGCCGTTCGGCGTGACCGGGTTCATCTCGCTGACCAACCCCGGTTACCTGGCGAAGTTCACGGAGAGCCTCGTCGGCTACGGGATGCTGGTCACGGCCGCGGTGATGCTCCTGGTCGGGGGGCTGTGGCTCAAGAAGACCGTGGCGATCAGGTTCTGATGGCAATCACACCTCCGGTGGGGAACCCGTGCTGACGCCGTCCCTCCCGTTCCCGGTCCTCGCCGCCGCCCTCGCCGTCGCCGCGTCGCTGCCCCTGCTGGGCTGGGCCCTGCTCGCCCGGCCCGGTGCCGAGGCGGTCGCGGCCCGGGACAATCTCGTGCGGGGCATCGAGCTTCCGCTGGACGCTCCGGGCGTCGTCCGCAGCGGTCCTGGTCCGGCTGCCCGGCTGGTCCGCAGTCTCACACCGCGGGGGACCGCCTCCCGCCTGGACCGGCTGGCCGGCCGGGCCGGGCGCCCGGCCGACTGGCCGGTGCCGAGGCTGGTCGCGGCCAAGCTGGTGCTGGCGGTCATCGCCGGCGGCCTGGGCCTGCTCTTCGTGAGCGGCGAGCCCGGCGTCCTCACCGTCGTCCTGGCGGTCGTCGTGACCGTCGTGGCCTACTTCCTGCCCGAGCTGCTGCTGCACAGCCGCGGGCAGGAGCGCCAGGAGGCCATCGCGCTGGAGCTGCCCGACACGCTCGACCAGATGACGATCGCGGTCGAGGCCGGCCTGGGCTTCGAGTCGGCGATGGCGCGCGCGGGCAGCAACGGCAAGGGCCCGCTGGCCGAGGAGCTGGTGCGCACGCTCCAGGACATCGCCGTGGGTCAGCCCCGGCGCGATGCCTACCTGTCGCTCGCCGAGCGGACCGGGGTCGCCGATCTGCGCCGGTTCATCCGGGCGGTCGTGCAGGCCGACCAGTACGGCGTCTCGATCGCCGACGTGCTGCGCACCCAGGCGCAGGAGATGCGCCTCAAGCGGCGCCAGCGCGCGGAGGAGAAGGCGATGCAGATCCCGGTGAAGGTGATCTTCCCGTTGATCCTGTGCATCCTCCCGGTGCTCTTCATCGTGCTGCTCGGGCCGGCCGTCATGGACATCGCCGCCACGTTCAGCGGAGGCTGAGGGCGCAGGAAAGCTGCGCTCCCAGCCTCCGCAAGAGACGTCAGCGGGGCTGGGCGGGGTTGGTCGGGTCGCCCTGGGACGGCGGGTTGATCGGGGGCCCGCTGGTCGCCTCGGACACCTTCGACCCGCCGCTGGCGTGGGCCGGGTCGTCGACCGCGGAGGACGCCGGGTCGCCGCCCGATGGCTGCGCGCCGTCGCGCAGCGCGGACAGCCGGTTCTCCATCACGGTGACCACCTGGAGCCGATTGGCGTGCGCCCGCTCGTACTCCAGCAGGGTCTGCACGCCCTGGGCGTCGAGGGTCCGGATCCGCGTCGTGAGTCCCTCCACCGGCAGGTGGTCGTAGTCGGGCAAGGGCAACTGATCGTGCTCGGTCATCCCACGTCCTCTCGGAGTCGCTGTCGCTCGACCGCCTACCCGGGATCGGGCGTCCGACACGGCGCCGGCGGTCGCGGGTGTGAGGGCACGGTCGGTGGGTAGGCGGCCAACGGACGTGCCGCGGTCCGGTCACGGGCTCTGCGGCGCCTACGTAACCGACACGAGGAGTTGCCCCACCGCCATGGACGTGTCCTTCCTGCAGCCGGTCTTCGACGCCACCGGTCCGTTCGCCACGGTCACCGCGAACGTCACGCACACCACCGAGAACGCCGACGCCGAGCTCGAGCTGCGGGTGCGCGCGCTCACCGAGCAGCTCACCGAGCAGGGGGCGCCGGAGGTGGTCGTCGAGGCGGTGCGCGGCCGCCTGCTCGAGGGGAACGAGGGCGGCCAGGCCGGCACGCTGGAAGGCCGCGCGGTGGTGGTCGCAGCCGACGGGGCGGTCGTCCTCGACGAGGTGCTCGCCGCCGCGCCGGCCCAGGAGTCCGCGGTGTGGTCCCCGCGGCCGGACCTGCTGCCGGTCCTCCGCCAGCTGGCCGGCCGGGTGCCGCACCTGGTGGTCGTCACCGACCGCGTGGGCGCTGACCTCAGCGTCGTCGGCACCTCGGGCGAGCCCGTCGAGGAGAAGGAGGTCGACGGCGACACCTTCCACATGCGCAAGGTCAAGGTGGGCGGCTGGGCGCACAACACCTACATGCACACCGCGGAGAACAGGTGGGAGGAGAACGCCGGCCTCGTGGCCGACGAGATCGAGTCCCAGGTCCGTCGGCGCGGCCTGCGCTTCGTCCTGGTCGCCGGCGACGTCCGGGCGCGGCAGATCCTCACCGACAAGGCCTCCGGCACCTGGTCCGACCTCGTCGTCTCGATGGAGGAGGGCGGGCGGGCCGCCGGTGCCGACCGGGCAGCCGTGCAGCGCAGGGCCGCCGAGCTCGTCGCCGAGCACGAGGCCCGCGAGTGCGCCGACGTGCTCGAGAAGGTCCAAGCCGCCGGCGCGCACGGCCTCGCCGTCACCGGCAAGGACGCCGTCGTCGAGGCGCTGCGCAAGAGCCAGGTCGAGACGCTGGTGGTCGCCGACGACCTGGGCGAGGACACCCTGCTGGTCGGCAACGGCCCGCTCGAGCTGGGTGTCAAGCAGCAGGACATGGACGCGCTCGGCGTGCACGGGGAGGTAGCGCCTCTGGATGCCGCCCTGCTGGCGGCTGCCGTCGCCAGCAGCGCCGGTCTGGTCGTCGTCCCGGCGTCGGCGATGCCGGGCGAGCCGGTAGCGGCGGTCCTGCGCTACACCGACGACTCGACGCCGACCGACCAGTGACCGAGGAGACCCCGACCGTGACCGACCCGCACGCACCCGCCACCTCACCCGGCACGTCCGAGGGCGACGTCGAGCGCCGCGCGGCGATCGCCGAGGCCCTCGGCAAGGAGGTGTGGCCCGCCGACCGCGACGCCCTCGTCGCCAAGGCGCAGGAGAGCGGCGCGTCCGACGCCGTCCTCGGCCAGTTGCGCCGGCTGCCCGAGGGGCAGCAGTTCCAGAACGTCCAGGACGTCGCCGGGGCGCTCGGTCTCGGCACGGAGCAGGGAAGGTTCTGACATGCCGTCGATGAAGGACCCCTCGCCCGAGGCGATCGCGAACGTCACCGAGGACAACGTCCGGACGCGCGCCCAGCTGCTGCCGGAGGAGGTGTCCGCCGAGGGTCACCCCGACCCCGCGGAGGGCGGCATCGATCCCGAGGTCCAGGCGGCGGTGATCCTCGCCGAGTCGGAGGAGCGCACGATCCACGCCGACCCGGACGACGCCCAGGGTGGGCACCGCCAGTCGTCGGACACCGCAGACCTGCCCTGACCGTGCGCCACGAGCACCCGGTCCAACTGCGCTGGTCGGACCCGGACTCGCTGGGCCACGTCAACCACGCCCGAGCGCTGAGCCTGCTGGAGGACGCGCGGCTGGCCATGGTCGGCGGCTCGGGGAGCTCGCTGATCCTGGCCCGGCTCGAGGTGGACTACCTGCGCCAGCTCTACTACCGCGTCGGCGAGCGACCGTGCGTGACCAGTTGGGTGACCCGACTCGGCACCAAGTCCTTCACCGTGCGCCAGGAACTGGTGCAGGACGGGCAGGTGGCCATCCGCGCCGACGTGACCATGGTGGTGTTCGACTTCGCGACCGACACCAGCCGCCCGCTCAGCGACGAGGAGCGCGCGTTCTGGTCCCGCTGGCTCGACCGCAAGTGATCAGCCACGGGGGCGCCGCCGAGGTCGAGTCGGTCCTCGGCCGGCTCACGGCGTGGGCCCGGCAGCAACCCGACGTCCGGGCGCTGGCTCTGGTCGGCTCCTGGGCCCGCGGGGCGGCGCACGGCGCCTCGGACGTCGACGTCGTGCTCCTCACCGACTCCCCGGAGCGGTACGTCGTGGACGACGACTGGCCGGCCGAGGTCGGCGGTGAGCGGCTCCTGACGACGCGCCGTTGGGGGCCGCTCACCGAGCGGCGGTTCCTCCTGGGCACCGGCCTGGAGGTCGACTTCTGCGTCGGCCCTCCGGCGTGGGCGTCGGTCGACCCACTCGACCCGGGGACGGCGGCCGTCGTCTCGGCCGGGATGCGGTCGCTCCACGACCCCGACGGCGCGCTCGCCACGCTCGCCGCCGCGGTCGCCGCGCGACGTCGGCTCAGGCGCGGATCTCCAGGGTGCAGCACTTGACGCTGCCGCCGGCCTTGAGCAGCTCGCTGAGGTCGACGCCGACGGGCACGTAGCCGCGCTCCTCCAGCTGAGCCGCCAGGCCCGTCGCCGCGTACGGCAGGACCACGTGCTTGCCGTCGGAGACCGCGTTGAGCCCGAGCACGACGGCGTCCGCCTCGTCGGCGAGCACCGCGTCGGGGAACAGCCGCTGCAGGACCCCTCGGCTGCCGGGGCTGAACGCCGCGGGGTAGTAGGCGACGGTGCGCTCGTCGAGCACCGCCAGCGCGGTGTCGAGGTGGTAGAAGCGCGGGTCGACCAGCCGCAGCGAGATGACCGGGATGCCGAAGAGCTCCTGCACCTCGGTGTGCGCGCCCGGGTCGGTCCGGAAGCCGGTGCCGGCCAGGACCAGGTCGCCGACGACGAGGAAGTCGCCCTCGCCCTCGTTGACGTGCACCGGCGCGAAGACCTCCTTGAGCCCGGCGTCGGCCAGCCAGGCGAGGTAGGCCGGGCCCTCCGCACGCCGCTCGGCGTGGGTGAACCGGGCGCCCAGCGCGCGGCCCTCGATCACCAGGCCGCCGTTGGCGGCGAAGACCATGTCGGGCAGGCCGGGCACGGGGGTGATGACCTCGACCTGGTGACCCAGGTCGAGGTAGGTCTGCCGCAGGGTCTCCCACTGCCGGATGGCCAGCTCGCGGTCCGCGCCGCGGGTGACGTCCATCCACGGGTTGATGGCGTAGCTGACGTCGAAGTGCTCCGGGCGGCACATGAGGTAGCGCCGCGGCGTGGCGGCGCGCTCGGTCTCCAGCGCGGGGCGCGGCTGGGGAAGGACAGCGGTCACCGGACAACTCCTGCGGGAAGACGTGGGCGCCGACGGCGCCGGTCACCGTGAACGCTAATCAGGAGAACATTCACAAGCAATCAACTTCTGTTGCGTCTTGATCGACGATATGTTGCATCTCGGCCGGTTCATCGACGATTCATTGCAGGAGGCATCAGTGGACACGGTGGACGGCAAGGTCATTAGCTGCCTCCTGCGCAACGCCCGGGCCACCCTCGCCGAGATCGGCACCGAGGTCGGGCTCTCCGCGCCCGCGGTCAAGCGGCGCATCGACCGGCTCGTCGCCAGCGGTGCGATCCGCGGCTTCACCGCGCAGATCGATCCCGACGTCCTCGGCTGGCAGACCGAGGCCTACGTCGAGCTGTACTGCAAGGGCACCGTGTCACCGGAGGACCTACGGCGCAGTCTCGAGTTGGTGCCGGAGGTCGTGGGCGCGGTGACCGTCTCCGGTGACGCCGACGCGCTGGTGCACATGCTCGCCTCCGACGTCAAGCAGCTCGAGCGGGCACTCGAGCGCATCCGCGACGAGCCCAACGTCGACCACACCCGGAGCGTCATCGTGCTCTCCCGGCTGATCGACCGGCCGCGCGCCTGACCTCCACCCGGTCGGATGGGCCGGTGCCCAGCGCTTCCAGCTCGCCCACGTCGACGTCGCGGACGACGTCCGGCTGAGGGTCGCTCCGGCGGCGACGAACTCGAGGAGCTCGGCGGCGACCCACGGCTGATCTGGCAGTCCTGGACGACGGACCCGCGCGGCGGCGTCCCGATCGACAGCGGCCGCCACGTGGCGGAGGAGGCGCCGGAGGAGCTGGTCAGCGCCCCGGTCCCGGTCCTGCGGATGTGATCTTGGCGCGTCCCCGGGGTAAGGCCGCCCGGAACGACCCGAGAGGAGAGGTCATGCCGAAGACGACCAAGAGCGGCAGCGCCAAGCTGTCCGAGCTGCCGAGCACCCTCCGTCGCTCGCCGAAGAAGGCGCAGCGCACGTTCGCGAAGGCCCACGACTCCGCGGCCGAGGAGTACGGCGACGAGAAGCGCGCCAACCAGGTCGCCTGGGCGGCGGTGAAGCACTCGTTCGAGAAGGTCGGCGACCGGTGGGCGAAGAAGGAGGGCGGGAAGAAGGGCCCTTCCGACGCCCAGGCCGCCGGTGGCCGGAACACCGACCGGAAGACCAAGGGTGGGGTCGACGCCAACGCGACCAAGGACCACCTGCTCAAGCTGGCCAAGAAACTCGACATCTCTGGCCGCTCGTCGATGAAGAAGAAGCAGCTGGTCGACGCGATCCAGAAGGCGAACACCAAGAAGACCGCCGACGCCCGCAAGAAGAAGTAGGTGGAGTGGCTGGGGCGCGGAAACCGCGCCCCGCCACTCCGCTCAGACGAGGATCAACTCGGTCTGCCGGCCGTCGAGGAACTCCACCGCGTCGGCGGTCAGCGCGATGCCCTCCTCGAGTCCGATCCGCACGCACTGCCCGCCCCACTCGGGCACCGGCCGGCGCACCGCCAGCTCCAGCGCGTAGACGGTGTCGCCGTGGACCGGGTAGTCGCCCGGGCCGGGGACGCCGTCCTGCTGGTCCCACTGACCGATGGCCGGGCCGGCGCCGTGCCCGTGGAAGCCGACCGGGTGGGAGTAGACGTCGCCGTCGATGCCGTGGTCCGCGGCGGCCGCCCGGGCAGCGGCGAGCACCTGGTTGCCCGTGCTGCCGATCCGCAGCGCCTCGACGGTCAGGTCCTGCAGGAGGTTGCCGGCCGACAGCGCCTCCTGCAGCCCGCACGGCGCCTTCGACTCACCGTCCCGCAGCACGTAGCCGTTGCGCTGGGTGTCGGTCCGCAGTCCGAGGCTGGACAGCCCCAGGTCGCAGTGCACCAGGTCGCCCGGCCGGACGGGGGAGTCGTACGGGACGGCGGGCAGCAGCGTGCCGCGCTCCTCGACGAGCGGCACGCCGGCCCGCTGGAGCGTCACCGTCGGGTGGAACCACGGCTCGACGCCGAGGTCGTGCAGGCGCTGTCGGATCCACCAGGCGAGGTCGAGCGCCGTCGTCGTCCCCACGGTGATCGTCTCGCGGCTGAAGGCCTCGTCGATCACCTCGTGCGCCAGCCGGTTGAGGGCGTGCAGCGCGCCGATCTCCTCCGCCAGCCGGGTCTCGAGCCAGCCGACGGCCAGCTGCTCGGCCGAGACCAGCCGCTCGGCGTAGGGGCCCAGCGACTCGGTCAGCAGCCGGTGCTCGGTGTGCGACAGGCCGTCGGCCAGCGCGAAGCGCGACGAGACGTCCACGCCGATGCGCCGCGGGTCGGCCTGCTCGACGAACCGGCGCACCGCCTGCCACTCGTCCGGCTCGTCGGTCCAGGCCGGCAGGAACTGGCCGACGGGGTAGCGCGAGACGGCCGCGGCGGTCACGCCGTCGTCGCTGCGGTGCAGCACCAGGACGGTGCGCCGCCGCGCCGACAGCCACGTGGCGGGCAGCAGCGTGGCCAGCACCGGGTCCTCGTTGTACTCGCGGCCGATGACCAGCCACAGGTCGATGCCCGTGCGGTCCATCAGGCCGGGCAGGACGTCGAGGAGGCGCTGGGTCAGCCACCGGTCGCGGACGTCGGCCTGCTCCCGGAGCGGGAGCGGCACGGTCCGCGTGGGATCCGGCGCCGCCAGCGTCATGCCGACAGCGAAGCAGAAGAAGGACCTGCCCGCTCCCTGTCAGCCGACGTCGGTGGCCGCGGCCGGGTCGTTCTCGCCCGGCAGCGGTGCCCGCGCGCGGGGCACCCACATCGAGGCCACCCGGTCGCGTCCCTGTTGCTTGGCCTCGTACATCGCGGCGTCGGCGCGGTCGACCAGACGCCACAGCGCGTCGGCGGCGTCCTCGCCGTCCACCGGCCGGGTCAGGGCGATGCCGATGGAGGCGGTCACGCCGTGGCCGTCGGGGGTCCGGCTTCCGGAGACCGCCGTCCGGAGGCGCTCGGCCAGGTGGGCGGCCTCGTCGGGATCGGCCACCAGACCGAGGACGACGAGCTCCTCGCCGCCGGTGCGCGCCAGGACGTCGGCGGGGCGCACCGTGGCGGTCAACGAGCCCGAGACCGCCCGCAGGACGGCGTCCCCGGCGGCGTGGCCGTGCGCGTCGTTGAGCCGCTTGAAGTGGTCGAGGTCGAGCACCATCGCGGCGACGCGGGTCCCGTCGCGGCGTGCCTGACGCCACATGCGGGGCGCCTGCTCGACCAGGTAGCGCCGGTTGAACAGGCCGGTGAGCGGGTCGAGGTGGGACAGGGTCTGGGTCTCGGAGAGCAGCCGCTCGATCCTGCGGCGCAGGACGAACACGCCGCCGGCGCAGGCGTTGAGCATGCCGGCGCTGACGCCGACCTGGACGCCGAGCCCGACCGCGTCGTCGTGGCTCGGCCAGAGCGCGGCCAGGCACACCCCGGTGGTGACGAGCATGTTGACGCCGAGCTCCCACCTGCCCAGGAACCAGGCGGCCACGAATGCCGGGAACAGCAGCATCAGGGGTGTCGCGAAGCGCAACGGATCGACGGTGCAGTACGCGACGACGAGGTAGATGAGGTCGCCGAGCAGCACCAGGCCGAAGGTGTGCCGGGGGCTCACCCGGCCGCGGACGACCAGCGGGATCGCCGCGAGGACGCAGAAGGCCATCGCGGTCGCGTAGACCCACTCGCGGACCCCGGGCAGGAGCACCCCGGGGAGGAACAGGTTCACCGAGCCCATCAGCCCGCCGAGCACGAGCAGGGCCGCGAGCGTCCGGGCGGCGACGGGGTGATCGGTGCCCCGGAGCGTCGACGTCACGGACGTCCACGCGCGGGCGTCGCCTTGTGGCCGCAGCCGTCCGATCACCGCAGCAGGATGCCGCACTCCGCCGGTTCTGTGACCCACTTCCGCGGTTCTGTGACCTGCTCGACTCCGGCCATCCTCCCGCGCACGCGTGCCTCCCGCCCCCTGTGACGACCTGCCAGGGTGGCGCGCATGTCGCATGTGGACCCCGCCCTGGTCGACGTCCGCCGCCTCGCCGATCACCCGCTGGTCTCCAACGGCCGGACGAGCAAGCTGCGCATGGTCGCGCCGGGTGCGGTGACCGCGGGCCGATACGGGCTGGTCGAGTACCACGTCGCGCCGCACAGCCCGGGGGCGGCGCCGCACTACCACCAGACGTTCTCCGAGGCCTTTTTCGTGCTGTCCGGCCGGCTGACCGTCTACCACGCGGGAGCGTGGGACCCTGTCGGCCCGGGCGACTTCGCGCTGGTGCACGAGGGCGGGGCCCATGGCTTCCGCAACGACGGGGACGAGTGGGCCTCCTTCCTCATCCTCTTCGCACCCGGCATCGCCCGCGAGAACTTCTTCCTCGAGATGGCCGAGCTGCGACGCAGTGGCCGGACCCTCACGCCCGAGGAGATGACGGCCTTCTACGCCCGGCACGACCAGGTGATGGTCGACCCCTGAGCAGCGGTGGTGCGTCGGTGACAGGGTGGGGAGGAACGACCCCGACGCGCGAGGAGGCTGCTGATGTCCGGTGGACCCTGGTTCTTCTGTCTGAAGCACCACACCGTCGAGCCCCGGGACGGCTGCGCCGAACGGCACCGGCTCGGGCCGTACGACACCCGCGAGGCGGCCGAGCACGCGCTGCAGTCGGTGCGCGAGCGGGAGGAGCGGCTCACCGCCGAGGACCGGAAGTGGGAGGACGACTGATCGCCGTCCCCGGGTGAGCGGCCTCCCGAGCCGGCCCGGCATGATCGGTTCGACACGCCGGGCAGTCCGGCACAGGCGGAGGGGGAGAGCGTGACCGACCGCGCGGTGGAGGACCTGGTCGTGGGGGTGCTGGGCGGTACCGGCCCCCAGGGACGCGGACTGGCCGTCCGGCTGGCCGCCGTGGGCCAGCGGATCCTGCTGGGGTCGCGGGACGCCGACCGCGCCTCGGAGGTGGCCACCCAGGTGGCGGCCCGCGCCACGGAGGCCTCCGGCGGGGCCGAGGTGTCGGTGCGGGGCGGCTCCAACGTCGACGTCGCCGGCGCCGCGGACCTCGTGATCGTCGCCGTCCCGTTCGCCGGGCACGCCGCGACGCTGGCCGAGCTGGCCACACCGCTCGCCGGCAAGATCGTGGTCGACTGCGTCGTCCCCATGGGCTTCGACGAGCTGGGGGCCTACGTCCTGGACGTCGAGGAGGGCAGCGTCGCGCAGCAGGCTGCCGCCCTGCTGCCGGACTCGCACGTGGTCGGCGCGTTCCACCACCTGTCGGCGGTGCTGCTCGAGGACCTCTCCCGGCCGACGCTGGACGGGGACGTGATGGTGGTCGGCGACGATCGTCCCTCGATGGACACGGTGCAGGCGCTCGCCGGCCGGCTCCCCGGCATGCGCGGCATCTACTCCGGCCGGTTGCGCAACGCCCGCCAGGTCGAGGCGCTCACGGTGAACCTCGTCTCGGTGAACCGCCGGTACAAGGTGCACGCCGGCATCCGTGTCACCGACGTCTGAACTCCGCGACGACCAGGGGCAGCCGTTCGGCGACCACCCGCCGCGGCGGGTGGTCAGCCTGGTCCCCTCGCTGACCGAGGCGATCGCCGCCACGGACGCCGGCCTGCTCGTCGGCGCCACCGACTGGTGCACGCATCCGGCGCGTCTGGACGTGGTCCGGGTCGGCGGCACGAAGTGGCCGGACGTCGACCGCGTCGTCGAGCTGCGGCCGGACCTGGTGGTCGCCAACGCCGAGGAGAACCGCGACGAGGACGTCGTCGTGCTGCGCTCCGCCGGCATCCCGGTGTGGATGACCGCCCCCGCGACCGTCGACCAGGCACTGGATTCGCTCGGCCGGCTGTGCGCCGTGCTGGGCCACCCGGACCCGACGTGGCTCGCCGAGGCCCGCGCCGCGTGGGCCGATCCGCCGCAGGCCGGGCCGCTCATGGCCGTCGTGCCGATCTGGCGGCGTCCCTGGATGGTGCTGGGCCGCGACACCTTCGCCGGCGACGTGCTGCGCCGGCTGGGTGTCCGGAACGTGTACGCCGGATCCGGTGACCGCTACCCGAAGCTCCGTGCCGAGGAGCCGGCGGAGGTGCAGGTGGACCTGGTCGTCCTCCCCGACGAGCCCTACCCGTTCACACCCGAGGACGGACCGGAGGCCTGGCCGCGGGCGCGAGCGGCGTTCGTCAGCGGCCGGCACCTCACCTGGTACGGCCCCTCCCTGGTCGAGGCTCCGGAGCTGCTGGTACGGCAGTTGCGCGGGTAGGTGCCCGGGCTGCTGCCACACTGGAGCCGTGGTGCTGGCCTCCGCGGTGGCCCTCCTGCACGCGGCCACCGTCGTCTTCATGCTGACCGGCTCCCTGCTGGCCCTGCGGTGGCCGCGGGTCCTGTGGCTGCACGTGCCCGTGGCGCTGGCGATCCTCGGCCTGTACCTGACGAACTCCGACTGCCCGCTGACCACGTGGGAGCTGTACCTGCGGGAGCAGGCCGGCGAACCGGGCTACCGCGGCGGCTTCATCGGCCACTACATCACCGAGCCGCTGGGCTTCCCGATCGAGGCGACGTCCACCCAGGTGGGCATCTACCTGACCGCCCTCCTGCCGAACGTAGTCGGCTACGGCCTGCTCGCCGGCCGCCACCTCACCGCGCCAGCGCGGCGAGCGGCTCCACCAGCTCCGCCGGTGCCGGCATCGCCGCGATCTCGCCGGCCACCTCACCGGCCGACTGCCTGAGCCCGCGGTCCTGCACCAGGCGCTCGAGGACCGTGGCGGTGATGTCCTGGGCCGGCACCGCGAGCCCGGCGCCGCGGGCCGCGACCAGCCGCGCGTGCAGCGCCCGGTCGCCGGCACCGGGCACGACCAGCAGCGGAACCCCGGCGGCGAGCGCGGTCATCACCGTGCCGGCCCCGCCGTGGGTGACCACGCCCGCGACGTGCGGCATGACCGCGGCGAACGGCACCCAGTCGGTGGTCGTCACGTTCGGCGGCAGGGCCCGCCGCGACACCGCCCGGTCGGGCCGCACCAGGACGACCCGGACGTCGGCGTCCTCGGCCGCTTCGACCACCCGCGACATCATCCGGTCGGGACGCGGGTCGTCGACGGTCGAGCGGCTGACCAGCACGGCCGGCCGGCCGTCGTCCAGGCCGAGGCCGCCGGGGACCTCGCCTCCCGCCGGGGCCGGCACGTAACGCATGAGCCGGCCGCGGCGTTCGCCGGCCAGACTCGGCGGGATGGCCACCACGGCGTCGGCAGGGTAGGGGATCGTCTGGACGTCGAGCCGCCGGGCGAGGCCGTCGAGGCGGGAGCTCACCGCGGCGTAGAGCTGGCCCCCGTCGTAGATCAGGGCGTCGACCAGGACCGACGGCACCCCGCGGCGGCCCGCTGCCAGAGCACCGGCCGGCATGAGCCCCTCGTGCAGGACGAGGTCGGGCCGCCACTCCTCGGCGAGGGACACGACACCGCCGGCCATCCGGGCGTTGACGGCGGCGAACAGCCACCCGACGCCCTCGGTGCCCTCGTCCCCGCGCGCCATGCGGCCGACGTGCACGGGGTGGCGCACCAGCGCCCCGAGACCGATCCGCTGCATGTTCAGGCCGGGGGCGACGTCCCGCACCGGGAGACCGGCCCTGCGCGCGGCTTGGATCCCGTCGGCCGCGGTGGCCACGACGACGTCGTGACCGGCGTCGCGGAACGCGCCCGCCAGCGCCGTCAACGGCAGGACGTGCCCGACCATCGGACCGGCGACGAAGAGCGCCCGCATGCGCCCAGGCTGGCCCGGTCGTTCCCGTCCGACAAGGGAGTTGGGTGCGGTCAGGCGCTACTCGAACGAGTGCTCCGGGCCGGGGAAGCTGCCGCTGCGGACGTCGTCGGCGTACTCCCTCGTCGCGCGGAGCAGCTCGGCCCGCAGGTCGGCGTACTTCTTGACGAACCGCGGCACCTTGCCGCCGGTGTAGCCGGCCATGTCCGGCCAGACCAGGACCTGGGCGTCGCAGTCGACGCCCGCCCCGATGCCGATGGTCGGGATCGCCAGCTCCTTGGTGACCTGGCCGGCGATCTCGGCGGGGACCATCTCCAGGACGACGGCGAACGCGCCGGCCTCCTGCACGGCGTGTGCGTCGGCCAGCAGCTTCTCCGCGCCGGCGTCGCCGCGGCCCTGCACCCGGAAGCCGCCGAGAGCGTGCTCGCTCTGCGGCGTGAAGCCGATGTGCGCCATGACCGGGATGCCGGCCTCGACGATCTTCTGGATCTGCGGGGCGACGCGGACGCCGCCCTCGAGCTTGACCGCAGCGGCGCCGCCCTCCTTCATCAGCCGGAAGGCCGTGGCCAGCGCCTGGTCGGGGCCGGCCTCGTAGCTGCCGAACGGCATGTCGGCGACGACGAGGGTGCGCGTGGTCGAGCGGGTGACCGCCTTGGTCATCAGCAGGATGTCGTCGACCGTCACCGGCACCGTGCTGCTGTGCCCGAGCACGACGTTGCCCGCCGAGTCGCCGACGAGCAGCACCGGGATGCCGGCCTCCTCGAACACCGACGCGCTCACCGTGTCGTAGGCGGTGAGCATCGCCCACTTCTCGCCGCGTTCCTTGGCCTGCTGCAGGTGGTGCACGCGGACCCGGGCGGACGACGTCCCCCCGTAGACGACCGACTCGGTCATGCTTGCGCTCCTTCGCGGACCGTGGGCAGCGTCTCCCGCCACCGGTTGGTGATCGGCAGCCGCCGGTCACGTCCGAACGCCTTGAGGCTGATCTTCGTTCCGGGCGCCGACTGCCGGCGCTTGAACTCCGCCGCGTCGACCAGGCGCAGCACCCGCGCGACGGTCTCGGCGTCGTGGCCCCGCTCCAGCAGCTGCGCCATGCCGAGGTCCCCGTCGACGTAGTCGGCGATGATCGCGTCCAGCTCGTCGTAGGACGGCAGCGAGTCGGTGTCGACCTGGCCGGGCGCCAGCTCCGCCGACGGCGGCTTGTCGATGCAGTGCTGGGGGATCGGCTCGACCTCCCCGCGCCGGCGCGCCTGGTCGTTGCGCCACCGGGCCAGCTCCCACACCAGCGTCTTCGGGACGTCCTTGATCGGGCCGAACCCGCCCGCGGAGTCGCCGTAGAGCGTCGAGTAGCCGACGGCGACCTCGCTCTTGTTGCCGGTGGTCAGCAGCAGGTGCCCGTGCTGGTTGGACAGCCCCATGAGCAGCGTGCCGCGGACGCGGGCCTGCAGGTTCTCCGCGGCGACGCCGGTCAGCTCCACCGACGAGTGGTAGGCGTCGACCATCGGCGCGATCGGCACGACCGAGTAGTGCAGGCCGACCCGCTCGGCCAGCTCCTGGGCATCGCTGAGCGAGTGGGCGCTGGAGTGCACCGACGGCATGCCCACGCCGTGCACGCGGTCGGGGCCGAGCGCGTCGGCGGCGATGACCGCCACGACCGCGGAGTCGATGCCGCCGGAGAGGCCGAGCACGACCGAGGGCATGCCGTTCTTGTCGATGAAGTCCTTGAGGCCGAGGACGAGCGCGCGCCAGACCTCCTCGCAGTCGGTCAGGGGCTGGGCGACCGTGCCGGGGCGCGCCTCGAACGCGGGCACGGGGTCCTCGGAGAGCACGTGCCGGGTCACCGTCATCGGACCGATGCGGCCGTCCCTGCGCTCGGGGACCGCCGACGGATCGATGGCCAGGTCGACGGTCAGCAAGTGCTCGACGAACTGCGGTGCCCGGGCGAGCAGGTCACCGGTCGGCGAGACGGCCAGCGAATCGCCGTCGAAGACCAGCTCGTCCTGGCCGCCGACCTGGTTGCAGTACAGGATCGTGGCCCGCGCCTCGGCGGCCCGCCGGCGGACCAGGGGCAGCCGCAGGTCGTCCTTGGCCCGCTCGTAGGGGGATGCGTTGGGAGAGACGACCAGGTCGACCCCGGCCTGCCCGGCCACGCCGCACGGCCCGCCCTCGACCCACAGGTCCTCGCAGATGGTCAGCGCGACGTCCACCCCGCGGAAGCGCACGACCGGCAGCTCGGTGCCGGGCACGAAGTAGCGGGCCTCGTCGAAGACGCCGTAGTTGGGCAGGTGCCGCTTGAAGTACCGGGTCACGACCTGCCCCCCGTGCAGCAGGGCGGCGGCGTTGCGGGGCGCGCCGCGGCGGGGATTGGCGTCGCCGGGCCGGTCGGCGTCGTCCTTCGGCGGGTGGTCCACCTGAGCCGGCCCGGCGCCCTCGGTGTGTGCCAGGTAGCCCACCACGACCGCGATCTCGCCCAGCCCGTCGTCGGCCAGCCGCGCCGCCAGGTCGACCAGCGCCTGCTCGCTGGCGGTCGCGAACGACTCGCGCAGCACCAGGTCCTCCGCCGGGTAGCCGGTCAGGGTCATCTCCGGGAACACGACCAGGTGCGCGCCGTCCCCGGCCGCCTTCGCCGCCCACGTGCGCACCAGCTCGGCGTTGCCCGCGATGTCACCGACGCGGGTGTCGATCTGGGCCAGGCCCACGCGCAACTGCACCTGCTGCTGATCGCTCACGGGGCACAGTCTCGTCTCGCCGCCGGTCAGGCGGCCAGACGGGGCCGGAGTGACCGCCGTCACTCCGGACCCTGGATCACGGGCGCCCACCGGCCTAGCGTGGACGGCGTGCCCGAGTGGCTCACCGTCGAGGTCCTCGACGGCGGGGAGCCGGCGTCGGCCTGGCGCCGGGCGTACGAACACGGCCTGGTCGAGGCCGCGATCACCCACGGCGCCCAGTACTGGGAATGGCACGACACCCGCTGGGGCGTCGTCCTGGAGCTGGTGTTCGCGGACGACGACCGGCTCGAGCGCTTCCGCGGACTGCCGGCCGTACGGGCCGCGCTGGACGCCGTGCCGGACCCGGTGGCCGGCCTGCTGGTGTACCGGGGGAGGGGCGGCGGAGCGGGAGTCGGCGTGCCACGCCGGCCCCGGCCGCAGCCGGTGGCAGGCGCGGCAGCGCTGCCCTCGCCGGAGCCCGAGCAGCCGTTCCGGCTGAGCAGCGATCCGGACGAGCGGGACGACGACCCCGACGACCAGCCCGCCGCGATCTGAGCTGTTTCGTCCACGCTTCTTGGTTCTAGAGTGGCCGCGTGGAGCGCGATGCCCGGGTCGCCGCGGTCGCCGCGCTGGCCGAGCCGACCCGCCGTCGCCTCTACCAGCACGTCGCCCGTTCGCCGAACCCGCTCAGCCGGGACGACGTCGCCGGCGCGACGGGAGTGCCTCGGCCCACGGCCGCCTTCCACCTCGACCGGCTCGTCGCCGAGGGCCTGCTCGACGTCCACTACGAGCGCCGCTCGGGGCGCACCGGTCCCGGCGCCGGCCGGCCGGCGAAGCTCTACCGCCGCGCCGAGGGGACGGTCGATGTCTCCCTGCCCGAGCGTCACTACGACCTCGCCGGTGATCTGCTGGCCGGCGCCCTGTCGGAGTCGAGCGAGGCCGGCGGGTCCCCCCGCGAGGTGCTCGACCGGCGGGCCTACGAGCGGGGGCGGGAGCTGGCCTCCGGCGCAGCGCGGGGGCGGGCCGCCGTCCTCGGGGTCCTGGAGACCCACGGCTTCGAGCCGCGCGAGGAGGGCGCGGTGATCTCGCTGGTCAACTGCCCGTTCCACGCGCTGGCACAGGCGCACACCGAGCTCGTCTGCGGCATGAACCTGCGGCTGCTCGCGGGAATGCTGGACGCGGTCGAGGCCGGGCTCGCGGCCCGCCTGGCGCCCGCTCCCGGTCGCTGCTGCGTCGTCCTGGAGCCGGTGGCCGCGACGGGTTGACAGCTGCCCGGCTCGGGACTCTACTACGAGTAAGGGTTCCTCTTAGAAGGAGTCGTGGTGACCGCCGACCTCGTCCTCCATGCGAGCCGGCGCACGCGGGTGCGGCACGCGCGGCGGCCCATCGACCTGCCGGCCGCGCAACGGGCGGTCACCGATCTGCTGCGCGCGTTGGGCCGCGACCCGGCGTCCCCCCACCTGACCGATACCCCCCGCCGGGTCGCCGGCGCCTACGCCGAACTGCTCACCGCGCCGGGCTTCGACCTCACGACGTTCGCCAACGACGAGGGCTACGACGAGCTGGTCCTCGCCGTCGACCTGCCCGTACGGTCCCTGTGCGAGCACCACCTGCTGCCCTTCTCCGGTGTCGCGCACATCGGCTACCTGCCGGGCGACCGCATCCTCGGCCTGTCCAAGCTCGCCCGGGTGCTCGAGCTGTTCGCCCGCGACCTCCAGGTGCAGGAGCGGCTCACCCAGCAGGTGGCCGACTGGCTGCAGGACAACCTCGACCCGCGCGGGGTCGGCGTCGTGGTCGAGGCCGAGCACCTGTGCATGTCGCTGCGCGGGGTGCGGGCGCCGGGGTCGCGGACGATCACCTCAGCGCTGCACGGCCTGCTGCGGGAGGACGCGCGATCACGTCAGGAGTTCTTCGCACTCACCGGCACGGGAGGTCGGTCGCGATGACCACACAGGAACCGTTCGTGATCGTCGGCGGGGGACTCGCCGGCGCGAGGGCCGCCGAGACGCTGCGGGCCGAGGGCTTCGACCGGCCCGTCGTGCTGCTCGCGGATGAGCCCGAGCTGCCCTACGAGCGGCCGCCGCTGTCCAAGGACTACCTCCTCGGCACGGCGCCGCGGGAGAAGGCACAGGTGCACGACGCCGGCTGGTACGCCGAGCAGGACGTCGACCTGCGGACGGGTGTCCGGGCGACGGCGCTCGACGTGGCCGGGCGCAGCCTCACGCTCGGCGACGGGTCCGAGCTCCGCTACGGCGCGGTCCTGCTCGCCACCGGCGCCTCGCCCCGCCGGCTGCCGGTGCTCGGAGCCGACCTGGACGGCGTCCGGTACCTGCGGACGGCAGCCGACGCCGACGAACTGAAGGCCGAGCTCTCCGAGGGCGGCCGCCGCGTGGTGGTCGTGGGCGCCGGGTGGATCGGCCTGGAGGTCGCCGCGGCCGCCCGCCACCACGGCAACGACGTCGTCGTGGTCGAGCCGCAGCCGACCCCGCTGCACGCGGTGCTCGGACCGCAGATGGGCGCCGTCTTCGCCGGTCTGCACCGCGACAACGGCGTGGACCTGCTGACCGGCACCAGCGTCCGCGAGTTCCGTGGGTCGGGAGGCCGGGTCAGCTCCGTGGTCACCGACGGCCACGCCGGCATCCCGGCGGACCTCGTCGTGGTGGGCGTCGGCGTCGTGCCGAACACCCAGGTCGCGGCGGCCGCAGGGGTCGAGGTGGACAACGGCATCGTGGTGAGCGAGGGCCTGCGCGCCGCCGTCCCGGACGTGTTCGCCGCAGGCGACGTCGCGTCGGCGTTCCATCCGCTCTACGGGCGGCACGTGCGCGTGGAGCACTGGGCCAACGCGCTCAACCAGGGGCAGGCCGTGGCACGGTCGATGCTCGGGCAACCCGTCAGCTACGAGCGGGTGCCGTACTTCTTCACCGACCAGTACGACCTGGGCATGGAGTACTCGGGACTGGCCGGGCCCGGCGACACCGTGGTCTGCCGCGGCAGCGTCGACGAGCGGGCGTTCATCGCCTTCTGGCTCGCCGACGGCCGGGTCACGGCGGGCATGAACGTGAACGTGTGGGACGTGACGGGCCCGATCCAGGAGCTGATCCGCACCCGCCGCCAGGTGCCGGTCGCCTCGCTGACCGATCCGGACACCCCGCTGGAGCGGTTGGCGGCCTAGCTCCCCAGCGCGCCGGGGTGGAGCACGTCCCTCGGACGGGGCAGGCTTGGGAGGACGTCACATCCCGGAAACGAGCGGACGCGATCATGCCGAGCATGGACCGACAGCAGGAGTTCGTCCTGCGGACCCTGGAAGAGCGAGACATCCGCTTCGTGCGGCTGTGGTTCACCGACGTCTCGGGCTACCTGAAGGCCGTCGCGGTGGCCCCGGCCGAGATCGAGGCCGCGTTCGCCGAGGGCATCGGCTTCGACGGCTCGGCGATCGAGGGCTTCGCCCGCGTCTACGAGTCGGACATGCTGGCCAAGCCCGACCCCGGCACGTTCCAGGTGATGCCGGCGGCCAAGGGCCAGGCCAGCGACACGGCGAGGATGTTCTGCGACATCACGCTGCCCGACGGGTCACCGGCCTGGGCCGACCCGCGGCACGTGCTGCGCCGCGCCCTGGCCAAGGCCGCCGACATGGGGTTCACCTTCTACACGCACCCGGAGGTCGAGTTCTTCCTGCTGCGCGACCTGCCCGACGACGGGACGCCGCCGCAGCCGGCCGACACCGGCGGCTACTTCGACCTCTCCACGCACAACGTGGCGCACGACTTCCGTCGCGAGGCGGTCTTCGCGCTGGAGGCGATGGGCATCTCGGTGGAGTTCAGCCACCACGAGGTCGCGCCCGGCCAGCAGGAGATCGACCTGCGCTACGCCGACGCCCTGTCGATGGCCGACAACATCATGACGCTGCGGCACGTCGTCCGTGAGGTCGCGCTGGCCCAGGGCGTGCACGCCACCTTCATGCCGAAGCCGTTCACCGAGCTCGCCGGATCGGCGATGCACACGCACCTGTCGCTGTTCGAGGGCGACCGCAACGCCTTCCACGACGCGGCCGACCCGATGCGGCTGTCGACCACCGGCAAGCAGTTCATCGCCGGGCTGCTCACCCACGCCCGCGAGTACACCGCCGTCACCAACCAGACCGTGAACTCCTACCGGCGGCTGCTGGCCGGCACCGAGGCGCCGACCGCGGCGACCTGGGGCCGGGCCAACCGGTCGGCGCTGGTGCGGCTGCCGTCCTACAAGCCGAGCAAGGCCCAGTCGGCGCGCGTCGAGGTGCGGTCACCCGACTCCGCGTGCAACCCGTACCTCACCTTCGCCGTCCTGCTGGCGGCCGGGCTGCGGGGCATCGAGAAGGGCTACGAGCTGCCGCCCGAGGCCGAGGACGACGTCTGGTCGCTGACCGACACCGAGCGGCGCGCGGCCGGGTACGAGGACCTCCCGGTGTCCCTCGGTGAGGCACTGACGGCGATGCAGGGCAGCGAGCTGGTCGCCGAGACCCTCGGCGAGCACGTCTTCGAGTTCTTCCTGCGCAACAAGTGGGAGGAGTTCAACTCCTACCGCCAGAACGTCACGCCCTTCGAGCTGCGCCGCTACCTCCCCGGCCTCTAAGAGCCGAAACCGCGGTTTCGGCTCCTCCCGGGAGGAGCCGAAACCGCGGTTTCGGCTCCTTGATGAGGCGGCAACTAACCTTCGAGGGGTGACCCGCCTGCTCGTCGCCGTCGTGCACCACACCGACCCGGTCGCCCGGCTCGGCGAGTGGCTGGTCGACGCCGGCATGGAGCTCGACGAGCGGCACGTGTACTCCGGCGACGAGCTGCCCGCGGGCCTCGACGAGCACGACGGCCTCGTCGTGCTGGGCGGGCCGCAGTCGGCGCTGGACGACGAGCAGACCAGCCCCGAACTCGCCGGGGTCCGCACGCTCCTGAAGCAGGCGCTCGCCGCCGACTTCCCGACGCTGGCGATCTGCCTCGGCGCCCAGTTGCTGGCCCAGGTCGGCGGAGGACAGGTGCGCGAGGGCGTCGACGGTCCCGAGGTCGGCGCCCTGCTGGTCGCGAAGCGCGACGCTGCGGACAAGGACCCCGTCTTCGGCCCGCTGCCGCTCTCGCCCGACGTGCTGCAGTTCCACCACGACGAGATCTCGCTGCTGCCGACCGGCGCCGTGCTGCTGGCCAGCAGCCCGATGTACGCGAACCAGGCATTCCGGGTCGGCCGGCACGTCTACGGGCTGCAGTTCCACATCGAGACGACGCCGGAGATCGTCCACGAGTGGGCCGAGCGCGACGTCGTCGGCGTCGCCGCCAGCCCGTACGACCGCGAGACGATCTGCCGGCTCTCCGACGAGGCCCACCCCTACATCGAGGAGACGTGGGCCCCGTTCGCGGCGCGGTTCGCCGACCTGGTCCGGGCGCACGCCGCCCGCCAGGCGGCCTGACCCCGCCATGACCCTCGCCGAGGAGGAGATCCCGCGCCCTGCCGTGGTGCGGCTGGTCCGGTTCGGGTTCGGGGACGGCGCCCGCGCGGCGCGCCTGCTGTCCGACCCGGCGCTCGGCCTGTGGGACCTCGAGCGCAACGAGCCGGCCGACCCCGAGGCCGGACCGGTCGTCGCGGCGCTGGCCCGGGCGGGGGACCCCGACCTCGCCGTCCGCTCGCTGCACCGCCTGGTCGAGGCGCTGGACGCCTCGGATGCCTCCGGCGCAGCCGCCGCCGCACTGCTCGCGGGCCTGCGCGGATCGGGTCTGCTGCGCAGCCGGCTGCTGGCGGTGCTCGGCGCCAGCTCCGGTCTGGCCGACCACCTGGCCGCCCACCCCGGCGACTGGACGGTGCTGGACGACGACGGCGACGGCAACGCCCGCGGCACCGACGGGCCCAGCGCCGAGGAGCTGCGCCGCGACATGCTGACCGCGGTCGGCGCCGACCCCGACGATCCGCCGTGGGGCCTGCGCCTCGGCAAGGCGGCGCCCGACGCCACGCCGCAGCGCATCGGCGCCCTGCGCGAGGCGTACCGCCGGGCGATCCTCTCGCTGGCCGGGCGCGATCTGGGTGACGGCCTCCCCGCCGACGCCGTGGCCGCCGAACTCGCCGACATCGCCGCCGCGGTGCTCACCGCAGGCATGGCGCTGGCGGTCGCCGAGCAGCCGGCGAACGCCGCGGCGTGCCGGCTGGCGGTGATCGCGCTGGGCAAGACCGGTGGCCGCGAGCTCAACTACGTCAGCGACGTGGACGTCGTCTTCGTGGGGGAGCCGGTCGACCCCAGCGACCCGGAGGCGCCGGCCCTGGCGAGCGCGTCGAAGGTGGCCAGCTCGCTCATGCGGATCTGCCACGCGGCCGCCTGGGAGGTCGACGCCGCGCTCCGGCCGGAGGGCAAGGCGGGCGCACTCGTGCGGACCGTCGCCGGGCACGAGGCCTACTACCGGCAGTGGGCGGACACGTGGGAGTTCCAGGCCCTGCTGAAGATGCGGCCGGTCGCCGGCGACCCCGATCTCGGTCGGGCCTACGTCGACGCGCTGTGGCCGATGGTCTGGACGGCGGGGGACCGGCCCGGGTTCGTCGCCGAGGTGCAGGCCATGCGCCGCCGGGTCGAGGCGCACATCCCGCCCGCGCAGGCCGACCGGGAACTCAAGCTCGGCCGCGGCGGCCTGCGCGACGTCGAGTTCGCCGTCCAGCTGCTGCAGATGGTGCACGGCCGGGCCGATCCGTCGCTGCGGCTGGGCGGCACGCTGCCGGCACTGCAGGCCCTGTCGGCCGGCGGCTACGTCGGACGGGAGGACGCCGCGACACTGATCGCCTCGTACCGGTTCCTCCGCACCGTCGAGCACCGGCTGCAACTGCTGCGCCTCCGCCGCACCCACCTGCTGCCCACCGACGAGCAGCAGCTGCGCTGGCTCGCCCGGTCGCTGGGCTACAAGCCCGACCACCGGGGCGAGGCCGTCGACGTCCTGGACGCCGAGCTGAGCCTGCACACCCGGGAGGTCCGGCGGCTGCACGAGAAGCTCTTCTACCGCCCGTTGCTCTCCGCCGTGGCACGCGTGCCGGGGGAGCACCTGCAGCTGAACTCGAAGGCGGCCGGCGACTGGCTGCGGGCGCTCGGCTTCGTCGACCCGGAGGGTGCCCTCCGCCACCTCGGAGCGCTGACCACCGGCGTGTCCCGCTCGGCGTCCATGCAGAAGTACCTGCTGCCGGTGCTGCTGCAGACCTTCGCCTCCTGCCCCAACCCCGACGCCGGTGTGCTGGCCTACCGGCAGGTCAGCGAGGCACTGGGCGGCAATCAGTGGTTCCTGCGGCTGCTCCGTGACGAGGGCCAGGTCACCGAGCGGCTGGCGCAGCTCCTCGGCTCGAGCCAGTACGTCGCCGCACTGCTCACCCGCACCCCCGAGGCGCTGCGGCTGCTCGCCGACGACGCGGAACTGGAGCCGCGCAGTGCCCGCACCCTCGCCGGCGCGTGGCGGCAGGCCGCCGGCCGGGCACCCGATCCGCAAGCCGGCATCCAGGTGCTCCGCGGGCTGCGGCGGCAGGAGCTCCTGCGGGTGGCCTGCGCGGACCTGCTGGGCCGGCTGGACGTCGTCCGGCTGGGACGTGCGCTCACCGACATCGCCGTCGCCACGCTCCAGGTCGGCCTGGACGTCGCGGAGCGGGCGTACGCGATCGAGGCCGGTCTCGACGTGGCCGACGTACCTGCCGACGTGGCCGTCATCGGCATGGGCCGCCTCGGTGGTGGCGAGATGGGCTTCGGTTCCGACGCGGACGTCCTGTTCGTGCACCGGCCGCGGGCAGGCGCCGACGAGTCCAGGGCCGCCGCGGCGGGCAACGCGATCGCGCACACGCTGCGGCGGCTGCTCGGCGAGCCGGCGCCCGACCCGGCGTTCGAGATCGACGCGGACCTGCGCCCCGAGGGCAAGAAGGGCGCCCTCTCGCGCAGCCTCGACGCGTTCCGCGAGTACTACGCGCGGTGGGTCGACGTCTGGGAGGTGCAGGCGCTGCTGCGCGCGGTGCCGGTCGCCGGGAACGAGCAGCTGGGGGCCGACTTCGTCGCGCTGATCGACCCGCTCCGCTACCCGGCCGACGGACTCACCGACGGGCAGGTCGCGGAGATCCGCCGGATCAAGGCCCGGGTCGAACGCGAGCGGCTGCCGCGGGGCGCGGACCCGGCGACGCACACCAAGCTCGGCAGGGGCGGGCTGGCCGACGTCGAGTGGACCGTCCAGCTCCTCCAGCTCGAGCACGCGTCGCGGACGCCGGTGCTGCGCGCGTCCGCGACCGTCGAGGCACTGCACGCCCTCGGCGACGCCGGTCTGCTGGACGCCGCCCACGTCGACGCCCTGCGGTCGGCCTGGGAGCTGGCGACCCGTGCGCGCAACGCGATCTTCCTGGTCCGCGGGCGGCCGAGCGACCAGCTCCCGCGGCCGGGCACCGAGCTGGTCGGGGTCGCGCGGGCCTGCGGCTACGGCCCTGATCAGGACCCCGGGCAGTTCCTCGACGACTACCGACGGATCACCCGGCGCGCCCGGTCGGTGGTCGACGAGGTGTTCTACGGCCACCCCACGCCCTGACGGGTACGCGGCCGGCCCCCTCACCCGTCCGGGGCCGTGCGGCGTCCGGCGGGTGTGGCGGGACCGCCCACCGGGCAGTGTGGACGACGTGTCGCGAGCGCTGCCTGCCGAACCGGACCTGCCCGACGACGGACAGGATCCGGAGGTCGAGGCCGCCCTCGGGGCGCAGACCGCCGGCCTCGGCTCCGGCGCGACCATCACGCCCTACCGCGACGGTCCGCTGCTCGTCCGGGGCGATTTCCGGCTGGTGGACCAGGACGGCGTCGAGATCGACCCCGGCCGGTCGACGATCGCGCTGTGCCGGTGCGGCAAGTCGGGCATCAAGCCGTTCTGCGACGGCGCGCACAAGCGATCGGGATTCTCGGCGCCCAGCGCGCCGAGCCGCCCCCGGCCCGCCGCCCAGATCGTTCGGGAGACGCGCCGTCCGGGCGCCTGACGTCCCGCCGGTTCACCCTCGCGTGTGCCGTACCTGCGGGAACGGGCCTGGATGCGTCACCATGCACTCCTGACCGGACGCGCGCCAGGAGCGACCGGCGCCCGACCCGGAGGGCCGCATGGATTCCGCGCTCACCACCGTCCTGCTGCCGCTCGCGCTCGCCCTCGTGATGTTCGGGCTGGGCCTGTCCCTGACGCTCGCCGACTTCGCCCGCGTCGGGCGGCAGCCGAAGGCGGTCGTGATCGCCCTGGTCCTGCAGCTGCTGGTGCTGCCGGCGATCTGCTTCGGCCTGGTGATCGCCTTCGACCTGCCCCCGCTGCTGGCGGTCGGACTCATGCTCCTCGCGGCCTCTCCGGGCGGTACGACCGCCAACCTCTTCAGCCACCTCTACCGCGGCGACGTCGCCCTCAACATCTCCCTGACCGCGGTGAACTCGCTGATCGCCGTGGTCACCCTGCCGGTGATCACCAACCTCGCCATCGCCTACTTCGAGCCTGCCGACAGCGGCAGCCTCGGTCTGCAGTTCGGCAAGACGCTGCAGGTGTTCGCGATCGTGCTGGTGCCGGTCGCGCTCGGCATGTTCGTGCGGCAGCGGGCGACGGCGTTCGCCGACCGCATGGACAAGCCGGTGCGCATCGCCTCGGCGGTCGTGCTGGCGCTGGTCATCGTCGGCACGATCATCGCCGAGCGCGAGGACGTGGTCGACTACCTCAGCGACGTCGGGCTGCCGGCGCTGCTGTTCTGCCTGGCCAGCCTGACCCTGGGCTTCCTCGTCCCGCGGGCGCTGGGTGTCACCCACAAGCAGGCGCTCGCGAGCGCGTTCGAGATCGGGGTGCACAACGGCACCCTCGCGATCGCCATCGCGATCAGCGTGCTGGGCAGCGTCGAGCTCGCCGTCCCCGCGGCCGTGTACAGCGTGATCATGTTCCCGGCTGCCGCGGTCTTCGGTTGGGCGATCACCCGCTCCACCCGGACCGGAGTCACGGAGGAGCAGCCCGCAGGCGCCTGATCCCGGCGCGTCAGGCGGCGAGCGGCGGTTCCCGCCGCAGCGCCGAGCGGCCGCACTCCCAGGCGCCGAGCAGGTGCTGCGCGGCGACGCCGTCCATGGCCAGCGAGCAGGCGGCTCCGAACAGGACGTCGGCGGCGAGCTCCGGCTCCTCGGCGACCAGGGAGCCGCACATGTCCACCGAGGCGATCTGCTCGTGCACCGCGTCGGCCTCGACGTGCTCGTCGTAGAAGACCGTGACTCGCTCGTCGAAGCCCAGTCGGCGCAGGCCCGCCGAGTAGCGGCGGCTCGGCTCGGACGACGTCATCTCCACGCAGGCGAGGTGACCGAGCGCGGCACCGCGCCAGCGCCGGTGCAGCCCGAACAGCGACATCGTGTTCACCGACGCGAAGGCCGCGGCCGGGGCGTCGTCCCAGAGGGCCCCGTAGGTGGAGTCGAGGTCGAGGGCGCGCATCATCCCGGCGAACAGCGTGCTGTGCATGCGCTCCGCCGTCCCGCCGCCGTACTCGTCGGCCTGGATCTCGACCATGGCCGACTTGGTGCGGCCCGACAGCCGCGGGATGGCGAAGCTGTGCGGGTCGCCCTCCTTGAGGTGGTACACCGAGCGCAGCGTGAGGTACTCGCGCCACTGCTCGACCGTGCCCTGCTTGGCCATGTACGACGACAGCGACGGCCCGTCGTCGGCGGCGATCAGCGCGGTGAGCTGCCGGTCGATCGGCTCGTCGGTCACCCCGAGCGGTCCGACGCGCTCCCGCAGCGCCGCCAGGTGCCGCTTCTCCAGACCCGCGCGGACCCCGAGCAGCTGGGGATCCCACTCCCAGGCGTCGGACACGTCGTCGAAGCCGCGGTAGTGCAGCTCGTAGCAGATCGCCAGACTGAGCTGGAGGTCGTCGTCGGTGAGCGCCGCGACGCGGTCGGCACGCTCGATCGTGGTGGCCGAGAGGGTGGTGCCGGTGGCCAGGTCGTGGACCAGGGCCTCGCTGAGGGGACCACGGGGCTCGGGCAGGCGCATGGCCCCGATCATGCCCACCGCCCGCAATTCGATGCGCCGCCCGCATGTGATGTCCCCCGTGGGTAGGACAGACCTCGTGGATCCGAGGAATCGAGTCGTCCTGGTCACCGGCGGCAGCGCCGGCATCGGCCGGGCCACCGTCCTCCGTCTGTCGGCGGCCGGTGTCCGCGTCGTCACCTGCGCCCGCAACGGGGAACGGCTCGACGAGGCGGTGGGCGGGCTGGCAGGCGTCACCGGGGTGGTCGCCGACGTCGCCGACGCCGCCGACCGCGCCCGGCTGGTCGAGGCGGTGCTCGAGGAGCACGGCCGGCTCGACGCGGTCGTCCACAACGCGGGGCTGGGGTGGGCCGGCCTGCTCGAGGACACGCCGGGCGAGGCGGTCGAGGGCATCGTCGCCCTGAATCTGACCGGTGTCATCGAGCTGACCCGGCTGGCCCTGCCGCACCTGCTGGCCGCGGCCACCGCGCACGGCCGGGCCGACGTGGTCGCCGTCTCGTCGGTCGCGGCCTGGGCACAGGTGCCGCCGCTCACGGTCTACTCCGCCACCAAGGCGGGCCTGGACGGGTTCCTGAAGGGGCTGCGCCGGGAGGTGAGCGCCCGCGGCATCCGGGTGCACTCGGTGAACCCGTTCTTCGTCTCGACCGAGTGGCTGGCCCGCGGCCACGGCTCCCCGCCCCGGGACGACGCCGACGCGGCCGGCCGGCTGTCCCGGGGGATCCGGCCCGAGCGCGTGGCCGAGCAGATCGCCGGCTGCCTCTCGTCGCCGCGTTCCCGGACCGTCGCCGTCCCCCGGTGGGCGGGCCTCGCCCGGCTCGGTGAGGTGACCCCGGTCAACCGCCTCCTGGACGCGGTGCTGTCGCGGTCGACCGGCCGCCTCCGGTCGCTGGCCGCCCGGGCGGTGGCCAAGCGGACGGAGTGACCTGCTCAGGCCGGTGATCGCAGTCCGGACACGCTGGTCGTGGCGCCCTTGCCACGGGACGTTCCGGGCTGTTGTCTGCGTCACATGGACTACCTGCAACCGGCCTCGTGGGAGGAGGCCCTCGCGATCCGGGCGGAGCGCCCCGACGCGCTGCCCATCGCCGGCGGCACGGACGTCATGGTCGAGCTCAACTTCGACCGGCGCCGGCCCGGCGCGCTGCTCGACCTCGGGCGGGTGCCGCAGCTGCGGGAGTGGACGGCCGAGGACGGCGCGATCCGCCTCGGCGCCGGCGTGACCTACGCCCGGATCATCGACGAGCTCGGCGACCGGCTGCCCGGCCTGGCCATGGCGTCGCGCACGGTGGGCTCGCCGCAGATCCGCGTGCGAGGCACGGTCGGGGGCAACCTCGGCTCGGCGTCACCGGCCGGTGACGCCCATCCGCCGCTGCTGGCGGCAGAGGCCGTCGTGGAGGTGGATTCGGCGGCGCGGGGCATCCGCCGGATCCCGGCCGCGGAGTTCTACACCGGCGTGAAGCGGAACGCGCTCGAGCCCGACGAGCTGATCGCCGCCGTGCTGGTCCCGCCGGCCGCCGGTCCGCAGCAGTTCTGCAAGGTCGGCACGCGCAACGCCATGGTCATCGCGGTGTCGGCCTTCGCCTGCGCACTGCACCCCGACCGGAAGGCGGTCGGCACCGGCATCGGCTCGGCCGCACCCACGCCCCACCGCGCTCCCGAGGCCGAGACCTTCCTCGCCGGCGAGCTCGAGGCCGCCGGGCTCTGGGAGTCGCGCGGCGAGCTGCCCGAGGCCCTGGCTCGCGCCTTCGGGGAGCGCGTGGCCGAGGCGGCGTCCCCCATCGACGACGTCCGCGGGAGTGCCGCCTACCGACGGCACTCCCTGTCGGTGATGGCGCGGCGCGCCGCCACCTGGGCCTGGAACGACCTGAGGAAGGCGGCTTGACATGCGCATCACCACCACCGTCAACGGCACCGAGCACGAGGTGGACGACGTCTGGCCGGGCGAGAGCCTGCTCTACGTGCTCCGCGAGCGCATGGGGCTGCCCGGCTCCAAGAACGCTTGCGAGCAGGGGGAGTGCGGTTCCTGCACGGTCTACCTGGACGGCGAGCCGGTGTGCGCCTGCCTCGTCGCGGCCGGGCAGGCGCAGGGCCGTGAGGTGCGCACCGTCGAGGGCCTCGCCGACGGCGACCGGCTCCACCCGGTCCAGGAGGCGTTCGTGGAGTGCGGCGCCGTCCAGTGCGGCTTCTGCACGCCCGGGCTGCTGATCGCCGCGCACGACCTGCTCGCCCGGGTCCCGCACCCCTCGGACCTGGAGATCCGCGAGGCGCTGGCCGGCAATCTGTGCCGCTGCACCGGCTACGAGAAGATCCTCGACGCGGTCCGGCTGGCCGCCGACCGGCAGGCCCGGTCATGAGCAGCCGAAACCGCGGTTCTGGCCCCTCCGCGAGCGACCGGAACCGCGGTTCTGGCACCTCGGTGGGCAGGCGGACGGCGGCGCCCACGACGCCGACCGCCGGGCGGGTGGGTGACAGCCCGCTGCGGCCCGACGGCACGCTCAAGGTCACCGGCGAGTTCGCCTACGCCAGCGACCTCTGGCACGACGACATGGTCTGGGGCGTGACCCTGCGCTCGCCGCACCCGCACGCCCGCATCCGGCGCATCGACGTGAGCGACGCGCTGACGGTTCCCGGCGTGACCACCGTCCTGACCGCGGACGACGTGCCGGGCGACAACGCGTTCGGCCTCGAGCACGCCGACCAACCGGTCCTCGCCTCGGAGTTCGTCCGGTACGAGGGCGAGCCGGTCGCCCTGGTCGCCGCCGACCACCCGGAGACCGCGCGGCGGGCCGCGGCCCGGATCCGCGTCGACTACGAGGTGCTGCCCGCCGTCACCGACCCGCTGCGCGCGATGGACCCCGACGCCCCGCCCGTGCACCGGCCCGGCAACCTGGTGCGCCACCTGAAGCTGCGGCGGGGGGACCAGACGGCGACCGCGCCGGTCGTGGTCTCGCTGGACTTCGAGGTCGGCATGCAGGACCAGGCGTTCCTGGGCCCGGAGTCGGGGCTCGCCGTCCCGGCCGAGGACGGCGGGGTCGACCTCTACGTCGCGACCCAGTGGCTGCACGTCGACCAGCGGCAGATCTGCCTCGCGCTGGGCATGGAGCCCGAGCGGGTGCGGCTGCACCTGTCCGGGGTCGGCGGCGCGTTCGGCGGGCGCGAGGACCTCTCGGTCCACGTCCACGCCTGCCTCCTGGCGCTGCGGACCAACCGGCCGGTGAAGATGTCCTACAACCGCGAGGAGTCGTTCTTCGGCCACGTGCACCGGCACCCGGCGTCCATGACCTACGAGTTCGGCGCCGAGCGCGACGGCACCCTCGTCTACGCGCGCGCTCGGACGGTGCTCGACGGCGGGGCGTACGCGTCGTCGACCGCGGCGGTGGTCGGCAACGCCGGCACGCTGGGGCTCGGTCCGTACCGCATCCCGAACGTGTCGGTCGACGCCTACGGGGTGTTCACCAACAATCCGCCGTGCGGGGCGATGCGCGGGTTCGGCTGCGTGCAGGCGGCCTTCGCCCACGAGGCGCTGATGGACGAGCTCGCCGACGCGGTCGGCCTGGACCGCGTGGCGATCCGGCAGCGGAACGGCATGCAGGAAGGCGACCGCAACATCACCGGGCAGGTCATCGACTCGGCCGCGCCGGTCGCCGAGCTGCTGCAGATCGTCGCCGACCTGCCGATGCCTCCGGAGCGCTCCGCCGAGTCCGATCTCCGCTCGCTGCCCGGAGCGGTCGGCAACACCACGCACGGGGAGGGCGTCGTGCGCGGCGTCGGGTACGCGGTGACCTACAAGAACATCGGCTTCTCCGAGGGGTTCGACGACTACTCGACCGCGCGGGTGCGGTTGGAGATGACCGGCGGCGAGGCGGTCGCGACCGTGCACACCGCGGCCGCCGAGGTCGGCCAGGGCCTGATCACCGTCGAGCAGCAGATCTGCCGCACGGAGCTCGGCGTGGAGCGGGTCGTCGTCCACCCGAAGAACACCGCGGTGGGCTCGGGCGGGTCGACGTCGGCGTCCCGGCAGACGTACGTCACCGGCGGAGCGGTGAAGGCGGCCTGCGAAGCGGTCCGCGCCGTCGTCCTCGAGCGGGCGGCCGGCCTGCTGGGCCGGCCCGCCGGGGACCTCCGCCTGGACGGCGAGAAGATCGTCGGCCTCTCGGGGGAGGTGCTCACCGGGCTGGGCGAGGTGCTGGGGGACGACGCCGTCGAGGAGACCGTCGAGTGGCGGCACCGGCCCACCCACGCGATCGACCCGGAGACCGGCCAGGGCGACGCGCACGTGCAGTTCGCCTTCTCCGCGCACCGGGCGGTGGTCGACGTCGACGTCGAGCTGGGCCTGGTGAAGGTCATCGCGCTGGACACCGCGCAGGACGTCGGCAAGGCGATCAACCCGGACGCGGTCGTCGGCCAGATCCACGGCGGGTCGGCGCAGGGCATGGGCCTGGCGCTGATGGAGGAGATCGTGGTGACCGACGGCCACGTGCGGAACCCGTCGTTCACCGACTACCTGATCCCGACGATCCTCGACATGCCGCCGATGCAGGTGAAGGTGCTCGAATACGGCGACCCGCACGCGCCCTACGGCGTCCGCGGGGTGGGCGAGCCGCCGACCATCTCGTCGGGCCCGGCGGTGGCCGCGGCGATCCGCGCCGCGACCGGCAAGCCGTTGCGCCGGGTGCCGATCCGACCTGAGCACATCACCGGCACCTGAGCCCGGCGCCGGCCCGGCAGGGGCGCCACGCGCCCGCCGGCCCACGCTCCCGGCCCACGCTCTCGGCTCGCTGCGCACGGTCGCGCCAGTGCAGCACCTCACACATCCTGGGCGCTGAACCCGGCGAGAACTGTGGTCCTCCGCGTGCCCGACACGGCCGGCCCCCGCGGGCGACACCGGCGTGCGGCGAGTCGCGGCCGAGAAGTCCGGCTGGTCCTGTTCCGGAACTACCGTGTCGCGCCGGGTGGCGGCCTTCGTCACCCCGTGTGGTTCCTCCAGCCGAAGGAAGTGCCGTGAATCGCAAAACCTGGGTCAGCACGACCCTGCCCCTCGTGGTGTCCGCGCTCGTCGTCACGGGCGCCCAGCCTGCGGCTGCCTCGACAGATCCCGTGGAGGAGGTGGCGGCGACGGTCAACACGGCCGTCACCGACGCCGTGGGGGAGACGGTCGCGATCGCGGCGACCGAGCGGGAAGGCGATGCCCTGGTCGCGACGACGTCCGCGTCGCCCGCTGAGATCGCCGCGGCCGTCACCACGGCGGTCGAGGAGGCGGCGCAGGTCGCCGCGGAGGCGGACCTGACGCCGGAGCAGTCGGCGTTGTTCACCGAGCTGGTCGCCGAGGCCGCCGAGTCCGAGGCGTCGGCGACCACCGTGGTCGAGCTCCCGATGGCCGCGACAGGGAGCGTCTCGGTCGACACGTCGGTCTCCACCGGGACGGAGGTCAGCTTCGGCCTGCCCACGACGAGAACGCACGAGGACGCGCAGGTCGCCTCGGACGGCACGGTCCTGTACGCGGATCGGTCCGGAACGGTCGACGTCGCCGCGCAGCCGGGTCAGGACGGTTCGGTGCGGGTCAACACCGTGCTCAACGGGCCGGAAGCGCCCACCGAGTTCGTCTACCCGTTGAGCCTGCCCCACGGCGTCACCCCGCAGCCGGCCGCCGACGGCGGGGTCGACATGATCCGCTCGATCGCCGTGACCGACCCCGAGACGGGCGTGACGAGCGTGGAGACGATCGTCGTCAGCCGCGTGGCGCCCGCCTGGGCGGTCGACGCCCGCGGCCTGGCGGTCCCCACCCACTACGAGATCCGGGGCGGCGACCTGGTGCAGGTCGTCGAGCACCACGTCGGCGACCACACCTACCCCGTGACCGCTGACCCGTGGTGGAGCACGGCATGGAAGATCGCCAAGTGCGCCGCCGCGGTCGTCTTCGTGGCGCTGACGACGGTGTTCGTGGTCGGCAAGGCGATCAAGATCGTGAAAGCGGTCAGCGCCGCGCGTGCCTGGGTCCGCTCGGTCGGCGGGGCCAACGAGGCGGCGAAGCTCCTCGTGGGAGCCTCGACCTCCGCGGAGCGGTCCCGGGTGCTGGCTCGGGCGCGGACCATCGCCGGGGCGTCGGTGCTCGACTTCTTCGGCATCACGCAGATCAAGGAGGGCTGCTTCTGATGGACGCCGTCGTCGTGATCGCGCTGGTCGCCGTGACGGCGACCAGTGCCGTCGTCATGGTCGTCGCCATGGCCCTGTGGATCCGGGAGGTGCTGCGCAGCCGGGACGGCGAGACCGACCGGCGGCTCGGGGAACCCTCTCCGGTCGACCTGAGGGCCGTGCCGATGATGGCTGTCACCGCGGGGGTCCTCCTCGGGGTGCAGTACATGCGCGGTGCCCGGCTCTCCTACGGTGAGTCCGCCTTCGCCGCGCTGTTCGCCGGCTTCGCGCTCTCGGCCGCCTGGTACCTCCTCGCCCGGCGGTCGCGGTCCGCGGAGACGGGGCGGGTGCAAGGGGTGTCGGCTCTGGCCGCGGCCGGCTTCGGCGCGCTGTGGGGTCTGGCGGCAAGCTGATCGGCGACACCAGGCCCCGTCCTCGTCCGGGGGCGGGGCCTGGTACGTCCGGCGACCACCGAGAGGCGGGCGGCGGGCGGCCGGCGCAGGGTGAGTCGTGCCTTTCGAGCCAGTGATCCTGACCGTTCGCAGCGTGGACGACGAGACATGGGCGCTCGTCGACGAGCTCGTCTACCAGGGGAACCGGCAGCGGTTCGTCGTCCCGGCCGGGTTCCGGACCGACTTCGCGACCGTCCCCCGGGTGGTCACCTGGCTCGTGCCGCGGTTCGGCGCGTACACGCTCGCCGCGATCCTGCACGACTGGCTGGTCACCGACGGCCTCCGGTCGGGTGCGGTCACGTCGAACGATGCCGACGGCATCTTCCGAAGAGTGATGCGGGAGAGCGGGGTGCCCGTGATCCGGCGCTGGCTGATGTGGGCCGGCGTCCGGTGGGGGGCGCTCGCCAATCCCCGACGGCGGGCCGGCTGGTCCAGCAGCGCCCCCGGCGTGCTGCTCATCTCCGCGGTGGCCGCGCCGCTCGTCGTCCCTCCTGGGCTGCTCATCCTCCCCGGGCTGGTCGTCTACGGCCTCGCCGAGGGTCTCGTCGCCCTCGTCGCGCCGACCCGTGGCGAGGAGCTGGTCCTGCGGACATGACGATCCGATGTCGGTCCGGGCGCGCGGGTTCCGGACCGGGTCGGCGCGGATAGCGGGTGATGGTCACCGACCGAGCCGATCCGGAAAGCAGGTCCGTCCGATGCCCCAGGTCCTCGCGGCGGCGTGTGCCGCGCTGCTGCTGGCGGGGTGGGGGGGAGGGGCCACCGCCTCGGGTCCGGTTCCGCCGACGCCCGACGAGCCGGAGTACCCGCAGAGCCTCCCCGCCGAGGAGGGCACCACCCGCTGCACGCACGAGGCGGGGTTCAGCGTCGCGCACCCGTCGGGCTGGTCGACCAATCCGGGCGAGGTGCTGCCGGCCTGCAGCTGGTTCGCCGCGCAGCCATTCACCGTGCCGCAGGCGTCCGACGTCCGCACCGCCGACATCACGCTCCGGGTGCAGTCCGGTGCCGACCTCGCAACGGCCCTGCCGGACGAGACCGCGCGCACGACGGTCGAGGTCGGGGGGCGTCCGGCCGTGCGGGTGGAGCAGGTGGCCGGTCCCGGCCTCTGGCCGGAGGGCACGCCCGTCACGACCTACCTCGTCGACCTGGGGCCCGGAGGTGACCGGTCGGCCCTCGTCGCCGACACCGTCGGGCTGCCGGGCACCGACTACGCGCGCAACGTCGCCGTGCTCGACGCCATGATGAGATCGCTGGTCCTCGACGGCGCCGGTCGCCTCTGACGTCGTCCGCGGCTGCGGCCGGCGGCCACTTCCACCATGCTGCCGACATGACCGATGCCTCCGGCCCGCCGTTCCGCGCCGACCACGTCGGCAGCCTGCTCCGCCCGAAGAGCCTGCTCGACGCCCGCGCCCGGCACGCCGCGGGGGAGATCGACGACGCCGAGCTGCGTGGCATCGAGGACGAGGCGATCGCCGACGTCGTCCGCATGCAGGAGGACGTCGGTCTGCGGACGGCGACCGACGGCGAGTTCCGCCGCGCCTCGTGGCACATGGACTTCATCTACGCGATCGACGGCATCACGAAGGTGACCGACCAGAACATCGTCGTCCACTTCAAGAACGCCGACGGCAGCCTCGACTACACGCCGGCCGGCCTGCACGTCGACGGCCCGCTGTCGATCGACGAGCCCATCTTCGGTCAGGACTTCGCCTATCTGCAGTCGGTGGTGAGCGAGGGCCAGACGGCGAAGCTGACCATCCCGTCGCCGTCGATGGTCCACTACCGCGGCGGCGCGGCGGCGATCGATCCCGCGGTCTATCCAGACGAAGACGCGTTCTGGGCCGACCTGTCCGCGGCCTACGCGCAGCAGGTGCAGGGCATCGCGGCACAGGGGTGCACCTACCTCCAGTTCGACGACACGAGCCTGGCCTACCTCAACGACCCGCAGCAGCGGGCCGAGATCGCGGCCCAGGGGCGGGACGCGGAGCACCTGCACGAGCGCTACATCCGGCAGATCAACGCCGCCCTCGCCGGCCGGCCCGAGTCGCTCACCGTCACCACCCACATGTGCCGCGGCAACTTCCGCTCGTCATGGGTGGCCGAGGGCGGCTACGACTTCGTGGCCGAGGCGCTGTTCGGCGGGCTGGAGGTCGACGGCTTCTTCCTCGAGTACGACGACGCCCGGTCCGGCGGGTTCGAGCCGTTGCGCTTCGTCCCGCCCGGCAAGCGCGTCGTCCTGGGCCTGGTGACGACGAAGCGGCCGGAGCTCGAGCGCAAGGACGACCTCAAGCGCCGCATCGAGGAGGCGTCGAAGTTCGTGCCGCTCGAGCAGCTGGCGCTGTCGGGGCAGTGCGGGTTCTCCTCGACCGTCGAGGGCAACTCACTGACGCGGGACGAGCAGATCGCCAAGCTGGCGTTGATCGTCGAGACGGCCGGGGAGGTCTGGGGCTGAGGGCGCTGCCGCTAGGCCCGCTGGTCGATGCACATGATGTTGCCCTCGCTGTCGGTGAACCAGGCGGCCCGGCCCATGCCGGACATGGACGCGATCTCGCCGTCCCAGCTGACACCGGGCATGTCGTAGACCTCGAACCGGACGCCCTTCGCCTTGAGGTCGCGAACCTCGGACTCGATGTCGTCGACGTGCCACTGGGCGATCGTGTGCCCGGCCTGACCGGCGTAGTCGGTGCGGTAGATGTTGAACGCCGTGCCGCCGTCGGTCCGGTAGGCCAGCGTCTCTCCAGGGAGTTCCTGGAGCGGTGTGAGGCCCAGCTTCTCGGCGTAGAAGTCGCGGGCGCGGGCCAGGTCGCCCGCCGGGATGTTGGCCTCGACCCTGCTGCTGTTCAGCATGACCTGCTCCTGACGGATGGAGTTCCCCCGTGAGGACGCTGCCCGAAGCTAGTCCTCCGCGGCGGTGCGACCAAGGGGTCTTTGGACCCCTCCCGAGATGACGGCGGAGGGCTAGCCTCGGCGCACCCACGGGCACCGGCAGACGACGGAGGTGGGGCGCATGGCCGGGGTGGAACTGAGGGACATGCACCGGACGTTCGAGAGCGCCTTCAACGACCACGACCTGGACCGCGCGATGCAGCTGTACGCGCCGGACACCACGATGCTGCTGCAGGACGGCACGGAGCTGCACGGTGCCGAAGCGATCCGCAGCTCGCTCGAGGCCATGTTCGGTGTGCCGGGGCGGATGACGATGCGCACCCGGTACGTGGTCGAGTCCGGCGACCTCGCGGTGCTCAGCAGCGAGTGGACCCTCGTCGTGGGCGACGAGACGCAGTCCGCGACGACCGCCGAGGTGGCCCGGCGCGAGGCCGACGGCGGATGGCGCTATGCGATCGACGACCCGTACGCGAGCCTCCACGCGGCCGATTCCGCGAACGTGGTGGCCCAGCTGGAGGACGCGAACCTCGGAGTGATCAGGAACGTGGCCAGGCGGTAGGCGCCGCGGCGGCGCCTAGGATCCGCGCGTGCGGCCCTTCCTCCTGCTCTCGTCGCGCGGTGAGGACGTCGCCGCTGAAGACGAGTACGCCGCCTTCCTGCGGTTCTCCGGACTGGACCCCGCGCGGCTGCACCGGGTCCGCATGGAGGCCGGCCCGCTGCCCGCGATCGACCTCGACCGCTACGCGGGCGTCCTCGTGGGCGGCGGGCCCTTCAACTCCAGCGACCCGCCGCACGAGAAGTCGGCGGTGCAGCACCGGGTGGAGCGGGAGCTGGCCGCGCTGCTCGACGAGCTGGTCGCGCGGGACTTCCCGTTCCTGGGCGCCTGCTACGGCGTCGGCACGCTCGGCGTCCACCAGGGCGGCGTCGTCGACCGGAAGTACGCCGAGCCCATCTCCGCGGTGCGCATCCAGCTGACCGACGAGGGCCTGCGCGATCCGCTGCTGGCCGGCATGAGCGGCGAGTTCGACGCGTTCGTCGGCCACAAGGAGGCCTGCCGCGTGCTGCCGCCCGGCGCCGTGCTGCTGGCCACCTCCGCCGCGTGCCCGGTGCAGATGTTCCGGGTCAGGCAGAACCTGTACGCCACGCAGTTCCACCCGGAGCTCGACGTCCCCGGCCTGGTCACCCGCCTGCACGTCTACCAGCACGCCGGCTACTTCGACCCCTCCGAGCTGGGCGAGTACATCGACCGGGTCAGCCCCGCGGTGGTCACCGAGCCGGGGCGGCTGCTCGCCAACTTCGTCGCCCGCTACGGCTGACGTGCTCGGCCCACTCGCCCTGAGTGTGCGCTGGTCCACCTCATCCGCGCTGAACGAGGTGGACCAGCGCACACTCACGCGCTCGTGAGGACGACGAGCTGCTGGGTCGCCCGCGTCATCGCGACGTAGCGGTCGACGGCTCCCTCGACGCCGGTGCCGAACATCTCGGGGTCGACCAGCACGACCAGGTCGAACTCCAGTCCCTTGGACAGCACCGGGGTCAGCGACCGGACGCGAGCGGTGCCCGGGAACGTGGCGTCACCGATCACGCAGGCGATGCCCTCCGGGTGTGCCGCCTGCCATGCGCCGAGCACCTGGTCGCGTTCCGAGGTCGAGCCGTGCCGGACAGGCACGCCGCTGCGGCGGATGGAGGTCGGCACGTTGGCGTCGGGGAGCACGGCGCGGATCACCGGCTCCGCCTCGACCATGACCTCCTCCGGCGTCCGGTAGTTGATGCGGAGCGAGGCGATGCGCACCTCGTCGAAACCGACCCGCCCTAGCCGCGCCTCCCACGTCCCGCTGAAGCCGTGCCGCGCCTGCGCGCGGTCCCCGACGACGGTGAAGCTCCGCGAGGGGCAGCGGAGCAGCAGCATCTGCCACTCCGCGTCGGTGAGCTCCTGCGCCTCGTCCACGACGATGTGCGCGAAGGGTCCGGCGAGCACGTCCGGATCGGCGGTCGGCAGCGCGGTCTCGTCGACCAGGGCGTCGCGGAGATCCCCGTGGCGCAGGCTGGTCATCAGCAGCAGCTCGGAGTCGTCGGCCGCGATCAGCTCGTCGATGACCCCCGCCATGCGCTCCCTCTCGGCGGCGGCGACGGCCTCCTGCCGGCGCCTCCGGCCGAACGCCGCCGGGTCGCCGAGCCGCTGGCGCGCGGCGTCCAGGAGCGGCAGGTCGGACGTCGTCCACGCGTGCGCGTCCTCCCGCTGCAGGGATCGGATCTCGTCGGGGCCGAGCCACGGCGCGCACCGGCGCAGGTAGGCCGGCACCGACCAGAGATCCGCGACCAGGTCGGTCGCCTCGAGCACCGGCCAGGCGCGGTCGAAGGCCTCGACCAGTTCCCGGTTGCGCTGCAGCGACGAGCGCACCTGCGCGGCGGTGACCCCGCCGTCGTCCTCGTCCACGACGTCGTCGTGCTGGTCCACCAGGATCGTGAGCAGCTGCGCCCACACCTGCTCGCGGGCCTCGTTGTGCGGCGTCCCCGGATCGGGCGCCTCGAAGGCCTCGGCCCAGTCCTCCGCGCTCAGCCGCACCTCCGCCCACGGGGTCGGGATCGTCGTCCCCCTGGTCGGAGGTTCCTCGTAGAAGGCGACGGCCGCCTCGATCGCGTCGACGAGTGCGGCCGAGCCCTTCAGTCGCGCCACGTGCGGGTCGGCCTCGACCACCGCCGAGGCACCCTGCGGAACGAGGTCCCGCAGGGTGCACGTCTGCACGCCGTCCTCACCGAGGCTGGGCAGGACGTCGGAGACGTAGGCCAGGTAGTGCTCGTGCGGACCGACGAACAGCACCCGCCCGCGCCGGTGACCCAGGTGCGGGTCCGCGTAGAGCAGGTAGGCGGTGCGGTGCAGGGCGACCACGGTCTTGCCGGTGCCCGGGCCGCCGTCGACCACGAGCGGACCGCGGGAGCCGGCCCGGATGATCGCGTCCTGGTCGGCCGCGATGGTGCCGAGGACGTCGCGCATCCGGTCGGAGCGGTCGGCGCCGAGGCTGGCGATGAACGCCGACTGGTCGTCGAGCGCTGCCGCGTGCCCGTCGAACCCGTCGGACGTGAAGACCTCGTCCCAGTAGTCGGTGATCCGGCCGCGGGTCCAGCGGTAGCGGCGGCGGAAGGCCAGCCCCATGGGGTCGGCGTGCGTCGCCCCGAAGAACGGCTCGGCCGCGGGGGAGCGCCAGTCCAGCAGCAGGCGGCGGCCGGTGCCGTCGGTGAGGCCCAGCCGGCCGACGTACACCGGCTCGGAGCCGTCCGCGGGGTCCATGCGGCCGAGGCACAGGTCGAGGCCGAACCGGCGCAGGGCGCGCAGGCGCGCGGTCAGCCGGTGGACCTCCAGATCCCGGTTCAGGGCCTCCTCGCCGCTGCCACCGGGCGCCTTGCGCTCGGCGCCGAGGCGCTCGGTCAGGTCCGCGACGGTCGCGGCGAGGCTCTCGGTGATGTCGGCGAAGTGACGCTCGTCCGAGGCGATGAGCGCGAAGTCGGACTTGGCGGAGAGGTGGTCGGGAAGGTCGAACGCAGAGGTGCAGGTCGCTGCCACGGTCGGCGAGTCTCCGGCACCACCGGGGTCTTGCCGCAAGCCCCGGGGTCGGCTATACGTTCATGTGGGACGACGAAGGGGCCGCACCGGCATCGCCCGGTGCGGCCCCTGTCCGTCAAGGCTCAGATGTCGTAGTACATCGCGAACTCGTGCGGGTGCGGGCGCAGACGGATCGGGTCGATCTCGTTCTCCCGCTTGTACTCGATCCACGTCTCGATCAGGTCGGGCGTGAACACCCCGCCGTCCACCAGGTACTCGTGGTCGACCTCGAGCCGGTCGAGGACGGCGTCGAGCGAGGCCGGCACCTTCTCGATGCCCAGGGCCTCCTCGGGCGGCAGCTCGTAGAGGTCCTTGTCGACCGGCGCCGGCGGCTCGATCTTGTTCTTGATGCCGTCGAGGCCGGCCATGAGCATCGCCGAGAAGGCGAGGTACGGGTTGGCCGACGGGTCGGGCACGCGGAACTCGATGCGCTTGGCCTTCGGGCTGTCGCCGGAGATCGGGATGCGGCAGCAGGCCGAGCGGTTGCGGGCCGAGTAGACGAGGTTGATCGGCGCCTCGTAGCCCGGCACCAGGCGGTGGTAGCTGTTGACGGTCGGGTTGGTGAACGCCAGCAGGGACGGCGCGTGCGCGAGCAGACCGCCGATGTAGTGGCGGGCGGTGTCGGACAGGCCCGCGTACCCGGTCTCGGCGTGGAAGAGCGGCTCGCCGTCCTTCCAGAGGCTCTGGTGGCAGTGCATGCCCGAGCCGTTGTCGCCGTAGAGCGGCTTGGGCATGAAGGTCGCCGTCTTGCCGTAGGCCCAGGCGGTGTTCTTGACGATGTACTTGAACAGCATCAGGCTGTCGGCCGACCGCAGCAGGGTGTCGAACTTGTAGTTGATCTCGGCCTGGCCGCCGGTGCCGACCTCGTGGTGACCGCGCTCGAGCTCGAGGCCGGCGTTGGTCAGGTTGGTCATCATCGTGGCGCGCAGGTCGCTGTAGTGGTCGTAGGGCTCGACGGGGAAGTAGCCACCCTTGGCGCGCGTCTTGTAGCCGAGGTTCGGGCCGCCGTTCTCGCCGGTCAGGGCGCCGGAGTTCCACGAGCCCTCGACCGAGTCGATGTGGTAGTAGCCCTCGTTGATGCCGGTCGAGTGCCGGATCGAGTCGAAGATGTAGAACTCGGCCTCGGGGCCGAAGTACGCGGTGTCGGCGATGCCGCTGCTGGCCAGGTACGCCTCGGCCTTCTTCGCCACGTTGCGCGGGTCGCGGCTGTAGGCCTCGCGCGTGATCGGGTCGTGGATGAAGAAGTTGACGTTGAGCGTCTTGTGCCGGCGGAACGGATCCACGAAGGCGCTGTTGGCATCGGGCAGCAGGAGCATGTCCGACTCGTTGATCGCCTGGAACCCGCGGATCGAGGAGCCGTCGAAGCCGAGGCCCTCGGAGAACGTGTCCTCGCCGAACGTCGACGCCGGGATGGTGAAGTGCTGCATGACGCCGGGCAGGTCGCAGAAGCGCACGTCGACGTACTCGACGTCGTTGTCGCGGATGAAGGCGGCGACCTCGTCGGGGCTGTTGAACATCGATCCTCCGGTAGTGGGCGGATGGCCGACCCGAAAGCTACGAGCGCGGAATTGCCCTGGAATGTCCCGAGTGTTTCGGGGCGGTAACAACGCGCCGGTCGGCCCCGTGCAGGGACCAGCCGCGAGCCAGCGAGGGGCACGGGGGCCTCTCACTACGCTGGCGGACATGGTCGGGGACGTGGAGCCACCCTCTCAGGAGCGCGTGCGCGGCGCCTCCCTGGGGCTGCCGCCCGACGGGCCGGGGTCGCTGGCGAACTTCGGCACCCGCGTGGTGGCCTTCATGATCGACGCCCTGGCCTCGGCCCTGGTCGCCGGGCTGTTCACCGCGCCCGAGCTGCCCGGCAACTGGGCGCTGGTCGCCTTCGTCGCCGTCACCGTCGTCACGCTCGTCGCCGTCGGGCAGACCCCGGGCATGCACCTGATGGGTCTGCGGCTGGCGCATCCGCGGCAAGGGGAGAGACTGGCGCTGTGGCGGGCCGTGGTCCGCACCGGTCTGCTGTGCCTGCTCCTGCCCGCGCTGATCGTGGACGCCGACGGCCGCGGCCTGCACGACCGGCTCACCGACACCGCGGTGGTCCGCGAGCGATGATCGTCAGGCGCGAGCAGCCGCGTGACCACGGCGCCGTCCGTTCCCTCCACCTCGCCGCCTTCGCCGTCGACCCGGTGACCGGGGTGGGTCGCACGGCGGGCGACATCCCGGAGGCGCGACTGGTCGACGAGCTCCGCGAGGACGCCGGCTTCCTCCCGTACCTGTCCCTGGTGGCCGAGGACGGCGGCGACGTGGTCGGTCACGTGATCGCGACCCGCGGCTGGCTGGAGCCGTTCGGCACCCCGGTGCTCGGGCTCGGGCCGCTCGGCATCCGCCCCGACCGGCAGCGCCGCGGCCTCGGCACCGTCCTGGTGCACGCGCTGCTCGCGGTGGCCGAGGCGGCCGACGAGCGCCTGGTCGCGCTGCTCGGGTCGCCGGCCTACTACCGACGGTTCGGTTTCGTGCGCTCCACCGAGCTCGGCGTCTCGCCGCCCGAGCAGGTATGGGGCGACCACTTCCAGGCCCGCCGGCTCCACGAGGGCCCGGTCCAGGGCACCTTCCGCTACGCGGAGCCCTTCACCCGGCTCTGAGAAGGACCTCCCCGCCCCCCACCGCTCGTACGCCGGCGGCGGGCCCTGCGGGCAGGCCGGATCAGCGGCGGCGGACCTGGCGCTGGCTGATCGACATCTGGCGCCCACCGGGCAGCGGACCGCCGGGCACCGGCATGCGGGCGCCACCGAGCGCGCTCATCCGCCGGCGCAGGGCGTTGACCTCGCCGGCCGTCATGTTGCGGGGCAGCTTCGTGACGTGCGAGCTGAGCTTGCGCAGCGGCACCTGCCCCTCGTCGTCCCCGACGACGATGTCGTAGATCGGGGTGTCGCCGACCACGCGGGCGATCTTCTTCTTCTCCTGCGCCAGCAGGCCGCGGACCCGTACCGCGTTGCCCTCGGCCACCAGGATGATGCCGGGCCGGCCCACCACCCGGTGGACGGCGTCGAGCTGCTGCGTGCCCGCGACGCCGGAGGAGACCGTCCAGTCGCCGCGCATGCCCTCGAGCACCCACGCGGCGGCACCGGGCTGGCCCTCGACCTGGCGGTAGGCCGACCCCTGGGCGCGGCGGCCGAACACGATCATCGCCGCGAGGACACCGGTGATGATGGCCAGGGGCAGGAACAGGAACGGCGAGTTGAACAGGATGCCGAGCAGCTCGACGACGCCCCCGACCACCACGAAGGCGATCAGCATCAGCCACGGCAGCTTCCTGTCGTTCTTCGACGTCAGCTTGTAGGCCTGCTTCATCATGCGCAGGTTGCGGCCGAGCTTCTTCAGCCGGCCCACCTTCGGCTGCCCGTTCTTGTCCAGCTTGGGCGCCTTACCGGAGCCGCGGCCGCGCCCACCCGCGTCGGGACCGCGTCCTGCCTTGCCGCTGGGACCGGTCGAGTCTGCCGACTTGCTGCGTGCCATGCCCCCAGCTTAAGGGCGTGCCGGTCGGTCTCCGACGAAACGCCGGCGTCAGGCGGGGCGGGCCATGCCGCGGGCCTCGATGGCCTGCTGGTAGAGACGGCCGGCGCGGTACGAACTGCGCACCAGCGGTCCGGCGAGCACGCCGGGGAAGCCGATGCGCTCGGCCTCGGCCTGGAACTCCACGAACTCCTCAGGCTTCACCCAGCGCACGACGGGGTGGTGTCGCGGCGAGGGACGCAGGTACTGGGTGATGGTGAGCAGGTCGCAGCCGGCGTCGTGGAGGGCCTGCATGGTCTCGACGACCTCGTGCGGCTCCTCGCCCATGCCCAGGATCAGGTTGGACTTGGTGACCAGCCCGGCCTCGCGGGCGGCGGTGAGCACGGAGAGCGACCGCTCGAACCGGAACCCGGGGCGGATGCGCTTGAAGATCCGCGGCACCGTCTCGACGTTGTGCGCCAGCACCTCGGGCCGCGAGGAGAAGACCTCGGCCAGCTGGTCGGGGTCGGCGTTGAAGTCGGGGATCAGCAGCTCGACCCCGCAGCCCGGCAGCTGGGCGTGGATCTGGCGCACGGTCTCGGCGTAGAGCCAGGCGCCGCCGTCGGGCAGGTCGTCGCGGGCGACGCCGGTGACCGTGGCGTACCGCAGGCCCATCGTGGCGACGCTCTCGGCGACACGGCGCGGCTCGTCGGCGTCGAACTCGGCCGGCTTGCCGGTGTCGATCTGGCAGAAGTCGCAGCGCCGCGTGCACTGGTCACCGCCGATCAGGAAGGTCGCCTCGCGGTCCTCCCAGCACTCGTAGATGTTGGGGCAGCCGGCCTCCTCGCACACCGTGTGCAGGCCCTCGCGGCGGACCAGCGACTTCAGCTCGGTGTACTCCGGCCCCGTCTTGAGCCGGGTCTTGATCCACTCCGGCTTGCGCTCGATCGGCACCTGGCTGTTGCGCACCTCGAGGCGGAGCAGTTTGCGCCCGGACGGTCCGATCCCGTCGCCCTGCGATGGGGTCGGGAGCACCGTCTCACTCATGATCTCCACGGTACCCGCAGACGCAGACGGCCCCGCTGCCGCGCAGCGGGGCCGTCGTCCGGACGGGCGAGTCAGACCTGGCGGTCGTCGGGGCCGGCGGTCGGACCGGCGTCGGAGCCGCCCTCGCCCGAGGTGAAGGGCTGGGGTGCGTCGCTGCCGTTGACGGTCGTGTCGTCGGGCCCGTCGCCGTCGACGAGCTGGGCGTCGCGGACGCCCATGTCCGACTCGGCCGGCGCCGAGTCGCCGGTGGTGTCGGCGGTGGACACGGTCTTGCCGGAGTTGCTGGACGAGCTCGGGGAGCTGGGCACGGGGTCCTCTCGGTAGCTGGGCACCGGACCGTCGCCGGCGGGGGCGGGGGTCCAGGCGTCGTCCTTCTTGCGGCGCAGGAGGACGAAGGCGGCCGTACCCACCGCCAGGGCCAGGAACACCCACGGCCACCGCTTCGGCGACTTCTCCACGCCGGCCCTGCGCTTGACGGTCTTCGCCGTCGCCAGTGCGGCCTTCTCGAACTGCTTGTGCTTCTTGGCGGCCGCCTTGCGCGCCCTCTTGGCCTTCTTGCGCGCCTTGCGGGTCGACTTCTCGGCCGCGGCGGCCAGCTCGGCGCGGCGGGCGTCGAGCTCGCTGCGGGCGCTGTCGACGCCGGCGGCGAGCGTCTCGCGGGCGCTCTCGAGGGCTGGCGTCACCGCCTCGCGGGCGGCCACGACCCGGGGGGCTGCGTAGGCGATGGCCGCCTTCTCCGCCGCCTCGAGCCGCGGGACCACGTCCTCCCGCAGGGCCTTCTGCGCCGCCTCGACCCGCGGGCCGAGGTCGGCGGCCGCCTTCGCCGCTGCCGCCTGCGCGGCGGCGACCCGGGGCGCCGCGGCCTCCCGGGCGGCCTCCAGGCGGGGGCCGATCGCCTCCCGGGCGGCGTCCACCCGGGGCGCGACCGCGTCGCGGGCCGAGGCCACGGCGGGCGCGGCCACCGCCACGGCGGCCGCGACCTTGGGGGCGACCTTGGCCGCGGCTGCCTTCTGCGCGGCGTCGAGTGCCGGCCCGGCCGCCTCGCGGGCGGCTGCGACCTTCGGGCCCAGTTGCTCGGCCGCGAGTCGCCCGGCCTCGGTCGCCGCCACCCCGATGTGGGCCAGACCCTCCTGGAGCTCGGCGCCGATGACCTGACCACGCGTCTGCTTGCGGAACACGAGCTGCACCTCCGATTGATCGTCTCCGCGGCCATCCTGCCCGGTCCCGGCGGTGAGCACACCCCGAGCCCGCCTCCCGGACGGCGGCCACCCGGACCGGTGGCTAGCGTCGAGGTGTGCAGTTGCGGATCTTCACCGAGCCCCAGATGGGCGCCACGTACGACGACCTCCTGGCCGTCGCCCGGCGCACCGAGGAGACCGGATTCGAGGCGTTCTTCCGGTCCGACCACTACCTGACGATGGGCGGCGACGGGCTGCCGGGCCCCACCGACGCGTGGGTGACCCTCGGCGGCCTGGCCCGCGAGACCAGCCGGATCCGGCTCGGCACGCTCATGACGGCGGCCACCTTCCGGCTCCCCGGTCCCTTGGCGATCTCCGTCGCCCAGGTCGACCAGATGAGCGGCGGCCGCGTGGAGCTCGGCATCGGTGCCGGCTGGTTCGAGGCCGAGCACACCGCCTACGGGATCCCGTTCCCCGAACTCGGGGAGCGCTTCGACCGCTACGAGGAGCAGGTGGCGATCGTCAGCGGCCTCTGGAGCACTCCGGAGGGGGAGACGTTCGACTTCGACGGGCGGTACTACCAGGTCGCCGGTTCGCCGGCACTGCCCAAGCCCGTGCAGGACGGCGGCATCCCGCTGATCGTCGGCGGCAAGGGGCGGCGCCGCACGCCCCGGCTCGCGGCCCGTTACGCCGCCGAGTTCAACGTGCCGTTCGAGTCGGTCGAGGCGAACGCACGGCTGTTCACCGGCGTCCGCGAGGCGTGCGAGCAGGCCGGGCGCGATCCCTCGTCGATCGTCTGCAGCTCGGCGCTGGTCCTGTGCGTCGGCAAGGACGAGGCCGAGCTCGCCCGCCGTGCCGCCGCGATCGGCCGCGAGGTCGACGAGCTGCGGGCCCACGGCGTCGCGGGCACCCCTGCCGAGGCCGTCGACGTTCTCGGCCGGTACGCCGAGGCCGGTGCCGAGCGGGTCTACCTCCAGGTGCTGGACCTCTCCGACCTCGACCACCTCGACCTCGTGGCCGCCGAGGTGGTGCCGCAGCTGGGTTGAGCGGCTACCTCGAGCCGACCCCCAGCGGGCGGACCGGCCGCTGCAGCCACTGCAGGAAGTCCTCGACCGGCATCGGGCGGGCGATGGCGTACCCCTGGGCGACGTCGCAGCCCAGATCGCGCAGGACCAGGCCGGTGGCGTCGTCCTCCACGCCCTCGGCGACCAGGGAGATGCCCAGCTCGTGCACCAGCGCCACGGTGTGCCGCACGATCGCCGCCGCCCGCACGTCGGTGCCGACGTCGTGGGTGAGGCTCCGGTCGAGCTTGAGCTCGTCGGCCGGGAGGTGCCGGAGGTAGGCCAGCGAGCTGTAGCCGGTGCCGTAGTCGTCGATCGAGGTCCGGACGCCGAGCCGGCGCAGCTCGCCGAGGACCTGGCGACCCCGCTCGGGGTCGGACATCAGCGTGTCCTCCACCAGCTCGAGGGTCAGCGCCGCGGCCGGCAGACCGTGGCGGAGCAGTGCCTGGGCCACCTTGCCCGGGAGGTCGAGGTCGGTGACGTTGGCCGCGGACAGGTTCACCGACACGGGCACCTCGCGCTGGGGCCACCACCGTGCCGCTGCGTCCAGGGCCAGCTCCAGTACGGCGTCCGCGAGCGGGCGGAGCAGACCCGCCTGCTCGGCCGCCGGCAGCAGGTCCGCGGGTGAGAGCAGCCCGCGGACCGGGTGCTGCCAGCGGACGAGCGCCTCGGCGCCCACCACCCGCCCGTCGTCCAGGTCGACCTGCGGCTGCAGGTGGACCACGAGCTGGTCCTCGCGCTCCAGCGCCGTCCGCAGCTCCTCCATCGTGCGCAGCCGGTCGCTGGTGCCGCCTCGCGGGTCGGGGACGTACACGTGGACGCCGGAGCGTCCGGCCTTCGCCGCGTACATGGCGACGTCGGCGCAGCGGAGCAGCTCCTCGACCGTCGCGGCCGGCACCGGGGCGCTGGCCACGCCGATGCTGACGCCGACGTGCAGGCGGATGCCCTCGACGGTGAACGGCTGCAGCAGCAGCTGCCGGAGCCGCTCGGCGAGCGCCTCCGCCTCGTCCAGGCCGGCCTCCGGCAGGAGGACGGCGAACTCGTCGCCACCGAGGCGGGCCAGCACGTCACCCGTCCGCAGCGCGGGGCGCAGTCGCGGGCCCACCTGCCGCAGCAGATGGTCACCCGCGTGGTGGCCGAGGCTGTCGTTGACCTCCTTGAAGCCGTCGAGGTCGAGGAGCAGGAAGGCCGCGGGCCGTTGGGCCGAGGCTCCCTCCAGGACGGCGGTCGTCTGCGCGAACAGGGCGCGACGGTTCGGCAGCCCGGTCAGCTCGTCGGTGAGGGCCTGTTCCCTGACCTCGTTGAACGCGCGCACCTCCCGGAACGTGATCGCGACCCGGGCGAGGGCAGCCAGCACGCAGCCGACCGCGAGCCAGGCGGCCGCGGGGTTGAACCGACTGCCGGCGTCCAGGCCGAGGACGACGAGGCTGGCCATGTTGCAGGCCAGCGGAACGGCGAGCACGCGCCATCCGACGCGGGTGGTCTCGCCGGTGCGCGGCGCCTCGCGGCTGGTCGCGGCCGCGATCGCGATGAGCGCCATCGCGGTCAGCCACGTGAGGTCGAGCGGCCCACCCTCGACGTAGATGCCCTGGGTGGCGAGGTCGAGGAAGACGATGTCGCCGAGCAGGTTGGCTGCGATCGCCGCGGCGAGCAGCAGCAGGGTCCGGTCGCGGCGGACGCCGAGGATCGCGCCGACCGCCACGAGGAGCGCCAGCAGGACGACGTCGGCGATCGGGTACGCCATGCTCGTGATGACCGCAGCGATGTCGCCCTCGGTCAGTTCGAGGGCCGGTCCGAGCAGGACGGCGACGGAGACCGCTCCGGCGCCGAGTGCGCCCACCACCCCGTCGAGCCACATGCTGGCGTGGAAGCGGGTGACCCGCGTGCGGATCAGCGCCACCAATGCCACGTAGAGCGGCACGTAGTACGCCAGGTAGAAGAAGTCTGCGGCCGACGGGAACGGTTCCTCGGGCAGCGTGGCGACGGCCAGCGTGTAGACCAGGTTGCCGGCGAGGCCGAGGACGATCGCGGCGGCCAGCGCCGCCCAGGCGACTCGGTCGGCACGGGAACGCCGACAAGCGAGCAGGCAGACCAGCGCCGCCCCGACGTACACGGCGTTGTAGAGGACCAGGTCGTAGGTCGCAGCCCAGGCGTCGCCGGAGGGACGTGGCCCGATCCCGGTCGCGAACAGGCCGAGCGAGACGAGCGTGAAGATCAGTGCCGGCCGCGAGCCCGCCGGGCGGCTAGCTCTCGCCGCCGAGGTCGATTGCACACAACGGGTATCGGCCGCGGTGCCGGCCGGCTGGAGGCGAACCTCCCCTAAGGGGTGAGTGGCCGTCGGGACGCGGAGGCCACAGCGACGGTGAGCGCCACCGTCCCGCGGTCCCCGTCGGAGGATCGCCGCCGGCGCGGTAGGCTGGCGCGGTGACCAGGCGGCTCCTGCTTCGCCGGCCGTGCTGACCTGAGACGCTCGGACAGCACGGCGACCCCTCCTGAGTGAGGGGTTTCTTCATGTCTGCCGCCGGTACGTTGCGATGACCCAGGAGCACCAGCGATGAGCCAGAACGCCGACCAGTCCAACGGCCAGCCGGCCGGGGACGTCCCGCCGCACCGCTACACGCCGGAGCTGGCGCACCGCATCGAGCTCTCCTGGCAGGACCGCTGGCAGGCCGAGGGCACGTTCCACACGCCGAACCCGACCGGCTCGCTGAGTGACGGCTTCGAGAAGGTGGCCGACCGGCCCAAGGCCTTCCTGATGGACATGTTCCCCTACCCGTCGGGCGCCGGCCTGCACGTCGGGCACCCACTGGGCTACCTGGGCACCGACGTCACCAGCCGCTTCCTGCGCATGGACGGGCGCAACGTCCTGCACCCCATGGGCTACGACGCGTTCGGCCTGCCCGCCGAGCAGTACGCCGTCCAGACCGGTCAGCACCCGCGGATCACGACCGAGCAGAACATCGCGGCCATCAAGGCGCAGCTGCGCCGGCTGGGCGTCGACCACGACGAGCGGCGGACCTTCGCCACGATCGACCCGGGCTACTACAAGTGGACCCAGTGGATCTTCCTGCGGATCTTCGGGTCGTGGTTCGACGAGTCGGCCGGCAAGGCGCGCCCGATCGAGGAGCTGGTCGCCGAGCTGGATGCCGGCACCCGTGAGCCGGCCCCGGGCACGAACCCGTCGGGTCGGCCGTGGGCGGAGCTGGACGAGGTCGACAAGCGCAAGGTCGTCGACGCCCACCGGCTGGCCTACCTGCACGAGGCGCCGGTGAACTGGTGCCCCGGGCTGGGCACCGTGCTGTCCAACGAGGAGGTCACCGCCGACGGGCGCTCCGAGCGGGGCAACTTCCCGGTGTTCCGGCGTCCGCTGACCCAGTGGATGATGCGGATCACCGCCTACGCCGACCGGCTGCTCGACGACCTGGACCGGCTGGACTGGACCGACTCGCTGAAGCTGATGCAGCGCAACTGGATCGGCCGTTCGACCGGTGCGCGGATCGGCTTCTCCTGCAACAACGAGACCATCGAGGTCTTCACCACCCGCCCGGACACGCTGTTCGGCGCCACCTACATGGTGCTGGCGCCGGAGCACCCGCTGGTCGGGTCGCTGACCGCGTCGGAGTGGCCGGCGGACGCCGACCCGCGCTGGACCGGGGGAGCGGCCACCCCGCGGGAGGCCGTCGAGGCCTACCAGCGCCAGGCGTCGCGCCGCTCCGAGCTGGACCGGCAGGACGCCGGCCGCGAGAAGACCGGAGTCTGGCTGGGCGTCACCGCGCTCAACCCGGTCAACGGCCGCGAGCTGCCGGTGTTCATCGCCGACTACGTGCTGACCGGCTACGGCACCGGCGCCATCATGGCGGTGCCCGGCGAGGACCAGCGCGACTGGGACTTCGCGAAGGCGTTCGGGCTGGACGTCGTCCGGACGGTGCAGCCGCCGGCGGACTGGGACGGCGAGGCGTGGACCGGCGCCGGCCAGATGATCAACTCGGCCAACGACGAGATCTCGCTGGACGGCCTGACCAAGGCCGACGCCATCGCCCGCATCACCGAGTGGCTGGTGGCGAAGGGCTCCGGCGAGGCGACGACCACCTACAAGCTGCGCGACTGGCTGTTCAGCCGGCAGCGCTACTGGGGCGAGCCGTTCCCGATCGTCTACGACGAGCACGACCTGCCGGTCGCCGTCCCGACGTCGATGCTGCCGGTGCTGCTGCCCGAGGTGGACGACTACTCACCGAAGACCTTCGCCGACGACGACGCCGACTCGTCCCCGGAGCCGCCGCTGTCGCGGGCGACCGAGTGGACGACGGTCGAGCTGGACCTGGGCGACGGGCCGAAGAAGTACCGCCGCGAGACCAACACGATGCCCAACTGGGCGGGCTCCTGCTGGTACTACCTGCGCTACCTCGACCCGGGGGACGACGAGCAGATGGTCGACCCGGAGCTGGAGCGCTACTGGCTGGGTCCCCGTGAGCCCGGCGATGTCGGCGGCGTCGACCTCTACGTCGGCGGGGTCGAGCATGCCGTCCTGCACCTGCTGTACGCCCGGTTCTGGCACAAGGTGCTGTTCGACCTGGGCTACGTCTCGGGCGAGGAGCCGTTCCGCCGGCTGGTCAACCAGGGCTACATCTCGGCCTACGCCTACACCGACGAGCGCGGGTTCTACGTGCCGGCGACCGACGTGGTCGAGAAGGACGGGCAGTTCTTCTACGAGGGCAAGCCGGTCAACCGCGAGTACGGGAAGATCGGCAAGAGCCTGAAGAACATGGTCACGCCGGACGAGATGATCGGCGCGTACGGGGCCGACACCTTCCGCGTGTACGAGATGTCGACCGGCCCGCTGGACCAGTCGCGGCCCTGGGAGACCAAGGCCGTCGTCGGGTCGCAGCGGCTGCTGCAGCGGATCTGGCGCGTGGTGGTCGACGAGAACTCGGGGGCCGTGCGGGCCGCCGACGAGGAGCCGTCGGAGGAGACGCTGCGTGCCCTGCACCGGACCATCGCCGGCGTCCGCGACGGGTTCTCGACGCTGCGGTTCAACATCGCCATCGCCCGGATCACCGAGCTGACCAACCACCTGACGTCGGTGTACGGCGCCGACCGGCCGGTGCCCCGCTCGGTCGTCGAGCCGCTGGTGCTCATGGTCGCGCCACTGGCCCCGCACGTGGCCGAGGAGCTGTGGTCGCGACTGGGCCACGGCGAGTCGCTGGCCTGGCACCCGTTCCCGGTCGCCGAGGAGCGCTGGCTGGTGGAGGACACCGTGCAGGTCGCCGTCCAGGTGAACGGCAAGGTGCGGGCTCAGGTCAGCGTGCCGGCCGATGCCGATGCAGCCGCGCTGGAGGCGGCGGCGCGGGCCGACGAGAAGGTGGCGGCACACCTGGACGGGAAGACGGTGCGCCGCGTCGTCGCCGTCCCCGGCCGGCTGGTCAACTTCGTCCTCGGCTGAGGCGCCAGAACCGCGGTTTCGGCCCCTCCCCGGAGGGGCCGAAACCGCGGTTCTGGCGCCTAGAAGGTGAGGACCCGGCGGATCGCCTTCTCGACTGGCTCGGTGGCCTCGTCGACGGGAATGTCGCGGCCGAGCTCCGCCGACAGCGAGGTCACCCCGGCGTCGGGGATGCCGCACGGGATCATGTTGCCGAAGAAGCTCATGTCCGGGTCGCAGTTCAGCGCGAACCCGTGCATCGTCACCCCGCGGGCGACCCGGACGCCGATCGCGGCCACCTTGCGCTCCGGACGCGTGCCGTCCGCCGCGACCCACACGCCGCTGCGACCCTCGACCCGGATGGTGTCCAGGCCGAAGCCGGCGCACACCTCGATCAGTGCCTGCTCCAGCCGGCGGACGTAGGCCACCACGTCGATCGGGTCGGGCAGCGCCACGATCGGGTAGCCGACCAGCTGACCGGGGCCGTGCCAGGTGATCTTGCCACCCCGGTCGACGTCGATGACCGGCGTTCCGTCGAACGGCCGCTCGTGCGGCAGGGTGCGCTTGCCCGCGGTGTAGACCGACGGGTGCTCGAGCAGCAGCAGGGTGTCGGGACCCTCGCCGGCCACGCGGGCGGCGTGCAGCTCCCGCTGCCGCGCCCAGGCCTGCTCGTAGGGGACCAGCCCCGCCCGCTCGATCCGCAGCTCGGTCACGCGGTTCAGCGTAGGCCCCGGACGAGGAGTGGCTCCGTCAGCCGAGTGCCGCCGCCGCGTGCAGCCGCCGCTTGGCCATCGCGATCGGCAGCTGGCCGACGACGGCGGGCAGTGCCCAGAACAGCGCATTGCCGGTCTCGGCGACCAGCAGGGCGGTGACCAGCACGATGTACGAGCCGCCGAGCAGGTGCGGCTGCAGGGCGTCCCAGCGACGCCAGCTCCGCCGGCGCGCCAGGGCACCGGTGAGGGCGAGGGCCTGTGTGAGGACGGCGACCGGCAGTAGCCAGACCAGCCCCGGTGTGCGGATCGCCAGCGCCGCTCCGGTGACGCTGACGACGGTCACCGCCACCTGGTACGCCACCGCTGCCGACGACGCTCGGGAGCCGCGTTGCCGGCCCAGCAGCCACAGCGGTCCGAGGAGCAGGCCGGCGGTGCCGCCACGACGTGGACGGTCAGGAGCGTGTCACCCATGATCTGGGTCCCTTCCGGGGGAGCCGTAGAGCATCCCCGCCGCGCGTCGGGCGAGGTCGAGCAGGGCGTCGCCGTCGGTCCGGCCGGTGAGTCCGGCGCCGGCGAGGTTGCCGGTGGCGGCGAGGGTGGCGAAGCCGTGGACCAGCGACCATGCCGCCACGACGGCGGCCCGGGCGTCCTCGAGCCGGCCCTCGGCCGCCATGGCGTGCACGCCCCCTGCAGGACGCCGAAGGTCCTGGACCTGGCGGCGGTCAGGTCCGCATCGGAGTCGTCCAGTACGTCCGGCGTGAACATGACAGTGAAGTGGCCGGGGTGGTCGCGGGCGAAGCGGACGTAGGCGACGCCGACCTCGAGGAAGCTCTCGCCGGCGGCGCGCTCGAGTTCCCCGGCCAGCAGTCGGTGCCCCTCGGCGGCCAGCGCCGTCAGCAGTCCGGTTCGCGAGGCGAAGTGGTACCGGTGCGCCGCGTGCGAGACCCCGGCCTGTCGTGCGAGCTCGCGGACCGAGACCTCGCCGACGCCGGAGCGCGCCACCACTTCGGCCGCGGAGCGGAGCAGCGTCGTCCGCAGATCGTCGGTGCCCATGGCGCAAGCTTGTCACTGACAAGCTGTCAGTGGCAAGTGTGGCGCTCACGAGAGCCGGCGAGGCTCCAGCCGCGTCTCCACGACGCTGCCGTCGGGACCTCGCTCCACGCGGTAGGCCGCGGCGTCGGGTCGGTCGGCCACCACCTCGACCAGCTCGGTGCCGCGGTAGACCAGGCCGACGCCGTCGTCGGTGGCGTGTCCGCCGGGCAGCGTCCCGTCGGCGACCAGCTGGTGGTAGAGCGGACGGCGCTGCTCCTCGGAGTCGTAGTGGACGCCGTTGGACGTCGGGATCAAGCGCAGCCCGTTCGTCACCGGTCGCAGCTCGGGGCCGAAGGAGTCGGTGGTCCCGCCCACGTGCCAGCACAGCGATCCGGCGCTCACACCGCCCAGGACGACGCCCGCCTCCCACACCTCGCGGAAGATCTCGTCGAGCCCGTGCAGCCGCCACAGCGCGAGCAGGTTGGCCACGCTGCCACCGCCGACCCAGACGACGTCCTGGGCGAGCAGGTGGCTGCGCACGTCCGGGACGGTCGGCATGGTGAACAGGCTCAGGTGACTGACCTGGACGGCGCTCCCGGCGAAGGCGCCGTAGACGCCGGCCAGCCGGACCGGGTCGTCGCCGGTGGCCGTGCCGAGGTAGCACAGCCGCGGCCGGTCGCGCGCGTCCGCGAGCGAGAACGCCAGGTCGAAGACGGGCGCCGGCCGCCAGTCGTAGGGGCCGCGGCCACGGCTGGCGAAGCCGGCCATGCTCGTGGCGACGATCGTCGGCGCGGAGGCGGGCATCAGGCTCCCTGGGGGACGGCGGACGAGCGCAGCCCACGCTGGACGGCGCGTGCGGCGCGGGCGCCGCTGGCCATGGCGCCCTGGATGGACGGGGTGTCGCGGTGGTCGCCGCAGACGTAGACGCCATCTCCGAGGTCGACCGGGCGGCGGAGCTGGAGCGGCGGCGGTGCCGCCGGCTGGGCGCCGGTCACCGTGACGGTGGTGAGGTGCTCGAGATCGGCCGGCGCGACCCCGTGGGCGCGGGCGATCTCCGCCCGCACGTCCGACTCCCGGGTGGGCTGCAAGGTCGAGCTCGCCACCAGGGCGCGGCCGTCCGGGCTGTAGCGGGGCTGGGCGTCGGACACCACCACCGTGTTCACCAGCCGCCCGCCGGGCTCGCCGAGGACGATCAGCGGCTCGTTCCACGGTGAGGCCGGAAGGACGTGGAGGTGCGTGGTGACGTGTCGCGGTGCGCCGGCCACGGCCGCCGGCAGCAGCGTGGCGGCGGTCCGCGGATCGGTGGCGACGACGACGGCCCGGGCCGTCCAGGTGCCGTCGGCGGTCTCGACACGTCCGGCCGAGACCGCACGGACCGGCGTCCGGAGGTGGACCCGGTCGGCCGGGAGCCGCGCGGCCAGCTGCTCGCCGACGGCCTGCATGCCACGGGCCGGCAGCCCGACCGTGCCGCGGACGAAGGACCGCCACAGCAGGTCGACGTAGCGGCTGGACGTCGCCAGCTCCCGTTCCAGCAGGACGCCGGCGAGAAAGGGCCGGAAGAAGCGCTCGAGCGCGGCGTCGCCGACGCCAGCTGCTCGCAGCGAGTCCTCGGCCGACTGCTCGGGACGGCGGAGCAGCCGGGACACCGGCGAGTATCCCGACCGCACGGAGAAGGCGGCGATCGCGGCCTTCTCGCGGAGGCCGCCCAGTGGCGCGGCGACGGTGCCCGGCGCCCAGCGCGGGTTCTGCCGGGGGTCCCCGACGCGGTGCACCCGGCCCTCGTGGCGCAGGATCGCCCCCCGCCCGAACCAGCCGAGCTCGAGCGCGGGCAGGTCGAGGTCCGCCGCCCGTGGGTAGCCGGTGTTCAGCACCTGGAAGCCCCGGTCGACCGCGAAGCCGTCGATCCGCTCCGTCGCCAGCCGTCCGCCGGCGTGCGCCCCGGCCTCGAGGACCTGGACGTCGTGGCCGGCGGCGTGCAGCCGCGTGGCGGCGGACAGCCCGGCGAGGCCGGCGCCGACGATGAGCACCTCCGCGCTCCCGACCGGCGACATGTACCGACGGTAGCCACTGCCCGGGATCCGAGCCGGTGCGGGTACGCCTGTGGACAGCCGCCGCGCCGGCCGGCCGGTTCCTCCTACCGTCCCCGTCATGTCGCTCGCCGTCCCGTCTCCGTCGCCGGGTGCCGCCCAGCCGCCGGTCGTGCCGGGCTACGTGCTCGAGTCGCTGCTCGGGCGCGGTGGCTCGGGGGAGGTGTGGCGGGCCGTGCCACGGCGCGGGGGCGAGCCGGTCGCCGTCAAGGTGCTCGTCGCCGGGGATCCGGAGCGACAGGGCCGGGAGGCGGCGCTGCTGGGTGAGCTGGACCACCCGCACCTGGTGCGGCTGATCGAGGTGGTGCACCAGCCGCGTCGCGGGGGAGCCGCCCGGGTGGCTCTGGTGCTCGAGCTGCTCGCGGGGGGCAGCCTGGCCGCACTGCTCGCCCGGCGGGGACGGCTCCGCCCGGGTGAGGTGGTCACCGCCATCGCGCCGGTGGCCGCGGCGCTCGCACACGCCCACGGCCACGGCGTCGTCCACGCCGACCTCTCGCCGGGGAACATCGTCTTCACCGCAGAGGGCCGGCCGGTCCTGACCGACCTCGGCGTGGCCAGGGTGCTCGGCGAGGCCGCGGCGGGAGAGGTCACCCCCGCGTACGTCGACCCGACCGTCGCACGGGGCGGGGCGCCCGGGCCGGCGTCCGACGTCTTCGGCATCGCCGCGGCTGCCTTCCACGCGCTGACCGGCATCGCTCCGTGGAACGCCGCCACGCCGGCCGACACCCTGCGGGTCGCGGCCGAGGGCTTCGTCCCGGACCTCGCCGAGCTGGCGCCCGACGCCCCCCTGCGGCTGGTCGAGGTGATCCTGCGCGGGCTGGCGGTGGATCCGCACGACCGCGGTTCGGCCGCCGCGTTCGCGCTCGACCTGCGGCACGCCTGCCGTCCCGAACCGGTGCGGCTGCCGGTCGACGGCGTGACCGACGCGGAGCTGAGCCGGGCCGGTCGGAGTCCGCGGACGGAACTGACCCACCAGGTGCCCGGCCGGCGACCGCGCCCGGCTCCGGTCGTGGTCGACGCCACCGGCCGCCGTGCCGCCTGGTCGGCCGCCGTCGAGCGGTGGACCGGCGCGATGCGGAGGCCGGCCGTGCGCCGGGCGGTCATGGGGGTGATCGCCGTCGTGGCGCTCGCGCTGCCGGCCTGGGCGGTGGTGCGGGCGCTCGGTCCCGACCCGGCCGCGGGGGAGGAGCCCGTGGTGGCCGCGGCGACCACACTGCCGGAGCCGGCCCGGTCCGGCGTCGCGGAGGCCGGGTCGCCGGCCGACGCCCGGGCGGTCCCGGCCGACGAGGCCGCGTGGCGGGAGGTCCTGGCGGACCTCTACCGTCGCCGTGCCGCGGCCTTCGCAGATCCGCCCACCGCCGACTTCGGGACGATCTACGCCCCCGGCAGCCCGCTGCGGGCCGCCGACGAACAGCACGCGCGGGGCCTGTCGGCCGCGGGAGAAGCGCTGCGGGGCTTCACGCCGGCTGTCGTGGCGGTGACCGGCGTGGAGGAGGTCACCGGCGACAGCGTGGAGGTGGAGCTGGTGGACCGCTGGCCCGCCCACGAGGTCGTGGCCATCGCCGACGCGGACGGTCCGGCGGTGCGCGGCGCCGCCGGTCGCCCGGATCTGCCCGTCCGCATGGTGCTGGTGCTCACCCAGGACGGCTGGCGGATGGCGAGCGCCGAACGCGCCGGCTGAAACTCAGGCGCCCGACAGCGCGGCGCGCAGCGCCTCGTCCACCGTGGTGTGGGTGAAGACGAAGCCCGCGTCCTGCAGGACGGCGGGCACCGCCCGCTGGCCGGCGAGGACGCTGGACCGGCCGAACTCCCCGAGCGCGAGCGAGATGGCGAACCGGGGGACGGCGAGGAACGTCGGGCGGGACACGGCGGCCCCCAGGCGCTCGGTGAACTCGGCGTTGGTCACCGGCTCGGGGCCCGTCACGTTGACCGGACCGGAGACGTCGTCGGCGGTGAGCAGGAAGCGGACGGCGTCGACCTCGTCGCGCAGGCTGACCCACGGCCAGTACTGCCGGCCCGAGCCCAGCCGGCCGCCCAGCCCCAGCCGGAAGACCAGCCCGAGGATCTGCAGAAGCAGCGCACCCCGACCGAGCACGAGCCCCGTGCGCAGGTGCACGACGCGAACCCCGGCCGCCTCCGCCGGGGCCGTGGCGCCCTCCCACTGCACGCACAGGCGCGCGAGGAAGTCCTCGCCCGGGCCGTCCCTCTCGGTGACCGTCCGGGCACCGGTGTCGCCGTAGAAGCCCACCGCCGACGCCGACAGCAGCACCCGACGGCGGCCGGGGTCGGCCGCGGCGGCCGTGGCCAGTGCCTCGCTGATCGTCGAGGTGGCGTCGACCCGGCTGTCGAGCAGGCTCTTCTTGTAGGCCGCCGTGAACGGGCGCGGCCGGATCGGCGTGCCGGCCAGGTTGATCACCGCGTCGACGTCCCCCAGCAGGGAGGGGTCGATCCTTCGGTGCTGCGGGTCCCAGCGGTGCTCGTCGGCGGTCCGCGGAGTGCGGCGGACCAGCACCAGCACCTCGTGCCCGTCCGCCCGCAGCGCGGGCACGAGGGCCTTGCCGATGAGCCCCGAGGCGCCCGAGACGGCGACCTTCACGTGACCCTCCTCTGGAGACAAGCGGCGGCGGGCCCGTGCAGGGGCCCGCCGCGAGCCTGCGAGTGGTGGGGGCAGAGGTCCGGTTGCTAGGCGAGCCCCAGCTCGCCCTCGAACTGACCGGCCTCCAGCCGCTCGCGCACCGTGGTGAGGAAGCGGGCGGCGTCGGCCCCGTCGACGATCCGGTGGTCGTAGGTGAGGGCCAGGTAGACCATCGACCGGATCGCGATGACCTCGCCGAGCTCGGCGTCCTGCACCACGACCGGGCGCTTCACCACCGAGCCGACGCCGAGGATGGCCACCTGCGGCTGGTTGATGATCGGGGTGTCGAACAACGCGCCGCGGCTGCCGGTGTTGGTCAGCGTGAAGGTGCCGCCACCGAGCTCGTCCGGGGTGATCTTGTTCGTCCGCGTGCGCTCCGCCAGGTCGGCGATCTTGCGGGCGATGCCGCCGAGGCTGAGGTCACCGGCCTCGTGGATGACCGGGACGAGGAGCCCGCGCTCGGTGTCCACCGCGAT